>CALUZV010000001.1 GCA_944325345.1 uncultured Parabacteroides sp.
AATAGATGATTTTAATTGCTCTTTATTGATGTTTATTTTGCATTGATTTTATAAGTGTAGGTTATTGGCGATGCCTTTGAGTAAATAATAGACACAGTTCCGCGCTTTTTTTATGTCCTTTCGGTTCATGATTGAAGGCGGAGCTGTTAATCGGCTTCGTAATTGTTGATAGAGAATTTATTAATACCTCAATATTAACAATTAAATTTTAAACAATTATGAACAAGAAAGTATCTACACTTTTGACCGCGAGCTTGTTGATGATGAGCCCGGTCTTTGGTAGCATCTTTGCGCAGACACAGATTCCTGTTTCAGACGCGACAGATGGAGCTACCTATGTGGTGAAGGCAACCCAGTATTGGAATAATGGTACTGACGGTTGGAAAAACCATACTCAACCTTATTATTTAAGCATAGATGATGAAGGTAATGTTTCTTTAAAATTGCATTCTGCTTATACAGATGCAGAAGTTTGGACAGTCAATGTAAGTGGCCCACAGCACAACATTTATAAGTTCACATCTTCTAAAGGCCAAACATTTACAGCAGCAGCAGGAACTACAACATCAAGTTCAGAATTTGTATTAGGTGTTACTGGTAATGCGAACTCATTAGAATGGTATACAACATCTAATGAGAAGTATATGGTAGGGCATGAAAAAGACGCTAATCAGATAATGAATGTTGTAGGTCTTAAGTATGATGGAAATGCGCTTACTCCTGCAACTACTGTTTATGATGCTTTTGAACTTATCAAAATTGAAGACGCACCAGTTACTGATGGCCTGAACGATTTGTATAACGAAAAAGGCTTTAACCTTGACGTTAAAGGTGATTTAGCTGATGTAGCGGTAGATGGCAACTTATTCAACGAAGAAGGTTCTACTATCTGGGCGTTCTATTTGAAAACAGATTATGCAGTACGTACAGATGCGTCAAATGGTAAAGAATTGAAATTCCCTGCAGGTACATATTTCTTCACAGACCGCGTATTGAATGATAACTATAAGAGTGGAACAATCGATAAAGAAGACATCGATTGGTTGAACTCTACATTTATTGCTATCAGCTCTACTGAAGTTGGCGAAGCAACAGACGCAGAGCGTCAGGCTGGTCAAGGCTTCATGCTGACTAAAGTTAAAGGTGAAGATTTCGTGTATCCGGAACAGAATCCGTCTGATGCTGAAGGCTTGAATATTGCAGTAAACAATGCTTGTTTCTCTGTTCAGACTAATCACTCAGCTGCAACTCCGTATGCATTGGCTGTAGAGAACTTCTATTATCAGGCTTCTGCTAAGAATGAAGAAACTGCAGCACAGAAGACTAAAGGTGTTTATTTAGGTGTAATTTCTTATAATGAAACAACACAGAACGTAGCTTCTGTTCCTGCAGACAATACTCCGGCAATCAATGAAGCAGAGCATATCTTCAGTTTCGTTGAATCAAATGTTCAGGATGGTCGTCTGTTGCTGAATGAAGACAAGACTCCGGCTGTTTATACTATCAAGTTTATCGATGGCAATGATGTCGCAGACTTGGAAGGCAAATATTTGACAGTTGGTACAGAAAGTGGTTCTTCTTTCCGTTGGGAAGCTAAAGGTGCTGCTATTGCCGATGCCACTTATCCTGAATTCCAATTCGTAATTACAGATGTACAGAAAGCTAAATCTTCTGATGAGATCTATTCTTTAGTTACATTTACGAATCGTGAAACTGGTAAGTATTTCACTGCTAAATTATATCCGACAGGTGAAGAGGATCAATACACATTGTCTTTGCCAACATCTTCACAATTGAAAGATATTTATCCGTTTACAGTAAATCGTAACACGTATGCTGTAGAACCTCAAGATAAAGTTACTTTCGATACAGATATTGTTGTTGAATTAGATAAGGTAACTCCGGATAATTATGCAGGTTTCTTGAATGTTGCAGATAAAACTATCCGCACAATCGCATTCGCTCGCGATGTAAATGTTACATCTAATAGACTGTATGCAGCAGTAACGAATGATCATAAGCTCAATGCCGCAGATGAATTTGCTACAGAAATCTATGATGCAGCTCAGTGGCAATTGGTTAAGAGCGAAAAACCTGAATATATCACTCGTGTATTTGTTTACAACAATACAACCGACGAATCTGTAGATTTGGTATCTAAGGGTGATAGCGTTTGCGCTTATACTTACAAATTGCGTTACGTTGTTGATGGTTCAGAAACTGAATACTATTTGAATGATGCAAATACGAATTTGGTAAAAGAAAGTAGTGCACCCGAATTCATTATCAAGCAAAATGCTGATGGATCTGTTTCTATATTCAATGCCGATGATGCATTTAAGAATACACAAGTAGCTGAAGACGGAGAAAGAGTATCTATCAATGTGAAATTGTATCAGAACAAGTATACATATGCTACAGCTACTCCTAAGTTAGTTTACGAATCAAAGTCTGCAGCAAGCGACATCAAGACTTACTTAGATCCTGAACACGCTGAAATCAGCTGGCCTGCAGAAGAAGGTCATGTTACAATCCAGAGCGAATTGGGTAACTACATTTCACTCAACGATGAACGTGATGGTATCTCTGTAAATGAAGAAGAAGCCGTTCCTTTCTATCTGCATGTAACAGATAAGGATGCAGTCGTTCCTTCATTCTACATTTCTGAAGGTATGGGCGAAGGCAGCAACGCTGAAAGCGAAAGAATGTTCTTGTTCAATCCGGTTGATTCTGTTGATTACTATGTAACAGAACAGGGTGATTACGACAAAGTTTACATGGCTCGCGAAAACGTTGTTAAGGCTATCGCTAAGGCTGGTACTTTGAACGAAAGCCGTGATACAATCACTATCAAGGTGAAAGGCGAAGCTGACAAACTGATTGCCGAAGAAGCTGACAACAATGATAAGAACATCTGGGGTGGTCTGAACCGCTTCAAGTTCCAGATCGTTGAAACAGAAGAAGGTGATGGCTTGTATTACATCCGTCAGACTAAGGCAGGTCTTAAAGATGGTGAAGAATACAATACACAAACTGACCCGGAAGACTTTGGAACTAAGTATTTGTATGTAATCAACAATAAACTTGGTTGGGGTGATAAAGGTCTTGCTGAGAAGTTCGCAATCAAGGGTATCGAAGCTCCTACAGCCAATGAAGGTGTTAGCGCTTCTGAAGTTAAGGTAATCGCCGTTGACGGTGCCATCAACATCAAGAACGCCGCTGGCAAGAATGTAGTAGTTTCTACTATCCTCGGCCAGATCGTTGCTAACGAAGTCTTGACATCTGACAACGCTACTATCAGCGTACCGGCAGGTATCGCAATCGTTAGCGTGGATGGTGAAGAAGCCGTTAAAGTTAGCGTGAAATAAATTGACAATTAACAACTGTCAATTGACGAAATAGTAGCCCGTGAGGGTGAACGCTTTTAATTAGTATTAATAATAATAGTAGTGTAATTGAAAAAGTTCTATCCGCCACAGTAAAAGTACTTTGTGAAAAGGAAAAGGCGGAAAAGTTTTAAAGGAAAATCCCTGCTTCTCGTCGGTGTGAGGCAGGGATTTTTTCAATTTTTCTCTGCTTTAAGATTTAAGTGCGCGTAACCCCTCAGTCTCGCTTCGCGAGCCTGTTCCTCTGAGACTGGGGAGCAGTTCGGATAGTTATCCGGCTTTTGAAGTCTGACGGAGAAAATTTTTACCCACCAACTACTTTTGAGTAAATATTTTAACAGGATTTACCCACCAACTACTTTTGAGTAAATATTTTGGCGGGATTTACCCACCAGCTACTTGTGGGTAAAATGTATAGCTTTAAATTACCCACCAACTACTTATGGGTAAATATTCTCCCGATTTTAACCCAAAAGTAGTTGGTGGGTAAAAAATCATCATGCGACATTTTGGCGTTTTGCGGGGTCGCCAAGCCTTTACCCCATCCCCCTTCGGGGACTTTCCCTAAATCAAGACAGCGTCAAGATAGGCTTACCGTCATCCCTTCTTGCGCTAAAGTAGTGTTGGGGAAGACGGCTTGGGCTTCGTCGCGGAGGGTGTCTAATTCGTCGTAACGGGCTGAGTAGTGGCCGATAAGCAGGCGTTTCACCTCGGCTTGGCGGGCTATCTCGGCGGCTTGGCGGGCGGTGGAGTGGAAGGTTTCGCCGGCGCGAGGCAAATCAGCTTCAGCGAAGGTGGCTTCGTGATAGAGCAAATCAACGCCGTGAATCTGAGGGACGATGGCCGGGGAATAGGCCGTATCGGAGCAATAGGCATAGCGGCGCGGGGGCTCGGCCGGGCGCGTGAGGCGGCTGTTGGGCACGACCTCGCCGTCGGGGGTTACAAAGTCTTCTCCTTTCTTGATATATTGGATGGCCTTCACGGGGACTTGATAGAAGTCTATCATGTCTTTGATGATGTGCGCCTCCTTCTGTTTTTCAACAAACAGAAAGCCACAGCAGGCAATGCGGTGCTTCAAGGGGATGGAATAAACGGTAACCGAACGGTCTTCCATCACGACTTCCGCCTGCCGGGTATCGACGGGACAAAAGACAACTTGATAGTCCATGCCCCGGCAAAAGGAATCCAATATCATTTGCACATAGCTTCTTAGCTCTTCCGGAGCATGGATAAAGAGGTCGCCCCTCCGCCCCAGCATCCCCAGTGTCGATAGCAAGCCGGGCAAGCCGAAGCAATGGTCGCCATGCGCATGGGAGATGAAGATGTGCCCGATGCGGTTGAAACGTATCCGCATCCGGCGCATCTGCAACTGGGCACCCTCGCCGCAATCAATCATATACAACTTGTCGCGCAGGTCGATGACTTGCGCCGTGGGCAGGTGCCGCATCGTGGGCAACGCCGACCCGCATCCTAAGATATGGAGGTCGAAATTAGCCATTTCCGTTTGTTACTCTTCGCTTTTCATCTTGAATGCCATCGCATAGAGCCGCATTTGCTTGACCATCGCGAGCAATCCGTTGGAACGGGTGGGCGAAAGGTGTTCTTTCAGTCCGATCGCGTCGATGAAGTGCAGGTCGGAGTCGAGAATCTCCTGCGGAGAATGTCCGGAAAGCACGCGGATAAGCAGAGAGACAATGCCTTTCACGATGACCGCATCGCTTTCTCCTTGGAAGATAATATTTCCGTCCACATAGTCCGCCTGCAGCCACACGCGGCTCTGGCAACCCTCGATTAGGTTGCTCTCAGTCTTATACTTCTCGTCGAGCGGGGGCAAAGCATTGCCAAGGTCGATGAGCAGGGCATATTTGTCCATCCAATCGTCGAAGGCAGAGAACTCTTCGATGATTTCGTCTTGAATTTCGTTTATTGTCATGGTTTTCTTATTGTTTAAAATCGTCATTTCTGTTCATAGACAATATCCAGCACGGTATGACCCACGGCGTGCAACGTCTCGCGGTTGATAATCTTGATATTGTCGTTGTGCGTATGCCAATGTTCGGCGAAACCCTTTTCCGTCTCCGGGTCGTAGTTGATGATGTCGAGGCAAGGGATGTTCCGACCGCTGATAACGTACTGGTGGTCATCCGTTACCGCGCCCCCTTCGCCGTTGATAAAATACTTCCCGTATCCCAGGTTGCGCGCCTTCTCCCAGACCATATCCACATAGCGGGCAGCATAACGCATCGAAGTATATTCCTTATAGAATACCGCATCCTTGGCTCCCACCATGTCGAGCAGGATACCGAAACGCGCCGTATAGTCGGCGACGTGCGGATTCTTAGCCCAGAACTGTGTGCCCAAACACCAAGTATCAGGCTTGTAGTTCTTGACAAAGTCCGGACGGCCATAGTCCTCAGCATCGAAGAAAAGAATATCCACCCCAATATTCGGAGCCTTCTGTCCCAACTGGCGGGCGATTTCCAGCAAGACACCGACACCACTTGCCCCATCGTCGGCCCCGTCGATAGGCGAACGCTGGTCCTTCGGATTCGGCTCGGCATCCGCATAGGGACGCGAATCCCAATGGGCAAAGAGCATCAGACGCTCCTTCTGCTCGGGATTGAACGAGCCGATGATGTTTTGAATCTCCAGCGGAGTATCGTCGTAAGCCTTGACGACTGCCTCTTGGACAAAGACCTGAGCACCATGACGCTCCAATTCCGAAGCCAGAAAACGGGCACATGCCTTGTGCGCCTCCGTGTTCGGGACACGCGGGCCAAAGGCTACCTGTTGAGCGACATACTGGTATGCACTATCGGCATTGAAGGGCGTGCTGGACGAAACTACCGCAGCCGGCTGGACTTGAGGTTCTGCCGGGGTCTGACTTCCCCCCGAATTACCGCAGGAAAGGAGGGCGGTGGTCGCTAACATATAAATCCATTTGTTCATTGTCTATGCAATTTAACGGGCATACTCCTGCACCTGCGTCATGACGCGCAACAGATTTCCGCCCCATATTTTTTCAATATCTTCTTCCGAATAACCAGCCTCCAAGAGACGGACGGTGATGTTAATCAGTTCGTTCTCGGCACGGCAACCGATGAGCTCCCCGTCTCCGTCGAAATCAGAACCGATGCCCACATGGTCTATCCCTACGAGCTGGATGATATGTTCCAAATGCCTTATCGCATCCGAGAGTGAAGCCTTGTCCGCCTCTTCGTTGATAAAGCCCTTGTAAAGACACAACTGGACGACGCCCCCATGCTGCGCAAGCGCCACAAGCTGCTCGTCCGTCAAGTTCCGGGGATGGTCGCAAAGGGCACGGGAAGCCGAATGCGAAGCGATAACCGGCAGAAGACTATACTTCAAAACATCGTAAAATGTTTGCTCGGAAGCATGAGAGACATCAATCATAATGCCCAAGCGGTTCATCTCCCGCACGACACTCCGTCCGAAAGGATCACTCAATCCACCCCATTCGCCTTTGCCCCGGGCCGAATCGCAAATATCATTGTCCCCGTTATGGCACAAGGTAATATATGACACGCCCATATCTTTGAATAGCTGAACATTGCTCAAGTCATAACCCAAAGCATAGCCGTTCTCTATTCCCAGCAGGATAGCCTTCTTTCCTGCCGCCTTGAGCCGTCGGATATCGTCAGGCGTATAAGCGATACCCATCCGTTTAGGATTGATAATTTCTTGACGTTTAATCTCGTTCAACCGCTCGATGGCCTGCGTCGTAGCCGCTTCCAAAGAAAGCATATCCCGTTCGCCTTGGGGAATATAAGCCACCATGAAGGCCGCGTCGATATGCCCTTCTTCCATATAAGGGAGGTTTACCTTCCCTCCTTCTTTCTGCCCCAAGTCAAAATGGCCGGGGAAAATCATCGGCGTATCGGTATGCGAATCCAGCGTGATGATACGTTGGTGGAGCGCCTTAGCCTGTTTATAGAGGCGAGCTTGGGAGATTAGTCGAGCGAAAAGTCGGCGGGAGACTGCCTCATCTTCCGCTTCCGTCAGGTATTCAGGATGCCATTGGACGCTGAATATCGGTTTCTCCTGATGCCACATTCCTTCATTAATCCCATCCGGAGCCGTAGCCGTCGGGAGAAATTCGGGAGCTACCTCGTGCACCGCTTGGTGATGGATGGAATTAACATACGCTTTCCGATCCAGAAAACATAGGTTTACGGAGTGTGAAACTTGGTTTCGCGGCATCCGTTGGCTATGTTTCAAGACCGGCTGGTCATGTTGCGTATAAATATCTTGATAAAGAGAACCTCCGAAAGCAGCGTTTATCACTTGGTGTCCCCGGCATATTCCCATGATAGGGAGTTGCCGGTTGGCTGCCAAACGGAGGAGAGTGAAGTCATATTCATCGCGGAAAGAATCCACGTCTTGCAATTGGGGGATAGGCTCTTCGCCCAGGAAAAGTGGATTAATATCCCCGCCCCCGGTCATCAACAGGCCATCCAAGCCTTCGACTATGGCAGTCAAGGCCTGGATATCAGTTATCACCGGTATCAAGACCGGAGCACCCCCGGCCTGCAAGACCGCCTTTACATAATTCTCCGCAATACAAGATTGTCCCACGTCATTCCTGTTCGCCGAGATGCCAATGCGCGGAGGCTGTTGCTTGGCTGCTGGAATGAAGCTATCAACCTTTTCAAAAAGCTTGTCTAAAGCTGTATTCATGATATTATGCATCGATGTTTGCATACGTCGCATTCTCCTCGATAAACTCGCGACGCGGACCTACGTCCTCTCCCATCAGCATGGAGAAAATCTGGTCGGCTTCGGCGGCGTTGTCTATCGTGATTTGCTTCAGTGTGCGATTCTCAGGATTCATGGTCGTTTCCCAAAGTTGATGGTCGTTCATTTCACCCAAACCTTTGTAACGCTGAGTAGAGATTTGCTTCTCATCCCCTCCGCCATACTTCAGGATAAAGGCTTGGCGCTGCTGGTCCGTCCAGCAATACTCCTGCACTTTTCCCTTTTTACACAAATACAAAGGAGGCGTAGCCAGATAAACATAGCCATTCTCAATCAAAGCACGCATCCGGCGGAAGAAGAAAGTCAGAATCAATGTGGCGATATGGCTACCGTCCACATCGGCATCGGTCATGATGATTACCTTGTGATAACGAATCTTTTCCAAGTTCAACGCCTTTGGGTCGTCCTCCGTACCCACCGTTACACCCATGGCGCGGAAGATATTTTGGATTTCCTCGCTTTCGAAAACCTTGTGATCCATTGCCTTCTCCACATTCAGAATCTTACCACGCAATGGGAGGATAGCCTGATAATTACGGTCGCGTCCCTGCTTTGCCGTACCGCCTGCAGAGTCTCCCTCGACGAGGAAAAGCTCGCATTGTGCCGGGTCTTTCGACGAACAATCGGCCAATTTGCCCGGAAGTCCGCCACCCGTAAGCGGAGATTTGCGCTGCACTAACTCGCGAGCCTTTCGAGCGGCATGACGAGCCTGGGCAGCCAAGATGACTTTATCGACAATAGCCTTCGCCTCTTTCGGATGTTCCTCCAGATAATAACCCAAGGCTTCGCCGACAGCTTGGTCCACGGCACCCGTTACTTCGTTATTACCCAATTTGGTTTTCGTTTGTCCTTCAAACTGAGGTTCAGCCACCTTGATAGAAATAACGGCGGTCAATCCCTCACGGAAGTCATCGCCTTGGATTTCGACTTTCGCCTTCTCCAGCAACTTGGAATCCTCGGCATATTTCTTCAACGTACGCGTCAAACCACGACGGAAACCGGCGAGGTGCGTACCACCTTCTATCGTGTTGATGTCATTGACGTAAGAGAAAACACTTTCGTTGTAGGAAGTATTATAGGTCATGGCCACCTCAACAGGAATACCTTGCTTCTCCGTTACGATATGGATAACATCCTGAATCAGCTTCTCCTTTGAGCGGTCGATATAACGAACGAATTCTTTCAAGCCTTCGACAGAATGGAAGATTTCAGATTTATAGGTTCCATCCTCCTTCTGCACACGCTTATCCGTCAGCGTTAAGGTAATCCCCGCATTAAGGAAAGCCAGCTCGCGGAGGCGTGTTGCCAAAATATCGTATTTATATTCCGTAGTGGTGAAGATGCTACCATCCGGTTTGAAGGAGATAGTCGTTCCCGTCGTCTCTGAAGTTCCCACTTCTTTCACATCGTGCAAAGGTTTGCCGCAAGCAAATTCCTGCATATAGATTTTGCCGTTTCGACGGACCTCCGCCTTCAGGTAAGTCGAGAGCGCATTGACGCACGAAACACCGACACCATGCAAACCACCAGATACTTTGTAAGTTCCCTTGTCGAATTTACCTCCGGCATGAAGGACGGTCAGGACGACTTCCAAAGCCGATTTCCCTTCTTTCTCATGAATATCAACCGGAATACCACGGCCGTTATCGGTTACCGTAATCGAGTTATCTTCGTTGATAACCACTTCTATATGCGTACAGAATCCAGCCAATGCCTCGTCTATAGAGTTATCGACAACTTCATAGACCAAATGGTGGAGACCTTTCTCGCTGATATCGCCGATATACATCGCAGGTCTTTTGCGGACGGCTTCTAACCCTTCAAGGACTTGAATACTATCTGCCGAGTACTCTTGAGAGGTGTTTTTTACTTCTTCAGTCATGAGTTTATTATTCTTTGTTTTAGTTCTACTATTCTTTCGCTTCAAAAAGCTAACAAAAATAGTGAATATTATCGGGATAGCCTTTATCCGGAGTGGTAAAAAATACCAAAGGAAGTACATTTAGGCATAAAAAAAGGAAGAAGCCTTTTGAACTTCTTCCTTCTGGTAGCCCATGGGGGAATCGAACCCCCCTTTCAAGAATGAAAATCTTGCGTCCTAGCCGATAGACGAATGGGCCATCCTCTAAACCGACTTGCGGTCTTTTATATCCTAATTTCTTTCCCTTTGTTATTTCGCCAAAGCGTTTACGTGCTTAGCCAATTTTGATTTCAAATTGCCTGCTTTATTCTTGTGGATAACATGTTTCTTTGCAAGTTTATCCAACATAGAACATACCTTCGGAAACATTTCCCGAGCTTCATTCTGATCTTCAGTAGCACGCAAAACACGCATTGCGTTACGGGCAGTCTTAGCATAATATCTATTATGCAGACGTTTTGCGTTAGCCTGTCTTATTCTTTTAATTGACGACTTATGATTTGCCATTTTTTAAGATTCTTTCTTTAATTCCTTTAATCGTGTTTATTGTAGCCCATGGGGGAATCGAACCCCCCTTTCAAGAATGAAAATCTTGCGTCCTAGCCGATAGACGAATGGGCCATCCTGTAAAGTATTTTGCTTTACCGTATTTCGTGCTCAGATAGCATCTTTTTCGATTGCGAGTGCAAAGGTAGGTACTTTTTCCAAACCAGCCAAACATTCTGCCAACAAAATGGGCATAAAGTTACTTTTTAACTTCTATTTAGAGCTTTCATCCCTTAGGAAAATTTATTTTCTGCCGAGGTATTCTTAAAACTAAGTCTTAGTTTTTAAAAACTGAATCTTCGTTTTCAAAAACTAAAGTTTGGTTTTTAAAAACTAAGACTTAGTTTTAAGAATAGTTCCGCACCTATATAAGAATGCGTCGGGTAAGAAAAAACATTACCTTTGCCACAAAGAAATCATTTATCACTATGCTGACGAACACACGCGGGATTGTATTGCACGCTATCCCTTACAATGATACATACGCTATCGTAGCCGTTTACACCGAGGCTTTCGGGCGCGTCTCTTATCTCGTCTCGCGAAGCCGGGGAAAAAAGGCGGCGGCACAGAAGGCGTTGTTCATGCCTTTCGCCGTCCTGGATATGGAAGTGGAGCATTTGCCCAAGCGCGATTTGCACCGCATCAAGGATTGCCGCTTTTGTTTTCCGCAGACGGATACCTTCTGCCACCCGGTCAAAAATGTCTTGGCGTTGTTCCTTTCGGAGGTGCTTTTCCGCACGGTGCGCAATACGGAGGCAGACACTCCCCTATTCCTTTATATATATAAGGCCATCGCGTTCCTCGAGACGGCAGACCGAGGAATAGCCAATTTCCATATCGCGTTCCTCTTTCACCTGCTGCATTACCTCGGCATCTATCCCGACACGCGCCTACAGAAAGACGGCACGTATTTCGATTTGCTAAACGGCGAGTTCACCTATCTGCTCCCCACCCATCCGCATTACCTTTCGGCCGAAGAGAGCCGCGCCTTCGCCCGCCTGCTCCGCATCAACTTCGAGAACATGTCGCTTTATAGCTTCTCGCGACAAGACCGGGTGCATATCATCAACCGTATTTTTGAATACTACCGCCTGCACCTGCCCGACTTCCCGGAAATCAAATCGCTGGCAGTCCTGCAAAGTTTGTTCGATTGATGTGTTGTAAAACATACGAATAAGTGTCAGAAAAAGACAAAAGTTATTTGGATTGCTCAGGAGAAAAGCCTTACCTTTGCAACAGAATCCGTTCGGAGAACGAAAAGAAAAGATATGATCCCAGTTTTTTTATAATAGGTATTTAGTCCTTTTGTGAAATGTGGTTAGGTGAGGTGGCACGATTCGCTCGTGCCACCTTTTTCATTCTTCAGGTTAATCCTTGATATCTTCCTCTATCGCCTCGCCCCAATCTGTATTGATAACCAAGTTGAAAGAAGCGTCGGTTGCATTCGTATATAATATGCCAGAGTAACGGGTGATACGGTTGGGATAGATTGGAATATCAGTTATTTCCTTCTCCCGCACCGGCTCCTCCTCGGCATCCAAGGCCTGCAAGGTAGCTTTGGCAAGGGTGTTCCCCTCTCCCTGCGGGACAAAAGTATAGAAAGCATGGACGGGAGCATTCCCCGGCTCTCGGTCGTCATCCGTAAACACGTGCGTCAGAGTAAATGCAGAGGTTTCTTTCGCCGCATAGCCATTCAAGAGGTCGAAGGTTTTGTAAATGCCAGAAGTTTCCACCTTAAATGAAGTAATATTATCAGGCACGTCATCTTTGGAAACGAACTCGACGCGGGAAACGACACGTTCCAAGGCGAAGGAACGCTCGATATCGTTTCCTATTTCCACTTCAAAGCTGTCGAAAAAATAGAAGCATTCGCTCACTTGTCCCGGGAACGTCAGATTATTCCCCTCTAACTGAACCCCAGAAGTAGAATGCGCCAAGAAACAGATTTGATAAACACCTGGGGAAAACTCATCAGCCACCATCATCTCCGTCGTATTCCCCTCCTCGCTCTTCAGTTGCTGATGTTTGATAATCCGGTCGTCTTGGTCGAAAACTACGTATTCCAGACAAGAAAACATACTTTCAGCTGGTTCTTCTATGGGTTCTTCGGGTTCGGAAACGGGTGGTTCTTCTACGACCGAAGGCTCAGCGGGCAAACCACCGGGCATGACTCGTGTGCCAAACGGGACTACGTCGGGCTGCAACTCAAGATAAAAACGGACGGAAACTGTTCCTTCATCAATCACTTCTAACGATTCGGAATCGGAGGAGCAAGCGCTCAAAAGACCGGCACTTGCCAAGCATAAAAAGAGAAATTTTTTCATAGAATAATTCGTTTATGATTAATATGCCTGCAAAGAAACAGAAAATTATCGGAAGAAGAAAAATAAATCGGGAAAATGTCTTTCTTTTTTCAGAAAATATCTACATTTGCTTCGGATTGAATTATTTTTTACCTTAAACAAAATACCAGTTTTATGTATCGAAAAATTAGAATGGGTATGATTGGCGGTGGCCCCGGCTCGTTTATCGGCGCAGTTCACCGCATCGCCGCCAATATCGACGGCCAGATTGAGTTAGTGTGCGGATGCTTTAGTTCCAATCCCGAAAAATCTCGCGAAACAGGCGAGGCGCTCTTCTTGCCCCCCGAGCGTATTTACGATTCGTGGCAGGAAATGATTGAGAAAGAAGCTCTCCTTCCCGAAGGCGAACGCATGGATTTCGTCTCCATCGTTACGCCTAACCATGTACATTATGCCCCGGCTATGATGGCGCTCGACAAGGGTTTCCACGTAGCTATGGACAAGCCGATGACTTTCACCTTAGACGAAGCCGTACAACTGGCTGACAAGGTGAAGGAAACTGGCAAACTTCTCCTTTTAACTCATACGTACACCGGCTATCCGATGATCAAAGAAGCCCGCCAGCGTGTGCTTCGCGGAGACCTCGGCCGCGTCCGCCGCATCTACGTGGAATATCCGCAAGGATGGCTCTACAACGATTGCGCGGCAACAAACAAGCAAGCGGCCTGGCGTGTGGATCCGAACCGCTCGGGCAAGGCGGGTTGTATGGGTGATATTGGCACACATGCCTTTAACCTCGCAGAATATATCACAGGCTTGAAGGCTGTCGAGATCTGCGCGGAATTGAATACGTTTGTCCCCGGCCGCCTGCTGGACGACGATGGCGCGGCCCTCATCCGCTACGAAGGCGGGGCACGCGGTGTCTTGACGGCGACACAGATTGCCGTCGGCTACGAGAACGGCCTGAAGATTCGTGTCTTTGGCGAAAAGGGTTCGTTGGAATGGTTGCAGGAAAATCCGAACACGCTCATCGTCCGCTGGCCCGACCGTCCGGCCGAAATCGTCCGCACGAACAACAGCTACGTCTCCGGCATCTCGGCCTACAATAGCCGTGTCCCGGCAGGGCATCCAGAGGGTTATCTCGAAGCCTTCGCCAATCTCTATCGGAACTTTGCCACGGCTTTGCGCGCCATCCTGAATGGAGAAAAGCCGACGGTCGAATCGCTCGACTTCCCCTCCGCCGAAGAAGGCGTTCGCGGCATGAAGTTCATCGAGACGGTTGTGTCGGCGGGAGATACGAATGAGAAATGGCTAAAAATTTAACGATATGCGTCCAGTTACTTTATACACATTGCAATGGGGCGACCTGCCCCTCGAAACCGTCTGCCAGAAAGCCAAGGAATTTGGCTACGACGGTCTGGAACTGGGTTTGCCGAACCACGTCGATGTCCGGCAGACAAGTCCCGAATACTACGAAGGCATCCGCAGCCTCCTCGATAGCTACGGCCTTCAGCTTCACACGATTTCAACACATCTCATCGGCCAGGCGCTTTGCGACAAGATCGACCAGCGCCACCGCGCCATCCTCCCAGACTATATCTGGGGCGAAGGCGACCCCGAGGCTATCCACCAGCGTGTCGCCGAGGAGCTTATCCGCACGGCAAAGGCTGCCAAGGCGCTTGGCGTCAATACGGTAGTGGGCTTTACTGGCAGTCCTATCTGGGCTTACCTCTACTCGTTTCCGCCCGTACCGGAATCCATGATTGAAGACGGATACGCTGAGTTTGCCCGCCGCTTCACTCCGGTCTTGGATGAATATCAGAAACTTGGCGTCCGCTTTGCCTTGGAAGTACATCCGACGGAAATCGCCTTCGATACCATTTCTGCGGAGCGTGCCCTTGCCGCTGTGAACAATCATCCGGCTTTCGGCTTCAACTACGACCCGAGCCACCTCGGTTATCAAGGCGTAGATTATGTGGACTTTATCTACCACTTCGCCGACCGCATTTATCATGTGCACATGAAGGATGTCTATTGGAGCGACACGCCCAAGCGCGCCGGTGTCTTCGGCGGACACGTTACTTTCGGCGACCCGCGCCGCTATTGGAACTTCCGGAGTCTCGGACGGGGAAAGATTAATTTCGAGGAAATTATCCGTGCACTCAACTCCATCGGCTACAACGGTCCGCTCTCCGTCGAGTGGGAAGACAGCGCGATGGACCGCGAACACGGTGCCCGCGAATCATGCGCCTTCGTCAAAAATGTTGATTTCCAGCCTTCGGCACAGGCGTTTGATGCTTGTTTTGAAAGGAAATAGGCGATAGATTCTTGTTTCAAGAAATCCGGGGAAATGGATTCCGCTCTGCATCTTGCGAGCCCGTCCATCTCCCCGGATTTTTTTATTTCCACCGGTTTTCATCTAATCCAAGCGCGCATATTTGACGAAAATAGTATTTTCATCAAATAAATGCAGAAAAAATTGATCATGCATTATACATGATCAAATAAAAGCAATAATATTTGATCAAACATTATGCATGATCAAATATTTGCAGAAAAACTTGTTCATACATTATGAATGATCAAATCTATGCAAGAAAATTTGATCAAAAATTATACATGATCAAATATGCACAAAAAAATTTGACCATGTATAATACATGATCAAATTGACGGGCGTCGATTATGTCCTGCAATTTGCAAGACTATCGCCGCTGCGCATCCTCGATCGGAGCAAACGGCAAGGTCTGTTCCTTCCGGTAGCCTGTCCCGTTGAAGGTAGCAACCAGATTTCCGGCTTCATTGGTGATATTCACCTCGCAGTTCGCCAGGCGTTTTTTGTTCAAGACCTCCCGCGCTTCGGCGTAGAGGAAGCCTTTGCTTTCGGCCCGGAAAAAATTGATGTTCGAGGTGATAGATAGCGTGAGTTGCGCGTGGCTGTTTGTCGCCGCCGCAAACGCGAGGTCGGCGAGCGTGAAGATGGCACCGCCCTGGCAGACACCGCCGCCGTTCAGATGCTGCGGTTTGATTTCCATGCGGGCCCGTGCGTAGCCGTTACCCACTTCGAGGAGCTCGACGCCTGCCTGCTCGAGGGCAAAACGGTCATTGCTGAGAAAGTCAAAGATGTTCATTTTGAGTTTTGAGTTATGAATTACGAGTTATGAATTATGAGGGATTGACTCGGAACTCATAACTCATAACTCGGAATCTTGTTAGATTTTCCACTCCGCCCCGTCCTTCGTGTCCTTAATCGTAAAGCCGATTGCAGTCAGTTCGTTGCGGATTTTATCAGAGGTTGCCCAGTCCTTGTTGGCCTTGGCTTGCTGGCGAATGGAGAGGAGCAAATCGACAGCCTTCGCGAATGCCTCGCGGCTGGTATCATTGCCGGCTCCGGCCGATTCGTCCACCATACCGAGGATATCAAACAGGAAGAGGTGGAATACGTCTTGCAGTTCTTTTAAATCTTCGGCGGAGATAGTCCCCTTGCCGTCCTTCGCGGAGTTGATTGCGCGTGCAGCATCGAAGAGATGGGAGATGACGATAGGCGAATTCAGGTCGTCGTTCATCGCCTCGTAGCATTTCTCGCGCAGTCCTTCCACCTCGAGAGAAGTGGTGGCAGCGGGTTGAAGTTTCATCAGATGGTGGTAGGCATCCATAAGGCGTGCAAGACCTTTCTCGCTGGCTTGCAAGGCTTCGTTGCTGAAATCAACGGTACTCCGATAATGCGCCTGGAGGATGAAGAAGCGGATAGTCATCGCCGAATAAGCCTGCGTGAGGAGTTTGTGGCTGCCGTGGAAGAATTCGTCGAGCGTAATGAAGTTGCCCAACGACTTGCCCATCTTTTGTCCGTTGATGGTGATCATGTTGTTGTGCATCCAATAATGTACCATGTCGTCGCCCT
The DNA here is from genome assembly GCA_944325345.1 of uncultured Parabacteroides sp. GTDB lineage: Bacteria > Bacteroidota > Bacteroidia > Bacteroidales > Tannerellaceae > Parabacteroides. The sequence goes on from CALUZV010000001.1 coordinate 16,834, forward strand.
GCGAGGCTACGGCTTGGGCAATCTCGCACTCGTGATGCGGGAAGATCAAATCCATGCCGCCGCCATGTATATCGAAATGGCTGCCCAAGTATTTCCGTCCCATAGCCGTACATTCGCAATGCCAGCCGGGGAATCCGTCGCTCCAGGGCGATGGCCAGCGCATGATGTGCTCGGGTTGCGCGCATTTCCAGAGGGCGAAGTCGATGGGGTTATGTTTTTCGTCCTGGCCATCGAGTGCGCGGGTCGTATTCAGCATCTCGTCGATGTTGCGACCCGACAGAATGCCGTAGCGATGCTTTTTGTTATACTTTTCAACATCAAAATAGACCGAGCCCTGGCTCTCGTAGGCGTAGCCATTGGCAAGAATCTCCTTCACCAGTTCGATTTGCTCGATGATATGTCCCGACGCCAGCGGCTCGATGCTCGGTGGCAGTACATTGAGGGCTTCCATCGCGTGGTGGTAGCGGTTGATGTAGTATTGCGCCACTTCCATCGGCTCCAACTGTTCGAGGCGGGCTTTCTTGGCGATTTTATCCTCGCCGCTGTCGGCGTCGTGCTCGAGGTGGCCGACATCCGTGATGTTCCGGACGTAGCGTACCTTGTATCCCAGATGTTTCAGATAACGGAATAACAAGTCGAACGTGATGGCCGGACGTGCATGACCCAGATGGGCATCGCCGTAAACCGTAGGACCGCAAACATACATCCCCACGTGCGGCTCGTGCAGGGGGACGAATTGTTCTTTCTTACGCGAGAGCGTATTGTAGATATACAATGGGTGTTCCATAATCTTTTTCTTTCTAATTATTTATTCGCTACAAGCAAAATTGATTTGCAACGGGCAAAGATACGGATTTTTCACTACGGTCTGTAAACGGTACCCGCAAAAAGCATCGCTCCCGTGCTCTCTTCGGTGATGAAGAAGGCAAAGGGGTGGTCAAAACGAAGCTCCTTGCTCTCGACAGGGACAAAATCCGCAAAATCTCCGGTTATTCCCGACACCGCAGCGGCTTCCGTCCCCGCTTCATCTACCTCTATATAGACTTTCTGCATTGCCTTGCTCAACTTCAGGCTCTCGTCGGACATTCTCGAGAAATCTGCCAGGGACGAGAAGGACTTCTCCATCCCCATCGCCATCAATGTCTCCTCCATATTTTTGTTTTCATAGCGCATTGTGAAGCGCGGCAGGTATATATCTATCTCGTTCTCGACGTGATAGTCCATCCACTCGTCCCACATTTCCGGGGTCAGCTTGTCAAGGAATGTCGGCAGGTGTTCTTCCTGCGGCATGACGAGAATCATCGAGAAGGTCCCGTTCCCGTAAGGAATCTTGGCGAGCTGGATGCCTTCCTCTTTGTCTTCGAAGGCTACGATGTTCTCGCTCTTGTGCATCGTCGGTACTTGTTGTACTTGTCCGTTCAGGAGGTAGAAGGGTTCGTGTCGGGTATTCTCTTCTTTGAATTTTTCGGTCCAGAAGCTCTTGAAATAAAGCGCATTCAGCAGCAGCAACCGGGTATTGTCCCCGAAGCTTTTGACAAACTCCGGTATCAACCCGTTAGTCTTCTCGTTGCACCAGTCGTTCACCTGCTGCACGGTCTCGCTGTCGAAGGCGACGTTCGGTCGGATTTCCGCCCGGTAATTGTCGGTGCAGGTTTCGACATATTCCGGGAGCAGCGCGGCTTTCGCCCACACGCTGTTAGCCGCTACAAAGGTCGTCTGGTTGTCCATCGCAGGCAAGGTTTCGATCATCAGCTTCATATAGGCATTCACGTCGGCGGTGCTGGCATCTCCGAAGCCCAGAACCTGCCTGATTTCGGCTTCCGTATCACCTCCCGCGCCGTTGAGGGCCAGACCCAGACAATAACCCATGCTCAGCGGCGATACACAAAGGTTCGTCGGCTGCGACGAAGCCGACTGGCGGAAGAAGTTGATGGAAAAATCGAGGAGGTTGGCATTCAGCTGCTCCATGTTCATGGTGGGGAAGTCAATTTCCACTCTCGGGTTCGGAGCCGGGATTCCACTCTCATCACTGCAAGCCGGCAAGAGCAAAAGGCTTGCGCCAAGGCAAAAGAAAAATTGTTTCATGTCTTATAGGGGATATTTAAGTTTAACATCTAATGCTTCTGACGAAGAAAAGGGACGTTTTGCTGCATCAGCAACTGCTTTTATCCGAAGAAAGGCTTTGGATTTTCAGTATCTGAAGCCTATTTGTTAATATAAGTCAATAGATACTGAGTATCTAAACCACTTTGTGAATATAACCTAATAGATACTCAGTATCTAAAAGCTCTTTGTTAATATAAGCCAATAAACACTGAGTATCCAGGCTACTTTGTGAATATAACTTAATAGATACTCAGTATCCAAAGTCTTTTTGCCGATAGGAGGAAACGCCGTTCCAGACGATATTTCCTTTCCCCACCTAATTCCGTCCGGCAGACGCCGCACCCTTCGTCAGTGAGTACGGTTTGTCTTCAGCCTTCTGTCCGCGACGCTTATTGGGCGAGGCAGACATCTTGAACTCCAGCACGCCACCCTGCATTAGGTCTTCGTGGGTGATGTAGAGCTTGTCGTAAGCCTCTCCGTTCCACTTCAACGAACGGACGTAGCGGTTTTTATCGCCGACGCCCTCGGCTTTGATTTCCAAAACCTTGCCGTTGGGCAGTGTCAGCTTCAGGTAGGGAAGATAGGGCGCGCCGAGGACATATTGATCCGTTCCGGGGCAAACGGGGTAGAAGCCCATGACCGAAAAGATGTACCAGGCAGACATTTGTCCGCAGTCGTCGTTCCCGCCAAGGCCGTTGATGTCGTTTTGGTACATCTTGTTCAGGATTTCGCGGAGCCAGAACTGTGTTTTCCAGGGCTGCGAAGTCCAGGCGTAGAGGTAGGGGACGTGATGGCTCGGCTCGTTGCCGTGCACATAGCCGCCAACCAAACAATCCTCCGTAATATCCTCGTTCTTTTCGTAATATTTCTCCGGCAGATGCATTGAGAAGAGCTTGTCGAGCTTGTCAAGGAACGCCTTCTCGCCCCCCATCACGTCTATCAGGCCAAAGACATCGTGGGGCACGTGGAAAGAGAAGTTCCAAGAGTTACCCTCAATAAAACCCTCGCCGTAAGTCTGTAAAACATCAAATTCCTTTTTGAACGAGCCGTCGCTGTAACGAGGACGGGCAAAGCCGAGCGCGGGGTCGTAGATGTTGCGGTAATTCAGGGCACGCTTGTAATAGGCGTCAGCCGTTTCACGGTCTCCGGCACGCAAGGCCGTTTGGTAGATCGTCCAATCGTCGTAGGCATATTCCAGCGTAGATGATGCCGCCGTCCCGCTCTTGTCCAGGGGGACATAACCCAATTTCATGTAGTCCGCCACGCCCTCGTAATACGGGACAGTCGATGTACTCACCATCGCCGGAAGCGCCTCGTCCACATTCGTGTAAACACCCTTGGCGATAGCATCTGCCAGGACAGAGACGCCGTGGTAGCCGCTCATGCACCAGTTCTCGTTCCCCATCAGGCTCCACACCGGGAGCATACCGTGAACACTTTGCTGCTCATGCTTTATCATCGACTCCACCATATCGGCATTCTGCCGGGGAGCAATCAGATTCAGGAACGGATGCTCTGCGCGGTAGGTATCCCACAAGGAGAAGATGGTATAATTCGTAAAGCCCTCCGCCTGGTGGATGTTGTGGTCCAAGCCACGGTATTTCCCATCAACATCCATATAGACAGACGGGTTAATCATCGTGTGATAGAGCGAAGTGTAGAACATGGCCTTCTGGTCTTCTGTCCCTTCGACCTGGAAGCAATCCAATTCGCGGTTCCAGTTTTCCCGAGCCGCCGCAGCCAGTTCGTCGAAGGTTCGGCCGGAAGCCTCGGCGCGCAGGTTCTTCAAGGCACCCTCGGTGCTGACGGCTGAGAGCGCGACCTTCACGACAAGTTCCGGGTTCTTGGACGTTTCGAAATCGAAGTAGGCGACGACTTTCCGTCCGGCAATCTCCGGGAAATTATGCTCGACGTCGAAACGACGCCAGAAGCCGTTGTAATTTATCTTCTCCTTGTCTTTATAGCCATAATTCTTTATCGGCTGGGAAAGGGAGATGGCGAAATAGGTATAATTCGTCCGCGCCCAGCCATTGGTAATCCGATACCCTGTCAGCAAGGTGTCATTTTCGACGCGGAGGCTTGTCCAAAGGACTTTCCCGTCGTAATTGTAGATACCGTGGGTGAGGTCGAGGATTAAATGTCCGTCCTTGTCCTTCGGGAAGGTATATTTGTGGACGCCCGTCCGTGGTGTCGCCGTGAGCTGTGCCTTGATGCCGTAATCGTCGAGCATGACCTCGTAGTAACCGGGAGTAGCCTTCTCGGTAGAGTGGTTGAAGCGGGAGCGGTAGCCATTCTCCGGATGTTCAGCCGTTCCGGGATTGAGTTGCAAATCACCAACAGTGGGCATAAGCAGGATATCGCCCAGGTCGGAATGGCCGGTTCCGCTTAAATGCGTATGGCTGAAGCCGACAATCGTCTTGTCCCGGTATTGATAACCGGCGCAATACTCGTAGGCTTTTTTTTGATAGACACCATCCACATTGTGCGGAATCGTATCGGTATCCGGACTCAACTGCACCCAGCCGAAGGGCGTACAGGCTCCGGGAAACGTGTGCCCCATGCCATTGGTCCCGATAATGGGATTGACATAATCCACCGCCTGCTGGCCTGCGGCCGACAAGCTGAACATCGCCATTGCCACGGCGACGACTTCTTTTTTGATATTCATTATGTTTATGTGTTGATTTTGATGAAACGGCCGCGAAGTTAGAGCTTTCGGCAGATAACTCCAAATCCGCGCCGCCTTTTCCTTGCTCACGGCCGCATACCTGCCTTTTTCTCCTGCCTCATCCAATAAAGCATCAAGACAAAGAGCAGGACGTAGGAAGCCAGCAGCATCCACCCGTTGAAATGAACCCGGAGCATCGGTATCCGCCCAAATCCCTCGACCCAATAGATCAGCATACGCACGCACCATGCCACTACCCAGCCGAGGAACGGTACGAAGACTCCTACCTGTCCCAGCACCACCCAAAGCAGCCCGACGGGTATCAAAACCGTGCAAAGCCACGACACCGGAAGCGCCGTAAACAAAAATACCCACGATGTCTCCCGGAAATAGTAGAGGCAGAGCGGCAACGTCCCCACCTGCGCCGCCAGCGTCAGCGCCAATCCTTCCCATGCGGGCCGTAGCAGGGGATGACGAACCTCCAGCATCCGCCGGAAGCGTGGATAGAAAAAGAGAATGGACCAAACGGCGATATAGCTCAACTGAAAGCCTATATCAAACAAATAGAATGGATTGTAAACCAACATCAGCAGGGCAGACGCTGCCCACGTATTATACGGGTCGCCCCGCAAGTAGAACAAATTATTGACGACATAAAACGTAATCATCAGCGCCGACCGCACCGTGGGCGAGTCCCACCCGCTGACAATCGTAAACCCCCAAACCAGCCCCAGCGTCGCCCCGGCATCGAGGCTGCGCACCGCCAGCCCTGTCCCCATCCGCGCAAACAGGTTCGAGAGCAGGGTATAGAGCACGGCCACGTGGAACCCGCTGACCGAAAGGATATGCACCACCCCGGCGGCGGTAAAACTCTCGGTCAGCGCGCGCTCCATCGATTCGCGATAGCCCAAAACCAGCGTGGCCAGGACGGACTGCTCTTTCTCCGTCAGTCCGAGGTGGGCGTAGGTATCGACCAGCTCGGCCTGCCACTGCGCCGCGCTTTTTTGCCACGAGGTGAGGGGACTCGGCGGGAGCGTGAGCCGGAAATCGGTGTAAAGCAGGGCAAACGAAAAACAGGCGGCGAGAAAAACCGCGCCCCAGAGTCCCCGTCCCGCGTAGTTCATCCGCCCTTTTCTGCCTGTGGGCGAGCAGACGACGAGCAAAAGACAAGCGCACGGGAGGAGGGCGGACAGCTCGCGGACGTTGGGACAATAAACAGCGGTGATAATACCCGCTATCCAGGCAAGGAGCGGACGGAGGAGGGGACGTAGTTCGAGGGTTTCGAGTTTCATAGTCGGGGTTCGTTTTTTTATCGGGACAAAGGAAAGAAGAATATCCGAGGGGTGCAAGCACTTCCTGCTTTTTTCTTCGGGACCGCGAAACTCCTCCGAATCCTTCCTGCCGACGGCGGCATTTCGTCGAAGCACTACGCGGGGTTCGTCGAAAAGTCCGAGGCGGGGCGAAGGGCTCGCCTTACTTTTGCCTCGTCAAACGAAAAAAGTTGAGAGATATGAAAAAGATATTCCGAACATCCATTCTGGGTATAGCCGGTCTGCTGGTTGCCGGCTGGGTAAACGCACAAGAGGCAAAGGTCTGCGGCGTGCTACTCGACTCGATTTCCCGCATGGGCGAGCCGTTTGCCACGCTCCGCATTTTCCAAGAAAAAGATACGGAACGCAAGCAGGCCGTCTCGATGGGGACGACCGATATGGAGGGGCGTTTCGAGCAGCCGGTAAAAGGCCGGGGCAAGTTCGTCCTCCTGATTTCTTCCGTCGGCCGCGCACCGATGGAGATTCCTTTCTCCCTCGCGGGGCAAACGCGGGTGAATCTGGATACCATATATATAAAGGACGACGTGCAGCACCTCGCCATGGTGGAGGTTGTCGCCCAGAAGCCGCTGGTGAAGATGACGACCGATAGGATGACGTACAGCGTAGCGGACGATGTGGACGCGAAGACGAACACCGTCCTCGACATGCTCCGCAAGGTACCGATGGTTACGGTCGATGGGAACGACAACATCACGGTGAATGGCAGCTCGAGTTTCCAGGTTTACGTCGATGGGAAGCCGAACGTGATGATGAGCAGCAATCCTTCGGAGATTTTCAAGAATATGCCGGCCTCGTCCATCAAGAATATCGAGGTTATCACCAATCCCGGCGCGCGCTACGACGCCGAGGGTGTCGGCGGCGTCCTGAACCTGATTACGGACAAGACCTCCGGGACGGCGCAGCGGCTCGACGGCTATAATGCGACCGTCCGCGCGATGGGCAGTTCGAAAGGCTTTATGGGCGGGGGATTCTTCAGTATGCAGAAGGATAAGTTCTCGATGTCGGCCAACGTGAACGCGATTCGCTCGTATCTGCACGGGACGACGACTACCGTCAAGCGTGAACAATACAGCGAGGCCGGCACGGCTCTTTCCCGCTACGGGAGCGACAGCGATATGGACATGACGATGCTGATGGGGAATCTGAACGCAGGCTACGAGATTGACTCCCTCAACCTCCTCTCCGCCTCTTTCGGATTGATGAGCTTCGATACCGACAATGAAGGGATAGGCCGGATGTCGATGAACGGCGGGAACTATGGACAGGGCTTCGGCTATGGCGACCGGACGAATAGCGACAACTGCCGTTACTCCATCAACGGGAATGTGGACTTCCAGCATTCGTTCGCCGGTCATCCGGGGCGGATGCTGACGCTCTCCTATCTGATTTCGACTGTCTCGGAGCGGACGAAGTCCCTCAACCTCTTCGAGACGGAGGAAGAGACGCTCTTCGACCTGAGCGACCGTTATTCCCGCGCCCGCAACAATACGCTGGAAAATACTTGGCAGGTAGACTTCACCACGCCGCTGCTGAAGGGGCAGCAGCTGGATGCGGGTTTGAAATACATCCTGCGCAACAATACGTCGCGGTCGGACTACTACGATGTCCTCGGCGAGCAGCAAATCTGGAACGAGGCGAATAGTTTGGATTACGAGCACAAGAATCATATCCTCGCCGCCTACGCCGAGTATAAGGCTCAGGTTCGCCGCCTTTCGCTGACCGCCGGACTGCGTTACGAGCATACGTGGCAGGACGTGGAGTCGCGCCTCGGGTTGTCGGAGGATTTCCGGCTCGATTACGGGAATCTGGTGCCCAGCGCCAATCTCTCCTTCCGGTTCGACGAGCGGCAGAACCTCGGCTTGGCCTACAACATGCGCATCAGCCGTCCGGGCATCTCTTATCTGAATCCGTATGTGAATAAGTCCGACCCGACGGCGCTGAGCTATGGCAACACGAATCTGGATTGCGAGGAAGTTCACAACTTGAACCTGGTCTATAATTACTACACGGCGAAGTGGATGCTCAACCTCACCCTCCGGCAGAGTTTCTCCGGAAACGGTATCGCGCAGTATAGCTTCTACGACGACCAGAATCTGCAGAACACGACCTACGGGAATATCGTCGAGAGCAAGCAGACGGGTTTGAATGCCTACCTCAACTGGAACGCCAGCTCCAAAGCGCGTTTCAACCTCAACGGCAGCGTTTCCTACACCGATCTGAAGAGTTCGCAAATCGGGATGCACACGTCCGGATGGCAGGCCAATGTGATGGCAGGCTACCAACAAACGCTTCCCTGGAAGCTCCGCCTGAGCCTCAACGTCATGGCATCGACCAAGCAATATAATCTGCAAGGCTGGAGCTCCGGGTTTAGCGCGGCGATGGGCAGCCTCAGCCGCTCGTTCCTCAAGGACAAGCTGACGCTCACCCTCTCCGGCATCACTCCGCTGACGGGCAGCAAGCTGAAGATGGATTCGTATTCGCACGGGGCGGACTTCGCAAACCGGACGAACATCCGGATTCCCCTCCAGAATTTCCAGTTCAGCATCAGCTATACGTTTGGCAAACAAGTGAAGGTGAAGAAGGCCGTCCGTTCGATTCAGAACAGCGACGTGATGAACCGCCAAAGCACGACGGAAGGCGTCGGCTCCATGATGATGCAATAATCATTCGACCACGATATACGCCCGGTAATGGGTCTCCCCAGCGACCGGGCAAAGCGAAAGATATCCTTTTTGTATTCTCCCAAAGTTAATAATAAGTGGATGGCGCGCTTGCAGTTCGCGATGGATAGCAAGTGCCGCCCCCTCCTCTTTCTCGTATTCCACCCGGAAATAGCCCGTCCGCTCCGGCTCGAGCAGGCGGGAAAGGCGGAGTGCCACCATCCCCATCGTATAGCGCATGTTTATCTCGACGCAGGGATGGAGCCGCGCGCGCCCGTCTTTTCCCCGATAAACCAGCATATCCACCCCCAAATAGCCCCGATATTTCGTGGCGAAGACCTGCCGCAGGACCTCGCTGAGCGCCTCGCGTATGCGGAGGATTTCCGCCGGAGCGAGATAGGCCGCCAGCTTCTCCTCGCGATACGTCTCCGAGCCGAGGAGGTTTCCTGAATAAGCGCCGCGCTCGCCCGTGCCGAAGACGGAGAGACCTTCGTAACGGATGCCTCCTGCCCCATCGACGTAAAACTCCCAGGCACAATCCTGCAGTTTCTCCAGCGCAAGTTCCACGCTCACCGCGCCTTGTTTCTCCATCACGCCCCGCGCCCACGCTGCCTCTTTCTCTCCCAATCGCGCCTCCGGGAGCCAGAGCAGGCCGCGACCCGAAGAGGAAAACGGCGATTTCAGCAGGCAAGTCGCCCCGGCGTGCCTATCCAAAAACGCCCGAAGTTCGGTTTTCGTCGAGCAAAACACCGGCACCTCCGGAAGGTCTGCCTCCGGCAAAAATTCCTTCAGAAGACGGAGGCAGCGGGCGGCAGTCTGCCTTGCAGTCAATTCCTTATATTCCTCTTTCCAATCCGGAACACGCAGGTGCGTTTGCCCCAAAGCACGGAAATGCGCGACGGCCTGGGGCGACCATCCCCACGCCGCCGCCTCGCATTCGGGCAGTCGGACACGCCCCTGCTTCAATGCCTCGCGGCCGACGGGCTGGGGCAAATTTTCTTGCATCAAAACGAGTTGTTCCCGGAAATCGAGCACACGCGCTTCGTCCACTTGTTCGACTAAGACAAAATCGCCCGCCTCGCCATACCACGCGGGCAGATAGGCCAAGTCGCGCATCATCACGCGGACATTCGCCGGCGGCGTATAGTTCGGACGGCCTTGCCAGACGGCGGTTTCATGACCCGGATTGAAATAATGGAGAGAAGGCATGGGGGAATGAAGAATCATGAATGGGAGAATGAAAAAATTTTATACCTACTAAAATTGCGGGAAGGTTCCGCCACACTGCGGAAGTTCCCCGCAAAACTGCGGGAAGGTTCCGCCACTCCGCGGAAGCCTCTCGCAAAACTGCGGGAAGGTTCCGCACACCGCGGAAGCCTCTCGCAAAACTGCGGGAAGGTTCCGCACACCGCGGAAGTCTCCCGCAAAACAGCGGGAAGGTTCCGCTAACCCGCGGAACCTTCAATCCAAATTTATGTTAAAGATTTTCGTCTATCGCATCAATCTTTTTTACGACCAGCGCCATCTCGTCTCGCAGATTCTCTATCTTGCGCTCCAGGTCCTTAATCAGGCCGCTGCCGCCCTTCGAGGCGACGTTGAGGAAGCCGATGTTGTTTTCGTAGGTCTGCAACTCGCTCTTCATCCGGTCGTAGGTGCGCATCAGCCGCTCGCGCTCGTTGTAGAGCTTGGTTTTCGACTGGTCGTCGCCCACCATGCCGCTGAGGTTGTTGCGGAACGACTGCATCCGGCGGTCGTGCTGGCTGACCTTCAGACGGTCGAATTGCGCATCGACAGCCTCGCGGAAAGCGCTATAGATTTTATCCTTATCCTTGAAAGGCACGTGGCCGACCGTATTCCATTCGGCAATCAGTTCCCGGAGTTGGACGAGAGCCTCGTCGGTATCCTCCATGTTGTCCAGCCCCTGGACCTTCTCGATAAGCTCTTTCTTTTTCACCAGATTTGCCCGCTCTTCGGAACGCTGCGAGCTGGTCGCCTTCTCCTTTTGGGCAAAGAAATAGTCGCAGGCAGAGATGAAACGCTTCCAGAGCGGCTCGGTGAAACGCCTGGGGACAGGGCCCGTGGCCTTCCACTCCTTCTGCAAGGCGATGAACTTTTCCGTCGTCGATTTCCAGTCGGTGCTGTCCTTCAACGCCTCGGCACGCTCGCAAAGAGCCTCCTTCTTGGCCTGGTTGTGCTCCATGTTATCCCGGACTTGGCGATAGAAGTCGTTCTTCTTCTCAAAAAAGACATCGCAGGCGGCGCGGAAACGGTCGAAAACCTTGATGTTGCTTTTCTTCGGCGCGTAACCGATGGTTTTCCATTTTTCCTGCAAGGCAAAGACCTCCTTGCTCTTTTCATCCCAATCCTTATAATTAACCAAGGTAGAGAAATCGATGTTTTCGATAGCCTCGCAAATCGCAGTCTTGGCCACCAAGTTTTCTTGCTCGCGCACCTTCTGTTCCTCGAAATGCTGCTGATGCCGCTTGTTAATCACCGTCGAAGCCGCCTTGAAACGCGCCCAGAGCGCCTCGCGCATATCTTTTGCCACGGGGCCGATTTCGCGCCATTGCTGATGGAGCTTTTGCAGCTGGTGGAAAGCAGAAACGGCGTCGGGCTCGTTCTCCAACTTCTCGACAGTCTCGCACAGAGCCGTTTTCAGTTCCAGATTCTTCTTGAAGTCGTAATCACGATACTGGTTGTTTATTTTAATAATGTCATAGAAGCGTTCGGAATACGTCTGGTATTCGCGCCACAGATCGTTGGCATATTCCTGCGGGACGAGTTTGATTTCCTTCCACTTCTGCTGGATTTCCTTAAAGATATTGTACAATTTGTTGAAATCCTCCTGGCTTTCCGTCAGCGCTTTCAGCTGGTCGATAAGCTGGAGTTTCAGGGTATAATTCTCGGCCTTCAGCCGTTCTTCCTCGGCCAAGGCAGCCGTACGTTTTTCCCGATATTGTTCCAGGAGTTCTTTCAACTGGGTTTCTTCACGGTCTTCCGGTATGATAAAATCCTTTTCTTCCCCACCGTTGCCGAGGAAGGCTTTTTTCGCGTCCTCCACTTCATTTCGGCGAGCTTTATAATAAGCTTGCTTCAGCGATTCAATCTCGCTGCGCGGCGTATCGGCCGACGCATCGACACATGCCTGCAATCGGCTGAGGATTTCCTCTTTCGTTAAAATACTCCCGGCGGCTGTAGCATCAGCATCCGGATTACTTTCTGTTGCGTTTTCTGCCGTTTCCAGCGTCGCATTCTCGTTTTCGACCTTACCTGTCTCTTCCGAAGGTAAATTAGTCTCCATAGTGTCCTTCATATTTCGATTTGTTTAAAAGAAAAGGATAAACATTTCCCACTAAAAATGTACAAATAAAGATAATTAATTTGGTTTCTCCATGCTTTTGGCAAACTATTTTATGGTAAAATTTGAATTTTGTTAAGTTACGAGTTCCAAATTATGCTCTACAACATAAATCGCAACTCATATAGCAAGATATTCAATCAGATTCCGTACCTTTGTACGCATTGCATTTATACGCATTTTACGAATATGAAAAACGGGATAAACAACTATCTATGCCTTCTGCTTTTCGCAACGACCCTGCTGGGATGCAGCAAGAGCATCGAGATGACAGCCGAACTTTCGCTGCAAGCGGAAGCGACTACGGGCGAAGGAGCCATTTGGCATCCGGAGCGGGAATCACTCTTTTGGGTCGATATTGAAGGTTGCAAACTCTACGAATACGCTCCCGAGCGACAAAACTGCCGGGAATGGACGTTCGACCGCATGGTCTCGACCGTCGTCCCCGAATCGGACTCGACCGTCGTCGTCGCATTGCAAAATCAGATTGTCCGGCTCAACTTATTTACGAACCAGCGGACGACTATCGCGCCAATCCCGGACGAAAACGGGAAACTCCGATGCAACGACGGAAAATGCGATACCGAAGGCCGGCTCTGGGTAGGGACGATGGGATTCGGTGCGCCCGAAGGGGCTGCCTCGCTTTATTGTGTTTGGCCGGATGGTACGGTTCAAGAGAAGTTGGACGAAGTAACGATTTCCAATGGTATCGTATGGTCGCCGACAAACCGCTTTATGTATTATAATGATACGCCGACGAACCGTATCGCACGCTATCGCTACGATGCAGACAGAGCAGAGATTCTTTTTGATGGCGTCGCTTTGGATATTCCCCGAGGGACTGGTTCTCCTGACGGCATGACAATCGATGCGGACGGGAATCTCTGGGTGGCCCAATGGGGCGGTGCGGGAGTTTATTGCTACAATCCTTATTCCGGCGAATTATTGGCGAAGATAAATGTGCCGGCTCCGAATGTGGCTTCTTGTGCGTTCGGCGGACCGAACTTGGAATGGCTCTATATTACGACGGCGCGGGCCGGACTGAGCGAGGAGCAATTGAAGCAATATCCCTTGAGCGGAAGCGTCTTCGTCTGCAAACCGGGTGTAAAAGGCGTAAGAGCGAATTATTTCGGAACCCAAGAAAAAAAGAAGTAGTATTATGACAAAGAAAGGTAAAAAGGATAAGAAAGAGAAAAAAGACAAGAAGGGCGGAAGCAAACGGATAAAAAAGGACGTGATGATGAATCGCATCGTCTCGCTTTTCCAGTCTTCGCCCCGCGAAATTCTTAATTACAAACAAGTAAGCAAACTGATTGGTGTCGAGACGCAAGTCCAGAAGCTCCAAGTCGCCAGCCTGCTCCGCGAGCTCGCCGACGTGGGCTTTATCGTTGAGACAGACCTTGGTCGCTATCGGCTGAATGCCTTGGGCAATGTCGCTGTCGGCACCTTCGTCCGCCGGAGCAACGGGAAGAATTCCTTCATTCCGGAGGATGGTTCGACGCCTATCTTCGTTGCCGAGCGTAACTCCGGTCATGCCATGGATGGCGACAAGGTGAAGGTTCAGTTATTTGCCAAGCGCAAAGGCAAAGAGCCGGAAGGCGAGGTTATCGAGGTCTTGGAAAGCAAGGAACGGGTCTTCGTGGGCAAGCTCCAGGTGTTGAAGGGCTTCGCTTTCTTAGTTACTGAGAATAAAACCCTGGCCAACGACATCTTCATTCCGAAGGACAAGCTGAAAGGCGGAAAGAATGGCGACAAAGCGATTGTCCGCATCGTCGAATGGCCGGAAGACGCCAAAAACCCGCTGGGCGAGGTCATCGATATCTTGGGCAAAGCCGGACAGAACAACGCCGAGATGCACGCCATCCTCGCCGAGTTCGGCTTACCTTATATATATCCGCAAAACGTGGAGAAGGCAGCGAACCGCATTTCCGATGTCATCAGCCCGGAAGAAATCGCCCGCCGCGAGGATTTCCGTCAGGTCTTGACGTTTACCATCGACCCGAAGGATGCGAAGGACTTCGACGACGCGCTTTCCGCTCGAAAACTGGAGAATGGGAATTGGGAGGTCGGTGTCCACATCGCCGACGTTACGCACTACGTCCACGCCGAGAGCGTCATCGACCGAGAGGCTTTCAACCGTGCGACCTCCGTTTATCTGGTGGACCGCACGATTCCGATGCTGCCCGAACGTCTCTGCAACCAAATCTGCTCGTTGAGGCCGAACGAGGAAAAACTCTGCTTCTCTACTATCTTCGAGATGGATAACAAAGCGAATGTCATCAACTCGCGCATTTGCCGGACAGTCATCAAGAGCGACCGCCGCTTCACCTACGAGGAGGCACAGGAAGTCATCGAAACCGGCGAGGGCGATTGCAAAGAGGCTATTCTCGCCCTCAACGACTTGGCGAAACAGCTTCGCGACCGTCGCTTCCGCAACGGCGCCATCAACTTCGAGCGTTACGAGGTGAAATTTGAAATCGACGAGCAGGGCAAGCCTTTGCGCGTCTATTTCAAGGAATCGAAAGAGGCGAATAAGTTGATTGAGGAGTTCATGCTCCTTGCCAACCGCACCGTAGCAGAATTTGTCGGTTGTCCGCCAAAGGGCAAGACGAAAAAGACCTTCGTCTATCGTATCCATGAACTCCCCGACCCGGACAAGATGCAGAACTTCGCCACCTTCATCCGCCGCTTCGGATATAACTTGAAGACCGAGGGTACGAAGACGGATGTTTCCAAAGGCATCAACCACTTGCTCGATACCGTCCAGGGCAAACCGGAAGAGAATCTAATCGAGACCGTGGCTATCCGCGCTATGCAAAAGGCAAAATATTCGACTGACAACGTGGGACACTACGGTTTGGCGTTCAACTACTACACCCACTTCACTTCCCCCATCCGCCGCTATCCGGACATGATGGTGCATCGCTTGCTGGAACGTTATCTGGCTGGCGGGCGCAGCGTTATCAAGAAAAAATACGAGGAGATGTGTGAGCACTGTTCGTCGATGGAACAGGTAGCTGCCAACGCCGAGCGGGCTTCGATCAAGTATAAGCAGGTTGAATTTATGAGTGATAAGCTCGGAAAGGTTTACGACGGCGTCATCTCGGGCGTTACGGAGTGGGGCTTGTATGTGGAACTGAACGAAAACAAATGCGAAGGCTTGGTTCCGATGCGCGACCTCGACGACGACTTCTACGAGTTTGACGAAAAGAATTACTGTCTCATCGGCCGCCGTTCCAAACGGCAATACCGACTGGGCGACCCCCTCACGATTCGTGTTGCCCAAGCCAACCTCGAACGGAAGCAACTGGATTTTCAGCTTGTTGAATAAAAAGACAAACCTCTATCACTTACTATTTCATCCATTCTGAGAGGGACGTATTCTTGCGTCCCTCTCTTTTTCTTTTATACAATAATGGCCAGAAAAACGATCCTTTTTTCTGGCCACGTTTGGCCTCGATTTTATGTTTTGCAACATAAAAGCTAAAATTCTTAGAACGAAATGTTTGCGTATTTAAATTTTTGCCTAATTTTGCTGCCGGAACCCGCAAAAACGTGGCCAGAAAAAAGGATGGTATTTTTTGGCCATTTCACAAATGATGATAACCGAGTTGATGACAGAGGGTAACAAAATATTTGATTCACACTATATTATTAATTACTATTTAAAACAGATTTTCTTATGAAAGTAAAAAATTTTCTAGTATGGGTATTGTTGCTAATATGCACAGTATCTTGTAAGTATGACGATGGTGAAATCTGGGATAAAGTCAATTCTCTGGATGATCGTCTAACCGCAATTGAAGGGCAATTGAACCAACTCAACTCGGACATCGAATCTGTAAGTACAATTGCTAATGCAGTACAAAACAATGTGTTTGTTTCTAAAGTTGAAGAGACCTCCGAGGGCTATCGCATCAGCTTCACGGATGGAAAGAGCATCACTGTCGGTAAAGGTGGCTCGGCAGATGCCTCAACGCCTATCATCGGTGTCGATGAAGAAAATGGCGTGTATTATTGGACACAAACAGTCAATGGCAACACTTCTTGGCTGACCGATGCCACGGGCAATAAAATCCCCGTCAGCGGTGCGCAAGCTGTTACACCGAGATTGAAAGTAAGCGCCGACGGTTTCTGGATGGTTAGTTACGACAACGGCGTGAACTTCGAACAAATGCTGGATGAAAACGGCAATCCTGTTAAGGCTGTCGGTGAAGATGGCGAGGATGGTGCAGACGGCGTTTCCGGAGGCTCCGGCGAATCTTGGTTCGATAATGTTTACTATAACGAAGCCAACGGCACCTTGGTTTTGGTTTACGGCGGCCAAGAATTTGAATTGCAAGTTGTTCCAGACACGGGCGTGCCTTCCGACGAGATGGCGGAAAAAGCTCCAAAGATTGAAGAAGGAAGAAAAGACGTCAAAATCCCAAACTTCTCTACATTTATTGAAGAAGGAAGCAACGGTCGTGTCATGCGTATGAGTTTGACCGGTCTTCAACTTCCGGACAAGGAATGGATGGATCTCTATGGTACGGGTGATACTCGTCAAAATGTTTGGCTCGAAATTGACGGACAGCCCAAAGGTATCGCGGTTATCAACAGCACTGAAACACAAACCAGAGCATTTAACATTTCTAAAGCGCAGGCCGACGTTGTTTTCTTAGTGGACAATTCCGGCAGTATGAGCGAAGAGGCTGATGCCGTAGCCAACGAGATTTTGTCATGGTCGCAAACGTTAGCCGGTACGATGGATGTACAATTTGGTTGCGTCGGTATCGATCATAGCTACATCAATGGAGCTATTGATATCACGTCTGTGGAGAACTTAAGTGATTATCTGAACCGCGACGGACTTTACGGAACTGCCCGCACAAGAGGATACGTAGATACTCAGCTTGAAACTTCCGCCCAAACTTATAACAACGCCGGCGGCGAATGCGGAGGCATTATGTTGCATTTCGCGGACCGGCATTTCAAATTCCGGCCGGGTGCAAACCGTATCTACATCTATTTCACGGATGAACCGAATCAGCCGGGCGGAATCGAAGAATGGTCTGTTCTCACCGTTAATCCGGAATCGTCTTACTATGTTTGGAATACAAGCAAAGGTACGATTCACACTGTCTTTAGCGATATGAACAACTACTTGCCAGACAGCTATAATTGGGTAGATTTCTTCAATGAAGATCCTCGTTTGTTCGCAACTTATACAGGTGGTACATTGATAGAGACTACTGGAGACTTCAACATTACCCTCGACGAACTCCCCGTAACAGGAGCTATTACAAATTCTTACATTATTCGCTTTAATGTAACTCCAGATCTGCTTTCCGGAACACATACGGTTAAGATTACTATCTACGACGAAAAAGGCAACATCCAAGCTGAAAGAACTTGGGAGAATGTTTCTTTCTCTGTCTAACTGAAAAAAGGCTGCCCCCAGTTCGGGAGCAGCCTTTCCTTTTATCCAAACCAAGGGGTTTACTTCAACGCCGCCAGCGCTTCCTTCACCCTCCGCATCGCCTCTACGATATTCTCGTCAGACGTTGCATAGCTCATTCGGATGCACTCCGGCGCACCGAACGCGGCTCCACCGACGCAAGCGACGTGGCCTACTTCCAAGAGATACATCGCCAGGTCTGCGGCGTTCTTGATGACGCGGTCGCCGTTGGCTTTTCCGAAATAAGAACTGCACTTCGGGAAGAGGTAGAACGCGCCCTCGGGATTGTTCACTTCGAGGCCCGGAATTTCCTTCGCCAGCTTCACGATGAGGTCGCGACGGCGTTGGAATGCCTGGCGCATCTCTTCGACCGGCTGCTGCGTTCCCGTATAGGCTGCCTCGGCTGCTTTCTGCGAAACGGAGCACGGACCCGACGTATATTGTCCCTGCAATTTATTGACTGCCTTAACAATCCATTCTGGACCGGCGATGAAACCGATTCTCCAGCCGGTCATCGCGTATGCCTTGGAAACACCGTTTACAATCACCACGCGGTCCTTGATTTCCGGGAATTGGGCGATGCTTTCGTGCTTTCCGATATAATTAATGTGTTCGTAAATCTCGTCGGCGATGACGTAAACCTGCGGATGCTTTGCCAACACCGCTGCCAGTCCTGCCAACTCCTCACGGCTGTAAACCGAGCCGGTTGGGTTCGACGGCGAGCAGAGAATCAACAATTTAGTCTTCGGCGTAATGGCTGCCTCCAGCTGAGCGGGTGTTATCTTGAAATCCTGCTCAATACCGGCTGCCACGCTGACGGGCGTCCCGTCGGCCAGCTTCACCATCTCCGGGTAGCTCACCCAGTAGGGGGCGGGGATGATCACCTCGTCGCCAGCGTTTACCAAAGCCATAATCGTGTTGCACACAGACTGTTTGGCACCGTTGGCGCACGAAATCTGCGCAGCCGTGTACTCCAGTCCGTTTTCCTTTTTCAGTTTCTCCACAATCGCGTTGCGCAGCGCGGGGTAACCGGCCACGGGCGAATACCGCGAGTAATTCTCGTCGATAGCCTGTTTAGCGGCTTCCTTGATGTGGTCAGGCGTGTTGAAATCGGGTTCCCCCACGCTCATGTTAATAATATCGATTCCTTGAGCTTTTAATTCGCTGCTCTTCTGCGACATTGCCAGCGTCTCTGACGGCGACAAACGATTTAAACGTGCTGATAATTCCATATTCTTTTCTCTGTTAAAAAATACTTTATCTCTTATTTCAAAAAGCGGAATCGCGAGATTCCGAGGCCAAAAATCAGTTTTGGAGTCGTCGTCTCGAAATTCTTCCGCTAAAAACCAGTTTTGAAGGCCGGAAAAAGTTTGGAAACCTTCAAAAATCATTTTTCGGGCTTTCCAAACTGTGAGAAACCTCTAAAAATCATTTTTTGAACTTTCCAACATGTTGGAAACCTTCAAAAATCATTTTTGGGACTTTCCAAACCTTACGAAACCTCCAAAAATCATTTTTCAAGCTTTCGTAACGTTATGAAACCTCCAAAAGTCATTTTTCAGACTTTCGTAACGTTACGAAACCTCCAAAAGTCATTTTTCAGACTTTCGTAACGTTACGAAACGGCCAAAAATCATTTTTCAAGCTTTCGTAACGTTACGCCGCCTCCAAAAACGGGTTTTGAAAGCGTTTTTTACTTCACATTATGCAACGTATGCCCCATACGGTCCTTCTTCGTCCGGAGGTAGAACTCGTTGAACTGGTTGGGAGTTACCTCGATGGGGACGTTCTCGACCACCGAAAGACCATACGCCTCGAGGCCGACACGCTTCACCGGATTGTTGGTCATCAGGCGCATCTTCGTGATACCCAGGTGGCGGAGGATTTGGGCGCCGACACCATAGTCGCGCTCGTCGGCCTGATGTCCGAGGCAGATATTCGCCTCGATGGTGTCCATGCCGTGCTCCTGGAGTTTGTACGCCTTCATCTTCTCCATCAGACCGATTCCGCGGCCTTCCTGATTGAGATAGACAACCGCCCCGCGACCTTCGGCCTCGATTTTCCGCAAAGCCTTGTGCAACTGCTCGCCGCAATCGCAGCGCAGCGAGCCGAAGATGTCGCCCGTCGCACAGGAAGAATGGACGCGGACCAGCACCGGCTCGGGACCGCTGACGTCGCCCTTGATGATGGCGATGTGCTCCAATCCGTTGCTTTTCTGGCGGAACGGGATGAGGCGGAAGTGCCCGTACTCGGTGGGCATGTCCACTTCCTCGCCCGGCTCCACGATGGATTCCTGCTTCAGGCGGTAGGCAATCAAATCGGCGATAGAGACGAGTTTGATGTGATATTCGTCGGCCATCTTGCGCAGCTCCGGGAGACGCGCCATCGTGCCGTCGTCGTTCATAATTTCCATCAGGGCAGCCGCAGGATAGAGACCCGCCAAGCGCGCGAGGTCGATGCTGGCCTCCGTATGCCCTGCCCGGCGCAAAACACCCTTGTCCTGGGCGTAGAGCGGGTTGATATGTCCCGGACGGCCAAAAGTTTCCGGCTTCGAGGCGGGGTCGGCCAGCGCGAGGATAGTCGCCGCGCGGTCGGCAGCAGAGACACCCGTCGAACAACCTTCGAGCTTGTCGATGGTTACGGTAAAAGGCGTACCGAGGACAGAAGTATTGTTGCTCACCTGGTGCGGCAAGTCAAGCTCTTCGCAACGCGACATCGTGATCGGCGCGCAGAGGACGCCGCGGGCGTGCTTCAACATGAAGTTTATCTTCTCGGGCGTTACCTTTTCGGCGGCGATGATGAGGTCGCCTTCGTTCTCGCGGTCTTCGTCATCGACTACGATAACAAACTTGCCTTCCGCGAAATCCCGGATAGCTTCTTCGATAGAATCCAATTTGATAGTGCTCATATAGTCGAGTATTTATGTCGTTTTTGTATTATCGCACAAATGTAAGGAAAAAAACATCTCCTTCAACTCCCCGCTGGTCTTCTGGATGGCGCGGATGTCGTGTAACAGCAACTTGCGCTGGTAAACAGCCAGGAGATAGATGGGCAAACCGACGGGGAAGAACAATCCGACCGCGAGGCCGCGCTTCCCGGTCAGACGGAGGTTCAGGCGGTTGTAGCCGCCGATAATCGGGTAGTCCATCAATTTGTTGAGCAAGAGATTCTGGTCGGAGTTCGAAAGTTCCTCTACGAGACTCTCCATCTCCTCGGCCAGCGCCTCCGCAGTATGGTCCTTGCCGCCCTGCTTCCAGAAACGGAAGTAATTGACCCAGCGGCGATGGGTCGAGATATAGGTTTGACAATCCGCCACTAACTTTTCGAGACGCGGGAGGAGCGCGGCATAATCGGGGGTGTAGATGATGACCTCCTTGCGTTCTACCTTACGACCCGGGCGTTTGCCGACGAGATTCTTGAGGGCGTTCAGGTAAGTGTCTGCGTTCATAATCACCGAGTCGTTCGCCGCCTTATACGTCAGGAAGATGCCGAGCGGAGCCAAAACCGCCGAGCTGAGCCACATGCCTTCCCAGGCCGCCCAGACGCCGTCGCGCGCCATCTTAAATCCTATATTATCTACAATATAATAGAATATAAACAAGATGACGGAGATGACCACCGGCATACCCAGTCCTCCTTTCCTTATTATAGCCCCCAACGGTGCACCGATGAAGAAAAAGACCAGGCAGGCGAAGGAAAGGGTAAATTTCTTGTGCCACTCCGTCAAATGGCGGCGGACCTTATAGGCTTCGTCGCCAACAGTGGCTGCCTTGAAGTAATTGTCGGTGCGGATATTCTCGGCGCGGTTGCGGGCACGCTTCAGGATGTTAGCCTTCTCCGAGGGAGAGGCGGCAGTATAGAGGCTGTCGAAATTGAGGACAATATCGCCGGAATAAGCGATTACGTCGTACGACTCGCCCGCCTTGCGAAGGCTGTCGGGGGTAGAGAGCGGTTCCCGCGCCTTGGCGCTGTAAGACTGTTTGTAAGAGAGGCGGTAGAGATGCTCAGCCTGTTGGTTCTTGACACTGTCCAGGCGGAGGGTCATCGAGTCGATGGAGGTTTGCAAATCCGTCAGGTTCTTGCCCATGTACTGATTTTGCATCAGGGATTCGTCGGTGCGGTTGAAATTCGCGTCGAACTCTATCAGAATATCTTTCGTCTGGAAAGTCTCGCGACGGTAAGGGACGGCCTTTTGCGCCGAAGCGGTCTTGTTCTGGCTGCGGAGGTTTTCGAAGGACTCGCCGTTGAAAAGAGAAAGGACGAGATAAAGTTTGTCGGCGGAAGTCTTCAGACGACCGGAATCGGCCACGATGACGCGGGCGTTATTGAAACCGTCGGAGTAGTCGTAGATCATCAGGTCGCGGAGCAGTCCCGTCTCCGTATCCTTATGCTTCACATAGACATTAAAGCCTGTAATTTCTTTATAGAACACGCCCTCAGGGATTTCTAGTTCCGGAGATTTCTGGCGCATGGAGTAGAGCAAGGTATAAAGCTTTACCTGCACCACGGGCATGACATTGTTTTGGAAGAAGAAAGCGCCAACCGATACGAAACAAATCGTGATAATCAGCGGACGCATAATGTGGATAAGCGAGATACCGGCGGACTTCATCGCGAGCAATTCCAAGCGTTCGCCCAAGTTTCCGAACGTCATCAGAGAAGCCAACAAAATCGCCAGCGGAAGTGCCATCGGCACAAGGAACAAGGCGGCATAGAAGAACATTTCCGCCAACACCGGGATGCCCAAACCTTTTCCCACCATATCGTCGATGTAGCGCCAAAGGAACTGCATCAAGACGATAAACAAACAGATTCCGAACGTCATCAGGAACAACGGCAGGAAGGTTTGCAACATGAACGTATATAATCGTTTTATTCTCAACATTGCCTAATTAGTTGGGTGGCAAAAGTACGGCAAAAAACGATAATATCCAATAGCTATTCCCCAGCATCTGTCCGGAGTGCGGGAAAAGCGGGCAAATCACTCCTCAAATGCCCAAAGTTCGCTTCAAAACCTCAATCTGCGAATCCCAGAGGTCGATGGCGTCGGCCTTTTCGTCGGGTTCGGCGAAATCGGTAATTTCAAGCGAGGTCGAGGAGGTCAGTTCCATATAATGGATGGAGAACTCGAAATAATACGGCGTCCCCTTGTCCTCGTCCCAGCGGAAACGGATGCAGTCTTCGGGATGAATCAAAATTGCTGTTGCCTTCTGCCCTTCTTTGTTCCAATAAAAGGTATATTTGTCCATGTTGATAACCGTAACCTTGTCGGCGAACCATGCCGAAAGGCCGGCCGATGTCGTCAGGTGATTCCACAGACTACGCCGAGATACCTGATTCAGAACATATTCGATGTGATATTTCTCTTTATTCATGCCTTTATGGTATTAAAACGCGGAGCAAGATAGAGAAAAGTATTTAAACTGCCAACATTTTTCTGCGAAAAAAGTTTCTCAAAATTAATTGCTTAGAAGAAGGCTCAAAAAAGGGTCGAAAAAAAGTATCCGAAATGTTTGTTCAAATCAAAAATTAGGCATACCTTTGCAGCGTCAAAATAAAGAAATGATGGCGAGATAGCTCAGCTGGTTAGAGCGCATGATTCATAATCATGAGGTCCCGAGTTCAATCCTCGGTCTCGCTACAAAAGCAAAAGCAGTTATTCCGATGGAGTAGCTGCTTTTTTTGTGCCGGTTCTTGAGGTTTTCTTATTTGAATGCGTACCTTTGCCCCCAATAAGTAGGATAAATAATGATAAGTAAATATGGAAGAACAATTATCGAGACTCTATTTAAAAGATGGACAAAACGCACTCCAATACGTGCAGAGTTTGAATCAAAACGTGAGGCAGATTGCGATAGAAGCGATATTAGAATGTTCGAAATTGGGTTATCCGCTGAACAACATGGAGATTACCAGCAAAGCACGAGACCTGATGCGCAAAAAATCTGTTCACTATTGATCATATACCCCAAACTATCATCAAACTGAAACGCCCGGCCAAAGAGGTGCTCGACTATTATTATCAGCAACTAAGATAATCTACCCTACCCTTCTCTTTCCCTCCTTGCCGACTTTTTGACACAACCCCAAGGACTTTTTGCTACGACCTGCCGGCCAAGGATAGGTCTTTTTCCTCAAAAGAGTAGTACTTTCGCCCAGTTATTATTAATATAAGGTATATATATGAAGTTTAAACATCTACTTTTGGCCGGTCTCCTCTTGGGTTCGACCGGTATGGTATCGGCGCAACGGCTGCCTGATAAAATGTCGGCTTACACAAAGCTAAAAGTTTTTCAACACCGAAAGAATTCGCTGCGCAGCACGGACGACAAGCTCCAAGCTTTTATCAAAGTAAACGATGAAAGCGCTTGGGAGAAACTACGCGCCTCAGGTTGCGACATCCAAACGCAAATTGGAGACATTGCGACTATCGCTATTCCTTACGATGCGGTCGAAGCCATCAGCCAATTAGCGGAGATTGAAAGCGTCGAAGCTGCCCAACCAATGTCTCTAAAAATGGATTCAGCGCTGAAATATGCCAATGTCTTGCCACTCCATGAAGGGAAAGGATTATCTTCTCCGTATAAAGGCAAAGGGGTTGTCGTGGGCGTAGTGGATGTCGGATTTGAATTCACGCATCCCAACTTTTATAGCGAAGACGGGAAAGAGTTCCGCATCAAGTATGTCTGGGACCAAAAGATAAATAAGGAATATCGTACCGAGGATGAAATTCTCGCCGCCCACTATTCTGCGGATGCCGATACCGGAACGCACGGCACCCATGTAACCGGTATCGCTGCCGGAGGTGGTTTCGGTTCTTTATATAAAGGTGTGGCACCAGAAAGCGATATGGCTATTGTTGCCTCGACCTTTCGAGATGCGGATCTTGTCAATGCGTGCAATCAGATTCAGCAATTTGCCGAAAGCGAAGGCAAGCCTTGTGTCATTAACATGAGTCTCGGTGGACATGTCGGTGCCCACGACGGTTCTTCTTACTGCGAACAAATGCTCAACCGGCTGACCGGTCCCGGACGTATCATCTGCGTTTCCGCCGGGAATGAAGGCGATATGCCTCTTTATCTGGAAGCTACCCAGCCAAGCGATACACTTTATACCGTCATCTTACGAACAGATGTTAGCGATCCTACAGCCATAGTCGATATATGGGGAGAAGGCTCGATGTTCGATCACTATACGGTCGGCCTGCAAATGACGGATTTGAACGAACTTTCATCCTCTTCCCTCACTCCGGATTTTGTCTTTTCCACACGCACGCTCACGGATATAGTATCTACCGAGACATTCGACAACGGTTGCGAATTTACGATTTCCTCTGCTGTCCATCCGGTCAATTTACGAAACAACACGCAAGTCCAGATCCAATATCCCGAGCAACCCATAGAAGCAGAAGGACAAATTCTTGTTCTTTCGTTGGTTCCCGAGAAGCCGGGGCAGGCTGTTCAAGCTTGGGCCTCTTACAATGCTATATTCTGGGATGGTGGAAAGACTCAACTTCTTGCTAATGGACGCACAGACTACACTATAGGTATTCCGGCTACTTGCGAGGATATCATCACGGTCGGTGCCTACGCAACCAAAGATTCCATCATTAACCTTTTCGGGCAAAAACTTCCTTATAACCTTGCCAATAAAACAGGAGAGCTTGCCTATTTCTCCAGCTTAGGACCGACCGGAGACGGCCGCATCAAACCGGACATCACCGCCCCGGGACATACCGTCGTTTCTTCCTATAATAAAAAAGGAATAGCAGGTATGGAGGATTTCGTTGTCATGCAAACCGGATTCAAGAATGAACCATATCTCTGGGGAGCCAGCAGCGGAACGTCCATGTCCTGTCCTTTCACAACAGGTGTTATTGCCCTTTGGCTCCAAGCCAATCCCACGCTGACGCCGGACGACATTAAGGATGTCTTTTCCCGCACCGCTATCCAAGACCAGAATCTGAGCTATCCGAATAACATCTGGGGATATGGCAAAATAGATGCCTACAAAGGTTTGTTAGATATTTTGGGCACCACGCCGACGGCCAACGAAAACATCTTCACGGAATCTCCTGCCGAAGCAGTTTCCGTCTATGCCCAAAACGAAACCATCCATGTCCGCTGGGCCGAAATGCCGGAGAGTGCAAACATCCGCATCTACGATATGAACGGCCGCTTGGTTGCCGAACGGCAATTCAATACCGTCTCCTCCATCGACCAAAGCATTCCGATGTCCTCCACCAGCACCGGTGTTTACATCGTGAAGATAGAAACGGAAGATGGCTTGGCAAGCCGCAAGATAAAACTCTGATTCACTTGTCCCCGTTGGTGTACACAGCCCACTAATGCTGGTGGGCACTGTACACCAATAGTGGTGGGCATCAGACACCAAGGGTGGTGGGGTAGACACACCAAACCTTAAAATGTCGCATGATGAATTGAATCTAACAAAATAATGCACCATGTGCCGCAGGTTGAAACCTACGGCTATTGATAACCCTCATTACATTCGGGTTGGAATACTATCTAACTAAACTCTTCCCCTGTTTTAGGGGAAGTCCCCGGAGGGGGATGGGGAACTTTGACCTCAACTTGTCGCATGATGAATTTTTTTACCCACCAACTACTTTTGGGTTAAAACCGGATGAATATTTACCCAGAAGTAGTTGGTGGGTAAATTCCGCCATAATATTTACCCAAAAGTAGCTGGTGGGTAAATCTCGCCGAAATATTTACTCAAAAGTAGTTGGTGGGTAAATTCCGCCATAATATTTACCCACAAATAGTTGGTGGGTAAATTCCGCCATAATATTTACCCACAAATAGTTGGTGGGTAAATTCCGCCATAATATTTACCCAAAAGTAGTTGGTGGGTAAATATTTTCTCCGTCAGCGAAGCGCCGCAGGTTGAAACCTACGGCTATCGATAACCCTCATTGCATTCGGGTTGGAATACTATCTGCACTCTTCCCCTGACAGGGGAAGTCCCCGAAGGGGGATGGGGTATACGTAAAGTTGCATCCTCAATTCTCAACTCAAAAAGCCCTGCCTCACATTCCTGTAAAGCAGGGCTTCCATTTTGTTTTCCGCCTTTCATCCCTCACGGGATTAGTCCGTCGGATAGAACTTTATTTTTCAATTACACTTTTATATATTAACAACAAACGTGCTTGTTCCGCCTCGCGGCGTACTTGGAGCCCGAAGGCTCCACGCAACTTGTTATTCAATTCACAATTGAGAATTGACAATTGACAATTTTCAAGTTGCCTCTAATCATTGTCAATTGTCCATTGTTAATTGTCCATCTGAAAGTTAGCGGACACTAACTTTCACTGCTTCTTCACCATCCACGCTTACGATTGCGATACCAGCCGGTACGCTAATTGTAGCGTTGTCAGAAGTGAGGACTTCGTTAGCAACGATCTGGCCGAGGATTGTAGAGATAACTACATTCTTGCCAGCAGCGTTCTTGATGTTGATTGCACCGTCGGTTGCGATGATCTTAACTTCGGTAGCTGAGACGCCTTCGTTGGCGGTCGGAGCGGCAGCGTTTTCAATCTGGAACAACATTGCACCGTCTCTGTCAGACCATGTCAATCTTTCATTCCAAGATGAGAGATAACGTTCACCAGAAGAGATGCCACTATCATTACCCTCTACATCTTTTGAATTGTCATCAGCCTTAGTCTGACGGATGTAATAGAAGCCATCAGCATCAGCTGCTTCGATAATTTGCCACTTGAAGCGTTTCAAACCACCCCAGATGTCGCGATTGTCATCATTAGCCCTTTCAGCAACATACTTCGTTTCACCCTTAACAGTCATTGTCAATGTGTCGCGAGTTTCATTGATAGAAGCAGCCTTGAACATTACTTTCGTATAGTCTGCAGACCACTGATATACTCTATCGTATGCTCCATCAGCAACATAATAAGCAACAGAATCTGTCGGATTGAACAAGAACATTCTTTCGCCGTTTTCAGCAGCTACACCCTTAGTAATATAGAATGACGGAACGATAGCATCTTCGTCTGTTACATACAGATAATAAGTATCTGCTTCGTTTTCATTAACTACGATACCATCACGGTTTTCATCCATTGTAATGTAGTTGCCACGATCGCTCATGATAGTTACATGACCTTCGTTAGCCGGCCAGCTGATGTCTGCAGGTTGATCTGCCAAATACGTCTTGATTTCACGAGCTTCTGATACTGATGCATAAACAGCGTCAGTTGTCTCATATTGATATTCTTTGGCACTTTCATTATAATACAGTTCGACAGCTTTATTCTCACCAGCTGGAGCTACTTGGAGACTAGCGAATACATTATTATTATTTGTCCATTTGATCAAAGAAACAGAACCATCTACATTTTCCTTGATAATGAACTGATCTGCATAATCTTTATCTTTCAAACGTTCACCAACCGCTGAGCTTACTTCAGACAAATACTTCCCTGTTTCAGCACCATCATTAATATACTGTAAGTGATATGTATAAGCTTTAACTTTATCTCCTTCCGGAACATTATCGATAGACTGAGTATTTTCGTTGAAGTAAACATATACACGAGATATTTCTCTTGTAGCTGTTCTATTCAATTGCCATTGAGCTGCTGCATTGATGTCATTAGTTAAATATTCTGAATTCAACCAATCATTTTCATCAACTTGTGCATACAGCATATTAGAAGTATCATGTTTATCGCGGGCAAATGCTAATGTACGGATAGTACCAGTTTCTTCTGTTACGAAGCCTGCAAACGCATCAACATCTTCTACCGGAATCAACTGAATAACCAAGTTAGCAGTAATAGGCTCAACACCATCTACCGGATCTACTGTATAAGTATTAACACCAGCAGTTCTTACCGTATAGGCCTTTACGTTCATTGTCTGAGTTGCATTTGCAGCAAGTAAAGAATTGCGGCTGATGCTCATCGAATAACGGTCAGTTCCTTCTTCCGTAAACAATTGAGTCGTGAAAGATATTCCTGTTTCACGGTTAGTGAATGTTACATTTGCACCATCTACAGCAGTAATAACATATTGGAATGAAGGATAATCTGTATCTGCAATAGCAGCGCCCTTAGCTTCCCATTGGAAAGCGCCGCCATCAGTAGCACCTACAGTCAGATACTTGTTATTCAAATCGCTATTACCAGAAACGAATCTAATATTATAGATAGCGGCTTCTTTCGTAGTCTTCAACAATGTCTTACCCTGAATTACAGAAGAAGATTGCAGACGGAAGATATGACGAGATTCACTACCTGTATAACTTACCAAGTGCTGATAAGAGTTCTCGTAAGAAGTTACAGACAATTTTGCAGTTGCATGAGACTGATCATCTGTGCCAGCATAGCCCGCAGACTTCTGATAATAGAAATCATTAACTACCAATTCATACGGATAGTTGTCATTGTTT
Source organism: uncultured Parabacteroides sp. (assembly GCA_944325345.1). Lineage (GTDB taxonomy): Bacteria > Bacteroidota > Bacteroidia > Bacteroidales > Tannerellaceae > Parabacteroides. The sequence continues at coordinate 45,830 of CALUZV010000001.1, forward strand.
GCAAAATTATCGTTGATAGTAAAGCAAGCATTGTGAATCATCAAGTCGTTGCCTTCTGCATCAGATGCGTTTTCCTCATAAATGAAAGAATTACCCTGTGCTTCTACCAAGACAAAGCCTGCACCATTAGCACGATCAGAATCTGTACCTTCCTGAGTTTGAGTTGAGCTAAGAGCAATCAAAGTAGAAGACAACCAATTGATTTGCTCCGGCTTAAGATTCGGAGTAACTTGATTTGCATTACCTACAAATTTCGGATTCGTAAAGAAATATACACCGGCAGGGATAAACAAATCTGTGCCGTTGTCGTCTGCGTTAGTCAATGTATAATCTTCTACAACCTGATAAGCCCACACACGACCTGTAGCAAAAAGATTATTCTGAACTTCTACATTAGCCAACTGAGGTTGAGCAGCCAAGTTGAAACCATAACCGTTGTAGAGGGCATTCAAATCCGCAATCTTAGCCGGCGTTGTTGTCAGACGAGAGAGTGCTGTTTCTAAAGCAGTACTTTCGGGAACAATAGAAACTGTACCACCAGCCAACAACAAAGCACCTTGTTCAGATGTAGGTTCAGTTCCTTCTTCGCCACCTAATTCAGCTTTTGCATTAACAAGCTTCATTACTGCAGAGCCTGCATAAGGAACTTTTGATTCTGCTGCATCCTCCGTATCGGCGATTGTACCATCCTCATTCTTATCATAATCGAAATAGAATGTGAAATTATTACCCTCATCTGACGGATAAACCATATCTTCACCAACTTTCTTAGGAACGACAAGTTGATTATTAGCGTCAAATGCCAAAGTATCCTTTGTTACATAATTGGTAAAGATGTAATACTGATCATCACTGCCCTGATTCGTAGGAACTTTAATAACATTCCAAGTGTAGTTCAACACATTGTCTTCGTTAATTGCAGTAATAGGAGTTACTTCAGGTTTGCTTACACCATCCTTTTTAATAAGAGCGAGAGCATTATCACCCTGCTTCAGAACAACTGTAGATACCTTATCCAGATTAGGAAGACTTGTGATAGATTTACTCAAGTCTATCGTTTCTGCATAAGCACTACCGCTAAAGACTCCGCCCATTAGCGCAGCCATCGCGAAAATCGTAGAAACTTTCTTGTTCATAACTAATAAATTAATTGTTTAATAATAATATGTAGTAATCTCAAAGTCTATCAACAATCAATTTACGGAGCTATCACAGCCCCGCGCATTAGTTTATGAACGGACATAAAAAAAGCGCGGGCTCTGTTGTTTATTATCTACTACTAAGGCATCGGCAAACGCCCACTACAACGATAAAAACAACAGCCCGCGCTCTATACGGTATAGTTCTCTTGACTAATCAAAAAGGAACATACGCGCGCAGAGCGCAAGCATTCATTGTCCATTATTCCGCTGTAGTAAAAATTTTGCCGATTTTTAGTAGTAGGAATAATTTCCGTAAATGCTATACATCTAATATATGAGTCCCGAATGGCGAGGAACGCTATCCTCTCGGGATTCGTTGCAAAGGTAAGGACGATTTATGAATCTGCAAGAAAAAACTCGGAATTTTTTCCAGAACTACGTTTTCTTTGGACGAAACCGTATGTTTCCGGGGACGAAATATAGGGTTTACGATACCCCAACATCCGCGAAAATGCGGGTGAACATCCACGGGGAAATTCCTCAACATCTATGTAAACGTAGATATTGAGGAAAATTTTAGGCGTTTCCCCGAAATTTATCCTACCTTTACAAACCGTTTTTAAATAATAATACACATGAAAAGAAAATCATTATTCTTACTCGTTCTGGCCTTAATAGGCTGCATCGCCTACGCCCAAGAATCGTTGTGGGGCGGGCAAAACATTGTTTCGCCGGAGATTCATCCGGACAATACGGTAACTTTCCGCTATCATGCGCCTAAAGCTGTGCGCGTCCAAGTAACCGGCGACTTCCTTCCGACACAGAAGATTGACACGCCTTTCGGGAAAGCCGATGCGCCGGGCGCGGTCGATTTGAAGGAGGGCAAAGAAGGCGTTTGGGAATATACTACGCCGGAACCGCTGCCCTCGGAGTTGTATAACTATTCGTTTATCGTGGACGGACTGAAAGTAACCGACCCGAACAATGTCTATGTCAGCCGCGACGTGGCTTCGGTGTTCAACATCTTTATTATTAAAGGTAATCCGGGCGACCTGTACAGCGTGAACAAAGTGCCGCACGGAACCGTCAGCAAACGCTGGTACCATAGCGACGCGCTCGGTTACGACCGCCGACTGACTATCTATACACCGGCGGGCTATGAGACCAGCGGCAAGCGCTATCCGGTACTCTACCTGCTTCATGGCATGGGCGGAGACGAAGAGGCGTGGATTACCCTCGGCCGGACGGCACAGATCCTCGACAACCTCATCGCTCAAGGCAAGGCCAAACCGATGATTGTCGTGATGCCCAACGGCAATGTGGACCAGGAAGCCGCGCCGGGCGAATCGTCCTTAGGACTTTACAAACCGACGATGCAGTTGCCCCGCACGATGGAAGGGACGATGGAATCGACATTTCCCGAGATTATCAAGTTCGTAGAGAAGAATTACCGCGTGGAGAAGAAGAAAGCCTCGCGCGCCATTGCCGGACTTTCGATGGGCGGCTACCATTCGTTGCATATCTCGAAAGAATACCCGACAATGTTCGATTATGTCGGGCTGTTCTCGGCGGCCATCATCCCGAACGACAAGGTGAAATCGCCTATCTATGAGGATTTGGAAGGGAAGCTGAAGAAGCAATTCGCCCAAGCCCCGAAGCTCTATTGGATTGCCATCGGAAAGACAGACTTCCTCTACAAAGCCAACGAGGAATACCGCGCGATGCTCGACAAGAACAACTACCCGTACGTCTACCGCGAGAGCGAAGGCGGACACATCTGGCGCAACTGGCGCATCTATCTCTCCGAGTTCGTCCCGCAACTTTTCCAATAACCAAACATAAAAAACCCCGGCGGAAAGACCGACCGGGGTTTCTTATTTTCAAACCTATAGAACTCTTATGAAGATGTCTCTTTAAATCGAAGAGATACGCAAGGCATTCAGCAAACCTTCGTTGATAGGCTTGTTCTTCTTGATGGCTTTCGAGAAGGGGACATTGACGATCTGGTCGTTCTGAATGCCTATCATCACATTGCGCTGTCCGTCGAGCAAAGCATCCACAGCAGCTACGCCCATGCGTGTCGCCAGGATACGGTCTTGAGCCGAAGGAGAACCACCGCGCTGCAAGTGTCCTAAGATAGAGACGCGGACATCGAACTGCGGATATTCTTTCTTCACACGTTCGGCCACGCCCATCGCGCCACCCGTTACCGGACTTTCGGCAACCAGCACGATACTACTGTTCTTGGATTTGCGGAAACCGGTTTCAATCATTTCCGCCAGTTGGTCCTTCTCCAGCGAGATTTCCGGGATGATGGCTGCTTCCGCACCCGATGCGATGGCACCGTTCAGGGCGAGGAAACCAGCCTCGCGCCCCATGACTTCGATGAAGAAGAGGCGCTCGTGCGATGTCGCCGTATCGCGAATCTTATCCACGCATTCCATAATCGTATTCAATGCCGTATCATAACCAATCGTTATATCCGTTCCCCACAAGTCGTTATCGATAGTACCGGGCAGACCGACAATCGGCATATTATATTCATCGGCAAAGATTCTTGCACCCGTCAGCGAACCATCGCCACCGATGACAACCAGCGAATCGATGCCGTGCTCCATTAACTTGTCGTAAGCCTGCTTACGGCCTTCGGGAGTTTTAAATTCCGCACACCGCGCAGTTTTAAGAATCGTACCGCCACGCTGGATGATGTTACTAACGTTCTGAGTCTTGAATTCCTCTATCTCGTCTGTAATCATACCCTTATAACCACGGTAGATACCTTTCACACGCATACCATTATAAATAGCGGCGCGCGTTACCGCACGAATCGCCGCGTTCATTCCCGGAGCGTCGCCTCCGGATGTCAATATTCCGACACACTTACTTGGCATATCTTTTAAGTTTTTCAATTTATCGGGACAAAAGTACAAAGTAAATCCGAAAGAAGAAGTATTAGAGGGGAAAATTCATAGAAAATTAATCTATTCCGCGTTGAGCCTTTTCACCTTCTCCGCCACTTCCTCCATCAACCATTTCGGTGTCGAGGTCGCCCCGCAGACTCCCACCTTCCGCACGCCTTCCGGCAGCGGCTCCGTGATTTCCTTCGCGTCCGAGATGAAGAGGCTGTTCGGATTTGCCTTCCGGCACTCCTCGAAAAGCATCTTGCCGTTCGAGCTTTTCCGGCCGGCGACGAAATAGACATAGTCGTGCGCCGAGGCAAACTTTTGGATATTCGGCAAGCGATTCGCCACCTGCCGGCATATCGTATCATGATATTGAAAATCTACGTCTTCTGAGATACGCACTTTGATGGCTTCCACGACCCGTCGGAATCCGTCGAGCGATTTCGTCGTCTGCGAGAACAAAGCTATCGGGCGGTTGAAGTCCAGCTTATCCACATCGTCCACGCTCTCGATGACAATCGCCTCGCCCTCGGTCTGTCCGACCAGGCCATTCACTTCGGCGTGCCCTTTCTTGCCGTAGATAACGATCTGCGTCCCTTTCTCGCGCGTCTCCACGAAGCAGCGGTGTATCTTCTTCTGCAACTGGAGGACAACCGGGCAGGTCGCATCCACAATGGTGATATGATTGCGCCGCGCCGTCTCGTAGGTCGAAGGCGGCTCGCCGTGGGCACGCAGGAGGACTTTCTTATCGTGCAGGCGGGCAAATTCCTCATGGTCTATCGTCCGCAGGCCTAGTGCTTCGAGGCGCTCCACCTCGAGACTGTTGTGCACGATGTCGCCGAGGCAGTAGAGCGTGTCTGTCGAGCCCAGCTCCCGCTCCGCGCTGCCGATGGCCGTTACGACTCCGAAGCAAAAGCCCGAGCCGCCGTCTATTTCTACTTCTATTCGCATCGTCATTGTACTTCTTGCAGGCGTTGGCGGACCACCTCGAGGAGCCACGCCTTCTGTTCGGATATCGTCATATCGGAGTTGTCCAGCACGACCGCGTCGTCGGCTTTCCGGAGGGGACTCTCCTCGCGCGTAGAGTCGAGATAGTCGCGTTTCTTCACATTCTCCAGCACTTCCTCGTAGGTTGCCGTCTCGCCCTTCGCCTTCAGTTCGTCGAGGCGGCGGCGCGCCCGTACCTCGGGGGAAGCGGTGATGAAGAGCTTCAGTTCAGCGTCGGGGAAGACCGTCGTCCCGATGTCGCGCCCGTCCATCACGATGCCTTTCGCCTTGCCCATCTCCTGCTGCTGCGCTACCATCGCACGGCGGATAAACGGCAGGGCGGCTACGGAACTCACCTTGTCCGATACCTCCATGCCGCGAATCTCGCGCTCCACGTTCGTGCCGTTCAGGTACGTGTCCGGCCGACCAGTTTGCTTATTCAACTGAAACGAAATATGAATATCCGGTAACGCGTGACGGAGCGCATCCTCGTCCACCTTATCCCCGGCAAAAAAGCCGTGCTGTAAGGCATAGAGCGTTACGGCGCGGTACATGGCTCCCGTATCAATATAAATATACCCTATCTCTTTTGCCAAATCTTTTGCCATCGTGCTTTTCCCGCTCGATGAATGTCCGTCAATAGCAATGATTATTTGTTTCATTGTATAATTGTTTTAAAGCCGTGCAATATTCGGAAAATTTCTTGATATGTGCAAATGACAAGATGGTTACATTTCGCTTTGCCAATTAACGAAACATTGCCCAGCATTACGGCTTACGTATAGCCTTCCATAGCGAATACCCCGCTGCTCCTATAACCATCAACAGGATAAGGAAGCTGCTATACGCTTCGACATTAGCCGCCATGACATAACCCGAAGGACGGAATTCGAAGACCACCTCGTGCTCGCCGGCCGGAATGCGCATGGCACGGAGTATCCAGTCTGCACGCAAATGTTCAGCAGGCTTACCGTCGATAGTTGCCTTCCAACCCGGCTGGTAGTAGATTTCCGAAAAGACCGCCAACTGTTCACTCGCCGCATGAGTGAGGTAAACGAGGCGGTTCGGGCGATAGCTCTCTAATTCGATGGAAGCGGTAGAGTCGGCCTGTGGTGTGAAGCCTTGGAGGAGAGACGCAAAGCGCTTGTCCACGACGGCGGTATGGCGCGGATCGATGCGGTCCAATGCAGCTATTTCAGCATCCGCATTCTCTACCATCTCCACGTTGGGAACAAACCAAGCATTCCCATAGGCAGACTGATTCAGCAAAGGAGGTTGCTCGGGATTATAGATGATATAGCGCGTATTGAGCATATTCAACGAAGGACAGACGGCAAAGGCACGGTCGAAATCACCCAAAGTCTTAGCCGTTTGGAAGGCTCCGATGATGGAATCTATCTCCATCTGCAAACGATGATCTATCAACTCCTGATAACGGCGGAGTTTGGCAGCATGATAACCACCGATGGAATGATGATAATACGACGTATTGGTCTCGAGGAACGGATTGTTGAGGTTCAAGACACGGAAGTTACTCTTGTCTTGAAGGATAGCTTTGTCAGCCACGGTCTCAGAGAAGTGTTCCTTAATCTTCTGTGGGCGGACATAGTTGCTATCATTCAGGTAGCGGCGATCCACCGTCCAAAGGTCGGCTAAGACTAAGATAGCCACGCCTACGGACATCACCGTCCCCACCATCTTCTTGTTTTCCGCCTTAAAATACCAAAAGACTAAAGCTGCCGTAGCGAGGATAAAGAGCAACGAACGCAAAGCATCCGCCGAGGCCAGTGCTTTCCGGTCGGCCACCAACGCAGCATAGAACTGTTCAGGCAGGCGATAGTAGGAATCATAATCGGATTGGAAACTGAGCAAGAGAGTCGGCATCAACCAAAGAATAAACGAGAGACCACCCGTAATAGCCAAGGCACCTATCAACCCTTGCTTCATTTTCTTCGCATCTACTTCGCCATCCAAAATGCACTTCAAACCCCAGAAGCCGATGAGCGGAGCCACCAGCCCAGGTATCACTAGTGCCATCTCGACAGTGCGGAATTTATTATACATCGGCAGATGGTGGAACATGAAGTCATTGAACCAATCCAAGTTTCTTCCCAATGCCAAAAGCGTCAGAAAAGCAGCACCGGCAAACAACCACCATTTCATAGGATTGCGCACGACAAACATACCTAATACAAAAAGGAAACATACGACTGCTCCAAAGTAAACCGGCCCCGAGGTAAAGGACTTATCCCCCCAGTAGGTCGGAGCCTGTATCTCCTTGCCTACCTGCGCACCGGTAGCCTTGGCCGCTTTATAAAACTCCGAATCTTTGTCTAACGTCCCGCCCGAGCCGCCTCCATAGGCATTGGGGACGAGGAGGGTGAGAAGTTCGCTCTTACCATAGCTCCACGCGAAGGCATAATCCTTGTCCAAGCCCGTCGAAACTTCTTTCTGTGAGTTATCAGGATTGACCGTCAGTTCCGAAGCCCCTCGGATGGAATGCTTGCTCAAGTCCCACATGCTATACAAATTCTTAGCTCCCGGCAAGATGGCGAGGATAGTGCAGGCGACCACCAAAGCTGTTACCTTACCCACTTCCTTCCAATCTTTCTCTTTCGCTTTGGCCACGATAAAACCCATATAGATGAAGATGCATAACAACATCAGGTAATAGGTTATCTGCGGATGGCTATTATTGATAGACAAAGCCACACCGAGGAGGAACAAGACTGCTCCCCACAAATATTTTTTCTTGAAAAGCAAAGCCAAGCCCGCCAAGGTTACGGGCATGTAGGCAATGACATACGCCTTCGTGATATGCCCCGCCTCAATGATAATGATATTGTACGACGCCAACGCAAAGGCTATCGCCCCACCGAGTGCCAGCCACCAGCTCGCCCCCATCACGCACATCAGGAGGTAGAAACTCAAGAGTCCAACCAACACCATTCCCGCATCGCTATAGCCCAGCGACTTCATCGGCGACTCTATCCATTTATACTTCGGCAGGTCGGGAGCCGGATTGCCATAACCCGAGACGTAAGGCATACCACCAAACATCGCGTCCGACCAAGCAGAGAACTCTCCCGGCTCAGCCGTCTCTTCGTATTGTTTCATCTGGCTATTACCCATACCGTCTGCCTTCAACATATCGCCTTGCTGGATAACTTTCCCGTCCAGCACGGCAGGGGAGAAGTAGGCTATCGTAATCACCAGCAGAACGGCAATGGCGGCCAGGTGCTTTCCCCAAGTCTTTATTATATTTTGTGTCATACAAATGATGAATTATGAGTTATGAATTAAATGTGTAGCGCACCGCAAACCACGCGTGCCTCAACACGGTTGCAAAAGTACCATAATATTTGCACATAATACTATATCTTTCCTTCAAAGATGCTTTTCTCTGTTGCGTGCTGATGCCTGCTTCGAGAAAATGGCAGAGCGTGAGCCGCGTGTTGTAGAGTACGCGAGCTTGCTTCATCACACGGATACACCAATCGTAGTCGGCACAGAGGGGATAGGCCGGGTCGTATTCCGGAGCCAACTCCCGCCGGGCGATGAAGGCTTGGTGGCAGACCAGCATTCCCCAGGCAAATTTCTTCCACGTCAGTTTCTTGGGAGGACGTAGATGACGCATTCCGAGGACGCGCCCCTCATTGTTTACTATCGCCGTATCGCCATAGATGACATCAGGCAGATGCTTCCTTTTGGCTATTTTCTGAGCGATAGTCTGTACGAGGTCGGCACTGGGAAGCGTGTCGCCGGCGTTGAGAAACCAGACGTAATCGCCTGTAGCCCGCCGGAGGCCTTTGTTCATCGCGTCATAGAGACCCTTATCAGGCTCGCTGACCCAATAGGCAATGCCCGATTCGTATTGACGGATGATGTCCACTGTACCATCCGTTGATTGCCCGTCGATAATCAGGTACTCAATGTCGGGGTATGACTGGCTGAGGACACTCAGTACGGTCCGCTCCAGGTAAGGCGCGGCATTGTATGTTACGGTTATGATAGAAAACTTCATGTCTATATCGTATTAACGGTCAATGAAGCCAGCCATGCTCACGATACCATGCAATGGCTTCTGTCAGTCCTCGCCGGAGGTCATATTCAGCCTGAAAGCCCGTGTCGCGGCATAGCGGCTCTGTATCGCAAATCCAATTTCGCTGTTTGAGAATAAGATATTTGTCTGTGTTGAAAAGAAAACCCCGGTGGAGCATTCGCCCTATTGTCTCGCAGGCGATACAAGCCCCATAAACTAATCCGAGCGGAAGGCGGGCGTGCAGCACGTGCCTCTTGCCTAATAGTTCTTGAACGAGGAGAGCGAAGGAACCGTCCGTATGCACATCACCGTCGGCCACGAAGTATTCCTTGTTCTGCAATTCCTCTTTCTCCAAACAAAGGAAGGCGGCGCGGGCGAGGTCTTTGACATAAATGAACGTGATGCGCTGCGGTGTGAAACCTGCCTTTAAATCCCAACCCGATTGAACAGCCTTGATTTCCACATAATAATCACGTTCTCCAGGGCCATAAACTCCCGTGGAACGGAGAATGATATAAGGAAAGTCCTCTTGCCGACGGACATACTGCTCGGCAAGAAGTTTGCTTTGCCCGTAGGCGGTGTTCGGCCGCTGGGTATCGTCGAGGCGGAAAGGAGCGAAGCCATGCTCATCTCCGATACCGAAACTACTGAGGCTGCTCATCAGGAGAAACTTCTTCGGGCGATGGGTAGCAGGCGCGAGGGCATCAAGGAAGCGGCGGGTGTTCTCGGCATTTACCTCGAAGAAGAGGCGCTTGTCGGTGGTCTTCGTCAAGCCGGCGTTATGGATGATGAAATCCCAGGGGCCTTCCTCACGGACGTGGTTGGCGATGACTTCAGAGAGCTTCGCAGCATCGGAATAAGGGAGATCGATGAAGTGAATACGGGGATCCTGCAGATGCGAGCGGTCGCTTGAGGGGCGAATGCCAGCCCAGACCTGATAACCCCGACGGAGCGCTTCATCGACAAGGAAGCCCCCAATGAAACCGCTGGCACCTGTGATGAGTATCTGTTTAGGATGATTGTTCGTTGCCATTGTTCTTTATATAAAATGTATAGTAATACCAAAGGAAGCCTATCCAGTTCAAAACAAGGATAGTGAGCATCCACAGGATTTTCTGTCCTCTACTGATGAAAGGGTTCTGCATCACAGCGGTACATCCAAAGATGATAACTGCGACGCTGATGATGATGCTGAGTTCGGGAAGACCTATCATGGAGTGAAGAATTAAGAGGGAAACATTAAGAATTATGCGTATGATTCTTCAGGACACGATGCGGAAGGTTTCCATGGCCTATCAGCTCTATCGGGCAAGCATATTTATCCTCAAGCCACTCGGGACTAAGGTCTGCGCCGGGATGATAATGCAGTGTTTCGTTCACACAAGCGATATTCTTAACCATTGATAAGACAGTACCAATGTCGTGCGACACCAAGATGATACAGCTCTCCTTATTGATTTCGGGCAGCAGCTTGTAAAAATGCGACTCGAAACGTTTGTCCACATAAGAATTGGGCTCGTCGAGGATGAGCACTTCCGGCCGCGAGACCATCGACCGTCCGAGGAGAACGCGCTGAAGCTGGCCACCGGACAAATCGCTGATAGGCCGTTCGCGGATGTCCACAAGTCCCATGAGCCGGAGGACTTCCAAAATGCGTTCCTTCTGAGTCGGAGTATAATCGCGAAAACGAGGTTTCTCCGAGGCTAAGCCCGAAGCAACGACCTCGCGAACAGAAATCGGGAAACGGCGGTCAATGCGGTTCATCTGCGGAAGGTAGCCAATGCGAAGTGCATCTGTCTCGACACCATCGCGAAAGAAACGAACCTGTCCCTCTCTGGGTTTCAAGAGGCCGAGGATGATTTTAAGCAAGGTCGTCTTGCCCCCACCATTCGGTCCGATGATGCCAAGAAAGTCCTTGGGGTAAATGTTGAGGCTGACATCACGGAGAACGGTTTTCCCCTCATAACCAGCCGTCAGATGTTCGATGCAAATTAATTCTTTTTCCATGATGCCAGAGCTTTTCCGATGGTGAGCATACTTTCAGGCCAGTTATAATCCAACGGATTGATGGGTACCAAAATGCAACCAGTCTCGCGAGCGATAATCTCGGCGTTCTTCTGGTCAAACTCCTGTTGCACGAAGACAACCTTGGCGTTGTGTCTTTTCGCCGCCTCAACAAGCGCCTTCAGCTGGGCGGGCGAGGGTTCCTTGCCGTCCATCTCGATACAAAGTTGCTCCAGTCCGTAATCACGGGCGAGATAAGTCAACGCCGGATGGTAAATAATGAATGCCGTACCTGCGAACGGACGGAGCAAAGTATCGAGTGCCGCCTCCGTACTATCTATCTCTGCTATCAGACGGAGGTAATTCGCTTCGTATATGTCCTTATTCAAACTATCGAGGGAGCAGAAAGCATCACGGGTATTCTGGGCAATAACACGCATATTACGTGTGGACGTCCAAATATGCGGGTCCGTCAGGCCGTGATGGTGGTGTCCAGCGGTATTCTCAGACGCCTCTTCGTGGGTCGCAACAAGTTCGATGCCTTTCGAGAGATCGAAGACGGGGAGCGTAGCGTTCTGTTCTTGTATCGCCTTCATCCAAACTTGTTCGAAGCCGATACTGCCAATACGCAGGTAAGCATCGCTTTGGCCGATACGCATCATCTCTTGGGGCGTCGGGTCGTATGTTTCAGGGCTTTGTCCCGCTGGAATGACACAGTTAATCCGATAGATGTCGCCAGCAATACGCTCTGCGACGTAACGCTGTGGCTGGATGGTAACTGATATAAGTCGTTCCTCCTCCGCCTTCTCCCGGGGGGAGGTGCAAGCAGCCGTGAGCAACAACCATAAGCATGAAATAGTGATTGAGAATAGTCTCATTGCATTTGTTTTGGCGCAAACTTACAAAAAAATGGGATAGGACGAATAGTTTTCCACTATTTTCGCCTCCGAGCAAAGAAGTCTTTCATCAATCCCGCGCATTCTTCCTCAAGAATACCCTGTTTTACGACGGCTTTCGGATGAAGTGCTCCAGGCGCATAGCGGGTGAAGCCTCGTTTCTCGTCGCGCGCCCCGAACACTACGGTTGGAACCTGCGCCCAGCCGATGGCACCCGCACACATGGTGCATGGTTCAACCGTTACGTAGAGTGTGCAGCCTGTCAGGTATTTTCCTCCAAGGACACCGGCGGCGGCTGTTATCGCCAGCATTTCCGCGTGCGCCGTTACGTCATTGAGCCTTTCCGTTTGGTTGTGTGCTCGCGCAATGATACGGTCGCCACAAACCACTACCGCTCCGACGGGAATCTCGCCTTCTTCGTAAGCATCCCGCGCTTCATCCAGAGCCTTCCGCATGAAATAGGTATCGTCAAAAGGGGAAATCATCGGCGCATCTCGTTTTCATTAAATAATGTAGGGTAATCTTCTTCAAGATTCTTCAGAATGTGGGAAATGATGGTCTCGCGAAACCAACGCGACTTATTCGATATCTTGTACCTGCCAAGGTATCGCTCAATCGCCTTGTGCTCGTCCTCGTTCACCATAAAAACGACCTTATATTTCCGAGGACGTTTCGGGTTCGCTGCTGAATATTTCCGATTTTCTTTCACGACGCAAAGATACATATTCTGAATTTAATTCCTACTTTTGCGCATCTCAAAACAAACACAGGTATGAAACCATCAAAGACGAAGATTGGCAAGGAGGGAGAGCAGGAGGCGCGTTCGTATCTCGAAAAGCGCGGCTACCACATCGTGTGCACTAACTGGCATTTCCATCACTACGAACTCGACATCATTGCGGAAAAGGAGGACGAATTGATTGTCGTCGAGGTCAAGACCCGTTCCGAAGACTTCCTTGTTTCGCCCGAGGACGCAGTGGACGAACCTAAAATCCGCCGGATTGTCCAAGCCGCTGATGCATACGCTCGCCTTTTCAACGTCGAGTTGCCGATACGCTTTGATATTATCACCCTGACGAAGGATGCGCAGGGTGTCTGCCATGTAGAAGAACACATTCCCGACGCTTTCTATGCGCCCCTAAAGTGAACCGTATGAATATCGAAGAAGTTAGGGCTTTCTGCCTATCGTTCCCGAACGCCTCCGAAGGTTTTCCCTTCGATGACGTCTCGTTAGTCTTCAAAGTCGAGGGGAAGATGTTTCTCTTCATGCCGCTCGACGCCGAGGAACCCGTGATTACGATGAAGTGCGACCCGGAACGGGCCATCGACCTGCGCGACCGCTATAGGTCAATCCTGCCCGCGTGGCATTTCAATAAAAAGTATTGGAACATGGTGTATCTCGACGGGGATGTCCCCGACGAATTGCTGCGCGAGCTGATACACCACTCCTATCGCGAGGTGATCGCGAAATTACCTAAGAAGATTCAAGCAAAATATGAAGAAGTATGATGAGAACACGGCTGAACCGGTCGTCATCCGTCTGGAGGAGACCGATTCAACCAACAACTACCTGCGCGACTTGCTCGCCAAGGAAAGACTGCCTGAGGGCAGCGTCGTCGCCACCGATTTTCAGTCGGCTGGGCGGGGACAAGTAGGCAATTCCTGGGAATCGGAGCGAGGACAGAACCTGACCTTCAGCGTCGTCGTCTATCCGACCTCAATCCCCGTGCGCGACCAGTTCCTCCTCTCGCAAGTGGCGGCGTTAAGCGTGCGGGACACCTTCGCGACGTACGTCGATGACATTTCCGTCAAGTGGCCGAACGATATTTATTGGAAGAACAAAAAAATCTGCGGGATGCTGATAGAAAACGACGTGATGGGCCAGAACATTGCGCAGTCTATCATCGGCATCGGGATGAACATCAACCAGCGCGTGTTCCGGAGCGACGCCCCCAATCCGGTTTCCCTTGCTCAGGCGACGGGAAAGGACTACGACTTGCGGAAAATGCTCAGTCTCTTCCTGTCTAAGTTCTATTCGCGCTATTTGCAGCTGCTCCGGGGCGAGACGGAATCTCTCCGCGCAGAATACCGTCGGCACCTCTTTCGCGGAGACGGATTTCATCGTTTTCGGGACAGCCAAGGGATATTCGACGGACGAATTGCCGGGATTGAGCCTGACGGCCACTTGCTTTTGGAAGATTCTGAAGGGAATGTGCGTAGCTACGCGTTTAAAGAAGTTCAATTCGTGCTTCCGGAATAGGCATATTCCAAGTGGGATCTCCCCTACTCCGCCTCGAATTGATCTAAATACAGTTGATTCCCATCCCACGCAATATAGGAGAAGTGGCGCATCCAGTCTCCAGCTATCAGCAACCGGCATGTACGGGAGAGCATCAGGTCGAGCATGATATGTCTATGACCGAACAAGAAGAAATTGATGTCGGGATGGCTTTTCAGGTAGTGTTTCGCGAACTGGACGAGGTATTCCGAGCTTTCCCCCTCGAATTCCTGCGCCTCCTTCTTGAGACCCGACTTGCGACTGCTGAGAGACCAGCCCAGCGCGAAACCGAATGTCCAGCGCGGGTGGATGCCTGCGTACAACCACTGGCAGAAACGGTTTCGGAACAGGCGGCGCATCAGTTGGAACGCGCGGCTGCGGTCGTCCACCTCGTCGCCATGGCCGAGGAAGAAGCGGCGTCCCAGAAGATCGATGGTTACGGGGCCGTCGTGAACGGTGGCTCCCAGTTCTGTAGGAAGATAATCGAACATCCAAACGTCGTGATTGCCGGTCAGGAAGTGAATTTCGACGCCGCTGTCGGCGAGCTCGGCGACCTTGCCGAGGAAACGGGTAAATCCTTTTGGAACGACATATTTATACTCGTACCAATAGTCGAACATGTCGCCGAGGAACCAGACCGCTATGGCACTGTCCTTAATACTGTCGAGCCATCGGACAAGACGGCGTTCGACAGCTCGGGAATCCTCGTGGAAACGTGCTCCCAAATGTGCGTCGGAGGCGAAATAGATGGTCGTCCGTGGCATATCAGAGGAATCCGAGTTCTAACTTCGCTTCTTCGCTCATCATATCCTTGTCCCACTCCGGTTCGAAGACGAGGTTCACTTCTACTGACTTGACTTCGGAAATCGACTCGACTTTCATGCGGACATCCTCAAGGATAAAGTCTGCCGCCGGACAGTTGGGCGCGGTCAGGGTCATGTCGATACGCACATTCTTGTCGTCATCGACGTCCACCTTGTACACTAGCCCGAGGTCGTAGATATTGACCGGAATCTCGGGGTCGTAAACAGTCTTCAACATTGCGACTATCGCTTCTTCAGTCTGGAGAAATTCGTTTTTCATAAAATAGCTGAATTTGGAGCGCAAAAATACAGAAAAAAGCCCGGAATCCAAGAAGAAACCGGGCGAATCAAGGTTGATACGTGTTTATGAAGTTATGTTCAGAAGGTTATTCGGACGGCATGGCCGACAGTGTTCCAAAACCACTCCGGACCGTTTTCTCCCCAGAAGAGATGGCCACTGTTCAGGAAATAAATGGCGCAAACGACGACGGAGAGTACCCAAAGCACGACCAATACCCACTTTGCTCCCGTCGGAAATGGCCGTTGCCAATGGAAGAGTTGGCTGCAAACCCAATAGGCAAGCGCAGCTACTGGTATTCCGATCATCAGCAGTGTGCCGATGCTGCCGAACACCGCCATCCCGGTAGAAACCGAGTTGTTGAACCAATCCATCCCAAAGGGCGAGAGGTAATACAAGAAACTGCTGCTTCCCAGCACGAGGGAAACCAACACGACCATTAGAACGAAGAAAATCAGCAAAAGAACAGGCAGCATCACGATGCCGACAAGAACCGCAAAGACTTTCAACAAAATTCCGACAACCAGAACGAATACATCCGCAGCCCGTTGCAAGAGCGGACGCTCGGCCTCATCTCGCGTATGTACTACGTCGTCAGCGTGCGCAGTCTTTTCGAAACCGTCCGTAACTGTTTTCCCAATGGTTTCTACCGTTATATTCTCGCCCCGCATCTGGAGTTTCTCCGTGGCTGTCCGCGCGAGGGGCATGACAATCCAAAGCAAGAGATAAATCGGTACAATATAACCATATAAGAATATCAAGAGGAAGAATATAAGGCGAATAGCCGTAGCATCCCAGTTCATATACGCCGCGAGGCCGCCGCAGACGCCGCCGATGATGCGGTTGTCCGGGTCGCGCATAAGGCGCTTCTTGACCGGCTCGGTTTTCATCTCGCTACGGGGGCGCGAAGGTTCGGCCTCGGGTTCGCGTTGCTCTTCGTCGAAGATTTCCTCCGGTTTACCCATGCGGCGGATAACCTCCTCGACTTGCTCGATGCTAATCACTTCGTAGCCAAGACGGATACGCTCGTTGAACAATTCGCCGATGCGCATTTCGAAGTCGTTCATAATTTCATCTGACCCTTCCTCGCGGCGGAAATGGATACGGAGGTTGGCCAGGTATTTATCCAGTAGTTGATACGCGTCTTCATCGATGTGGAAAACCGTACCCCCTAAGTTTACCGTTACTGTCTTTTTCATGTGTCGTAGAAATTTAGTTGTTTTTGATGTGATTAATGGTATCGTTGAGCTGCTGCCAAGCGGCCTCGAGCTCACCGAGGAATGTTTCGCCGTCGGGAGTCAGTTTGTAGTACTTCCGTGGCGGACCTTGTGTGGATTCAATCCATTGATAGCTAAGCAGGCCTCCATTCTTGAGGCGTGTGAGGAGCGGATAAAGGGTCCCTTCGACCACGATAAGCTGGGCCTCTTGCAACTTCTGGATGATGTCTGAAGTGTAAGCCGGCTCTTTTCGCAGCAGAAGGAGGATGCAATATTCCAGCGTGCCCTTCCGCATCTGAGATTTAACATTTTCCGCGTTCATATAGCCTTTATTTTTAAATGACCTTGCAAAAATAGGCAATGCTTGTGTACTTGGCAATACATACTACTTTTAATTATTATAATTTAACGAAAGGACGGCGAAGTCTTTGTGGTTTCTCAAAAATACGCTATCTTTGCCGCACCTAATCCGAGAGGGTCTCGTAGTTCAACGGATAGAATAGAAGTTTCCTAAACTTTTGATCCGGGTTCGATTCCCGGCGAGACTACATTTATCAGGAAATATTAATTGCCTTATTGTTACTTTTACATTACCTTTGCCTATGAAAAAGTATAGGACAGTCATAAGATACAAAGAATATTTTGACGATTTCTTAAGAGCTCAACGCCCGAAAGTCGTTGAGAAAATAATTCAGACATTAAGGATGATAGAAGTTCTGGAACGAATTCCGGCAACCTATTTAAAGCACATCGAAGGTTCGGATGGATTGTTCGAAATTCGTGTACAGTTTGCCAGTGATATCTTCCGTGTTTTCTGCTTTTTCGACGATGGAAAGCTGGTTGTTTTGCTTTCCGGATTCCAAAAGAAGACCCAGAAAACACCACAAGCAGAAATCAAGAGAGCTGAAAGTCTTATGGCTGAATATTATGAAGAAAAAAGAAAGGAGACTCAACATGGACATTAAATCTTTATCGGAACTTGAAGACGAGTTCATCGGCAAAAAAGGAACACCTCGGCGTGATGAATACGAGAAGGAATTGGCGGATCTGATGATAGGTTGCCAGTTGAAGAATGCACGTATCAAGTTGGATTTGACGCAAGAGCAACTGGCTGAGCGGGTAAATAAGAAGCGCGCATTTATCTCTCGGATAGAAAACGACGGCAGCAACCTTACTATTAAAACGCTTCGCGACATCGTGGAACGAGGTCTTGGTGGGAAGCTTCGTATCGAAGTTCAAATTTGATTGCTACAAATCTGTTGCTTTTCTCCCTTCCCTCCCTTACCTTTGTACCATTTAAATTTCCAATAGTATGAAAAACATCTCAAGAAGAACTGCTATCAAAGGGTTATTGGCCGGGGGCGCTGCCTTGGCCGTTTCAGGGAATGAGGCTATGGCAACAACGCTTGGCTCATCGGCTTCTGCTCCGCTCAAGGGGAATATCCGTCATTCGGTAAGTAAATGGTGCTTCGGCGAATATCCGCTGGACGAGTTTTGTGAAATCTGCAAGGGAATCGGTATCGAATCCATCGAACTGCTCGACCCGAAGGATTGGCCTGTCGTGAAACAGCACGGCCTGACCGTCGCTATGGCGCAGGGTGCCGGCCTGGGCATCGACCGGGGTTTCAACGACCCTTCGCTCCACGACGAGCTGGTGGCGAGCTACGAGGAAATCATCCCGCAGGTGGCTGAGGCCGGACTGACAAACCTGATTTGCTTCGCCGGCCGACGCAACGGCGCGACAGACCTCCAGGGCTGGGAGAATTGTGAGAAAGGCTTGAAACGCCTCTTGCCGACAGCCGAGAAATACCACGTTGTCCTCACGATGGAACTCCTCAACAGCGTGGGCCACAAGGATTACCTCTGCGACCATACTGTCTGGGGCGTAGAGCTTTGCCGCCGCCTCGGCTCGCCCAATTTCCGCTTGCTCTACGACATCTACCACATGCAAATCATGGAGGGCAACATCATCGAGAACATCCAGAAGTACCACGAATACTTCTCGCACATCCACACCGGCGGCTGTCCCGGTCGCGCCGAAATCGACGAAACGCAGGAGTTGTATTACCCTGCCATCATGAAGGCTATCGTCGGGACCGGCTACAAAGGTTTCGTCGGCCAGGAGTTTGTCCCGAAACAAAAGGACAAAATCGCCTCGCTGGAGAAGTGTATTCGGATTTGCGATGTGTAAGATTTTTTGAGAAAAATCCAAATGTGCGTTTCTACTTAAAGCGAGGAGAAGCAGAAACGCACATAAATATTTTGTTCTTAATTCAAATTAGTGAGATATGCCTACAATATTCATTTTATTTGGTTTTCGTTTTATGTTTTATGCGAATGATCATGAGCCGCTTCATGTTCATGTGGTGAAAGGTAATATAAATGCTAAATTTTCATTATTCCCTGTTGCATTGGTGAAAAATAATGGATTGAAAACCTCGGAAATAAAACTTGTAGAGTCTATAATAGAAGAAAACCAAGAGATAATAGCGGAACATTGGAATAAATTTTTTAACAGAGTAAAATGATGGAATTATGGAAAATATCATTATTGAAAAAGTTTGGCTGACAGACAAAGAGATATGGATACGCACAGTCGATGGTAAAGAAGCTTGCGAAAGATTCTCAGACTTTCCTCGTTTACGATTTGCGACAGCCGAAGAACGTGCCAAATTTACATTAAGCAATAGTGGCATCCATTGGCAGGACATAGATGAGGACTTGAGCTTTGAGGGCTTCTTTCAGGCAAAAACATCTAATCCTCTGTATGATTTATTTATAGCTCATCCAGAACTGAATGCCTCCTCCATCGCTCGCAGACTGGGATTGTCGCAAAGTTTGTTTGCTGAATATGTTAGTGGAAGCAAGAAACCATCAAAAGAACGGATGGATGCGATTTTTGAAGCCGTTCGTTCCGTGGGACGCGAATTAGCTGCGGTATAGGATAAAACAAAAAATTTAATCCTGCATTTGGGGTTACAAAGTTTCATCATGCGACATTTTAAGGCTTTGCGACCCCGCAAAACGCTAAAATGTCGCATGAGAACGTTTTGCGACCTCGAAAAGCGTGAAAATGTCGCATTTTGGGACTTTGCGACCTCGCAAAATGCAAAAATGTCGCATGAAAACACTTTGCGGGGTCGCAAAGCCCTAAAATGTCGCATGATGACACAAAACCGCAGGTTGAAACCCACGGATTGATAATCCTCATGGCATTCGGAAAACTTAGCAAAACAGCATCACCACCCGGTTCTGGGGTGTTGCGACCTCGCGCCGCATCAGAACCGCCCGGGAATGGGGCAACACGACCTCGCTTTGTGCCAGAACCGTCCGGTGATGGGGCGTTGCGACCTCGCGTCGCATCAAAACCACCCGGAAATTGGACAACGCGACCTCGCTTTGCCTCAGAACCGCCCGGGAATGGGGCATTGCGACCTCGCTTTACGTCGGAACCACCCGACAATCGTTTTTTCTATCCGCACTCTTCCCCTGTTGCAAGGGAAGTCCCCGAAGGGGGATGGGTATAATAGTCAAAAACATTGTTTTTAAGGCTTTGCGACCTTGCAAAACGCCAAAAACGTCGTTTTTGAGATTTTGCGACCTCGCAACGTGTCAAAAACATCGTTTTTTGGACTTTGCGACCTCGCAAAACGTCAAAAACATTGTTTTCGAGACTTTGCGACCCCGCGACGCGTCAAAAACATTGTTTTCGAGGCTTTGCGACCCCGCAATGCGCCAAAAACATTGTTTTTGAAACTTTGCGGACCTCGCTTTGTACCCTTTAGAGGCCTCAACGACCTGTCGCGAGCTCGCTTTATGCCATTGAGGGGTCTCAACGCCCATTACGACCTTGCTTTACGTCGGAACCACCCGACAATCGTTTTTTGTCGAGCTATTCTATCTGAACTCTTCCCCTGTTGCAGTGGAAGTTCCCGAAGGAGTATTGGGTTAAAACCCGGGAAATGAGGGGAGCTGCCTGACCACGGCGATAAATCGCCGTGCTAAACATAATTGCCAATTGTCAATTCTCAATTGTCAATTGACACAAAAATCCCTGCCTCACACCGACGAGAAGCAGGGATTTTCCTTTAAAACTTTTCCGCCTTTTCCTTTTCACAAAGTACTTTTACTGTGGCGGATAGAACTTTTTCAATTACACTACTATTATTATTAATACTAATTAAAAGCGTTCACCCTCACGGGCTACTTTATCTTGTCAATTGACAGTTGAGAATTGACAATTGACAATTTTCAGGTTGCCCCCAATCATTGTCAATTGTCCATTGTTAATTGTCAATTAAAGTTAGCGTACGCTGACTTTTACGGCTTCTTCACCATCCACGCTAACGATTGCGATACCAGCCGGTACACTAATTGTTACGTTATCAGATGTAAGAACTTCGTTAGCAACGATCTGGCCGAGGATAGTAGAAACTACTACGTTCTTGCCGGCGGCGTTCTTGATGTTGATAGAGCCGTCAACGGCGATTACCTTAACTTCTGTTGCAGAAACACCTTCGTTGGCTGTAGGAGCGTCAATACTTTCGATGTTAAATGTTAAAGCCTTACTACGAGCAGAAGTCCAAGCTAATTTATCGTTGATGTTATACAAATACCATGTTGTATTTTCATCAGCATTGGCTTTTGGCTGACGGATATAGTAGTAAGCATCACCATCTTCAGTTTCAACAATCTGGAACTTGAAGCGATTCAAACCACCCCATACATTCTTGTCGTTATTGTCAGCTTTCAGTGCAATCTTCTTTTCACCTTCGCCTTTAACTGTGATAGTCATAGTATCTGCAGTTGCATTCAAAGATCCTGATTTGAAGATTGCCTTAACATCTTCTTCTGACCATTGATACTTCTTATCATACGTACCATCAGCAACGTAATAATCAACAGAATCAATCGGGTTGAACATATACATTCTTTCGCTCAGAGCATCATTGCCACCCTTGCCTAAAGAGATAAAGAATGAAGGAACAACGGCATTCTCATCTGTAATATGCAAGTAGTAAGCATCGGCATCTGCTTCATTTACAACGATACCATCACGATCATCATTCATTGAGACATAATTACCCAATTCACTTTCAATCGTTACATGGCCAGCTTCTTCCCAGCTAAGTTCTGCATGTTGAGGATCAAGATATGTCTTGATATTCAAAGCTTCAGACTCTGAAGTATAGATAAACGGACGATTATTTGAATTCTGATAATTATAGCTATAGCTACCATCGCTATTCGTTGTGCATACTACATCAACGCTAGCACGTTTATCTTCAGGAGCTACTTTAGAACCACTGAAGGTATTGTCAGAACCATACTTGTTGAACAACGTAACAGAACCATCTACATTCTGTTTAATGTAGAACTTAAGTGCAGTATTTGTTATATCTTCAGCATCTTCTACATTGGCTACTTTTGACAATTTAACTGCATCGGACAATGCTGTATTAGAAGCACTCTGCAAGAACCAATCTGTTTCAGAACCATCTACAACATAGCGCAAGCTATAAGTATATGCAGAAACTTTATCTCCGGCAGATACGAAATCAACAGATTTTGTTGTCGTATTGTTATAAGCGAATACACGAGAGATAGTAGTCGGCTTTTCGCTCTTAACCAACTGCCATTGAGCTGCATCGTAAACTTCTGTAGCAAATTTATCTTTCTCATTCAAAGTATAATAATCGAATGATCCATTATCATACTTAGCTTCAACAACCGCATACAATTTGTTTGATGTAACATTCTTATCACGAGCAAATGCCAAAGTACGGATAGATTCATTATCTACATTCAAGAAGCCCGCATATTCATCCGGAGTTACTTTCTTCAATTCAACAATGACATCTTCATCTACAGTGATACCGTCAATAGTAGTCGGAGTTGTAGTATCCTGATCTTGAGGTTCAACTGCATAAGTAGATCTATTTACAGTAAATGGAATTACATTATCCAATTCTGTAGATGTAATAGCTAATGAATAGCGGTCAGTTCCTTCTTCCGGGAATAATTCAGCAGTAAAGTTTTCACCTGTTTCACGGTTTGTGAAAGTTACCAATGTGTATTTATCACTACCCGTCTTCTTTTCAGCTTTTGTAATTACATACTGGAATATAGGATATGTCTCATCATAAATAGCTGCACCCTTAGCCTCCCATTGGAAATCGGTACCATCTGTACCCACTGTCAAATATTTATCCATCAAATCTTCGTCAGCTTCATTACCACCGACAAACTTGATAGTATAAACAGCCGGAGTCTTGTCTTCATTCAACAATGTAATACCATCGATAACGGCAGAATCACTAAAGCCAAAGATATGCTGTGCAAAATCAATAGCTTCATCCTTTGTCGGATCTGTTGAATCCAAGGTTACAGGAATAGATGCAACATTCTGAGATGCTTCATCGTAAGAAATAACACCTAACCAAATAGCGGCTGTTTCCTGCTCTGCTGTTTCCATAGAAGCCTTAGACGGCTGATAGAAGAACTTTTCTACAGATATAGCAAATGGATATTCACCAGTATGGTTTGTCTGAACTTTAAAGCAAGCATTCGTTACGGCGATATCAGTACCCTGCATTTCTGAAGGATTGTTTGTATCAAACAAAAATTCAGAGCCCTTAACTGTAGTCAATTTAAAGCCTTTACCAGCTTTTCTATCACCATCTGTAGCTTCTCCTGCATCTGTCGGACTAACTGCGATAAACGTAGAGTTCAACCAATCAATATCATCTTCTGTAATTGTTGTAGAACCGTCATATTCATCTTTCAGTACACGCTCTGCAAAGAAATATGTACCAGCAGGGAAAGTTAATGTTTCACCATTTTCGGTTTGCTCAGTTACATTATAACCAGTAGCTAAAGTATATTGCCAAATACGGCTACCTTCGAACAAGTTTCCGGAGACCTCAATATCTTTCAGTTCCGGTTTAACTTTCAGGTTAAATCCTTTTTCATTGAATAACTTGTTCAGTTCTCCACTAGCATCTGCATCTTCTACTTTATCTAATGCAAAAAGCTGAGCATAGTTTTCATCTCCACTTCTCTTATGTGCGACAATATCACGAGGATATGTTTTGCCTCCATCATCTGCAATCTGATATTCAACACCATCAGTTGCCCATTCCAATGTGAAATGATCTAATGTTCCATCATTTTTCACATTTGGATTCTCTCCCAAAGCAAATGTTGAAGCTCCACCAACAGTTAATTTGACGCTAGAATCTTCTACCAAAACAAACTCGTATGCGATGACATCACCCATTGCATCTTTCTGTTTGTTTACATAGAATAAACAACGCTGCTTTGCATCATTAGTAATAAAGAACTCTTTGTCTTTTGCATTATACCCTACATATTCAGTGGATCCCTTCTTAGTAAATTCTTTATCAACACTATTCCACCAATAAGTAGGCATCAACGCATAGGCAGTTTTATCTGTTGCATCATCGATACTTGTGTCTTGAGCAAAGATATTACTACCAAAGACCGGCGCCATCATCAACAAGCTCGCGGTCAAAATCGTAGAAACTTTCTTGTTCATAATACTTTAATAATTTAATTGTTAATATTGAAGTGTTTAAAATGTATTCGTCTATCAACAATTACGAAGCCGTAAGCATTACAACATATCCATTATGAACAAAAAAGCGCGGAGATGCTGTTGCTTCTACAACATCCCCACGCTATATCTTGAACTACACAAAAAAAGCGCGGGTGATGTTGCTTATTATTTACTCAAAGGCATCGGCAAACGCCCACACGTTAATAATAAAACAACAGCCCGCGCTCTATACGGTATAGTTCTTTTTTCTCTAACTAAAAAAGAAGAATACGCTTCAGAGCGCAAGCATTTATTGTCCATTATCCCAACGTGTAAAAAATTTTGCCGATTTTTTGAGTAGGAATAATCTTCGTAAATGCTTAATATCATATATCGATTCCGTCATATTTGGGAACGCTATCCCATCGGGAATCGATGCAAAGGTAAGGACGATTTATGAATCTGCAAGAAAAAACTCGGAATTTTTTCCAGAACTATGCTTTCTTTGGACGAAAGAGTAGGTTTCGGGGGACGAAATATAGGTTTTCTCTACAGAATCAAAGCATCGCACAGAATCTATTTCGCTATTAAAGGATATTGGTCGGGATTTTGGAGGATACCCAAACTTAAATCCACGTCCAATGCTTCCCAGCGGATATGGTCTCGCCCCAATAGCCGGACATTGAAAATATCATCGACCGTTGCCTTCTTAAACCAAGGATACTTCTCGTAAGGCAGATAATATTCCTTGTCCTTTACCCAAAGGACTAATCCGTTGCGGGATATATAAGTTACTTCAGCCTTGTTCTCTGCCGAAGTGATAGTTCCATTTTTCGTTGATAAGTTGCTCATTTTCTTGTATTGTTTGTATGATGAATCGTATTTCTTTGCTTGTGAATCCATAATTGGTTGCTACCTCGATCGTTGGCTCCAACCAAACTTTCGCAGACTTTTCTCCCTTTTCCACATGAATATGTTTCCGCTCTTCCTCCTTAGAATAGAAGAAGAAATCGAAACCACTAATGAATATTGCTCTTGGACTCATTGAATTTATTTTTTGCGAAGGTAAGTAAAAAATAGGAATTCAACGCATTTCCGGGAATTAAAAGAGCTTGGCAATACATCAACATCCACGCTTTCGCGGCTGAACATCTATGGAAATTTTCCTCAACATCCATGAAAACGTAGATGTTGATATAATATTCTTCGGAATTCCGTACCTTTGCCCCCGACACTACAAAGCTAACTTTTTATCAGAGACAAAAAGAAAAAGACAAAATGAGGGTATATTTAAAGGTAAAGAGTCATTCGCTGCATCGGATGCGAAATGCAGAACTGCACGACTTCGTGGAGCGTACGCTGGAAGATATCCCAATGCCCAAGCAGAATGAAGGTTATCCCCCAAACACAGAGAAGGAGTTTATTGCACCGGCGATTTCTCTTCCACACGACCTGTGGGAAGAGCTTAACCAGCTGTCGGCGGAGCTATTGGAACTGACGCAGGAGTCCCGTGCCAGCGAGGAAACTAGCCAACTGGCTATCTTGGATAAACAGCGGAAAGAAGGAGCGAACTATCTCTTCAGCATGATAACGAACGCCCTTATTTCCCCAAGGCCGGCGGAGCGGGAAGCCGGATTGCTACTCAAACCCAAAATCAGCCCGTATGCGGGAATCGGCTACAACACGAAGGATGGAGCAACGATGCTTATCAAAAGACTGTATCTCGATTTGTCAAAGCCGGAAGCCGCAGAAGCGATGGAGCAGCTCGGCATTACGAAGGCTGCCAGCCGGATGAAAGTTTTCAACGACAAATATGCTGCGCTGGTGAAGCGACGCGAAAAAGCGAAGAAAGGGGACGAGGGGAAACGCAGGTCGGAGGATATCCGAAAGGAGTTGGCCGCCGCCTTCGACGAGCTTGTCTGTCGTGCGGTCGGGACAAATCTCATATCGCCCAATGCAGAAGCAGCGGAGTTTATCGAGAAGCTAAACAGGCGTATTGATGAGACAAAGGCGAAGACGAACCGCCGAGATTTGCAAATAGAATGATTTTGTCTAATAAACGATTATATTGAGGTATATGAAAAGACTATTGACAGAGAGTGAATGCCGGCAACTGGAAGCACAAGGGTGCCGGGCAGAAAGTTGGGACAAGGTATGGGTGGCAGAAGGTTTCTGCACGGATTTTGTCCGCGAGGCCGAGTTTTCAGGGACTATCCAGCTCGGCATGTTTTCAAAAAAGGCTTCGTGGGAAGGCGGTATCAGCCAACATAGCGGGATTTACCGGGCACGACTGCACGATTGTTCGGTGGGCGACGATACGCTCATCATGGACATCCACAACTACATCGCACATTACGATATCGGCGCGGATTGCCAAATCGTGAACTCGAATCTGATTGTGGCAACGAAAGAAAGTACGTTTGGAAACAACACGTTAGTCTCCGTACTGAACGAAACAGGCGGACGCGAGGTGCCCCTTTTCGACCGGCTCTCGGCACCGCTGGCCTATATCATAGCCCTTTACCGCCACCGCCCGGAACTTATTTGCCGGTTGATGGAGATGATTAGCGCATACAGCCGGAGGTTGGCGACCGGACGCGGGACTATCGGCAAAGGGACAAAGATTATCAATGCCGGAACCCTCCGCGACGTGCGTATTGGAGAATTTGCGAAGGTAGAGAATGTAACCCGCCTGCAAAACGGGTCGGTTAATAGTACAGAAGAAGAGCCGGTATATGTCGGAGACAGTGTGATAGCCGAAGACTTTATCATCTCGTCGGGGGCGGAAGTTTCGGATGCGGCTAAATTAGTACGTTGCTTCGTAGGGCAGAGCTGCCGGGTGTCGCACAACTTCTCGGCACACGATTCCCTTTTGTTTAGCAACTGCGTATTCGAGAACGGAGAAGTTTGCGCCATCTTCGCCGGGCCGTTTACCGTCTCGATGCATAAAAGCAGCTTGTTGATAGCCGGGATGTATTCGTTCCTGAATGCCGGAAGCGGGTCTAACCAGAGTAATCACATGTATAAGCTCGGGCCTATCCATCAGGGAATTGTAGAACGCGGCTCGAAGACGACAAGCGATTCGTATATTCTTTGGCCGGCACGGATAGGGGCGTTCTCGCTGGTTATGGGACGACACTATCATCATAGCGATACGTCGAACATTCCTTTTTCGTATTTAATTGAGAAGAATGACGAGAGTTACCTTATGCCGGGAGTCAATCTCCGCAGCGTAGGGACGATAAGAGATGCGCAGAAATGGCCCAAGCGCGACAAACGACGCGGGACACTGAAGTTGGATCCGATAAATTATAATCTCCTCAGTCCCTATACTATCCAGAAGATGATGAAGGCGGTATCCATCCTCAAAGAATTGCAATCGCTGGCGGGAGCGACTTCCGATGTCTATTATTATCAGAATACGCGGATAAAACGGACATCCCTATTGCGGGGATTGGAACTTTATCGGATGGCCATCGAGAAATTCTTAGGGAACTCGCTTATTTCCCGCTTGCAAGGACAAGAGTTTGAGAATATCGAAGACATTCGTCGAAGATTGCGACCGGATAGCAGTGATGGGCAAGGAGAATGGCTCGACCTCTCCGGACTAATCCTGCCGGCACGAAGTTTGAATAACATACTTGAAGATGTAGAGCAAGGCCGCATAAACCAGATAGAAGATTTAGAAAACTTTTTCCAAGAGACCCATGCACGTTATTATTCCTTGGAATGGGATTGGGCATACGAGGCTATCGAATCATTCTATGGTCTGAAACTACAGGAAGTAGAAATTGACGACCTGATAACTCTGATTAGACGCTGGGAAGATGCCGTCGTCGGATTGGACAACCTGCTCTACGAAGATGCACGGAAAGAATTTTCGCTAACGTCGATGACGGGCTTCGGAGTCGATGGCTCGGAAACTGAAAAGCGACAAGATTTCGAAGGTGTCCGAGGAGCCTTCGAAAGCAATCCCTTCGTAACGGCAGTCAAGCAACACATTGAAAAGAAGAGAGCCTTGGGAAGGGGAATGATTGAACGATTAGAAAAAGCCAGATAGTCAGAGGACGATACGTTCTACGGTTATCGGAGCTTGCAGGAAAATGGCGGCCGCCTCGGAAAACTTCTCCGCAGATTCCGTGGTGAGGAAGCGACGGGAAGATTGTTTCGTTAGGCGGGCGTCCATTTCGGTGTGCCTCATCAAATAGTCCGCAAGACTTTCTGCTACATATTCGCCTTGAGGAAGAAGAGTTACACCCGTTGGCGTATAACGTCGAATCTTATCCAAAAGTAAAGGATAATGCGTGCAACCAAGAATCAAGGTGTCTATCTGCGGATCTTTCAGAAAAAGACGGTCGAGGTGTTGCTTCACGAAATAATCTGCACCCGGAGAATTGTATTCCCCAGTTTCAACTAACGGAACCCAAAGGGGACAAGCCTCTCCAGTTACTTGAATATGTGGAAATAACTTTGCAATCTCCATCGAATAGGATTTAGAAGAGATAGTACCTACAGTACCAACAACACCGACGTGCTTTGTCCGGCTAATTTTATCAACAATCTCTGTTGTTGGGCGGATAACCCCTAAAACCCTACGTGCTGAATCCCATTGAGGTAAATCTTGCTGCTGAATCGTCCGCAACGCTTTAGCAGAAGCCGTATTACAAGCTAAGATAACCAACTGGCAGCCTTCGTGGAAAAGTCGGAGTACAGCTTCCCGTGTAAATTGATAGACAACTTCAAAAGAACGCGGACCATAAGGAGCACGGGCATTATCGCCCAAATAGATAAAATCGTACTCCGGCAAACGCTCCTGAATCTTGGAAAAGACTGTAAGACCTCCGTAGCCGGAGTCGAAGATACCGATTGGGCCTTGTTTCTGTAATTGGAAATCCTCGCAGCTCATACCTTTACAAAATTAAACGCGAATTGCAATGGCTGGGCACTTAGCCAAACCATTCTGCAATCCGCGTCCTTCTATCAATAGCTCAAAAATTAATTTGCTGCTGAAGATGCTGTAGCCGCACCCGTCAATCCCAATTTATCTTTGACAAACGGAGTAGCGTCTGTTGCTGATGAACCGGAATAAAGTAAAATTTCCGGAGTTAAGATGTAAGTATAACCTTTCTCGTCCCCAACACTTTTGATAGCCGCCTGAATCTTTTCTTGGATCGGCTTAATCAATTCCTGTTGCTGTTTAGCCACATCCTGCTGGGCAACCTGAACGAGGTTATCCATACGCTGCTGCATATCCTGAACTTCTTGCATTCTTCTAATTTTGATATTCTCTGTCAAGGAATCCTGCTGTGCAATGAAATCTGAATATTTTTTCTTGTATTCTTCTTCCATTTGAGACAACTCCTTCTTGTAGCTTTCCTGAAGGTCTGCCATTTTCTTTTCCATATCCGAAACTTCCGGCATAGCCATGAAGATTTCCTGGGTATTTACAAATGCGATTTTAACTTCCTGAGCTACAACGCCCATCGGGATAATCATTAACAATAATGCAATAAGCTTTTTCATCATTTTTATAGTTACTTGTTATTAAATCGAGATATTTCTGTACGCTTTTTTAAACGAACGCACAAAAGTAATGTATTTACTTTGAATATCCTAACTTTGATAGCACTTCATTACTAATATCTATTTTCGGAGAAGCATAAATGATACTCATCGCAGATGCTCGGTCGATAACAATTTGGTAACCTCTGTCATCGGCAATTTCCTTTACCGCATTATAAATTTCATCCTGAATCGGCTTCATCAATGTCTCCCGACGCTTATACAATTCTCCATCTGCGCCAAAATACTTACGTTTCAAATCTTGAGCTTCCTGTTCTTTCTGAACAATTTCCTCTTCCCGCTTCGATTTCATTTCTGCGGAAAGGAAAACCAAATCGCTCTGATAGGTCTTATACATATTCTGCGCTTCCTGCTGGAGTGCTTCGACTTCATTCTGCCATTTCTGCGAAATCTGGCTCAATTGCTCGTTCGTCATTTCGTATGCCGGAATATTTTTCAGAATATATTCCATATCAACCAAGGCATATTTCTGTGCGCTTGCAACTAAAGAGCAAAGCAACATCAGACAACTTGCTAAAAAGAACTTTTTCATATCTACTCTCATTTAATGTTTTTCTTCTGACGCTATAGATTCCAGAGGGTTTAAAACTCTTGACCGATGACAAAGTGGAAGTTGCTTCCGCTTCGTTTCGTCCGGTCGCCATAATTCGGCGTATCGAAACCATACGCCCAGTCAATACCCATCAGACCAATCATCGGCAAGAAGATACGGACACCGACACCAGCAGAACGCTTCAAATCAAATGGATTAAAATCTTTCAATTCTGTCCACGCATTACCAGCTTCTACAAAGACCAGACCGTAAATCGTCGAAGATGGCTCGAGTATAAACGGATAGCGCAATTCCATAGACAAGCGAGAATAAGCATAACCGTAAGACTCATAATAGCCATTACCCGCAATACTACCGTTTTCATAACCACGCAAACCGATGGTTTCCGTCGCGTATGTACTAGAATATCCGGTCATACCATCACCACCCATATAGAATGTTTCAAACGGAGAACGTTTATGCTTATTATAAGAACCGACAAAACCATATTCCACACGAGTCATTAATACCGGCGTACGTTTCACCGTCATCGGGGCAAGCGGGGAGAATATCTTCGCTTTGAACTTCCATTTATGATACTCGATCAACTTAAACTTCTCCGGATCTCGGTCATCCATATTCGCGTAATCTTTTCCATCAAACAAAGAATACGGAGGAGTAGCCGCTACAGATAATGAGAATTGCGAACCTCTACGAGTATAAAGCGGGTTATCAATAGAGTTACGTTGCAATAAGATTTCCAGATTGACATTATGGCAAGTTCCATTGTTTACCAAGAAATAATCCCAATCATGCATCTTATAAACCTGATAATTCAAAGTCGCCATAAACTGGAAGAAGTCATCAGGCCACTCCAGACGCTTACCATAACCGGCTGAAAGACCAAACATCATGATGGATTTATCTGGGTCCAAAGCATATTCATACATATTTTGATAATAAGGGTTCCCGTATCCGTACCCATAACTCCCATATCCATACCCATATCCACCATAACCATAGCCATAATAAGGATATCCACCATATCCATAATTACTCAGATAGTTCGAACTAATATCTGTCTGTTTCGAGAAATAAGCACTTACCGAGAATGTATTCGGACGCTTTCCTCCGAACCACGGATCAAGGAATGAGATACTATAGGCCTGATAATAACGACCGTTCGTTTGACCAGAAAGTGTCAATGTCTGCCCTTCACCCTGTGGAATAATACCCTTATAAGATTTCGGATTCAAGAAATTCTTCATAGAGAAGTTGGTGAATTTCAAACTCAATTTACCGATGACACCGGTCTGTCCCCAACCAGCCGAGAACTCTATCTGGTCGTTCGCTTTTGATACCAAGTTATATTCGATATCGACCGTTCCGTTTTCCGGGTCTGGAATTGGACGTGGATTCATGTTTTCCGGGTCGAAGTGTCCCATTTGAGCCAACTCACGAATAGAACGAACCAAATCCTCTCGACTAAACAGCATACCCGGTTTTGTACGCAATTCACGGCGAACGATATCTTCATACAACCGGTCATTACCATTTATTATAATGCGATTGATTGTCGCTTGCGGACCTTCCATCATACGAATTTCCAATGCAATAGAGTCGTTTTCGACCTCTACTTCCACAGGATCTGCCGTGAAGAACAAATAACCATCGTTCAGATAAACATTTGAAACGGCATCTTCATCCGTGGTCAAACGTTCTTCCAATTTCTTCTGGTTATAGACTTCGCCCGGCTTCATGCCTAACACCGCAGCCAGGTAATCTGTTGCATATTTCGTATTACCCACAAAACGGATATCCTTCAAGAAATATTGCTGGCCCTCATCTACCGATATATAAATATCGACTTTCTTCGAGTTATAATTCACGACGCTATCGGCTAACAAGACGGCATCGCGATAACCATGCTCGTTATACTTGGAAATAATGTTTTTCTTATCGTTTTCGTACTCTTCCGTTGTGAACTTTTTCGTACTGAAAGCCTCAAGGATACTCGATTTCCAGTCGTTGAACAAGTTGAACTTTTCGTTCGTCTTCTTCATCGCTTTCTTCAAATCTTGAGCCGTCAAAGCCTTATTTCCATTGAAGTAAATGCGATGAATCTTGGTCTTCTCATGCTTGTCAATATGAATATCAAGGATTACTTCACCTTCGTGCGATAAGTCATCCTTTTGAACAATATTGACATCGACATTCTTAAAACCCTTTCCATCGAAGAAACGCTGGATAACGGTCTTTGCCCTATCCACCAAGTTCGGAGTGATTTGGAAACCTTTCTTCAAGCCCAACTTCATTTCCAAATCCTCGCGCTCGCCTTTCTTGACACCATAATAATTCACTTCTGAGATACGCGGACGCTGCTTCAGTTGGATTTCCAGCCAGACTTGGTCGCCTTCTATCTTACTCGCCAATATCTTCACATCCGAAAACAAACCATGTCTCCAGAAGCGTTTTACTGCTGTCGTAATCTCATCTCCCGGGATAGTAACCTCGTCTCCGACAGACAAACCCGAGAAACCAATCAATACAAAATCATCATAATTCTTAATACCCGATACCTTTATATCCGCTATTTTATACTTCTTCGGCGATAACGAATATGATATCTCCGGTACTTCTACCGGCTGTTCAACTTGGGTACTATCTGTTTCTTGGGCAAATACGCCACACGCACAACCCAAGAAAAGAGGCAACATCACTATTCCTTTGTACATAACAGCTTATGGTTTATATTTCAACTGCTCGCTTGTCTTACCAAAACGGCGCTCGCGCTGCTGGTAATACAATATCGCATCATAAAACTCTTCTTCTCTAAAATCAGGCCAATAAGTTGGCGTAAAATAAAACTCGGCATACGAAAGTTGCCAAAGCAAGAAATTGCTCAGACGTTGTTCCCCACCCGTACGAATCAATAAGTCCGGGTCAGGCAAGTGATTCGTGGTCAAATGCTGGCTTACCCACGCGTCATCCACATCTTCCGCCTTCAGTTTTCCTTTGGATGCTTCGCCAACGGCTTGCCGGATGGCATTCACAATTTCCCAGCGCGACGAATAGCTTAAGGCCAAAACCACCGTCGTACCCGTATTGCCTGAAGTTTCTTCAATACATTCCATCAATGTCTGATAGGCATCTTGTGGCAAACGTGATAGGTCTCCAATGGCAGACAAACGGATATTGTTCTTCATCAAATCCGGCGTCTCATGTTTTATGGCAGTAACCATCAAGCTCATTAAGGCATGGACTTCCGCCTCCGGCCGCTTCCAGTTCTCTGTCGAGAAAGTGTACATCGTCAGGTACTTTACTCCTATTGTCTTGGCGGCCTCTACCACTTTGCGTACAGACACGACACCTTCTTGATGACCCATATAGCGCTCCAAGCCTCTCGATTTTGCCCAGCGCCCGTTGCCATCCATTATAATTGCCACGTGTTGCGGCAATCGGTCTCTATCTATTTGCTCTATCAGCGACATTATCTTCGTTTATTATTAATTCGCGATGCTACGGTATTTATTTAAAACATAGCTTTCATCCTACGAAAACGGTGTTTTCTTACCTCTAAACATATACTTTCCCATCACGATATCTATTACATATTCCTTATATTATTACACGGTTGGCATCTCGGTCCGAAACTCCATGTAATCGAAAGTGTCAGGAACGAATACCAATCTTTGTTTTTCAGGAAGCTGCTCGTTATGCCATACGGGTCTTCCAACATGGCATTACTTCCATTCGTTACATCCAGCTTATCGCTAAATACCTTTCGAACCGAGAACTCGCACCCCAAGTTCAACCGGCTAGTCAGCTTATATTTCACGCCGACTCCTATCGGAAGGTTCAGCGCCGCCGTAGTTTGTCCCCCGACGGCTACCGTCATGCCGATACCCAGAAAGGCATACGGGGCAAAACGCTTCGCATTCAGATAGACATAACGGTCGCTATAAGGCATGAAGTTAAACTCCATCTGCCCCCCGACATCTATCAAGCTACGGCTGAACGAAGCCTGTCCCCCATTCGGGAAAACATTGTCCAAGCCCTCCGTACTGCCCGATACCATCGCCCACGTCAGGTTGGTCTTCAACGCCCAACGTAAGTTCGGAGTGTAGCGGAACACGCCGCCCACCGCCGGATTCATGCCCTTAAAGATCGTGTTCTTGTTCACATCGCCCATATAAAAAGCGCCGCCCGCCATACCGCCTATCTCAAAGCGGTAGTCTCCTTCATCTTGAGCTCGAGCCGTAACTGCGATTACACAGACGATTATTATCATACCTACTATGCGCCGAAAGAAATGTTTCTCCATAACCATTACGTTTATGTCTATATTTCTATTCTAACGCAAATTCCTTGTCCTTATTGTCTTTCGAAGCCCAGACGGTTGATTCGTCCCCGCCAAACTTCATTCAAGACGGAGGCTGTCTTCGCCGTCTTCCCGCCAAAGATACACAAATAGTTATCTTTATCCACTATCATCGAGGCAAAACCTCGGGCGGCATATTCGTTCGGCAAGACTACCAGCGAGTCGATATACGACCATGTTACCCCGTGATCAATAGACAAATGAATATCTTTGGTAGGCTTACCA
The DNA here is from genome assembly GCA_944325345.1 of uncultured Parabacteroides sp. Lineage (GTDB taxonomy): Bacteria > Bacteroidota > Bacteroidia > Bacteroidales > Tannerellaceae > Parabacteroides. The sequence continues at coordinate 80,679 of CALUZV010000001.1, forward strand.
GCCTCATCCATACCTCCTATCAAATAGAACTTATCGTCATAATAGGCGACATTAGCCCCTTCCTTCTTCGTGAAATAGGACTTCTGCGCATCAGTCAAGTTTGCCCACGTCCGGGCATCCATCGTGGACCACGTTGTATTCACCAACTGATTGCCCGCCGTACGTCCACCTACAATCAGCAAACGGTCGCGATACATCAAATCCATATCCGTCGAGGCAAAGCCAGATATCGGGAATTCAGCAGGCACTCCTGCCCCCATCTCCCAACTGCCATCTACATCCATAGCCGCAAACACCAAGCTGCCTTCCGCTTCCACTACAGCTGCCAAGGCCGCCGGCTGATTCACGCTATTGCTCAGACCACCCAACAAGGCTTTCACCATCGGTGCCCCCTCTTGCCGGCTCCACGTAGCGCCATCCGCCGAGGCATATAAAGCACCATCAGTTGCGGGCACATAAAGCTGATTATTAAAGGTAGTCATTTGCTCCAAGAGCAAGCCGCTTGTCGGCAGACCGCTCAACGCCTGTTCCGTCCATCGGTCTGGGGCATCCATCGACGCGGTATAGAGCAAGTAAGCCTGCGTTCCTACCGGCCGGGCATACATTAAATAAGTATCCTCACCGGCTTCTGCATAGCCGTTTGTCATCACTTTCACCTCATCCATCGGTTGGGAGAGCAACTCGTCGGAGTAGAGCTTCCAGACCAGCGAATCCGGCTCTTGCGTATGGATATTCACCCAAGCATCATACTTACGAGCAATCGCCTCTCCCGTATAAATGAGTATTTCCACCGGCTGGGAGAAATCTACCGAGTCCTCGTTTGAGTAATCGATGGTATCCCCCGTAGCTGTCTGGTAGATACGGACACCTGTCGTTGCCGATCCATACGTCATTGTATCAATCAACACCTTCCCTATCTCCGTGCCAACCGGCATGGAATCCAGATTAAATACCGCATTACCCAACTGGTCTATCGTGAACTCTAACGTCGAAAGCCCTTCGACGGAATCATTCTCCAACGTAAAACTCAGTAATTGGCAGTTTCTACTCACTTCATAAATATACTCGTTCGACGAACTCAAGCATGATGTCATTAATGCCATGAAGCATCCCGCGAACCAGAGTATTATCTTATTTCTCATCGAAAATAGTGTTTATTACGTATTAAGCTGCAAATGTAGAAACAATTTTCGCTTCCCGAAGTATCTTCACAAAGATTTACTTATTTTATTGTCTCCTACGGAATGCCTTCTCCGGTATATATCTATCCGATGCCCAGCGCAAAAGAGGGTTTCTGCCGCCGGTTGCCGTATGATAGGCGCTTCTACGCCTGCCCCCAACTCCACCGGTGCAGTTTCCACCGTCGCCTCGTTCCACAGCCCTGCCTCGAGGAAGCTGTTCAGGAGCATCGCGCCGCCCTCGACCATCAGCGAGTTCAGTTTGCGGCGGAATAGTTCGTCCAATATCTGCGGAAGGACAGCAACCTTTCTATCCAGTTCGCAATAGGTTACTCCGGGTATTTCCTTGCCTTCCTGTCCTTTTCCCTCCGAAGTAAAAACAAGCGTCGGCTGGCTCCCGTCGAGGAGATGATAATCGTTGGGAATAAGAAACTCCCGGTCGAGCACAACCCGCACCGGCGATTGTCCTGCCCAGCGGCGTACCGTGAGCGAGGGGTTATCCAGCAATGCTGTCCGCGTCCCAACCATAATGGCCGCCGACTCTGCCCGCATCTTGTGTACCCTGACTTGCGTTTCCGGTGTGGAAAATACAACCGGGGGTTCCGCCACCGAGGTGCGCGCTTTGTCGATAAACCCGTCGCAGCTCTGCGCCCACTTCAGCCGGACATACGGGCGACGGAGGGTCTGGACAGTCATAAAGACACGGTTCAGCTCCCATGCCTCGCGCTCGAGGACGCCGGTTACGACCTCCACTCCGCCTTCGCGCAACATCCTTACGCCCCGGCCCGAGACCTCCGGGAACGGATCCATGCACCCGACGACGACGCGGGGTATTCGTTTCCGCAGAATCAACTCCGCGCAAGGCGGCGTCTTGCCATAATGCGAGCAAGGCTCGAGGCTGACGTAGAGGGTGGCGTCGCGAAGCAAGGATTCATCGCGGACCGAGGCTATCGCGTTCACTTCGGCGTGTCCTTCGCCACATTTCCGATGATATCCTTCGCCGATAATTTTCCCGTCGTGGACCACTACCGCGCCCACCATGGGGTTAGGCTCTGTATGCCCCGCGCCGCAGCGCGCCAGTTCGAGGCAGCGCCACATAATTTTTTCTTCTATTAACATATTTGTATATCTTTTTTCAGCATCAACGTCGAGTGTGCTTCGTCATTTGCATCGAGTGTGCTGGCTCACTCACACCGAGTGTGCCTCGTCATTCGCATTGAGTGAGCCCCGTCATCGACACCTGATGAGCCTCGGCATCACCTGTTGATGCAACTTTTCATTCAAATTTCACATGCAGAATGACTATCTCCGACAGTGTTCCGACCCGATAGGGCGGTCCGGCGCAGCCCACTCCGGAGGATATATAGTGTTGCGTCGGTCCCCGGCGATAGTATCCGTAGGGACATTCGTAGATAAATTTCATTACCAGCGGGTACGGCCAAAGTTGTCCGTTGTGGGTATGCCCGTGCAACCCCAAATCGATGCCCAGCATCCGCATTTCGGCAAAACTCCAGGGCTGATGGTCGAGGACGATGGTCGGGAGCGTCGTGTCTTTCCCGAGAATCAAGTCGTGGAGGGGCTTGCGCCGAGGATTGGTGAAGTCGTCGCGCCCTATCAGGAGGAAAGTCGAGTCGGGACTCACCACCGAGTCCATCAGGAGCGTGCCCGCCTTGCGGAGCCAGTGGCGCTTGGCATGGATATTGGCACGGTATTCGTGGTTGCCGTTCACAATATAAGTTCCCAAGGGAGCCTGGAGGCTGCGGAGGTCATCTTCGATATGCGCGTTTTCCGCCCAGCGGGATTCGTAATCCATAATATCGCCGACGAGGACAACGATGTCCGGGTGCTCCGCATTACAGAGGGCGACTTGTTTCTGGACAAGTGGCTTGCGGATGACTTCGCCGATGTGGAGGTCGCTCATCATCGCGATACGGAGGCTGTCGCGGGTGCTGCTCCCCTTGGGCAAAGTGAGATAGACGTGCCGGACTACGGGATTCATCACCGTGCGGTAGGCATGAACCATCAAAAGCACGTCGCCCACGATGAAGAGGACGAAGAGGACACGGGCCACAGCCATCTTATACCTTATTATATATATAGGGAACCAATGGAAGAAACGATCGCTGAGGCGGAGGACTTCGAGCACGAGCAGACCTATCGTCAGGTAGAGGGAGGCGATGTACCACGTATTGCATAGCATCATCAGCGGGAGCATGATGCTATCAGGCAAATCGTTTCGGAAGAAATAGCCGAAAAGGAAGATGCTGACTTCGAGGATGAAGAAGAGCAGGTAAGGTATCCGCCACGAACGGCGGTGGGGGACGGCCGGGTAGCCGCGCCAGGCGATGTAGGCAGTCAGAAGCAACTGCCCGTAGATGGACTGGATGAAAACTTTCACGATGCTTATTGGAGGTTAGATGTTAATCGGAAGACCACCACTTCGCTATCCGTCCCGATGCGGAACGGCGGTCCCCAAAGGGAAAGACCCGAGGATACGAAGATTTGGCTTTCACCGACGGCACGATAGCCGTAGCTGAGTTCGAACAGGTAGTCGGTCAGCCAGGTGAGTGGCCATATCTGCCCGTGGTGGGTATGACCGCTGAACTGGAGGTCTATACCGCAACGGGCGGTCGTGGCGAGGTCGTAGGGTTGATGATCAAGGAGGATAATCGGGCGCGAAGCGTCGGCCTGCTCTGCCAAGGTGGAGAGAGGGAGGCGGGAGCGGTTACGCCGGTCGTCGCGGCCGATAAGCTGGATGCCGTTGGGAAGCTGTACGAGAGAATCCCGGAGGAGGCAGATGTCCGTCCACCGGATAAACTCTTCACAGGCTTCGATGCCGCCGAAGTAGTCGTGATTGCCGGGAACCATGTAGATACCCAAGGGGGCACGGAGGTCGTTGAGTTCGTCTTGCATACGCTCACGCTTGACCGGGGTGAGGTCGTTGTCTATCAAATCACCGGCTATCAGGATGAGGTCGGGCTGCTGGGCGTTGATGAGGCGGACGTAGTCGGCAAGCTGCTGCTTACCTGTGCCGTATCCTAAGTGGACGTCGCTGATGGCAACAATCTTCAACGGAGAGGTGAGAGGCTTGTTGATAAGGATGTCTATCTCCTTTATTGAAGGATGCTTATAATGGTAATATCCATAGCCTAAACTTATCAACGTAAGCAAAAGCGCCACCCAGGAGCTCCCCTTGATACGAAGACGGCAGAGGCGCAACACATCGAAGGCAAGCAGAGCCAATACCATATACAAGGTAAAGACCATCCACCCCGTTCCTACCTGATGCAACAAGCGCAGGAGATAAACCGGGGACGAGGCGCTGTGCCACAAAAACTCCGGGAAGATGGACAATGCCCCTAACCAATAGACGAGGGCAAACAGGAGGCGGCATCCTTTCGGTTGCGCCTGCAACGCCTGCTTGCCCCGCCAGAAGACGTAAGCATTGCCCACTAAGTAGAGGATAGGGACTAACGCGAAGAGACTCATTTCGGATAGCCTACCGGGTTATTCAACATGGGTACCTGGGATTCGCTCAATTTCAGCAACGCTCTCAGCCCCTGCTGATCCATAGACGCACGAGGCACTGTCGATAAGCCCACGCCAGCACAGAAGAGGTTGATGTTTTGCGAAACAATACCGGCATCAGCAGCACCCATCAGCTTGGAACGCTCATCGTCCCCGCCGAGTTTCGACAAGTCTGCCACCATGAGCAACGATACAGGAGCAGAGAGGACAAAATCCTGAGCCCCGGCGATCAGTTGGCGATGGTCGCCTGAGGCTACGGGCTGCAACGTATTGCTGAAAGCATCGTATTTATAGACACCATCCTTATTAAATACGTATAGGTCTATCTCCTGTCTATTCATGGCGGAAGGAGCCGTGCGCTTCTTCTCACCCGGACGATTGACCCCATTGGCAGCCCAAAGTAAATCAGATAGGTCTTGAAGACTTAACTCTTTCGTATCAAACACACGGTCGGAATGACGCTCATGCAAGGTAGCCATGATCGTTTTACCCCGGTCTGCACTCGGAGAGTTCAACCGGATAGCGCTCAAGTCTTGAGCAGAAACGGATAAGGTTGCAGCACTCAGCAGTCCTACGCCGAACGCCAAAAGTTGCTTTCTCATAATCATCTCATTTAATATTTATCACAAAAGTAGGATATTCTCTTGTTCTTCCACAGCGAAATACTGCTTTTTATAATTTCTTAAAAGAGAAAACGATTTTTCCTTTAAACGAATCACCTACTTTTGCGTCAATGAGTGTATCGTATAAACTTGATGATTTTAATTGTACAGACTGATGAAAAAGAACCTACTTATTCTTATGGTATGCCTACTCGCGTGTTTGGGAAGAAGCGGATGGGCACAGACGGGAGTTTCCAACGGAGACTTCGTGGTCAAAGGGCAAGTCGTGGACTCGCTTACATTAGAAACAGTTCCCTACGCTACGCTGAGCATCGCCTCGGCAAGTAATCCCCAGAAACCATTGCAACTCTTAGCCTGCGACATCGACGGGAACTTCGAGGCTTCCTTGAAGTCCGCCGGGAAATACATCCTGTCGATGCAGTCTATCGGCAAGCACCCGGCGAAGAAAGCATTTACCCTTACACGCAGGAAGCCCGTATTGGACTTAGGGCATCTCTATATGACTGATGATACCCAACAGCTGGGCGAAGTAACCGTTACCGCCCAGAAACCATTAGTCAAAGTGGAGATAGACAAACTAACCTATAGCCTGCAAGACGACCCTGAATCGCAGACCAACAACACCCTCGACATGCTCCGCAAAGTCCCGATGATTACGGTGGACGGGAACGATGAAATCCAGTTGAAAGGTTCCACAGACTTCAAGATATATGTAAATGGCAAGCCTTCCAATATGCTGAACAATAACCCATCGGATGTGCTGAAGAGTATGCCTGCCAGCTCCATCAAGGATATCGAGGTCATCACCGACCCGGGTGCCAAATACGACGCGGAAGGTGTCGGCGGCATCATCAACATCATTACGACCAAGAATGCTTTCGAAGGATATACGGGTACTGTCCGTGCCAATGCCAGTACGTTAGGCCGCTTCGGTGGCGGTGCCTACGTCTCGGCGAAGTTTGGCAAGTTCGGTATCACCGCCAACTACAACTACAACTACGACAACTCTCCTTGGAGTGAATCTTCTTCTATTCGCGAAGACTATGCAACTAACTCGCGCAACGCAGGCTTCCTCAACCAGAGCGGACGAAGCAAGCGCCAAGGTCCTTTCCAATTCGGCTATTTGGAAGGAAGCTACGAAATCGATTCGCTCAACCTCCTGACGGTGGGAGCCAACCTCTTCCGTGGCAAGGCGACGAACAAGACGGAATACGGCGTGGAGATGTTTGACGTCATCGGTGGCGAGCGCATCCCCTCCTATTCGTATGACCGCCACAGCCGCTCCACATCCATCTTCGGTTCGACCGATGTCAATGTGGACTTCCAGCATTCCACGCATAAGAAGGACGAGCTATTGACCTTCTCTTATCGCTTCAGCCAATCGCCCAACGACAATGAGAGCTATACGGAATTATTAAATGTAGAGGATTACTACCTCGCCGACGATTATCCCCAGTGGAACATCAACGATGCTGCCACAACCGAACACACGCTTCAGGTCGATTATACCACCCCGACATGGGAGAACCAAACCCTCGAATTGGGCGCAAAATACATCTTCCGAGGCAGCGACAGTGAGACGCAACAGCAATACTACCGCGACTCGCTCCAGAACTGGGAAACCATCTACGACGCGAACAGCGACTTCCGCCACAACCAGCATATCTATTCACTTTACGCCGGCTATTCGATGAAGTTTGGCAAGCTCGGCATCAAGGCCGGTGTGCGTGGCGAGGGTACAGCACTGAGCGTGAAATACGCGCTGGCTCCGGAGATGAACTTCAACACGAGTTATTTTAACATCGTTCCCAACGGTACGCTCTCCTATCAGATTACCCAATCGCAGCAGGTCCGCCTCGGTTACAACATGCGTATCCGCCGCCCGGGTATCCGCTTCTTGAATCCCTATGTGGACGATACCGACCCGCTGAATATCTCTTACGGTAACCCCAATCTGGACTCGGAAAAGAGCCATAACATCCATTTCAACTATAGTCTTTTCAACCAGAAGTTCAACATGAACCTGAGCGCGAACTACCGCTTCAACAATAATTCTATTGAACAATATACCTGGGTGAACGACCAAGGCGTATCGGAAACGACCTACGGTAACATCGGCCGTACCCACAGCGCCGGCCTCTTCCTCTACGCCAGCTACACGCCCGTCCAGCTCCTCCGCATCTTCATGAATGGTGGTATGAACTACGAAGACCTCAGCAGCGAGCAGACAGGGATGGAGAACAGCGGTGTCAGCGGCCGTATCTTCGCCGGGATGCAATTCACGTTCCCGAAAGATTTCCGCGTCGATTTGAACGGCGGATACTTCTCCCCGCGTATCAGTTTGCAAGGACGCCGCTCGGCCATGTACTTTACCAGCATTTCACTCAACAAGAGTTTCTTCAAGAAGAAGCTCACTGTCTCCCTCTCGTGCAACAACCCGTTCTGGAAATACATCGAGATGAACAGCACGACCGAGGACGAGACCTTCCGCATGGAGTCCTTCAACAATATGCGTGCCCGCGACTTCCGCATCAGCGTCTCCTACCGCTTCGGTTCGCTGAAGGAAGCCATCAAGAAGGTGCGCCGTGGCATCCAGAACGACGATATGATGGGTGGCGAAGGTGGAGGCGGACAGCAAATCTGACCCCTCGTTTGATACTTGATTTCCGGGAAGCCGGTTCCATCGCTCGGTGGAATCGGCTTCCGTCGTTCAGTGGAGGCCAATTTCTCCATTCAAAAGCCTCAAATAGCCCGAATTGTTTCCGTTTTAGACCTTAAATGTTTCCGTTTTACAAAACCGCCCTGCGAGAAACATGGCGATAAGATATATTTGCACATCTGAAAAAACTAAAAAGCATATCGTAATATGAAAAACATGAAAAACTTGGTGCTCGCCACCGCCCTTTCCGCCGGTATCTGCCTCGGCGCGACGGCGCAGCAGAAAGTAGCACCGGCTATCCCCGCCGACCCGGAGATTGAAGCCAACATCCAGCAGTGGCTAAAGAAGATGACGCTGGAAGAAAAAATCGGGCAGATGTGTGAAATCACCGTCGATGTCATCACCGACTTCCCTGGAAGCAAAGACGGATTCAAAATGAGCGAGGCGATGCTCGATACGGTCATCGGGCAATACAAAGTCGGCTCTATCCTCAACGTCCCCCTCAGTGTTGCCCAGAAGAAAGAAGTTTGGGCTAAGTCCATCAAGCAGATTCAGGACATTTCGATGAAAGAAATCGGCATCCCATGTATCTACGGTGTGGACCAAATCCACGGAACGACGTACACCCAGGACGGCACGATGTTCCCGCAGGGTGTGAACATGGGTGCGACGTTCAACCGCGACCTCGTAAAGCGCGGAGCTGAAATCTCAGCCTACGAGACGCGTGCCTCAAATATTCCTTGGACTTACGCCCCGGTGCTCGACCTCGGTCGCGACCCGCGCTGGCCGCGTATGTGGGAAAACTACGGTGAGGATGCGTATGTAAATGCCGAGATGGGTGTTGCCGCCGTCAAAGGTTTCCAGGGCGAAGACCCGAACCACGTCGGACCGAACCACGTCGGCACGAGCCTGAAGCACTATATGGGTTACGGTGTCCCGGTTACCGGACGCGACCGTACACCGTCGTCTATCTCCCGGAGCGACCTCCGCGAGAAGCATTTCGCCCCGCATTTGGCTGCTATCAAGGCCGGAGCGTTGAGCGTGATGGTGAACTCGGGCGTGGATAATGGTATGCCTTTCCATGCTAATAAAGAATTGCTCACCGGCTGGCTGAAGGAAGACCTCAACTGGGATGGCTTAGTCGTAACGGACTGGGCGGACATCAACAACCTCTGCGTCCGCGACCATATTGCCGCCACGAAGAAGGAAGCCATCAAGATTGCCATCAACGCCGGTATCGATATGTCAATGGTACCGTATGAAGTCAGCTTCTGCGACTACCTGAAAGAGTTGGTAAACGAGGGCGAAGTGCCTATGAGCCGTATCGACGACGCCGTCGCCCGTGTCCTCCGCCTGAAATACCGCCTCGGCCTCTTCGATACCCCCAACACTGACCCGAAAGACTACCCGAAGTTCGGCTGCGAAGACTTCGCCAAGGCTGCCCTCCAAGCTGCCGAGGAATCTGAGGTGTTGCTGAAGAACGACGGCATCCTGCCGCTCAAGAAAGGCACGAAAATCCTGGTTACCGGCCCGAACGGGAACACCATGCGTGGCCTCAACGGGGGTTGGTCTTATTCTTGGCAGGGCGACCGTGCCGACGAACTGGCTGCCGCTTACAATACAATATACGAAGCGATGTGCAACAAGTTCGGCAAGGAGAACGTAACCTACGAACCGGGTGTTACCTACAAGACTGGCAACCCCTTCGTTGTCCACTATTGGGAGGAGAACGCTCCGGAAATTGACAAGGCTGTAGCCGCTGCCGCCAACGCCGATGTCATCGTCGCTTGTATCGGTGAAAACTCGTATTGCGAGACTCCGGGCAACCTGACCGACCTCGCCCTCTCCGAGAACCAGACGAACTTAATCAAGGAACTGGCCAAAACGGGCAAACCCATCGTCATGATTCTCAACGAAGGCCGTCCGCGCCTCATCAACCCCATCGAACCGCTTGCGAAAGCTATCGTAAACATCATGTTGCCGGGTAACTACGGCGGCGACGCCCTCGCCAACCTCCTCGCCGGCGATGCCAACTTCAGCGGGAAGATGCCATTCACGTATCCGAAGCATCCGCACCTCTTGACGGTCTATGACTACAAGCCCTGCGAGAACATGGGACAGATGGGTGGCAACTACAACTACGACGCCGTGATGGATGTCCAGTGGCCCTTCGGCTTCGGCTTGAGCTACACGACCTACAAGTATAGCAACCTGAAGGTCGATAAGACTTCTTTCAACGCCGACGACGAACTGACCTTCACCGTCGATGTTACCAACACCGGCAAGATGGCGGGCAAGGAAAGCGTCCTGCTCTTCACCAAAGACATGGTGGCCAGCAGCTCGCCCGACAATATCCGCCTCCGCAATTTCACGAAAATTTCTCTCAATCCGGGCGAGACGAAAACCGTTACGCTGAAAATCAAGGGTAGCGACCTCGCCTTTGTAAACTACGAAGGAAAATGGACCCTCGAAAAGGGTGATTTCAAAGCTAAATGCGGCGACCAGTGGATTGACTTCCAGTGCAACCAGACGAAAATTTGGGATACGCCTAACAAATAAACACGCACACACATACATTTTCCCTCCTGAGGCACGACTTCGCGGACATTTCTGTTTTCTCTCTAAAAAAACCAACCTTCCGCGGAGGCCGTGCCTCTTTTTTTCTCCCCTCCCCGCCTCCGAGCCTTGCAGACAGAGCTTCCTGCGAAAAAACGCGCTGTCCGCGCCGGGAATTCGGCATTTTTTTCAAAAAAAGCACTATTTGCAGCGTGGATAGTGCATTTTCTGGAAAATACGCACAATTCCCGCCGGGAATTCGGCTTCCTGACGAAAAAACGCATCGTCCCCGCCGGGAATTCGGCTTTTTCTGGAAAATACGCACTGTCCCCGCCGGTTTTTGTGCTTCCTGACGAAAAAACGCACTGTCGCCGGGCCGCAGCAAGGCTTCTTTCCCCCAAAATCGTACCTTTGCGCCATGCAAACGATAAAATCCTATACAAACAACCGTCTCGCCGGCCTCTATCCGCCCGCCGAACGCCAGGCATTGCTGCGGATACTCGCGGAGGACATCTGCCGCATCCCGTTTTATAAAATCTTGATGGACGAGCCGCTGGATTTGTCCCCCGACGTGGAGACACGGCTCCGCGACGCCATCGACCGGCTGGCCGGAGGCGAACCGATTCAGTATATCCTGGGGGAAACAGATTTTCGGGGATTGAAATTACGCGTCGCGCCCGGGGTCTTGATTCCGCGACCCGAGACCGCCGAGCTGGTCGGCTGGATTTTGGGAGATTTTACTTCAGAGACCCTCCGTGTGCTTGATATCGGAACCGGGAGCGGCTGCATCGCCCTCGCGTTGGCCGGGGAAAAGGCGGAGGCAGAGGTCTGGGGCCTCGATATTTCGCCCGCCGCGCTCGGGATAGCCCGCGAGAATGGCGAAATCAACCGGCTCAACGTCCGGTGGATAGAGGCCGACATCCTCGACGAGGGCGGCTGGGAGCGACTCCCCGACGCGCTGGACTGCATCGTGAGCAATCCGCCCTACGTGATGGAAAAAGAGCGCGCCGGGATGCGGCCGAACGTCTTGGAGCACGAGCCTGCCTTGGCGCTCTTTGTGCCCGACGACGACCCGCTGCGTTATTACCGCGCCATTGCCCGCCTCGCCCGGCGGAAGCTCCGGACCGGCGGGTGGCTCTATTTCGAAATCAACGAACAGTGCGGCGAGGCGATGCGACGGCAGCTCGGCGACGAAGGCTTCGCCGGAATCACCCTGCGGCAAGACGGGTTCGGGAAAGATAGGATGATAAAAGCTCAGTGGATATGAAAGAAATAACCGAAGAAGAGATGCTGCGCAAGGCCGCAGCCTATTGCGCCGAGGCGGAACGCTGCCGGGGCGATGTGGAGAAGAAAATCGCCCGCGCGGGATTGGAGGCAGAGGCGGCGGAACGCATCCTGGCGCGCCTCGAAAAGGAGGGGTTCATCGACGACGAACGCTATTGCCGCTTTTTTGTCAATGACAAGCTGCGGTTCAACAAGTGGGGACGGATGAAGATTGCCCTCGAGCTGCGGAAGAAGGGCATCCCCGCCGCGACCTACGAGAATGCCCTCCGGAACATCGACGAGGAAGAATATATCCTGACACTCACCCAGCTGCTGCGGTCGAAAAAGCGGACGACGCGGGGAAAAGACGCGCGGGAATGCTACTACAAGCTGCTGCGGTTCGCGGCGGGACGGGGATTCGAGCCTGCGCTGGCGGGGAAGTGCCTGCGCGACATCTTGGGAGGAGAAGATTATGAAGAGAATCTGGACTGACCTGCTGAGGCTGTTCTTTCCCAAGAGTTGCTGCGTGTGTGGCAGGCGTTTAGCCTCCGAAGAAAAAGAAATTTGCCTCGAATGCCTGAGTTATTTCATCCGGACGGACGACGACAGGCATCCGAACGAGACAGAAACCCTCTTCATCGGCAAGGCGTATATCGAAAACGCATACGCGATGTACCACTACGACAAAGGAGAGCATATCCAGCGCGCTATCCATGCCCTGAAATACCACGGATGTCCACGGACAGGCTACGAGCTTGCGCATATCGCCGCGAGCGAATTGGCGCAGGCACATAGTCCCCTTTGCGACGTAGATGTCCTGGTTCCCGTCCCTTTGCACCCGGCGAAAAAACGCCAGCGGGGATACAACCAGGCCGAATGGATAGCCCGAGGACTGGCGGCAGTCTGGGGAACACCCATCGACACGCGGAGCCTCGTCCGGACACGCAACAACTCGACGCAGACCCACCTCGCCCCGAACGAGCGATGGGAAAACACGAGGGGAATCTTCCGCCTCGCCCGTCCAGATTTGGCGGGGAAGCACGTTTTGCTCATCGACGACGTGATCACGACGGGAGCAACGCTAAGTCATTGTGCAGAAATACTCTTGCAAGAGGAAGGGACGAGGGTGAGCATCTTTGCCCTGGCCCGCGTCTAATAATAAATCGAAATAAATCAACTGAAATAGGGATTTTATCCCTTAGTTTCGCTACTTTTGCAGGACAATATACATACTGAGGATTTTATGAAAACACTGGAAAGATTAGTAGCAGAGAAGTTATTGAAGATTAAAGCGGTCAAATTGCAACCGGCAAACCCGTTTACATGGGCCTCCGGCTGGAAGTCTCCAATTTACAACGACAACCGCAAGACATTGTCTTATCCCGCTGTCCGCAATTTCATCAAACTGGAAATCGCGCGTACCATCAGCGAGAAGTATGAAAACGCAGATGCTATCGCAGGCGTAGCGACAGGCGCTATCGCTCACGGAGCATTGGTAGCCGACTTATTGGGCTTGCCCTTCGTTTATATCCGTTCAACCCCGAAAGACCACGGTTTGGAAAATCTCATCGAAGGTGAATTGAAGCCGGGTTCCAAAGTTGTTATCGTAGAAGACCTTGTTTCGACAGGGGGTAGCAGCTTGAAGGCTGTGCAGGCAGTACGGAACTTCGGGTGCGATGTGATTGGTATGGTTGCCATCTTTACGTATGGCTTCCCGGTAGCCGTCGAAGCGTTCAAAGAAGCGAAAGTTACACTGACGACATTGAGCAATTATGATGCTGTCGTGGAAGAAGCTGTCCGCACGGACTATATCGACGAATCGGAAATCGCCGTGCTCCAGGAATGGAGAAAGGATCCGGCAGCTTGGGACCCGAACAAATAATAGCAACCCTATAAACGCATTAAATGACTGAATTTGTTAGTGAGATAAAAGCTATCCCACAAAACGAGGACCGTATCTTTGCTATGCTGTCTGACCTTTCCAATCTGGAACGAGTGAAAGACCGCATCCCCCAAGATAAAATAAAAGACTTAGAGATTGACAGCGACTCTTGTAGCTTCGCTGTCAATCCCGTAGGTAAAATAACCTTCCAAATCGTAGAGCGCGAACCGAACAAGACCATCAAGTTCGCCACGAAGCAATCGCCCGTTCCGCTGAACTTGTGGATACAGCTCAAGCAAGTAGCCGATATGGATACGCGAATGAAGCTGACAGTCCGCGCCGAACTGAATCCTTTCATCCAACAAATGGTGTCGAAGCCGCTGCAAGATGCTCTCGATAAGATAGCGACGGTGCTGGCATCCTTACCTTATTGAATTTATTATCATGGCTCAGAAACTTTGGGAAAAGAACGTGCAGGTGGACCACGAAGTCGATGTGTTCACCGTGGGCAAAGACCGGGAAATGGATCTCTACCTTGCAAAGTACGATGTTCTTGGTTCGATGGCGCATATTTCCATGCTGGAAAGCATAGGTTTGCTCTCGTCCTCGGAACTGAAAGTGCTCCTCGCAGAGCTGAAGCATATCTATGAAGTCGCCGACCGGGGCGAGTTCGTCATCGAGGAGGGTATCGAAGATGTCCACTCGCAAGTCGAGCTGATGCTCACCCGCAAGCTGGGCGACATCGGCAAGAAGATACACAGCGGCCGTTCGCGCAACGACCAGGTGTTGGTGGACCTGAAGCTCTTCACCCGCTCCCGCATTCAGGAGATTACCGGCTTGGCAGTGGACTTATTCCATATCTTGCAGGAACAAAGCGAACGGTACAAGCATGTCTTGATGCCGGGCTATACACACCTGCAGATTGCCATGCCCTCATCCTTCGGCCTCTGGTTCGGGGCATACGCTGAAAGCTTGGTTGATGACCTCCAGCTCCTGCAAGCTGCCTATAAGGTATGCAATCGCAACCCGTTAGGCTCGGCAGCCGGATACGGCTCTTCCTTCCCACTCAACCGGCAGATGACGACCGACCTCCTCGGCTTCGATTCGATGGATTATAACGTAGTCTATGCCCAGATGGGGCGCGGGAAGATGGAGCGCACCGTCGCCTTCGCCTTGGCAGGAATTGCGGGGACACTCTCGAAGCTCGCCTTCGATGCTTGTCTCTTCAACAGCCAGAACTTCGGGTTCATCAAGCTGCCGGATCAGTTCACGACCGGCTCGAGCATCATGCCGCACAAGAAGAACCCTGACGTCTTCGAACTCACCCGTGCCAAGTGCAACAAGATACAAGGCTTGCCAAACCAGATTACGCTGATATGCAACAACCTCCCCTCCGGATACTTCCGCGACCTGCAGATAATCAAGGAGGTCTTCCTCCCGGCATTCGACGAATTGGCGGACTGCCTCCGCATGGTTACGCACATGGCGCGAGAGGTGAAAGTCAATGAGCACATCCTCGACGACGACAAGTACGCTCTCATCTTCAGTGTCGAAGAGGTGAATCGTCTGGTTCTTCAGGGTGTTCCCTTCCGCGATGCCTACAAGCAAGTGGGTCTCAGCATCGAAGCGGGGCAGTTTGTGCCTCAGAAGGAAGTGCATCACTCGCACGAGGGAAGTATCGGCAACCTCTGTACGGAGCAAATCGCCCTCCTGATGCAGCGTGTCGTGGACGGCTTCGGCTTCGAGCGGGCCAACCAAGCTGAAGAGAATCTCTTAAACATAGCGCAATGAAACGGTTCATCCTTTCCCTCTTCGCCCTCCTGCTCCTCGGTTGCAACAGTACGTTTGACAGTAGCGTCCCGGACTGGCCGGTGTACCTGGAGCTGGATCTCACCTACGAGGACCGCGACCTGAAGGCTATCCAGGCTTACAAGCTCTATACCCCCACAACAATTAATCAGGCCACCGAGAAGACGGGCTTCGGCGGTGTGCTGGTCTATCACGGACTAAGCAGCACCGGGGCGACCGACGCCTACTATGCCTTCGACGCCGCCTGCCCGGTGGAGCACCAAGCCAATGTCCGCGTGGAGGTTGACGACGATGCCGTGTATGCCATCTGCCCCCGCTGCGAGAGCAAGTTCGAACTGCTGAACGGTATCGGGAACCCCGTCGAAGGACCTGCCACCGAGGGCCTCAAGCAGTACTACGTGGACAAGCAGGGAGAAAAACTTTACATCCGCTACTAAATTTCTGCCAGAATTGTTTGGCAGTTCCGAAAAATGCCTTACCTTTGCAACCGCAATCGGGAACGAAGGCGTTCGACGAATCCCGACGGCGAAGCAATCGCGGAAGTAGCTCAGTTGGTAGAGCACGACCTTGCCAAGGTCGGGGTCGCGGGTTCGAGTCCCGTCTTCCGCTCATCGCTTGAAGCGAATGGATGCTCGAATGGTGGAATCGGTAGACACGAAGGACTTAAAATCCTTTGGCTATTGCAGCTGTGCGGGTTCAAGTCCCGCTTCGAGTACAAAGGCAAATCGTATGGGACGCGAGTCTCGGTAGTTGCGGAAGTAGCTCAGTTGGTAGAGCACGACCTTGCCAAGGTCGGGGTCGCGGGTTCGAGTCCCGTCTTCCGCTCGATCAATTAGTTATAAGTTCCCATAAGTACGTTCTCCCCTGTTGGTTCTTCGGAGCCGCAGGGGAGTTTTGCGTTAAGATGTTTCACTATGCATACAATACGAATCAATAAGCCCATGGGGAGACCGGCTATCCCCCACCCCGGCCGTCAGTCCATCAGCCAAGAATGCCTCAGAAGGATAGGAACATTCCTATGCCTCACCGTCTTATGCCTCTGCGCACTGTGTCCCGGAGTCGCCTCCGCCCAAACGCCCGACTCCCTCTACCCCACCCCCGAGCGCCTCTTCCACATCGCCCGCAGCCTCAACCGCAACCTGGTCTGCTACGACGCCAACTTCCAGTCCGGCAAGCTCGACACAGAGGAACCGATAAACGTCTATTGGCTCAACCGCACAGACCGCCCGGGCCACACCAACGGTCTGAGTTTCATACAGAAGAAGCTGGCGTACGGCTACAAGGTGGTGTCCCGCGAGGGCGACCAGTGCCGCGTAACCCTCTCCGCCTACCCCGCCCGCGCCATCACCATCCGCCGCGACGGGCAGCGTTATGCCGGCTTCATCCCCATCAACGGCTCCGAGGCGCGACTGACTTCGCTCTACGTGCAGCTGAAGCCAAACAGCTCTATCAACGTCGATTACGTCGAGCTCATAGGCATCTCCACGGCCACCGGGGAAGAAGTTCGTGAAAAAATTCGGAATTAATCCGCCTCATCGCTTGGATATTCCAAAAGAATGCCTACCTTTGGGTTCGTATGTTAAACCCGAATCCGAAAGGATTCATAATACTGTGAAATTATGCCAGATAATGAGCCCAAAAAACTCAGCATCACGGGTACGCTGACCGAAAACAAGCTCACCGAGCAACCCGACGACTACACTTTCAACGTAACCTACATCGGCAAGCGCTCCATCATGGACCTCTGCCAACTGGGTGAAAGCGACGGCAAAAGCAAGTTCACCGCCGACGAACTGTACACAGCCTACAACACCCTCTTCACCCTCGCCAAGCGCGAAGCTTTCCTCGGTGCCACCGTCGAGTTTGGCTTCTGTACCAACATGATAAGGGTAAACGGCCCCTTCGTCGGGCCCAAGCCCGAATTCGACCCGGAGGTAAACTCTATCTCCATGCAACACACCACCTTGGAATCTGTCCGCAAGGAGATGGAAGGCATCACCGTCATCGTGGGCGACGTGAAGAATACGCAACCGACCATCAGCCGCGTCATCGACGTCTATACCCAGTCCGTGAACGACAAACTCACTCCCGGAAACATCCTCAACGGCGAGGGCGACCGTGTCAAAGTAGCTGGTTCAGAAGGTAAAACCGTCGGTTTCTTCTTTATCAACACGGAGACCGAGGCCGAAACGCCCGTCCCCACCACCTCTATCTCGCGCAACGACCCTTCGAACTTCTCATTCCTTATTCCACAGCTGGCGGATGGAACTTATTATCTAGAGGTTGCAACGCAATTCGCAGCCAGCAGCAAAGCCTTGCTGAAAGAACCCCGCCGGAGTCGCTTCGCATACACACTGACCGTGGGCGACGGAGGAAGCGACGAGGATGACGGCCCAATCGTACAATAGGGTTGGGCATGGAGAGCCAATCTCCCTTCTAAGGGAGATTGAGTCCCCCTTAGAAGGGAGAAGCAGTCTCCCTTGGAAGGGAGGGAGAGTCTCCCTTGGAAGGGAGAACGAATCTCCCAAAATTTCTATCTGAATTCTCCCCCTAATGTAGGGAAAATCCCCGCAGGGGGAAGGGGTATAAAAGTTCTTTTAGAAGATTATAAACATTTCATTTCTAACTTATAAACATTATTATCATGAACAAATTCATCTTATTGGTAGGCGCATTGTGCGGCATGACGTTCGCCGCGACAGCGCAAGAAGGTGGGCATGTGGCCCCAGAGTGTACGGAATGGTATTCGCCGAAACCGCCCAAAGTGGTGCCGGCCGAGAAGCCGGGCGAGGCGCCGTCGGATGCCATTGTGCTGTTCGATGGCAAGGACTTGTCGAAGTGGTGTTCGCCGGTGAAGGACGGGCGGCCGGTCGATGCGAAATGGAAGGTAGAGGATGGCGCGATTGTCATCGTCCCTGGCTCGGGGCCGATACAGACACGCGAGTACTTCGGTGATTGCCAGTTGCACATCGAGTTCAAGACTCCACAGCCGGGGCCGAAGAACACGCTCCAGATGAAAGGCAACAGCGGCATCTTCCTGCAGAGCATCTACGAAGTGCAAGTGCTTGACGGGCAGGACAACCCGACGTACGTGAACGGTATGGTGGGGAGTATCTACAAGCAGGTCGCACCGTTGGCAGACGTGTTCACGGGGACCGAGAAGTGGCAGGTGTACGATATTTATTGGAAAGCCCCGAAGTTCGGGACCGACGGCGAGCTGGAGTCGCCCGCGATGGTTACGGTCGTGCTGAACGGTGTCCTCGTGCAGAACAACTACATCCTGAAGGGGAACACGCCGTATATCGGCTTCCCGACCTACAAGGCACACGGACGGTTGCCGCTCTTGTTGCAGGACCACGGGGTGCCCGTAGCTTATCGGAATATCTGGATTAGAAATCTCTGAGGGAATTGACAATTAAGAATTGACAATTGACAATTGGGCTTTGCGCACCTTTAATTGTCAATTGTCAATTATCCATTGTCAATTATCCCGCAGGGCCTCGTCCATCCCTGCCGCCGCGCTCTTGCCGTCGCCCATCGCAAGGATAACCGTCGCCCCGCCGCGGACAATATCGCCGCCGGCATAGACATCGGGGAGCGCCGAGCGCCGGGAGGCCTCATCGACGACGATGGTACCCTTCTTGCTAATCTCCAGGCCGGAGAAGGCACGCGGAATCAAGGGGTTCGGGGAAACGCCTACGCTGACGATGACCTCATCGACCTCGACGGTCTCGATAGCCCCCTCGATAGGGATAGGACGACGACGGCCGGAGGCATCAGGCTCGCCGAGCTGCATCTTCTGGAGACGCATCTGGCGGACGCGGCCACGCTCGTCGCCGAGGTATTCGATAGGGTTGTGCAGGGTCAGGAACTCGACACCCTCCTCTTTGGCATGTTTCACCTCCTCGAGACGTGCCGGCATCTCTTCCTCACTTCTTCTGTAGATAATCATCGCCCGTTCGGCACCGAGGCGCTTGGCCGTGCGGACAGAGTCCATCGCCGTGTTGCCGCCGCCGATGACAGCGACGCGCTTGCCCTGCTGGACGGGAGTATCACTCTCGGGGTTAGCGGCATCCATCAGGTTCACACGCGTCAGGTACTCATTCGAAGACATGACACCCACGAGGTTCTCGCCCGGGATACCCATGAAGTTCGGGAGCCCGGCTCCACTGGCGACGAAGATGCCGCGGAAGCCGTCGTCGTGCAGGTCGTCGTAAGAGAGCGTCTTCCCGACGATACAGTTCGTGATGAAGTGGACACCCATGCGGCGGAGACCGTCGATCTCGACATCCACGATACGGTTCGGGAGGCGGAACTCCGGTATGCCATACTTCAGCACGCCCCCTATTTCATGCAGAGCCTCGAACACCGTAACGTCATACCCACGCTTGGCCATCTCGCCAGCAAACGACAACCCGGCGGGGCCGGAGCCGACCACAGCAACCTTGATGCCGTTGGCGGGAGCAACCTGGGGGACAGATATCTGGCCGCTCTCGCGCTCGTAGTCGGCAGCAAAGCGCTCCAGATAGCCAATAGCGACAGCCTCCTTCCCCATTTTGAGGTGGATACACTGGCTCTCGCACTGCTTCTCCTGCGGGCAGACACGGCCACAGACGGCAGGGAGGGCGCTGGTTTCCTTCAGCACGCGGGCAGCCTCGAGGAACTCTCCGCGTTCGATATTCTTGATAAAGGTAGGGATATGGATACCCACCGGGCAGCCCTGCATACACGTGGGCTTGGGACAGTCGAGGCAACGCTGAGCCTCGCGGCGAGCCTGCTCGGGAGAGAGGCCGAGGTTCACTTCCTCAAGGCGGGTGTGGCTGCGGTACTCGGGGGCGAGCTCGGGCATTTTGACGCGGGGTATATCCGTCCGTTCCTTATTCTTCATGCGTTTGCGAAGCTCCTCCCGCCACGGCTCGGCACGGCGGGTGGTGATTAGTTGTTCTTGTTCGGTCATATCAATCCTCCTACTCATTATTTATATGCACTTAATCTCATTAGCAACTCGTCAAAGTCCACCTGATGGGCGTCGAACTCCGGACCGTCCACACAGACGAAGCGGGTCTTGCCACCCACGGTAATGCGGCAGGCGCCGCACATGCCGGTACCATCCACCATGATGGTATTCAAGGAGGCGACGGTCGGAATCTCGTATTTCTTCGTCAGCGCGGCGACAAACTTCATCATGATGGCAGGGCCGATGGTAACACAGAGGTCCACCTTCTCCCGTTTGATGACATCTTCCACGCCCTCCGTAACGAGGCCCTTCTTGCCGTATGAGCCGTCGTCGGTCATGATGATGACCTCATCCGAGTTGGCCCGCATCTGTTCCTCCAGGATAATCAAGTCCTTCGTACGAGCGGCCAGCACCACAATCACCCGGTTTCCCGCCTTATGGAATCCCTCTACAATCGGCAGCAATGGAGCCACGCCGACACCACCACCGGCACAGACAACCGTACCCACCTTCTCGATGTGTGTAGCCTGACCGAGCGGACCAACGAGGTCGGTAATGTAGTCTCCGACATTCAACTCACATATCTTACGGGAAGAAGCTCCCACGGCTTGAATTACCAAGGTAATCGTGCCTTTCTTGGTATCGGCCCCAGCAATAGTCAGCGGGATGCGCTCGCCTTTCTCGCCGACTTTGACTATCACAAAGTGTCCGGGCTTCCGCGAACGGGCGATAAGAGGAGCTTCGACTTCCAGCTTCACCACGTTGGCAGAGAAATGTTCTTTACTTACAATCTTATTCATTTATAATCGCTTTGATATATCATATAATTCGCTTATTCAAACAGGTCATCCTCGCGTATCAGCATCAGAATGGCGGAGTGCGGAATAATTACATACTTCTCGTCGTTGAACGCAATCTCGTACGAAGCATTCTGGAGATAGACAGCCAAGTCGCCCACCTTCGCCTGGAGTGGGATGTAGCGAGCCTCCGCATCTTCCTTCTTCTCCCAGACTTCCAAGTCCTCGTTCTGCGCCGGAATCGCGTAGCCGGGACCGGTCTTAATCACATATCCACACTGTATTTTCTCTTTTTCCTGCACCGTAGGAGGCAGATACAGACCCGTCTTCGTATGGCTCTGCGGGTTCTTCGGCTTGATGAGCACCTTGTCTCCTATCATCAGGAACTTGCTGATGTCTTTTTGGTCTATCGGTAATTGCATAGTCTTTTCCTATTCATTAAATAATTGTAGGCAAAAGTAAGCATATAAAATGAATTATGAACGATAAATTACGAATTATAGCGAAGGACGGAGCCGCCCGTCAGATACTCCGCCCCTTGAACACCCGCGAAAACTGCGAGGGATAGAGATGCCCGATGAACGAAATACGCCGGTTGTTGAAGTTCGGCATCACCGTTACCCGGCAATCATTCGTCCCCTCGGTCAGATGAATAACCACGTTTGCCGAGACCGCGATGCCCTGCACCATCATCTCGTACATCATATTCCCTTTGCGGTCTTTCTTCTTGTCAATCTTGGAGATCGTGCCATCAACCGTGATGCCACCCATCCCGTTCGGCCCCGAGATGGGGATATTAAACGCAAGCTGGATCGTCGCCTCCTTGCCGTGCAGCGAGACGAAGTTCGTCGAGGAGTTCACATAGACAAACTGGCCCGAACGAAACTCAATCTTCTCCGCCTCCAGCACGAAATCGCAACTATCTACCGCCCGGCACGCCATCTCAAACAGCCGTTTTCCTTCTTCAATCTCGGCCTGCTTCTGAGCCTCCTTTTCGGCTTTACGCGCCGCCCGCGCTTGCTTACGCAGCTCGCGTTTCGACAACCCGCCATTATCGTCTTGGGCAAACATCGATGCCGTCCCAACCAGCACGGCAATCAGTACAAATAATAACTTCTTCATATCATTCCATTTTTTTAATGTTATATCAAAAGCCTCCCGACCGCGTCGGCAAAGCGGATGCAAGGATAGGGAGATTCGACGAGCGTAAAAGTAGGGGAATCGACGTAAAAAGGCAAATTCTTTGTTTGAAAAAAAGCAAATTCGCCGGAAAGAGCCATCGCATCTCAAATAAATCCTGTATTTTCGTGGAAAATTTCAAAAGTTGGAAATTACTATGAGCAATAATTTAATCCGTTTCGATTGGGCAATGAAACGATTGCTCCGGGACAAAAGCAATTACGTCGTGTTGGAAGGTTTTCTCTCCACCCTGCTGGGAGAAGACTTGCATATCTGTCGTTTCCTCGAAAGCGAGTCAAACCAGACTGACGCCAGCGACAAGTTCAACCGTGCCGACATGCTGGTGGAAGACGACAAAGGACAACTGCTCATCATCGAGGTACAGAACAATCGGGAGCTCGACTATTTCCACCGGATGCTGTACGGGGTATCAAAAACCATCTCCGAATACATCAATCTGGGCGACGATTACGATAAAGTCCGCAAAGTTTATTCCATCAATATCGTTTATTTCGACCTTGGCCAGGGGAAAGATTACATCTACCACGGGAAGACGACATTCCGGGGACTACACGACCCGGACGATGTCCTGAAACTCTCCGTCCGCCAACGTGAGATATTTATCGGCAAAGATGCAGGAGACATCTTCCCCGAATACTATGTATTGCGAGTGAATGACTTCGACAAAGTGGCCAAAACGCCTCTCGACGAATGGATAAACTTTCTCAAGACGGGACAAATCGATAAAACGGCCACAGCAAAGGGTCTGCCCGAAGCTCGCGAGCGCCTCAGAGTGGATTCTCTCCCTGAAGCCGAGAAAAGAGCCTATGTCCGCGACATGGAATCCCTGCGCTACCAAAGAAGCGTCATCAAGACGGGATGGTACGAAGGACGTGCGGAAGGAAGAGCAGAAGGACACGCCGAGGGTTTAGCCGAAGGACGTGCCGAAGGCTTAGCAGCGGGTAAAGCCGAGGGCCTCGCCCAAGGCCTTGCCGAAGGCACTACCCAAGGTAAATTAGAGAAAGCCAAAGAGGTCGCTAAAAAAATGAAGGAAATGGGCTTGCCCATCAACACCATCGCACAATGCACCCAGCTCTCTCCCGAAGACATTACGAATTTGTAAAACATTTCCACCTGCAAGTTCATGGAAAAATTTAAGCTGGCGGGGATTTTATGCCTGCTGTTTCTCGTATTGCCCAATCTCCGGGCGCAAATAAGCCATGGTGGCGAGCCATTGCCCCTCTCTTCTCTCCGCAGTTACGAAGAAATCCCCTTCGTCGAAATGCCGGGCTTCGACATCAAGGAGGAGTTCCGCATCGATTCCCTGACGGCCGGCGACTTGAGAAACGGTTTCCGGTTCGCCTATAAATTCCTAACAGACTTGAACCGGGGCAACTCCGGCACCTCCTTCATCCTGCCCGACGGGACGAAAGTGTGGCGCCTCGGCATCTATTCTCCCGGCGCTTTGTCGCTCAACGTGCTCTTCAGCGAGTATGAGTTACCCGAGGGGGCGCAACTTTTCCTCTACGACGCCCAGCAGCGGCATGTTTTAGGGGCTTTCACGCATCAGAATAATTCGGAACGGGAGGTTTTGCCCGTCGCTCCGGTGCAGGGAGATCGCTTGATTATCGAATATCAGGAACCTCCCAAGGCAGCTTTCCCAGGCCGGTTGACAATTGGCGAAGTGAACCATGCATACCGTACATGGAAGGGACAAGAACCCTCCGAGGGCTATACATCGCTCGACGGCATCCCGGCTTTAGCCTGCTACGCCGATACATCGGCCCAAATCCAGACCTGGGGACGCAGTGTTGTCCTGATGATTATCAACGGCACTACGGCTTGTACCGGAACGCTCCTGAATAATACGGCGCGCGACGGGAAACCATACTTGCTGACGGCTTCGCATTGCTTAAACAAATCGTTTTCCATCTCCAACCCCGATTACGAGGAAATCGCCGGCAGCATCGTCTGCTTCTACAACTACAACAGCCCGCTTTGCGATCCTATCTTGCGCGGGACCGAGGAACTCAGCACCGCCTCTGCCCACAGCCGGGCTGTGTACGAGTTCACCGACATGGCGTTGCTCGAATTGAACGAATTGCCGCCGGCCTATTACCAGCCTTACCTCGCCGGATGGGATGCGAGCGGCAAAGGTTCCGCCCCGTATGCCTGCATCCAGCATCCGCAGTACTCCACGAAGCGTATCAGCCTGTCGGAAGGGAATCTGAGCGCGTATTCTTTAGTGGACGTCATTCCTTTTTATTCTGAAGCGCACTGGTTGGTTGATGAATGGTCGATTGGCTATACCGCCGGGGGCTCATCGGGTTCTCCGCTTTTCGACAAGACCGGGAAGGTAGTCGGCGCCCTCTCCGGCGGGAAATCGTCTCTCGCTTCGCCCCGCAACGACTATTTTTATTCCTTGCAGAAGTCTTGGGACTTGCGCGAGGCGGACAATCAGCAATTAAAATGCTGGCTCGCGCCCGGCAACTCCAAGGAGACGAGCTGCGAAGGCATGGATCCTTATGCATCTGCCCCCTGCTTCTGGCTTAGCAATGTCGGCGACTCCGGCATCAAAGATTCCATCGAGATGACTGAAAAAAACGGCGTCCCCGTCTTTGGATATTATCCGTCTGAAGGAAAAGAATACGCCGAGGAGTATGCCGCCACCGGCACGGCCCTCCTCTACGGCGCCTACCTCGTCTCGCCGCCTTGCGACAACAGTCTGGAGGTCGAGATTACCGTTTACGCCGGCGAAGACGCCCCTTCTACCTTATTATATAAGGAGACGTTCAAGCCGACTTACCTGAATTGGTCCGACGGCTCCTTCCTCGAATCCGCCAAAAAGCTCGACCGCGCGCAAGAGCACTTCATCGCCTTCGCCTCGCCCGTTTCCGTCAGCGGCAAGTTCTACGTCGGCTATCGCGTCAAGCAAGCGGCCGAGGGGGAATACTTCGCCGCCTACAATCTGCCTCGCGGTAGGGTGAGCGGCAACACGGCCTGGGTGCGCGACGGCGGGCGATGGCTCCAAGCGAATGAATACGCGGCGATTGGCTTCAACACCGCGCTCTTCATCGACCCTGTCGTCAATTACGAGGGGATAACTGCCAACGAATCCCTTTCCTCGCCCGAATTTGTCCGGATTGTCCAGAGCCGCGACCGTCAATGGCTCTATATCCACCCGGTTGCTGCCGACCTGGAGGGCAACGCCCGCTACCAGATTTTCTCCGCCGGCGGACAACTGGTAAAAAGCGGACGAATCGACGGCATAACCTCCGTCCCGCTCGCCGAACTCGCGCCCGGCATCTATCTGGTCCGCGTAAATTCCAAGACGACGCAGGCAACTCGGAAAATCGTCCGCTAAAAAATGGCCATCGCCTACTGAACGTAACTTAAAAACAAAAAAAGTAGCCTAAAATAAATATTTTCGACCCTCTGAAGTAAGAGAATAAAAAAAATACTGTACTTTTGCCTCAAAGTTTACGGCAGAGAACATAAAAATATAGATATAACACTTTAAAACTTACAACAATTATGAACAGAAAGTTTTTATTGCCTTTCCTTGTATTGGCAGCAATTCTAACTTTTTCTTCTTGCTCAAACAAATTGAAACCTTGGGCTGAAGATTATGTGAAAGCAGAGCCACAACCGATGGAAGCGATTGGCGGCAAAGTGCCTGTAACAATCAACGCAACCATCCCGGCTAAATGGTTCAACAAGAAAGCTACCGTTACCATCACTCCGGTTATCCGCTATGCAGGTGGCGAAGCTTGGGGTACATCTTATACCTACCAGGGTGAAAAAGTGCAAGGTAACAATCAAGTTATCCCGTACAAAGAAGGTGGAAACATTACGATGAAATCATCCTTCACGTACAAGCCGGAAATGAAAAAATCCGAGCTCTATCTGACTTTCGACGCTAAGGTTAAGAACAAAGTTGTCAAACTGCCGGATCTTAAAATCGGCGAGGGCGTTATTGCTACATCAGCTTTGGCTGACGCAGCTACCGCCAACCCTGCCATCGCCGCCGACAAGTTCCAGCGCATCATCAAGGAGGCTCATGACGCAAACATCATGTTCCTCATCCAGCAGGCTAACCTCCGTTCCGAGGAGTTGAAGAAGGGCGAAATCAGCGACTGGAAAGACTTGGTAAAAAATGCTGACGAAGCTCCGAACCAGAACGTCGCTATCGAAATCCAAGCTTATGCTTCTCCCGATGGTGGTGTTGAACTCAACACCGGCCTTGCTGAAAGACGTGAAGGCAATACTTCCAAGTATCTTGCGAAAGAATTGAAGAAGATGGAAGTTGATGCGCCCGTAGATGCCAAATATACGGCTCAGGACTGGGAAGGCTTCCAGGAACTCGTCTCTAAATCCAACTTGCAAGATAAAGACCTCGTGCTCCGCGTCCTTTCTATGTACAAAGACCCGGAACAGCGCGAAAAAGAAATCAAAAATATCTCTTCTGTTTACAGCTCGTTGGCTGAAGAAATCTTGCCGCAGCTCCGCCGCTCTCGCTTGATCGCCAACATCGAAATCATCGGCAAGTCCGACGACGAAATCACCGCCCTCGCAAAGAGCAATCCGTCGCAGTTGAACGTCGAGGAGATCCTCTACGCCGCTACGCTGACGAACGACAACGCCGAGAAGACGCGCATCTACAACGAAGCAGCCAAATTGTACCCGAACGACTACCGCACATGGAACAACATCGGTATGATGGCCTTCCGCGCTGGCGACTTGGCTAAGGCTGAAGAGATGTTCAACAAAGCGAACTCGATCAAGAACAATCCGGAGGCTAACATGAACTTAGGTTTGATCGCCTTGACCAAGGGCGACCAGGCAAAGGCCCAGCAGTACTTCGGCACGGCCTCGGGCGTGGCTGAATTGAGCGAAGCGCTCGGCGTCCTCTACCTCGAACAGGGTGAATACGCCAAAGCTGCGAACTCCTTCGGCGCCGTTAAGTCCAACAACGCAGCTCTGGCTCAGCTCTTGACGAAGGATTACAACAAGGCATCGCAGACGTTGAACGCCGTTCCTAATCCCGACGCTACAACTTCCTATCTGAAGGCAATCGTAGCTGCCCGCACGAACGATTCAAACGGTGTGATCAGCAACTTGAAGGATGCTATCGCTAAGGACAGCAATATGAAGAAGGAAGCCGCTATCGATTTGGAATTCGCCAAGTATGCGACCAACAGCGACTTCGTCTCTCTGACGAAATAAAGAAAATTGAATTGTATGTTCCCATAGTTAGATTGTGAATTAAATTTACGTAGGAGGGGATACTGAGAAGTATCCTCTCTTTTTTTTGTTCTTTCTGCCACAAAAATACCCCTTCTGATAAAAAGAAAGCCCGAGACTTGACGATTCTCCAAAAAATGTGTACCTTGCGCCCGTGTCGGAAGACAAATAGCCCCTACGACCTGCAAAAGGCTTTTGTCGAGCAACAAAAGCCCTACGTAAATTGCAAGGTGCCTTTGTCGGGCAACAAAAGGATTTTTTCGGATTGCAAGGCCATTTTGTCGGCCAACAAATGCCCTACGCAAATTGCAAGAGGCCTTTGTCGAGCAACAAAAGCCCTACGCAAATTGCATAAGCCTTTTGTCGGGCTACAGACGTTCTCTGCAAGCTGCACGGAAGCCTTGTCGGGCTACAAAAGCTCCCTGCAAAGCGCACGGACCGCTCCGGATTCTGACAAGAACACAAATTTCAAACAAGAAATAAGTTTAACGTATAAAATAAAGAATATTATGGAACTAATAGAAGACATTGGATTGACGAGACTCAGTAATTCACTCTACATGCAGTTTATGGACGATGTGGACGAGGCCATCCGGGACACGACACCCGAAGTGCTGAAAATCAAAAACCTGTACGGCGATTTTTCAGCCTTGCTGGAGAAGCTGGACGAATCCTACCAACTGCAGAAGAGAAATAACATAACGGCGA
This sequence comes from uncultured Parabacteroides sp., assembly GCA_944325345.1. Lineage (GTDB taxonomy): Bacteria > Bacteroidota > Bacteroidia > Bacteroidales > Tannerellaceae > Parabacteroides. The sequence goes on from CALUZV010000001.1 coordinate 109,062, forward strand.
CGCTCGACGAAAAAGACAAGATCCGCAAGGACCGCCTCCGCTGCTTCCTCCTCCACGTCGAGGCCGACCAGTACAACGAAGACCCGACGAAGCGCGAAAGCTCGCGCGTGATTACGAACCGCATGGACAGCTACGGCAACATCTTGAGAGCCAGCCGCCGCAACGTAACCGCCAAGATGAAGGACGCAGGACAGGCACTGCAGGCCGAGCCGCTGGCGGAGGAGGTCGAGAACATCGGGCAGACCGACAACGTCGCCGCGTTCATCGCCGCAAACGAGGCGTACCACACGCTTTCGCTCGAGCGGACTGAGGAGCGCAAGCAGTTGGTCATCAAGGCGATGTTGTCTAACCGCAACGAGATGGACGACGTCTATCGCAAGATTGTCTCGGTCGTAAATTCACAAGTTACACTCAACGCCCTGATGGACGAGGACACGGGCTCGGGGAGCGAGCCGGGATTGCCCGAGGTTCAGGCCGAAGGGACGGATAATCCGCTCGTGGAATTTGTCAAAACCATAAACGCCCTCATCAAGGAGACCCGCGAGGAGGCCGAACGGACGGGCTCGACGGACGAGACGCCGACGGAACCGACCGAGGAGCCCGACGGCGAGGAAAAGCCGACCGACGAACCTACAGAAACTCCGGACGAGGAACAGCCGACGGAGGAACCGGAAGAGAATCCGGACGAGGAACAGCCGACGGAACCGGACGATAGGCCGGTCGTCCAATAAGATGAACTTTTGCATTACTACGTTAATATTTTTGTGATATGAATTTTAAGAAATTTTTAGGCGCGGCGGGTGTTTCGCTGATGCTGATTGGCGCGGGCGCGTGCGGCGACGATTATGTGCCGATGCAATTGGTATCGCCGACGGACATGAGCGTCATGTTCACGGCGGAGAAGAATACGCTGACGTTATATCCTTACAGCGAGGGAGTTTCGCTGAAAATTCTTGGCGGGGAAGGGCGGTTCGTCATCGACAATTCGGACGATAAGGTCGTTTCCTATCAATACGACGGCGAGACGCTCCGGTTGATGCCCGAAGGCGTCGGGTCGGCGGTGATTACGATAACGGACCGCGCCGGGGGCGTGTTCGAACTGACAGTCAATGTAAATTATGTAACAGCGACTTACGATGTGGTTTCACAATCGGCCGTGATTACGGGCGAGGACATGACGCAGGGCGAAATGGCGAAACTGACGGCGGAAATTATCTCGGATATGGGCGTCGCGATAGGCGGGCGCTACGAATTTATGTTCCACAACGAAGCGTGCACGGAAGGTATTGCGACAATTTATCCGACTGACAGCCAGAGCGGTGTCCGCTACGGAAATTTTGCTCAAAAGAACCTCTTTACGCCCGACGGGCAGGAATATTTGGCGACGACGCTGAACATCGGGAGCGAGACGTACGAATTTTCGATGATGAAGAACGACGCGGGCGAAGTTACCGAGTTAAGACGCGATGTTACAGCGAGATACAAGGCATCGTACCCGGCATTGGAGTCGGCGTACGCGGTGCAAGGCGTCGAGCTTGAGACGGAGCCTTGCAATCTGCCGGAATAAAAAAGTTGGGAAGGGACAGAAAGATGAAGGGGAGCGCGATTCACATCGGGCTCCCCTTCTACATTATTAATATGACATTTTGGAAAAAATAGTGTATGTACTATTGTTTGTTTGCGCGTTTACGCTCAGTTTCGTCTAAGATTATTTTTCTCATACGCATGTAGTTAGGAGTGATTTCGACGTACTCGTCGGCCTTGATGTACTCCAGCGCGTCTTCGAGGCTGAACACGACGGGCGGGGCGAGCGAGACTTTCTCGTCGGAGCCGGAGGCACGCATGTTGGTGAGCTTTTTAGACTTGGTTACGTTTACAACGAGGTCGTTATCCTTGGTATGTTCGCCGACGACCTGTCCGGCATAGACTTCCTCGCCGGGCGAGATGAAGAACCGGCCACGCGACTGCAGATTGTTGAGCGCGTAGGCGAAGGCGCTGCCCGTTTCCATGGCGATGATGGAGCCGTTCGTGCGTCGCTCGATTTCACCCTTCCACGGTTGGTATTCGAGAAAACGATGGGCCATAATGGCTTCCCCGGCTGAGGCGGTGAGGACGGCGTTGTTCAGGCCGATGATGCCGCGCGAGGGGATGGTGAATTCGAGGTGCATGCGGTCGTTTTTGCTCTCCATCATGGTCATTTCGCCCTTCCGACGGGTAACCATGTCGATGATACGGCTTGCGCACTCCTCGGGGAGGTTGACGGTGAGCTGTTCGACGGGCTCGCATTTGACACCGTCTATTTCTTTGATAATCACTTGGGGTTGTCCGACCTGCAATTCGTATCCCTCGCGTCGCATGGTCTCGATGAGGACCGACAAATGGAGGACGCCGCGGCCATAGACGAGCCAGGAGTCGGCCGAATCCGTCGGGACGACGCGGAGGGCGAGGTTTTTGTCCAACTCGCGGATCAAGCGGTCGTGGATATGGCGCGAGGTAACGTACTTGCCGTCCTTGCCGAAGAAGGGGGAGTTATTGATGGTGAACAACATGGACATGGTAGGCTCGTCGATGGCGATGGTGGGCAAAGGTTCGGGAGTCTCGATGTCCGCGATAGTCTCGCCGATCTCAAAACCCTCGATGCCGATGAGGGCGCAGATGTCGCCGGACTTCACGGAGGCTACCTCGGTGCGGCCGAGGCCCTCGAAGACATCCAGTTCCTTGATGCGGGAGCGAACCATCGAACCGTCGCGCTTGCAGAGCATGACGTCCTGCCCCTCGCGCAATTCGCCGCGATGCACACGGCCGACGGCGATGCGGCCGACGTATTTGGAGTAGTCCAAGGAAGTGATGAGCATTTGCGCGGGGCCCTCGAGCGTCTCAGGTTCAGGGATGTATTGGATGATAGCGTCGAGTAGGGCGGTGATGTCGTCGCACGGCTGGCGCCAGTCTGTTGACATCCAACCTTGCTTTGCCGAGCCGTAGATGGTGGGGAAGTCGAGCTGCTCTTCCGTCGCGTCGAGGCTAAACATGAGGTCGAAGACCATTTCTTGGACCTCTTCGGGGCGACAATTGGGTTTGTCCACCTTATTAATCACGACGATAGGTTTGAGACCGATTTGGATGGCCTTCTGGAGGACGAAACGCGTCTGCGGCATAGGTCCTTCGAAGGCATCGACCAATAAGAGGCAGCCATCGGCCATGTTGAGGACGCGCTCGACCTCGCCGCCGAAGTCGGCATGGCCCGGAGTGTCGATGATATTAATCTTATAACCTTTGTAATTGATTGATACGTTTTTGGCAAGGATGGTGATTCCTCTTTCGCGTTCCAGATCGTTACTATCGAGGAATTGGTCGGGCTCAGCCTGCCCTTCACGGAAAAGTTTGCCTGCCAATAACATTTTATCCACGAGCGTCGTCTTGCCGTGGTCCACGTGCGCAATAATTGCGATGTTTCTAATCTTTTGCATTGAAAACTAATTTTCTGGGCGCAAAATTACGCTTTTTTGCCGGATTATGAAAAAGACGCCAAGATTTATTTTGTTTGTCTGAAAGGAATTACTACCTTTGCAGCCGCTTAGATAATATGGTATTTAATTTATTAAAGTAGAAAAGAATTATGTATTTGGATTCAGCAAAGAAAAAAGAGATCTTTGAGAAGTATGGCAAATCGGCAACGAACACAGGTTCTCCGGAAAGCCAAATCGCGTTGTTCACATACCGCATCGCTCACTTGACTGAGCACTTGAAGGCTAACCACAAGGACCACGCTACAGAGCGCTCGCTGAGAATGCTCGTTGGTAAGCGTCGCCGCCTGTTGGACTACCTCATCAAGGTGGACATCGAACGTTACCGCGCCATCATCAAAGAATTAGGCATCAGAAAATAAGAAGGTATTTTTCGGAAAGGGCATCGACAACGATGCCCTTTTTTTGTATCCATCCGGCCGAGGCTCAGAGCATATTCAGAATCATCCGGTTCGTCTGGTCGATTTCCGCCGCGTTGAGGGAAGTGAGATATATCTGGGTCGTCTGCTCCGAATCGTGCCCCATGCTCTCGCTGATGATTGCCAAGGGGACATGGAGGCTTTTGGCCAGGCTCGCCCAGCTGTGGCGGGCACAATACATGGTCAGCGAGACCTCGAGCCCGAGGATATTCCCCAGTTTCGTCAGCTTCCGGTTCACCATCCGCCCCATGCTTTTGTATTGCCGCCATTCGTTCCCTTCGTAGCGGATGATGGGCAAAAGATACGGGCTATCTTTCCGGACATACTTACTGACAATCTGCTGCATACACGGTTCCCAGTTGACGCGGAGCCGTTGCCCTGTCTTGCGCCGCGCATAAGAGAGGACGCCATCCTTCAAATCGCTCTTTTTCAGAAAAGCCATATCAATGAACGACATCCCGCGTGTGTAAAAGCTGAAAAGGAAGAGGTCGCGCGCCAAGGCCATCCGCACGTCGCTCCTTGCCCTAAAACACTTGATGTCGCGCAGTCCCTGGAGGGAAATGGCACGCTTCACCGTCCGCCCTATGCCCGTATAAACTCGCCTGAAGGGATATTGCTGCTCGACGAGCTGCCGCTCGACCAAACGGTTATAGATGGCGCGGAGGTTCCGCATATAAAACGATATCGAATTGAGCATGACCCCCGTCTCGCGGAGATAATCCTCATATTCCTCTATCAATTCCGCATCGACATCCGAGAGCATCACATCTTTCCCCATCCGGAAATGATAGAAACTCCGATAGGCCGACTCGTAGGCCAGTCCCAACCCGGTCTTCCCCTGCCGACGCACATCATTGACAGCCCAAGTCAGCCCGTTGAACCACGTATTGCCCATAACCGGCGTACGGAACATTTCGACAACGCCATCCACCGAACAATCTATCGCCCGCTTCTCTATCCTTTTGACAATATGGCGGAAACGGTGCATCTCGACAAAAAGGCACGCCTGCAGCCGGCGCAAATACACCCAGCGTTTGGATTCCGACTCGGGAAGGATTACGGCAGCAGCCTTGGCATCCCACTCCTCCGGATAGAGCCTGTAACCAGAGGCAAGGCGGCGCACTTCCCGCTTGTGGATGATTTGATAACACAACATCCCCTCCCGACCTTCGATGGAGGATTGACGCAATTTAATACTGATTGTAGTCATAACAAAAAAAATGATTAATAGGTTAATATTGAAAATCGAAGGCCGAAAATAATTTTTTGTAACCCGGGACGCTCGTCTTGAGCTCCGTTGCCGTGGCAACGCTCCCATGAACGCTGTTCATAGCTCCGTTGCCGTGGCAATGCTCCTATGAACGCTGTTCATAGCTCCGTTGCCGTGGCAATGCTCTCATGAACGCTGTTCATAACCCCGTTACCGTGGTAATGCTCCCATGAACGCTGTTCATAGCCCCGTTGCCGTGGCAATGCCCTTATGAACGCTGTTCATAGCCCCGTTGCCGTGGCAACGCTCCTATGAACGCCGTCCCGAAGTCCGTTGCCAAAGTTTTGCAGCTTGCCGGAAATGTTGTACTTTTGCCCACCAACTTTTTAGCACATATCAAGATGAAGATAATTGCCGTGGGAATGAATTATGCAGCTCACAATAAAGAGATGCATCATACGTTAGAAAATACAGAGCCAACCCTCTTCATGAAGGCCGATTCGGCGTTGCTGAAGGACGGGAAGCCATTTTTTATCCCCGATTTTTCGCAAGAAGTGCACTACGAGACGGAAATCGTCGTCCGGATAGACCGGCTGGGGAAAAACATCGCCGAGCGGTTTGCCCACCGCTATTACAACGAGGTAACGGTGGGAATCGACTTCACCGCCCGCGATTTGCAACGCCGGCTGCGTGCCGAGGGGCGACCTTGGGAAATCAGCAAGGCATTTGACAATTCGGCGGTTATCGGCGACTTCGTTCCACTCTCCGAGGCGGGCGAGATACAGTCGTTGTCGTTCCGCCTCGACATCAACGGACAGACGGTGCAGCGGGGCGAGACGGCGGACATGATTTTCAGTGTCGATCAGATTGTGGCCTACGCGAGCCGCTTCTTTACGCTCAAGATGGGCGACCTGATTTATACCGGGACACCTGCCGGGGTGGGGCCGGTCTCCATCGGCGACCATCTGCAGGGGTATCTGGGAGAGAGGAAGGTGCTCGATTTTTTTGTACGATAACAAAAAGAGTTTCGAGTTATGAGTTAACTCGTAACTCAAAACTCATAACCCAATAAAGATGAAGTTTATTTTTCACATATTCCCTTTCTTCTGTTTCCTCCTCAGCGCCGTTTACGCAGAGGCGGCGGGGACGTATGCCGCACATTCCGCCCTCGCTTCGGGCCGATGGGTGAAAATCCAGGTCGCAGAGAACGGCGTATATAAACTGACGGACGCACAACTGCAGAGCATGGGATTTTCAGACCCCTCGAAGGTCTCTATCCACGGCTACGGAGGCTGGATGCTCTCCGAGACGCTCGACGGGAGTGCGCCGGACGATTTGCCGACTATCCCCATCTATCGCGGCGATGGCTATATCCTGTTTTATGGCAAAGGCACAGTGAAATGGACGTACGGGACGGCAGACGGAGAGGCGGCGTTCGTGCATGAAAACAATCCGTACGCCACGGCTGGGTATTACTTCGTTACCGATGCCACCGAGACCAAAACGATGGAGACGCAGGCCTCAGCAGAAGGCGCGGTGCGGGTGATAACGACTTACGACGACTATCAGGTGTGGGAAAAAGAGCAGGTATCGCCGCACCAATCGGGGCGCGAGCTGTATGGGGAATCTTTTTCCATTAATAATATAAGAGCAGGCTTTTCGTTCAGTATGCCGGGCATTACCTCGGCCGATGCTTTAGTAACCCTGCGTTTTATCGCCAAGACGACGGCGCGGACACGGGTCGAACTGGGCACGACGGACGGGACGGACATTATTTCCGCCACCATCGCCGGTCCGAACACCACCAACGAATCGTATGTGGCCGGACGAAGCGTAACAGCTGTAGGGACTTGGTCGGGAGCGAAGAACGAAGACATCGACTTTACCGTAACCTATGGCGCACAGAACAGCACGGCGGCTTACCTCGATTATATCCGCCTGCAAGCCACGCGGGAGCTTAGGCAATATGGCGACGCGACGTTTTTCCGGAGTTTGGCGGCACGCGAACAAGTTTCGCGCTTTGTCATAGCCGATGCGACCGCCTCCACGATAGTTTGGGATATCACAGACGGAGAGAATCCGGTCATTATGGAAGGTTCGCTCTCCGAAACGGAATACGCCTTCTCCATCGGAGCCGATAACCGCGTCCGCGAGTTCGTCGCCCTCGAACCGAATCAAATAACTACGACACCAACTATTATCGGCGAAGTGGCAAACCAAGATTTGCACGGGTTGGAGCAGACTGATATGGTTATCATCGTCCCGACCGCCTTCAAAAGCGAAGCCGAACGCCTGGCGGAGTTCCACCGCACCAACGATGGCTTGAAAGTAACCGTCGTGGAGCCGGAACTCATCTACAACGAGTTCTCCAGCGGCACGCCGGATGCTACCGCCTACCGCCGCCTGATGAAAATGTTCTACGACCGGGGACAGGCAGACGGGACAGCACCCAAATACCTCCTGTTATTCGGCGACGGCTCCTATGATAATCGCGGATTGACGGCGGAATGGGCGGCACAGACTTCGCTATTGCGGAATATGCTGCTGACGTATCAGTCGCAGAACTCGCTGGACTTACACTCCTATACAACGGATGACTATTTCGGATTCTTGGAAGATGATACACGGACATTCTATGCTCCTTCGGCTACTCAATGCTTAGGTATAGGACGTTTCCCTATCCGCACACTAGATGAAGCTTCTGCAATGGTAGATAAGGTGATCAACTATACATCAGATGCCGTTTATGGAGATTGGAAGACAAATCTTTGCTTCATGGCTGATGACGGAAGCACTGCTGACACGTTTGATATTCGCCATGTAAGACAAGCAAATGATTTAACAGACATTGTTGATGCGAATCGACCAGATTTCCACATCAACAAACTTTACTACGACTCTTATAAAAAGGATAGGACAGGAGGAAATGCTACCTATCCTGATGTAAAAAACACATTGCAAAAGTTATTTAAGAACGGATTGTTCTTATTTAATTATACAGGACACGGAGGAACAGAGGCCTTGTCTGACGAACGAATTGTTACAAGAAGTGATATTATACAATCAACTTACGAGCATCTCCCGCTTTGGATTACGGCAACTTGTGATTTCACCCGCTTTGATGCATTAAATACATCAGCAGGAGAAGAAGTTTTCTTAAATGAAAAGAGCGGAGGTATTGCTCTCTATACTACAACACGAACTGTAGATTCCGACTCAAATTTTGACTTAAATGAAGCATTGATTCAACGATTATTTGCTCCCGTCGATGGGCAACGCTATACATTAGGAGAAATTATGCGAGAGACGAAAGTTAGTTTAGGGAATGATGATAACAAACTCTGCTTCCTCTTAGTCGGAGACCCCGCCCTGCAATTAGCCTATCCGGAGAACCAACTCAAGATAACCGAGATAAACGGTTCCTCAGTAGATAATCTGGACGAACCCATCCAATTAAAAGCCTTGTCGAAGGTTACGGTCAAGGGAGAAGTCCAATCGTATGCCGGGACACGCCTCAGCAATTTCAACGGATTGGCAAATTTGCGGGTATTGGATAGCCAAGTCGAAATGACGACGTTGGACAATAACGATACGGGGAATACCTTCACCTATACCGATTATCCCAACACCATCTACCTCGGAGCCGATTCCTGCCGAAACGGAGAATTTACCTTCACGTTCACCGTTCCGAAAGACATCTCCTACTCCAACGATTACGGAAAGATGGTTCTATATGCTTCAGATGAGACTAATCAGACGGATGCACAGGGAGCTTTCCAGAATTTCATTGTAGGCGGGACGGCAGACGATGCGACAGACGATGGACAGGGGCCGGATATCCGTTACCTTTATTTAAATGATACAACATTCGTCGATGGCGGGCAGGTCAATCCGACTCCGCTCCTGGTGGCTTGTATTTACGATGAGAACGGAGTGAATATGACCGGAAGCAGCATCGGACACGATATGGTATTGACTATCGACAATAGTGTTTTCCATAGTTATATCCTAAACGACTATTTCCAAATCCTGCCGGACGAAGACGGGGCGGGTTTGATCATCTTCTCCATTCCGGAATTAGAAGAAGGGATGCATACGGCCGAGTTGAAAGTCTGGGATGTCCTGAACAACTCTACCTCACAAACCTTCACCTTCGAAGTCGTGGCAGATTTGAAGCCGGAACTGATAAACCTCACCGCAGGTCCCATCCCGGCACGCGACCAAATTCGTTTCTTCCTCACCCACAATCGTCCGGAGACACAGCTGACCGTTACGCTCCAAGTCTTCGACCTCGCCGGACGCTTGATGTGGAGCCACGAAGAAACAGGCTCGTCGGATTTGTTCGAGAACTATATCGTTACGTGGGACTTGTGTGCCACGGGCGGAAGCCGCCTCGCTCCCGGCGTCTATTTATACCGAGCTTGTATGCGTTCCGGCAAATCGAGCGAAGTGATGGCGGCAAAGAAATTAATCATCCTCGCACAATAAAGCGGGCGAAAAATAGTTAGAAACATAGTAAAGCATTTTTAGTAGTAAAATAGAAATCAAAGCATGAGATTCAGAATCTTTTTCTTGTTGGCCTTCGTTGCCGGCTCTATTTCTTTAGCAAAAGCCCAGAGCAAAAACGATTTTGCTCCTATTAATACAACGGTGCCCTCCTTGTCCATCGCTCCCGATGCCCGAGGCGGAGGTATGGGTGATAACGGCGTTTCCACCTTGCCTGATGTCAATTCGCAGTATTGGAACCCGGCAAAATACGCTTTTACGTATAGCAAAGCGGGTGTTTCTCTTTCCTACACCCCATGGTTGCGGAAGCTGGTTAATGATGTGGCACTGGCTTATCTTTCGGGATACTATAAGTTAGGAAACAACGATTTGCAGGCCATCGGCTTTTCTCTTCGTTACTTTTCTTTGGGTGAAGTAACCTCGAACGACTATGACGGTGCATTCCTGATGAACACAAGTCCTTACGAAATGGCGTTGGATGTCAGCTATAGCCGCAAGCTTTCCGAAGCATTCTCTATGGGTGTCGCCTTGCGCTATATTCGTTCCGACCAAGGAGCCGATGCCGACAATGAAATGTCTGCCGGCAACGCTTTTGCCGCCGACGTATCCGGTTATCTGGAGAAATACGTGATGATTGGCTCGGCAGAGTCCCTTTGGAGCTTCGGTTTTAATATTTCCAATATCGGTTCCAAGATTTCGTATGATGGAGGCGCGAAGAACTACTTCATCCCGACGAAATTGAGTATCGGTACCGGTTTGCTTTATCCCATCGACGATTACAACCGCATCGGCGTTTATCTCGACCTCAGCAAGTACCTCGTGCCCAGTCTCCCGCTCCGGGAAGGCACGACGCCCGAAGAGCAAGAGGAATATAACAACAAGCGGGACGAATACAACACCATGTCGCCTATCACCGGTATCTTTAAATCCTTCGGCGACTCGCCCGGCGGTTTCAGCGGAGAGTTGAAGGAAATCATGGTCTCTGTCGGTGTAGAATACAGTTATAACGAGCAGTTTTTCGTTCGCGGAGGTTATTATTACGAAAATGAGAACATGGGTAACCGCAAATACTTTTCTTTCGGCGCGGGCTTCCGCATGAGCGTCTTCCAACTGGATGCAGCGTATTTGGTAAGTACCGTACCGAGTAACCCGCTGGACAAAACGCTCCGTTTCTCGTTATCATTCGACATGGACGGAATCAAAAATTTATTTAGATAACAAAAGTCCTGAACCAAACAACTCATAACTCGTAACTCATAATTCATAACTCATGAACATCCGTGTAGGTTTTGGCTACGACGTCCACCGCTTAGTTGAAGGCCGTGAGCTTTGGTTAGGCGGTATCAAGATAGAACATAGCTTAGGTTTGCTGGGGCATAGCGATGCCGACGTATTAATCCACGCCATTTGCGATGCCCTGTTAGGTGCGGCCAATATGCGGGACATCGGCTACCATTTTCCCGATACTTCTGGAGAGTTTAAAGGGATTGACAGCAAGATATTGCTCCGCAAGACGATGGAGCTGCTCCGCGAAGCAGGTTATGCGTTAGGCAACATCGACGCGACCATCGCCGCTGAACGCCCGAAACTTAACCCGCATATCCCTGAAATGAAGCGCGTCCTCGCCGAAGTTCTCCATGTCGAGGAGGACGCTATCTCTATCAAGGCTACCACCACCGAGAAACTGGGTTTCACCGGCCGAGAGGAGGGTATCGCGGCCTACGCAACCGTACTTATCGAAAAGAAACATACGTTTTATGGCAACGAAAAATAATGATTGGAAGAACCGGCTCGGTGTTTTGTATTCCACCAATCCGGATTTTAAATACGAGACAAACGAGATCGAAGAGGAGGAAACGCTCCCCAAAGCCCAGCAAAAACTCCGCATTTCCTTGGATAAACGCAACCGAGGCGGGAAAACAGTTACCTTAATCACCGGTTTCCGTGGCAAAAGCGAAGACCTCGTCGCCTTGGGCAAACTGCTCAAAACCAAATGCGGCGTCGGCGGTTCTGCCAAGGATGGGGAGATTATTATCCAGGGCGACCTGAGGGAAAAGGTTCGGGAGATTTTGGGGAAGGAAGGATACAAACTTTAAGCGTTCCGAGTTATGAGTTCCGAGTTCTACCCCAACTCATAACTCAAAACTCGTAACTCATAACTAAATTCAAATGCTCACCATCTATCGCGCCTCCGCCGGTGCCGGCAAGACCCACAAACTGACAGGCGAATATTTGCTCCTCCTGTTTTCGCAGCCGAATGCTTATCGGCGCATCCTGGCCGTTACGTTTACCAATAAGGCGACGGACGAAATGAAAAGCCGTATCGTCGAGGAGCTTTTCAACTTGGCTTCGGACAGGAAGTCGGATTATATCGCCTCGTTAAGTGCGGTTTACCAAATGGACGAGCCGCAAATCCGTCAGCAGGCCCGCAAAATCCTGATAGCTATCCTCCACGACTATTCTGCCTTCAACATCAGCACGATTGACCGTTTTTTCCAGCAGACGATGCGCGCTTTCACCCGCGAGATTGGTTTGCAAGGCGGCTACGGTATCGAAATGGATCAGGAGCTGGTTTTGACGGAAGCCGTAGATCGTTTGCTCGCGAGCCTCGGGAATCCGGAGAACAAGGACTTACTCGGCTGGTTGCTCCGTTTCGGCGAGGACAAAATAGAAAATGGCGGCTCATGGAACCTGCGGCAGGACATTATGACCCTTGCCCGCGAAGTTTTCAAGGAAAGTTACAAGGCTTTCGCCGACTTGCTGGCCGGAGATATCGAAAACAAGTCTGCGCTGGAGGATTACAAGAAGTCCCTCTATCAAATCATTAGCGGGACGGAAAAGGAAATCCGCGACTGGGGCGAGCGCGCCTGCAACCTCCTCAAGGCGCACGGCCTCGAGGCTACGGACTTCAAAGGCGGAAAGAACTCCCCAATCGCCCGTTTTGCCAAATGGAAGGACGGCGATACGAAAGAACCCTCTCCCACCTTCGTCGCCCTGGCAGATAACGTGGATGGCTGCTTCACCAAGACGATGCCGGCAGAAAAACGCGCAGCGATTGCCGAGATTTTCCAGGACGGACTGAACGATTGCATCAAAGGCATCATCGACCGCTTCGCCAACCTGACTGATTACCATACTGCCAAGGAAATCGCGCGGTATTATTATACGCTGGGCATCCTGACCGATATTTCCCGCCGCATCGCCGAATACCGCGAGGAAAAGAACGTCATGCTCATCGCCGACACTACGGAATTGCTGAACAAGGTCATCGCGGACAGCGACGCCCCTTTTATCTACGAGAAGACCGGCACGCGCGTCGATCACTACATGATTGACGAATTTCAGGATACCAGCGGGATGCAATGGAGTAATTTCCGCCCCCTTATCGAGGAAAGTCTGTCGCACGGACGAACAAACCTGATTGTCGGCGACGTGAAGCAAAGTATCTACCGTTTCCGCAATTCCGACTGGAAATTACTCGACGAACAGGTCGCCCGCGACTTCCCCGAGGGCATCGTCCGCGAAGAAACCCTCGCCGACAACTGGCGAAGCTGCCGCAATATCGTGGATTTCAACAATGCCTTCTTTACCATCGCGCCGTTCCTGTTGCAAGACGCCTATAACGAAAATATCGGCAGCTCATCGCTGGAGGCAGCCGAACGGGAGCTTTTCCAGACCCGTCTGATGAGTGCCTACAAGAAAAGTTTCCAGCGCGTGCCCCGCCCCTTCCAGGACAAGGCCGGCCACGTCCGGATGGAGTTCATCACGCCGGAGGAAGACGGGGAATGGAGAACGGAAGCCCTCCGCCGCCTCCCTCCCATCCTCGAGCAATTACAGGCAGACGGCTACGCCCTGAAAGACATCGCCATCCTCGTGCGAACCAACAAAGAGGGCGCAGCTGTAGCCGAATCCCTCCTGGCCTACAAAGAAACGCACAGCGAGAGCCGCTTTCGCTACGACATCATCTCCGACGAGGCTTTGTTCGTCAGCCGCTCCGCCGTCATCCGGTTTTTCATCCATCTGCTCCGGCATCTGAAGAATCCCGACGAACCGACGGCGCGCCAGATGGCCCTTTTCGCCTACCGTCTGCTCGTCGGCGACTGGAACAGGGAGGATTTCACAGCGGAGGAGAAATCGGCCTTGCGCCGCCTCGCTTGCCTCCCGATCTATGAAATGTGCGAAGGTATCTACCGCCTTTTCTACGATTATATCGCTGAGGACGAACAAGTCTTCGTCCAGGCTTTTCTGGACATGACTACGGAGTTTGCCCAGCGGGAAAGCGCGGACCTGACCCGTTTCCTCCGTTGGTGGGACGACTCAGGCTCGAGACGTACCATCGCCACCCCCGACGCGCAGAACGCCATCCGTATCCTGACCGTCCACAAGTCGAAAGGCTTGGGTTTCCGCGCCGTAGTCCTGCCGTTTGGCGATTGGGAGATTGATCATCGGCCGACGAAGCCGGTCATCCTGTGGTGCCACCCCCGGACGGCGCCGTTCGACCGCCTCCACCTCGTCCCCGTCCGCTACGGCTCGAACCTGGCGAAAACCATCTTTGCCACAGATTATTTCCAGGAAAAACTCCATGCGTATATCGACAATCTGAATACGCTCTACGTAGCGTTCACGCGTGCGAAGGAGGAACTCGTTATCCTCGCCCCGCGCATCGAGAAAAAGGACGACACGGGCATTTCTTCCATCGCCGACCTCCTCTGGCAAGGTTTACAGACTTCTATTGCCGAGACGAACGAGGGCGAGCCGTTGGCAGACCTCACCGCCGCCTTCGACTCCGAAAAAGGCCTCTTCGAGCTGGGCGACTGGTGGATTCCTGCTGCTAAGAAGGACGACAACGCCATCTCGGAATTACCCATCCGTCCGATCCGCTCGATATCGCCGGACGACCGCCTGCACCTCCGCCTCCACGGTCGCGGCTATTTCTTCGACAACGAGCGGCGCAAACACGGCACGTTGATGCACGAAATCCTCGCCGGCATCCGCACAGCGGCAGATATTGCCCCGACCGTCGAGCAGTACCGTGCCTCGGGCATCATCGACCGGGAAGAATCCGCCAGCCTTGCAGAAAAACTCCGCGCCCTCATCGCTTTGCCCGAAACCGCCCCGTGGTACGACGGCACCGCCCGCATCCTCAACGAAGCGGAGATATTGTTTGGGCGCGGACTCTCGCGACGGCCGGATAGGGTCATGATTTACGGCGACCGGGCGGTCATCGTCGATTACAAGTTCGGCGAGCGGACCGACAAGCGGCACGCGGCGCAGGTGCGCCAATATTGCCGGTTAGTCGGGGAAATGGGCTACAAGCAGGTCGAGGGATACCTTTGGTACGTGGAATTGGGGAAAATCGTCCCCGTGAAAAGCTACGACAGCGCATTTTTCTGAAAAAATCGGCTGTCGTAGGCTACGACAGCACTTTTTTTTGAAAAAAAGCCCTGTCGACGGCGTTTTCAGCACTTTTTTCTGAAAAAAAGCCCTGTCGACGGCGTTTCCAGCGCTTTTTTCTGGAAAAAAGCCCTGTTGACGGCGTTTCCAGCACTTTTTTCTGGAAAAATCGCCTGTTGACGATTTTTTCCCCTACGGATACCAGGGCACATTGCTGGTAAACACGCAACGCCTCGGCATAGCGGAGCTCCCGCTCCATCTTCTTCCCCGAAGCCAACAAATCATCGACCGAAAGCGAATCGGCCACCTGCCCGCAAACTGCGCTGAAGCAGAAAAGCAGTAAAAAAAGCAAAACTAAAGTGTCTCATGTGTTGTTTCGATGATTAGCATGGCGAAGATAGGAGAAAAAATCGAAAACGCCGGCAAAACTTGTGTCATTCAGCAAAAATAAATACTTTTGCAAGTCTTAAAACGAAGAATAGGAAGAACAAATGAAAGTACATAAAGAAGGGACGGGATTTCTGCTTGCCTTGTTTACAATTCTTTTTATTGTAAACGTAACGCTGTACCATACGGCGGGGAGAGGCGGGTTGTTTTATTCGATAGCCTTTGTTTCTTCCATTTTCTTCCTGCTGGTCCTCAACTTCTTCCGCAGTCCGTTCCGTCGCTTTCCCTACGACTCGGAGGGGCTGGTTATCGCGCCGGCCGACGGGACAATCGTGGCGATAGAAGAAGTGATGGAAAATGAGCTCCTACACCGCAAATGCCTGCAGATATCTATCTTCATGTCGATTTTCAACGTGCACGCCAACTGGTTTCCGGTAAACGGGACGGTGAAACACGTGTCGCACCACAACGGACGCTTCATGGCGGCCTATCTCCCGAAAAGCAGCACGGAGAACGAACGCTCGGCGATTATCATCACCACGCGCTCGGGTATCGACGTCCTGACGCGGCAAATCGCCGGGGCGATAGCACAACGCATCGTAACGTATGCCAAGCCGGGCGATCGCTGCCATGTCGATGAGCAGATGGGCTTTATCAAGTTCGGATCGCGGGTGGATGTTTACCTGCCGGTCGGCACCGAGGTGTTGATTGAGATGGATCAAAAAGTTACGGGCAATCAGACGCCGATAGCGCGTTTGGGAAAGCCGAATTATCAATAAAAGAGAAAAACATGAATATCGTCAGATTTATTCCAAATACCCTCACCAGCATGAACCTGGTTTCGGGCTGCGTGGCGAGCACGATGGCGTTGCAAGGGAATCTTTTCTGGGCGATGATGTGGATAATCATTGCGTCGGTCTTCGATTTCAGCGACGGGCTTGCTGCACGGCTGTTGAAGGCCTATTCCCCGCTGGGGAAGGAATTGGACTCGTTGGCGGATGTTGTCAGCTTCGGAGTGGCTCCGGGAATGATTTTATACACGATGCTGGGCGAATGGACTGTCGCCGCAGGGCTTGAGGGAGGGTTCTCCTACTTGCCTTATCTTGCTTTCGTCGTACCCGCCTTCTCCGGATTGCGGTTGGCCAAGTTCAACATCGATGAAAGGCAAACTACGACATTTATCGGGCTGCCGGTGCCGGCGCACGCATTGCTTTGGGCATCGGCGTGCTATTCGCTTCATGCGCTGGTCGGGACGGGGGAAAGTTGGGTGGCTGTCGCGCTGATTGCCGCCTTCTGCCTGACGTCGTACCTGCTGGTGTCGGAGATACCGATGTTTTCGCTGAAGGCCAAGTCGCTGGGGTGGCGGGGGAACGAGCTGCAATATATATTGGTGATTTGCAGCGTAGGGTTCATCGCTTGCTTCGGGTTCCTGGGGATTTCGGGGGCGATTGTGCTGTATATCGTGTTGTCGATGTTCCGCGCGTGGCGATAGGCAATCTTTCAATCAAGTGTTTATAACTAATAAGACGTATTGAGTATTATGTTTAAGTTTCTGTTTTTTATATTTTTCCTATTTCTTCTTCTGCTGTTTTTGATGGGATTTTCCATTATCCGGACGTTCAAGAACGCGTTTTTCGGCGGCAACAAAAAACATGGCAATTACCGCCAGCAATCGCGAAGTACGAACGGAAATACACGAGCCTCGTCGTCAAGGCGGGGCGATACCACCCACGATTATACCACAGCCGAAGAATATGACAACGAACCGCAGCGACGCCGGCGGCGGAAAATATTTACCAAGGATGAAGGCGAGTATGTCGATTACGAAGAAGTGAAATAATAACGATTAAGAAATATAGATATGAAAATTGCACTTGTCGGTTACGGAAAGATGGGTAAGACCATCGAACAAATTGCCCTAAGCAGAGGACACGAGATTGTATCCATCATAGACATCAATAATCCGGATGACTTCGAGTCTGCCGCCTTCAAAAGCGCGGATGTGGCGATAGAATTCACGACACCGGCCACGGCTTTTGATAATTACATGAAATGTTTCGCGGCGAATGTGCCTGTTGTCTCGGGAACTACGGGATGGACGGCACGCATGGGCGAAATCAAGGAAATGTGTGAGAAAGAGGGCAAGACGTTCTTCTATGCCTCTAATTTCAGCATCGGCGTGAATATCTTCTTTGCCTTGAACAAATATTTGGCCAAGGTGATGAACAACTTCCCCTCTTACGATGTCCGGATGACGGAAGTCCATCATATTCACAAACTGGACGCGCCGAGCGGCACGGCAATCACGCTTGCGGAAGGAATTCTGGAAAATATCGACCGCAAAGACCGCTGGACCTTGGAAACGGCGGAGAAGGCGACGGATTTGCCGATTCATGCCATCCGTGAAGGCGAGGTCCCCGGAATCCACGAAATCATCTACGAATCGGACGTGGATACTATCAGCATCAAGCACGATGCGAAGAGCCGGGCGGGATTTGCCTTGGGCGCGGTGGTGGCAGCCGAATTTACAGCCGGGAAGAAGGGATTCCTGGGTATGAGCGATTTGTTCCACTTTTAAATAGAGAGAGATGAAGAAATTCAGCAAAAGGCAGTGGATTAAGTTTGGCATTGCGGGTTTTCTGTATGCCTTGTTCTGCCTTTGGATGGAAAACGGGTGGCTCTTACTGGGTGAAATCGTGTTGGTGGATATCTACCTGACGAAGTATATTCCTTGGGGCGCTTGGAAGAAATCAAAGAATCCGACGATACAATCGGCGTTGAGTTGGGTGGATGATATTATTTTCGCCTTGGTCGCCGTCTATTTTATCAATGTGTTCTTGTTTCAGAACTATCAAATTCCCAGTTCCTCCTTGGAGAAGTCTTTGCTGGTGGGCGATTACTTGTTTGTAAGTAAATTGAGCTACGGTCCGCGTGTTCCGAATACGCCAATAGCATTTCCGCTGGTGCAAAACACACTTCCGGGTCTGAACTGCAAATCGTACCTCGATTGGCCGGAATGGGGCTACAAAAGGGTTGCCGGCTTGGGCGAAGTGAAGCGCAATGATATTGTGGTCTTTAATTTCCCGGCAGGCGACACGATTGCCTTGCTCCAGCAGAATCCTGACTATTATACGCTGGTCGCTATGTATGGAAGGGAAGCTATCCAACTCAACAAGGCGGCTTTCGGCGAAGTCATGTATCGTCCGGTGGATAAACGGGAGAATTACGTGAAGCGGTGCATCGGTATGCCGGGCGACTCGCTCAGCATCCGCGATAACCAAGTATATATTAATGGTAAGGCTGCCGAGAATCCGGAGGACATGCAGTACAACTATTACGTAGAAACGGACGGGACGATGTTCAACGAAGAGCAATTCCGCCTGATGGATGTCAGCAAGGACGACCGCGCCCTCATCGGCAGCGGCAACGGTTCCGGAGCTGAGCTACTTTCCTTCTTGGGCTTCGAACCTAACGTCAGTGGGCAATACTATCCGGTCTATCGGATGCCTTTGACGGCAAAGGCTCTGGCGACAGCGAAGAAGTTTCCCTTTGTCCGTAAGATTGTCATCGAACCGGATGCTTTGGGTGGCAGCATGATGTATCCTGTCGGCTACCAGACGGGCTGGACTCGCGACAACTACGGCCCTATCTGGATCCCGAAGCGCGGTGCTACGATCGAACTGAACGAGCATAACCTTGCTCTCTACCACCGTTGTATCAAGAATTACGAGAACAACGACCTGGTCATCAAGGATGGTCAAGCATATATCAACGGTCAGCCGGCAAAGGAATATACATTCAAATATGACTACTATTGGATGATGGGCGACAACCGCCATAACAGTGCTGATAGCCGTTCCTGGGGTTTCGTGCCCGAAGACCATATCGTGGGCAAGCCTATCATGATTTGGTTGTCGCTGGATAAAGACCGTGGCTGGTTCGACGGTAAGATTCGCTGGGAGCGTCTCTTCCGTTGGGTTCATCACGACTAATCGTTCGGAGAAGGATGGCGGGAGCAGGTATCAAGACAGGATTCCGATGGATAGCCTCTATTGCGATCATGATTGGGACAGTATGGGCTGTCCGGATATGGCTGTTGGAGTCGTACCGCATTTCTACGCCGGCCATGGAAACGGCCTTGCACGAAGGGGATTATATCCTGGCTAACAAATGTCTCGACCTCTTCCCGCCCCGACAGAACGATGTCGTGCTCTTCACCAGTCCTCTCCGGCAGGATTCGACACTTCGCCCGCTTTTTGTCAGCCGTTGCATCGGGATGCCGGGCGATACGATACAGGTTTCGTCGGAAGGCTACCGCATCAATGGGCGTGCCTTCCCTCGTTCCCCGCGAGCTTTGAATACGTATTTTATCGCCCTTAGTATCAAAGAGGCGTTTCTCCAGCAAGCCGAACGATTGAACATTCCTGTTCGCGACTTGGAGACTGAGCCTTTTGGCATCACCCTCTGTTTGACTACATTCGAAGAATACCAACTGCGCGAGGCGTTGGGGACTGACCTAAGCAGTCGTTTCGTCTGCCGGCAAATCCGTCCGTATCAGTTGGTGATTCCCAAGAAAGGCAGGACGTACCGCCTCGACGAATATGCGCTGACGGCGTGCCGCGAAGCTATCCTTACGGAGACAGCAGGCAAGGCGGTATTCCGCAACGGAAAACTCTATCTCGACGGCAAGGAGACGAACTTCTTCTTCTTCCAGCAAGATTATTATTGGCTGCTTTCGGATAATACCAACGAAGCGGTCGATTCCCGTCATCTGGGTTTTGTCCCTCGCGACCATCTTGTCGCTACGTTCTTCTTCCGCTGGTTCGATAACGGACAATAAGTCTGTTCCTCAAATGCTTTTATTCTTTATATAAATATGGTTTACCTCTCCACTGCCTACCTTGCTCCTGTTCAGCAATATTGCAAAATGCTGCAATATGGTGATGTTTATCTCGAAACACAAGAGAACTACTTGAAGCAGACCTACCGCAACCGTTGCATCATCGCTGCGGCGAACGGTCCGCTCGCGCTCACCATTCCTATCGTCAAACCAGACAATATCAAGTGCTTGACAAAAGACATCCGTATCTCCGACCACGGGAACTGGCGCAAACTCCACTGGAATGCCTTAGTCTCTGCCTACAACATGAGCCCTTTCTTTGAATACTACGAAGAGGATTTTGTTCCGTTCTACGAGAAGAAGTTCGAGTTCCTGCTGGACTATAACGAAGCTCTGCGCGAGACGATCTGCCGCCTTATCGATTTCGAACCGCATATCGTCCGCACTACGGAATATACGCCATCCGCCGAGCACGATTTCCGCGAAACCATCCGCCCCAAGCACGAAGTCGAAGACCCAGAGTTTCGCCCTGTCCCTTACTACCAAGTCTTTCAGGAAAAGCACGGCTTCCTCCCCAACCTTAGCATCATCGACCTACTCTTTAACATGGGACCCGAAAGCCTTCTAATCCTTCAACGCTCCATCTCTTCTGATGGACATGTACTGCCTACGTTGGCAGTATAATACTGCCTACCTTGGAAGCACTTCACTGCCTACGTTGGCAGTATTATACTTCCAAGGTAGGCAGTACGTGGCCATCAGAGAAGGAGAGGCACGGCCTCAGGATAAGGTGATAGGGGTTATACTGAGGCGATGCGTCCCTTCTTTCAGGAGAGGAAGCTGAATACACCCAACTCATTGAGGAAGATGAGGCCTATCGCTATGGGAGCGATGTACTTGACTACAAAGGCGTATGTACGGAAGAAATAGAAGGGGATGGTGCCGTGATTGGTAAGCTCCTCCTTCAGGATGCGCTTCTCAATGCGGGTACCAACGAAGATGCAGATAAACATACCTCCGAGTGGCATCATTATCTTGGCAGTCAGGTAGTCCAAGGCATCGAAGATGATGAGCCCCCCTATCGTATATTCCCGCAGGACACCGAAGGACAGCGAAGCGATAGCTCCAAGGATAGACACGCCAATAGACACTACCCAAGCCGCCTGATGCCGTGTAAGATGATATTCCTCATGGATATAGGCGGTAGCTACCTCGTGCAGGGAGATAGTGGACGTGAGTGCGGCCAAGGCTAGAAGCACGAAGAAGACCAGCGACCAGAGACTCCCAAAGGGTAGTTGCTCGAATATGTTCGGGAGGGTAATGAAGACCAACTCAGGCCCCGCCGTCGGCTCTATCCCAAAGCTAAAGACGGCAGGAAAGACCATGATGCCGGCAAGCACCGCCACGAGGGTATTGAGGACAATGACTTGTAGCGCCGTCGCCTGCAGGTTTGTGTCTTTCCCAAAGTAGGAGGAGTAGGTGATCAGACATCCCATGCCTATGCTCATCGAGAAGAAGGTTTGTCCCATCGCACTGAGTACGACGGAGGAGGTTATCTTGCTGAAGTCCGGCTCCAGGAAGAAGGCCAGTCCCTCTTCCATCCCCGGCAGGGTTACGGAACGGATACATAAGGCAATGAGGATGAAGAACAGTGCCGGCATCATCACCTTGGACGCCCGCTCGATGCCTTTCTCCACTCCGGAAGCAATGATGAAGTGGGTCAGGCCGACGAAGACTACCGTCCATACGATGGGACGGACTACACTGCTGGAGAAGTTCCGGAAGTCGGTCGTGAACTCCTCCGTCGTCTTCCCATCGAGGGAACCGCTGAGGGCTTGCCAGATGTACTCGAGCGTCCACCCGGAGACGACGGAATAGAAGCTGAGGATGAGGAAGGCTGCCAGTACGCCATTATAGCCTATCCACTTCCACTGTGTCCCCGGGGCGAGCTTCTTGAAGGCTCCGGCGGCATTGCTGCGGGAGTGGCGGCCAATGAAGAACTCAGTGATCATGATGGGCAAGCCCAAGATAGCTGTACATAGCAGGAAGACCAAGAGGAAGGCTCCTCCCCCATTCTCTCCCACCATGTAGGGGAATCTCCAGATACTGCCCAGGCCGACGGCACAGCCCACCGTCGCCAGGATTACTCCTATCTTACTGCCAAAGGTTACTCTCTCTTTATCCATAGCTTACAATACTAATCCATCTGTTATATGAATGACCCTGTCGGTGTTGCGTGCCAGTTGCTCATCGTGGGTTACGATGACAAAGGTCTGCCCCATCCGGTCGCGTAGTTCGAAGAAGAGCGCGTGCAGCTCTTCCTTGTTCTTCGTATCCAAGCTGCCCGAGGGTTCGTCGGCCAGGATGACGGAGGGATGGTTGATGAGGGCGCGAGCCACAGCCACCCTCTGCTTCTCTCCCCCGGACAGTTCCGCCGGCTTGTGCTCGACACGGTCGCTGAGGCGGAGGAAGTCGAGTATCTCCCGTGCCCGTCGCTCGGCCTCGGCCGGGGATTCGTGGGCGATCAGGGCGGGTATCATCACATTCTCCAGCGCCGTGAACTCCGGAAGGAGCTGATGGAACTGGAAGACAAAGCCTATATGTCGGTTCCGGAAGGCCGAGAGCTTCTGCTCCGGCAGCGTCCCGACGTCGGTACCGTTGATGGTGAGGCGTCCGCTGTCGGCATGGTCCAGTGTGCCGAGTATCTGGAGCAGCGTGGTCTTGCCCGCCCCACTGGGGCCGACGATGGCGACGACTTCGCCGTCTTGTATCTCCAGCGTTATGCCTTTCAGCACTTGCAACGCGCCGAAGGACTTGGTTATATTCTCTGCGTATATCATATTAATCGGTTGCGGATAGATGACGGATAACGTAGGAGGCCAAGTAGCAGCCAAACAGGGCAGGCATATACGACACCGTCCCCGTCGTCGTCCGCTTGCACGCCTCATCTTCTACCTCAAGGATTGCCTGCGGATTCGCCGGCTCCGTCGAGAAGACTACCGGCAGTCCGCTGCGGATGCCCATCCCCCGCAGCCGCTTCCTGACGGCCCGCGCCAGGGCACAGTCGGTCGTCTTCGAGATGTCGGCTATCCGGATGCGCGACGGGTCTATCTTCGCCCCTGCCCCCATCGAGGAGATGATGGGCAGATGCCGTTGCAAGGCGTGGTATATCAGGAATGTCTTGGGACTGAGGGTATCGATGGCATCGACCACGAAGTCGTAGTGTGCCGCGTCGAGCAACGCCTCTGTCTCCTCGTCGCGGACGAAGCAGTTGCGGACCTCTACCTCCAAGTCCGGGTTGATGTCTCTCAGCCGTGCCGCCATCACCTCTGCCTTGGGCTTGCCCAGCGTGGAGTGCAGCGCGGGGAGCTGGCGGTTGAGGTTGCTGAGGCTGACGACATCGGCATCGACCAACGTCATCCGCCCCACACCGGCACGGGCTATCTCTTCGGCAGCGTAGGCGCCTACTCCGCCGAGGCCGACCACCAAGACGTGGCTGGCTGCCAACCGCCTCATCCCCTCTGTCCCCAGAAGGAGGGCGGTGCGTGTTGTCCAATCGTTATCCATTGTTACTAATTCGGGTGCAAAAGTAATAATAATGTTAGATATACGGTGCTATTCCTGCAAATTCTTTAGAGGGAATGGTGCGCTGACCGCAGCGGGTGGTGCCGCGACTCTGCAGAGAGGAAGTGGAGACTCTGCGGAATAAAAGTGGCGGCTCTGCGGTGTAAAATATAGAGATTTTGGCATATAATCTATAACTCACAGTGTGATTTATATAAATAACAGTGTGAGCTATATAGATAACAGTGTGAGTTATGTAAATCACAGTGTGAGTTATAGATTACTCCGCAGAGTAGCTGGTTTTTATTCCTCAGAGTCAATAAGTTTATACCGTAGAGTCGTAAACTATTCTCCGCAGAGTTCTATTCAAAGGATAAGTAGTGCCGGAGGCGGCGATGCTGGGGAGCGGCAAACTCCTCGAGCAGAGAGAGGTCGCCCCACCCACTGAGTTGCCGCTTCAGGGCACGCAGGCTACATAGGGAACGCACCTGTGCCTTAGAGAGATAGGGATGACTGGCGAGTTGTTTGTACGAGAGCTGGTTTACCCGGAGGGGCACGATGCCGGCCGTATCGACGCGAAACCAGGGGGCAAGCGAGCGGTAGCGTTCCTCGTCTATCCCATAGACCTCGCGCAACTGGCTAACCGTGTAGAAGCCACCGAGTAAGCTCCTGAACCGCACGATGCGGCTGGCAAAGACCGGGCCGATGCCGGGGACGCGGCGCAGGGTGGTGGAGTCGGCGCTGTTCAGTTCGACGACAGTCCCCTTGGGGAACTTATCGGAGCTGTATGGCTGGTAGAAGGAGCGAGGCTCCGGCTTGGGCTTGGATGCAGGAGTGCGGCGAGACTTGGCCTGGGCCGAGGTATCCGGGACAGGCACATGGCGCTGTTGCACACTGTCTTCCGCCTGTACGACCGGAGCCAACACGACCGGTTCGGGCTGAGGCGGATTGAAGACATAGAACAGCATCCATCCCACCAGGATGAGTACAAAGATGATGGAGAGGGCGCGGCGGTCGCCGGGGGAAAAGTAGAGGTAATCTTGGATATTCATAGCTAAATACGTTGGTTTTAAATAAGATGCATGAGTGATGAGTTACGAGTTATGAGTTACCACCTATACAGCTCGTAACTCATAACCCATGACTCGTAACTCTTAGCGCAGTTTCTCGCGTATCTCCTTCGGTATCGCATCCTTATGCACAAGGATGTAGATAGTCTTGGCACGGACGAAGCTCTCGGACATATTCAGGTATCCGCCGAAGGCATTGCGTTCGGTGCCCCAGGAGTTCTTGGTGATGTAATACTTCGTGTTGTTCTGGTCTCGGGCGATGCCGGTGATGTGCATCAGGTGGTCGTCCGTTGTTACGAAGGACTCATAGCCCTGCTGACGAATCTCCGGTGTAACCACGACTTCGGGATAAGGACGCTCGAAGCGATAGACCTCCTCGAGACGCTCGCGAGGGTTCATCTTCTCGAAGCGGGCGCGGTCGGTCGAGGCGTAGTCGTCCACCTTCTCGACCTCCGGGTTGATAGCGACGCCGTTGGTGAAGGAGAAGCCCTTCTCGCTCACGTCGCCGTCCCAGCAGACGGTGTAACCTTGCTTCAGGGCATAGTCCATAGTCGCGATCAGTTCGTCGAGAGGGAGGTTGTACATAAGCTGGTGCTCCCAGTTGTCCGGTACCTCGACGTCGAACTTCTCGTAGTAAGGGTGATGGGTGAAGCTGGTCAGCTCCACATAGTCATCGAGGTTGAGGCCGAGGGAGGCGGCAAAGCTCTTGGGAGTATATTCCTTCCCTTGGTATGTGAACGACTGAGGGACGGGGCCGAGGTAGATATCCATCAGGCTGTTGGCCAGCTCTTGGTATTCGGGACTGTTCTTGCGAAGGTCGATGGCAGTCTTGGAGATGCTCTCCACGTAGGCGGCAAGCTCCTGGTGGTTGTGCCGGTCGGAATCGTAGTTGATGCCGTGGTACACCTCCTCAGGGACGATACCTACTTGCTCGAAGGCATGGAACCACGAAGGCGAGAGGCTGCCCTGGCCCACATTGCCCTTGCCATGACGCAGGTAGTTGTCGCGCATCTGGTTCAGATACTTCTGGCGGACGATGAACATCTCGGAGAGGTCGTATTCGCCCTTCCCCATACGAAGGAGTTCCGACTCCATGAAGGAGGTCGTGGCAAAGCACCAGCAAGTGCCGGTCGAAGCCTGGTTCTTCACCGAGGTCGCCGGGAGACGCACCTCGTCTTTAAACTGGTAACCTTGTGCCGATGCACCCGCAGCGAAGAGGGTGAGGGCGCAGGAAAGGAGTAATGTTTTCATGTGTAGCGTTCGATTATGTTGATTCGGGGGCGAAGGTACGACAAATATTGCTTCGTTCTTCCAATTCTTCTTAGTAAATTGCGGCACTCTTTACGAATACCTTTATAATAATATGATGAGAACATGTATTACTCTACTCTTCCTCCTTGCCTCCCTCCCACTCTGCCGGGCGGAGCAAGTCGAGGTTGCGCGGGCAGAAGCTCTCGCCCGCCGCTTTTTCCTGCAAGGAAGTGCCTTGCGCAGTACGAACGACCTTGGGCTTCAACTCGTCTGGTGCGGCCAGGAGGGGAAGCTCCGTGCCTCCACCGAAGCCCCGGCCTTCTACGTCTATAACCGGACCGATGCTCCGGGCTTCATCATCATCTCTGGCGACGATGCGGTCGTCCCCATCTTGGGCTATAGTTACGACCATACTTTCCGCGCCGACTCGATGCCGCCGAACCTCTCGTCGTGGATGAACTCCTACGAAGACCTCATCCGCTCTCTCCGGGAAAAGGATACGGAGGCCAGCCCCTCAGTCCGCTCCGCCTGGGAACGTCTCTCCGTCGCTGAGCCTCAGAAGCTCCTCGCCACGGCGGAATGGAGCCAAGGGGTACCTTATAACCAACAATGCCCCCTCATCGGCGGGCAGCGGGCAGCCACCGGCTGTGTTGCCACCGCCGCCGCTATCCTGCTGAAATACTACGAATGGCCCGCGACGGTCGAGCCGCAAGAGATACATTACACCACCTCACGCGACCTCGAGGTCTCTGCCTCGCTGGGCGGCTCGTACGACTGGAGCCTAATGCCTGACAAAGAGCCTGACGGGGGCTTCACCGACGAACAAGCGGCCGAGATTGCCCGCCTGATGTTCCACTGTGGCGCGGTCTGCGAGATGGACTACGGCCTCTACGAGAGCAGCGCCAGCGGGATTACATCCGCCGGGCGTCTGATTGACGCTTTCGACCTCTTGCCCTCGGCCAGCACGCGCTATAAGAGTGGCTACAGCGCCGAGGAGTGGAACGCCATGCTCCGCGCCGAACTCGACCTCGACCGCCCACTCTTCTACGGCGGAGAGGACTACAACAGTGCTGCCCACCAGTTCATCATCGACGGCTACGACAATCAGGATCGTTTCCACGTAAACTGGGGGTGGGGAGGTTCGTCGAACGGCTTCTTCTCCCTCGAGCTGGGAGGGTCGGCCGAGAGCGAGTACTCCTTTAACCAGGCCTGCACCTTCCGCCTCATCCCCAACCGCGAGGGCAGCACGGCGATTGACAACACCCTGCAATACATCCAGCATTACGAGGGCCTC
Organism: uncultured Parabacteroides sp.; assembly: GCA_944325345.1. Taxonomy (GTDB): domain Bacteria; phylum Bacteroidota; class Bacteroidia; order Bacteroidales; family Tannerellaceae; genus Parabacteroides. Next base: position 136,521 of record CALUZV010000001.1, read on the forward strand.
CACTTCTTCAACGGCCTGACCACGCAGAGCGTCATCTTCCGCCCCAACCGCCCCATACCCCTCGACCTCGGCGGCATCTGGAACGCCAACCCGTTCACCTTCAACGGCTCGCTTCTCATCGCCCTTACCGATAAGGAGGGAAACATCAAGGAGGAGCTGTGGGATACAACGCTCTCCGACCTTCAGTCCAGCTATTATACCTTCTATAATGACCCCATCACCGTAACCATCACCGAGGAAATCTGCCCGGGCGACCGCCTGCGAGCTTTCAGCCGGGGCGAGGGCGACACGGAGTGGCGGTGGATTCGCGGAGGCTACGCTCGCTTCGACCCACTGCAGAAGCTCTCCGACGAAATCCTGCTCATGCCGGACGAGAGCGCCACCGCAGTTGAGTCTATCCAAAGCACGGCGGACGACATCGCCATCCTTCCCGCCGGCGAGGGCCGGTGGTGCATCTCTGCCTCCTCGCCCATCGAGCGCATCTTGTGGTATTCCCTTTCGGGGCAAATGCTCGAAAGCACGGCGGGAGACGGAACGACGCGTATGGAGGTCGGACGACCTGCTGCCGGAAGGCTGATTCTCCGCATCGTATGCCGCGAGGGGAGCCGAAGCGCCATCCTCTGAGCAAACGACCTTATAAGGTGAGCCATTGCTATCTATACTGATAGCACCTTGCTATCTATACTGATAGCAGACTGCTATCTATACCGAGAGCAGATTGCTCGCTATATAGAGAGCAGACTGCTCGCAGTATAGAGAGCAGATTGCTCGGTCTGTAGAGAGCAGACTGCTCGGTATAGAGCGAGCAATGTGTTACCTATAGAGATAACACGATGTTACCTATACGCATAACAAAACGTTACCTATACCGATAACGCGATGTTACGGGTATAGGTAACGCAATGTTACAGGTATAGATAACAGAGGCTGAACTATGCCTGTTGGAACTTATGACTAACCTTGATGAGGTTGCAGCTGAAGGCAACGACGTTGGCGGCCTCCTGCAACATATTGAGATATACCATGCTAACCTTGGTGCTTCCGCCCTGCTGACCTTGGATGCGCTTCAGTTCCTCTTTCTTGAGTTGCGTGAGGCGGGTACTGAGGCGGGCAGATTCGACGATGAGGTCGTGCAAGGGGTCGTAGTCGTTGTATTCGACCATATCGGCACAGCGCATGAGATACGACTTAATCTCGGCGACCACCTTCCCGAAGTCGTTCTTCTGAACTTCGCTGAGGGGGTTGAAGTTGTTGTCGATATGCTCCTTGCAAGGTTCGGCTAAGCGGCGGATGCTGAAGACAATCTCGCTGGCGAAGTCGTTGCTCTGATAGTAGTACAAGCCTTTCTCGACGGCGATGTCGTGCTCCAGCTGTGTAACACCGAGCGTGCCGACGCGCTTGACTTGTTTGAGGTGAATCTTCTTCTCTTCGATAGCCGCCAATGTCTTGCGCAACTCGCGGAGGTTCTCGTGGGTGAAGGCCGTAACCGAGCTATCCAGAGAGTCGGAGGCGAAGCGGAGGGTGGCGGTAAGCTCCTCGCGGCTGTGCTTGCGGAAGAGCTGGAGGGCTTCGTAGGGGGTGTTGGCTTTTTGCAACTGGGCTACGGTGTTGTTTACTTCTTCTTTCAAGGCTTCTTTCCTCATCTTTTTCTTATAGGCAAGCTGGCTGCGCACCAAGGAATAGATGGCAAGGCCGACCATGGCGATGATGGCAGGTGTCCCGCCCCAATATATCACCAACGTAACCACGAAGCAGATAGTAAAGGCCGCCCCAGCCGTGATGAACCATCCGCCGATGACGGAGAGCACACCCGTGATGCGGAATACGGCACTCTCGCGTCCCCATGCCCTATCGGCCAAAGACGAACCCATCGCCACCATGAAGGCGACGTATGTGGTAGAGAGCGGGAGCTTCAGGGAGGTACCGACGGCTATCAGCAAACCTGAGAGGACGACATTCACTGAGGCACGGACCAAGTCGAAGCTCGCCTTGTTCTCCATGATCATCTCGGAACTGTCGAAGCGTTTGTTCAACCACACCTTGACCGGCTCGGGAATGACGCTTGTGATTGTCATAGCCATATTGGTTGTCGTGCGTACCAGGACACGGGCTACGGGAGACGTACCGAAGCTCTCCTCACCTTCCGACTGGCGCGAGAGGTCGAGGGAGGTTTTCACTACATTGTGCGCCTTCTTGGAAGTAAGCAACGCGATAACCATGACGATACCTGCGCCGATAAGGAAATACCACGGAGTCTGGGCAGGTTCCAAGAGCGAGGTCATCAGGAAGGTATCGGTCGTCGTCGTACCTCCTTGAGCCATTAAATCACAGTACGAAGAGTAGCCGGCGAGGGGAACACCGATGAAATTCACCAAGTCATTGCCGGCAAAAGCTAAAGCCAAGGCGAAGGTTCCCATCAGAATGATAATCTTGAAGACGTTCACCTTTAACCAATGCAATACCTGCATCAAGATGGTGAAGAAGATGAGGGAGGCCCAGACAATCGTGTCGGTATGTGTCTCGATATATTGCACAAAGTCCGTCCCGTCGATGCTACTCCCTTTCAATCCTTTGATAAGCATGAAGTAAACGATCGACGTGGCCGCCAGTCCTCCGAACACCGCTATATAATACTTCTCTTGTTTCTTGAAGTTGAAAGTAAAGAGCAAGCGGGAGATATACTGCACCACCAACCCGAAGAAGAAGGCAATTGCCACGGAGAGGAAGATCGCCAGGATGACCGTCAGCGCCTTGTCCGTGTTCATCAAATCGCCCAGCGATTGTGTCGGGTCGTTGGCTATTTTCACCAAAGAATACGCTACGGTTCCGCCCAGCAACTCGAAGACCATGGATACGGTCGTGGATGTAGGCATCCCCAGCGAATTAAAGATATCCAGCAAGACGACATCGGTCAGCATCACGGCCACGAGGATGCACATGATCTCATTGAAGTAGAAATGCTGAGGTTGATAGATTCCATGCCTCGCGATATCCATCATGCCGTTGGAGAGCGCCGCTCCCACCAGAATACCTAATGCCGCGATGGCCATAATTACTTTAAAGGACGCAGCTTTCGAGCCTATGGCCGAATTGAGGAAGTTTACCGCGTCGTTGCTGACTCCCACGCTCAAGTCGAAGACTGCCAGCACAAACAGGAATAGGACTAAGATTAAATAAAATGTTTCCATGAAGGATGAATAAGTATTTATGTTTCTGGCGGCAAAGGTCGATAATATAATTGTTATATCTATGACAAACATATTACAAAACTGTTACAATCGTTAAATCCTGCCGCTCTCCGGCCTTGACATCTTAGCTTGCAAAACACAAACAAGCCCGCCACCATTCCTCTTTTCTTCCTCGGAAAGAGGGTGGTAGCGGGCTTCCCCTATTTATAAATCAAGTAACGAGTTTTTTTCTTACTGCGCGGTTACTTCCAAGATCCGGCTTTGCAGCGTCTGGGTCGTGAAGGCATACAGCCCGACTTTCATCAGGTAGTCGCCCGAGAAGATTTGCCCGTTTTGAGCGAAGCGGGACTTCGCGCCCGGCATCAGATTGATTTCTTCTACCTTATATTGCTTGTTCGGGTCTAAGCCTTGCAACTTCACGGCAAATGTTTTCTCCGCAAAGCGAGGATAGATGTCATAAGCATAGACGAGTGCCTTATCTTTCGCCTTGCTGACGTGCATCACGGCTGTATGATTCGTCTCGTAGGGCGAAACCAACCGATAGAAGTCGCCATCCAGGATGACGGGCTTCAAGCGTTTGTAATTCGCCACCGCATTTTGGCAATAAGTCAGCTCGTCGGGAGCTAATTCTTTCAAACCGATGTCAAAACCGAGCTTGCACATCATCGCCACGTCGGTACGGAACTTAATGCTCGCCCGCTTGTTCCAACTCGTTACGTGAGCACACATCGCTTTCGTCGGGAAGAACTGCGAGAATCCCCACTGGATAAACAGGCGTTCCACAGGGTCGGTATTGTCGCTGCACCAGAACTCGGTGAAATATTTCAGGGCTTCGTAATCGCAACGTGCTCCACCGCCCGAGCAAAGCATCATCGGCAAGTTCGGATATTTCTCTTTTACTCGCTGGAAGACATTATAGACGCCGCGAACATGGTCTACATACAACTGGCTCTGCTTTTCCTTTAAATAAGGTGAATATACGTTCGTGATGGGACTATTACAATCCCATTTGAAATAAGCAATGTCCGGGTTCTCGGTCATTATCCGGTCCACTACACCGAAAACGTAGTCCTGAACCTCCGGATTGCTTAGGTCGAGTACCAACTGATTGCGGTAATAATACGTCTCGCGGTTCGGAAGATGTATCGCCCAGTCCGGATGCTTCTCGAACAGCTCGCTCTTGGGATTCACCATCTCCGGCTCTATCCAGATACCGAATTTTACCCCGGCTTCCTTTGCTTTCGCTACTAATCCCGGCACACCATGCGGCAGTTTGGCTTTCATGGCTTCCCAATCGCCCAAACCTGCCCGGTCGTTGTTGCGCGGATATTTATTGGCAAACCAACCATCGTCGAGCAAGAACATATCGACACCTAAATGCTTGGCTTCTTTCATCAACCCGGCCAAAATATCTTCGTCGAACTTGAATGCCGTGTTTTCCCAGTTATTTAATAAGGTCAGACGGTCGCCTTTCCCGTCCCGCAACTGGTAATTGCGTGCCCAATCGTGGAAATAGCGGCTCGCCTCGCCTTTCCCGTTGTCGCTGCGCGTGAAGATGAATTCCGGTGTCGTGAAGACTTCTCCCGGCTTCAGTTCATACGTCGAGGCGAACGGATTGATACCTGCGAGGACGCGAAGGTTCTTCAGGTTGTCTATCTCGAACGTGAAGCGGTAATTGCCGGTCCAGCCTATCGTGCCCATCACAACTTCGCCCGCATCTTCCTTGGCAGGTTCACCGAAACCTAATTCAAAGAAGGGATAGGCGTGCATGGCGGCCCGCGAACCCAGTTTCGTATCAATCATCTTCTTTCCGAATTGCAGTTGCTGATGACTCATCTGCATTTCTTGCGCCCAGTCGCCGCTGAATTCAGTCAGGTAGTACGAAGGACGTTCAAAGTAGATGATACCCGAAGCGTAGCGATGCAAAAGCACCGGCTTCTTCTCCGTATGCGAGATCTCGCTCCAAGTCTTGATGATGTTCTCCTTGGCGTAGGAGATGTAATGCAGTTTCACCTCCATCGGATAGTAGTCATCCTTCAACGTAATGACGGTCTCCTCCGCATTCCCGTCGATGGACTTCTTCTCGGAGGAAACGTACTTCAAGAGGGTACTCATATTCCCGTCGGCGTGCGTAACCTGCAATGCCGGCTCGAAATAATCCTCCATCCCGGCGGTCATGTAGGCTTCCCAGCCACGGGTAGCCGCACTACCGTCGGAACCTGCCCTCGAGTAAGGCGAGAGCTTCGCAAAATCTTCCGGATGTAACAATTTCGGACCCAAATAAACTTGATAGAGCCTCCCGTTTGGCGCGGTACTCAGAATTAAATCCGTCGCGTCCGTGGCAATACGGATTATTTCATTCGCCACTTCGGTTGCCCGGGCAGAAATAGCAAATAAGGCTATTAATGCCAAAGAAAGAATTCGTCTCATGGTGATTAAATTTAAAAATGATGTTCAAGTGGGGCAAAGATAAGGTTTTTCCCGGGGAAAACTACTCCATAAGCGACAAAATAGCCTTCCAAGCGTGCTGAAAATGCACTTCAAAACTTTAAAGTGCTTTCCAAGCACGCTGGAAGTGTATTTCCAACACTTTAAAATGCTTTCCAAGCGTGCTGGAAATGCACTCCAAAACTTTAAAGTGCCTTCCAAGCACGCTTGGAGTGTACTTCCGACACTTTAAAATGCTTTTCAAGCACGCTGGAAACTCACTTCAAAAGTTTAAAGTAGCTTCCAAGCGCACTGATTTCTCACTTTTAATATTAAAAAGAAGAAATAAGGAGGCTTGAAAGCCACTTTTTCGCTTCAATGAACAGTCCAAGCCTACTCCCGCTTCAGTTCTTCCGCCGGATTCCGGTTCGCAGCCTCCAGTATCTGTCCTACAATCGTCAGGAGCACTAAAACGATAAGGCAGACGACTACTCCCAAAAGCAACCATAGGGGAATATTTGTCCGGTAGGCATAATCTTGCAACCAATTATTCATCACGAGATAAGTAACCGGCAAGGCAAAAACTGCGGCAAGGACTACTTGGAGCACATAGGCCTTAAAGAAGATATAAAGAATATCGTGTATCTCCGCCCCCATCACTTTCCGGATGGCTATTTCTTTCCGGCGGCGCTGGGTGGAGGCTGAGGCCACGGCATAGACCCCAAACAACGAGATGAGCAAACATACGAGGGACAAAGCCGAGAAAACCTTCAAGCCGAGCTGCTCGGAACTGTTCAACTGGTCGTAGAGGGAGCGGACGGGCGACAAACGGGCGTCGGTCAGCTTTGCATCAATGCCGGGAAGGATTTCCCGAATCTGCCGGATGGTCGCCATCTCCTGTCCGGGTTGTGTCCGGATATAAAGGATGTTGAATTTGTACTGGGAAGATTGAACGAATATCGTCGGAAGGATTTGATGACGGAATGACAAGGTATGGAAATCCTTGACAACCCCCGAGACTTCATAATCAGCCATTACACGGATGTCTTCTTCTGACGGCATACGCAGCACCATCCCTATCGGATTCTCAACACCTATCCGGCGCGCGGCCTCCTCATTCAGCACGACTTTTGTGTGTTGCCCCTCGCGCCACCAGCTACCTTGGAGCATTGTCAGGTCTAACGCCTCGGCGAAATGGCTGTCGGCAAACATGAGGTTGAAAACCGGCGGGGTCTCAGGGCATCCCTCCCACTGGATTTTGTCGGACATACGGGTGAGGTCCGGTTCGTGCCGTGGTTCAAAGTTGGCGTCGGAGATTTCCAAAATAGTGGGAATCCGATGTAGCTCGTTGATGAGCTTGTCCTCGATTTTCCCACTATAATCCAAGAAGCCGGAGAGCTGGATGAGTTTTTCGCAGTTCAGTCCTAAGTCTTTTTGATGCACATAGTTCATTTGCCGCATCACAACCAGGGAGGCTACAATAAAGACGATACTTACGAAGAGTTGCAGTGTAACCGCTATCCGCTTGTAAACCGGTTGCTCCTTCCGTTGTTTGGAAAAAGGCGAGATGGAGACCCGAACCAGCCGCCAGAACAGTCCCCAGCCCAAGAGGAGAACCACCACGATTATACCTAATCCGCAAAGTACAAACCAAAATAACACTTGGGCCGGCGAAATCTCAATCGACAGCAGCCGGGAAAATACCGGACAGATGCAAAGTACCAAAACTGCTCCCACGAGGATGGTTATTCCCGCCGAACAAAACAATTCGCAGAGTAGTTGGGCCATTAGTTGGCCGGATGTGGCTCCATTGACTGCCCGAAGGTTAATTTCCCGCGTCCGTTGACGGAACAAGTCGTAATTCAGGTTGAAAAAGTTGAAGATGGCGGCTACCAACAGCAAAAGACCGGAGATGACGAAGAGGTTGATGAAATTGAGTGTAAAGGGAGAGTTGGCCTCCAAGCCATGACGGACTTCGGCGATGGGGAGCATCCGGATTTCGAGATTGGGGTTGCCTTTCACCTCCGTGGGGAGTTCCTTCGCCTCGGCTATCACCTCCCGGGTATCTGCATGAACATTGAATTTGGCATAAACTTCCATAAAAGACATCTGCCACTGCACTTCTTCCGGCACTGTAGAAAAAACCTTGAGTGCATCGTGGTAAATCAAGGCATCGAAACCAAGGTTGGTATGCGGAGAAGGGTCTTTGACTACGGCCGTTACGACGTAAGGAGGCAAATCATTCCGTATGGTGGTCCAAACCGACTTTCCAATGGCATTTTCCGCATCTCCAAAGAGTCGGATAGCCATCGATTCCGACAATACCATATTATTAAGCACCGACAAAGGCTCTTTGGCTTCCCCGGCGATAATTGTTTGGGGGAAAACTTGGAAAAACGAGTTGTCGGCATAGATTAATTTCAGTTGGATATGGGGAAGTTCGTCCGTGCGACACGTTTCTTGGGCGGGCATGAGGGAAGTGGAAGCCTCGATACTTGGAAATTGGTCGCGAAGTTTCGTTTCGATAATTTTGGAAGCCCCTTTGTTTTCCTTGCCTGATTGTTTTTCGAACGTATAGACCCGATAAATGGTCTCAGATTCCGGATAAAAGCTATCGTAGGACGTTTCATAATCGACCCAATAGATAGAAGGAACCAGGCAGGCTATCGCGAAAGCTATCCTTAATATCCCGGTCAGCGATTGTATCCAATGCTTCCGGAGATTGCGGAAAGCGATTTTCAAATAATGACTTAACATGGCAAAAAACATTTCAGGTTTCCACTAAAGTTCGGTTTTCGCGACAATCTTCCCGTCGAAGAGGTTGATGACACGCTTGGCGTAGCTGGCGTCGCGTTCGCTATGGGTTACCATGAGGATAGTCGTCCCCGAATGGTTCAACTCCCGCAACAATTCCATGACTTCGATGCCATTTTGGGAATCCAGGTTGCCGGTAGGCTCATCGGCGAGGATAAGTTCCGGTCGTTCCACCACGGCACGGGCAATGGCAACGCGTTGTTGCTGTCCGCCGGACAGTTGCCGAGGATAGTGAGCCGAACGATGGGAAATTTGAACTCGTTTCATCACATCCCGCACCCGTTCTGCCCTTTCTGCTGCCGGGACACCCATATAGAGCAGCGGAAGTTCGATATTCTCTGCCACCGTGAGTTCTTCTATCAGATTAAAACTCTGGAAAACGAAGCCGATAAGTCCTCGGCGCAAGCGGGTACGCTGCTGTTCGTCGAATTGGCCTACTTCTGTCCCTTTCAAATAATATTTTCCGCCCGTGGGATTATCCAGCAGCCCCAGAATATTCAGCAACGTCGATTTGCCGCAACCTGAAGGGCCCATGATGGCGACAAACTCGCCCGCGCGGATTTCCAAACTGACGTGATTCAATGCTCACGTCTCTACCTCCTCCGTTCGGAAGACTTTTTGCAAATTCTCTACCTTTATCATACGTTTTAATTCGATTAAATTGAATAAATCATCGTTGAACACGACGACAAAAGTAGAGGGAATGTTCCGAGGGGCAAGATGTCCAGCATAGATTCCTAAAATTTCACCAAACTAAAGCATGACAGCTATTTAGCAAAAGCGAAATGTCCGGTCATATAGCCTGCCATTTATTCACCGGGGGCATTTCAGAATTTTTTGCACACCTTCTCCACATCCATCTTCTTATCCAAATGCATGTGTTCGCGTATCTTCAACTTCTTCCGGCTGACGGAGGTCGGGGCCACGCCCATCATCACGGCGACTTGCCGGATGGAGAATCCCGCCTTGAAGAGACAGCAATATTGGAGGTCGGACTCGGTGATGTCGGGATAGGCAGCCTTCAACCGCTTCGTGAAGTTGTCGAACAGGAGGTCTATCGTGAGGTATAATTCTTCCCAGTCCTCGTCGTGGATGTACGCCGGCTTCCTTTTCAACCGGAACAAGAGGAACCATGTGTAGAGAGGGCTTTCGTCCTTGAAGTTCTTGTCGTCTTGGATCTTCCGGAGCCAATCAGAAAAGTCCGTCGTAATCTTCGAGGAACGGGCAGTCCACCAGGATGATTCAAGCACGACTTGCTGCAGGTGATCCTCCAAAATTTTCTTTTCTTCCACGGCCGAGGCAGAAACGGAATCATACAAATCGCGATACTTCTCGACCTCCGCATCGTTCTGATCCAACTTCCGGCGTAGATTATAGACAACCTCGTGCATGTATTTCAATGTCCATTCTCGCTGTTTCATCTGCCTCCAAAGGCGAAACGTATGACAGGCATAAAAAAGGGTAAACCCCCAAAGGATGGTCAGAAGCGTATAAATTATCCACTTTTCGCGCACAATGTTATCCTGTACCAATTCATACTCATACAGCGCGGGCAACACGCAGACCTCTCTCGCCTGCGGATTATGCAAAACGGAATCCTGGCAAATCCGAGCCGCCTCCATGTGTTGCACGGCCACCTCGTAGTTTTCTTTTAGCTCCTCCAGATGCGACATCTGCTCATACGCGGCCCTCTGTATGTGCCATTTTTTCGACTTCGTGGCACAGGCGGCTGCCTCTTCCGACAGGCCATATTCCTCTTTCTTATCATAATAATAGGCTTTGCCCAAGGCAATTTCCGGCTCACAGACCTGGCGGTAAACAGCCGGAATGGAATCTACCTCTTGCAGATACTCGCCCACCAAATCCCATTCTCCTTGCGCCACCGAAGCCAGCGTGCGGGCAGCTAACGCCTCGCAAAGTCCCGTCTCTTGCCCCGCCTCGGCCCGAAATATTTTGATAGCCCTATCCAAGTAAGGCACAGCCAGATTCCACGCATCGTCAAGAGCATAAATGCGCCCCACGGCCAGCTCTGCCGCCGCCAAATCCGCCTTATCATCCAGCTTCACCGCATATTCCAACGCCCGAAGATAGGTCTCCCTTGCCATAGTCTCCAGATAAAACCGCTCGGCAATCCTGCCGCTTTCCATAGCCGCCTGATACGACAGCCGGAAATCCTCGTCCGCCTGCGCCTCGTGCTCAACCACCAGGAAATGAAGCATCGCCCGCTCCACTTTTCCCGAATCCAACGCTCCAAGTCCGGCAACATAAAGCTCGCCTGCCTCTCCAGAGGGCACATCAATCTCTGGTTCCGGCCGGCAGGCAACAACCGACCACAAAAGCACCCCAAAAAGGAACAAATGTTTCATTTTTCGTTCAATTTCGGGCAAAAGTACGGAAAAAAGGCATTTCCAAAACCAAAAGTACCTTCCAAACGCATTCATTTCCCACTTTTACGCTTCAAAGTAGAAAATAAACCTCTTAATTTCTCACTTTTAATATTAAGAGTGAGAAATTAATCGATTAAACTGTTTGTTCAACACTTAAAAATATTTTCTAAAGCCATTTATTTCTCACTTTTGATATTAAAAAGAAGAAATAAACCGATTAAATTCTTCCTTTTGATATTAAAAGTGAGAAATTAAGTGATTAAAGTGGTATTTTTGATATTAAGAGTGAGAAATAAATCGATTTAGTTTATTATTTTACAACAAATAGTCCACTAAAAATTCAGCAGATTGAACTTTGACAACAAGCTGAAGCTGTCAATAACAACAGCGACAAGTTTCACAAAAATTTCGTTTTCACCATGATGATAGGTTTCAAAATCTTGAAACTTATCGTACCTTTGCCGCATGAGAAGAAGGATTATTACATACGGAGGTTATTTCGAAGCCTTTCTACAAACATTATCAGAAAAGGAAGTTCGGAAACTTGATTATATCATCTCACTTCTGGAGACAGAAGACCGGTTACCTGTCAGATTTATCAAGTTTATCCGCGATGGTCTGTATGAATTGCGCATGGAATACAACAGCAACATATACCGAGTATTCTTCATCTTCGACGAAGGGCAAATTGTAGTCCTATTCAATGGTTTTCAGAAGAAAAGCCAGAAGACACCAACGAACGAAATAGAAAAAGCATTAAAAATAAAGGAGGCTTATTATGCAGACAAACAATCATCAAATCGTTGATTACAGTTCCATTCTCGAGAAAAAGTACGGCAAGGAAGGGACGGCAGAACGTGCAAAATTTGACGAAGAAGCCTATGCTTTTTACACAAGTCAGATTTTATTGGATGCAAGAAAGGAAGCCAAAATGACTCAATCTGAACTGGCAAAACGCATCAACGTAACAAAATCCTATATTTCCCGTATTGAAAAAGGGGTAATAACACCGAGTGTAGCCACATTCTATCGCATTATTAATGCTTTAGGAATGAGGATTGAGGTTGTTAAACCTAATTTATAGAGGAAGATAGAGAGGGTAAGAAAATAAAGACGCGGATGACGCGGAAAACACGGTTGAAATTCATTTTCCAATCCGTGAAATCCGCGTCATCCGCGCCAAAAAATATCTTTTAAGGCCGCAACACCCGCGTAATCGGCCTGTCGCCCTCGAAAAATCCGATGACGTTGTTGCTGACGGCACGCGCCATCTCGATTCGCGTCTCCAAGGTCTGCGTGCCGATGTGGGGCGTAAGAACCACGTTGTCAAATTCCAAAAGTTCGGGCAGGGGATAGTCTCCAAACTCGAAAACATCCAGTCCGGCACCGTGGATAACCCCATTTTTCAGCGCATCTACCAACGCGTGCTCATCGACCAGCGGACCGCGCGCCGTATTTATCAAAATAGCCGACGGCTTCATCATTTTGAGCTCTGCCTCACCGATAATATGGCGCGTTTCAGGCGTTAGCGGTGCGTTGAGCGAGACAAAGTCGGCGCGGGCGAGCAGTTCCTCTTTGGAAACATACTCGGCATTCAGCTTTGTCTCTTCTTCGATGTACAATTGATGGCGATTGTGGTAGATAATCTCCATTCCGCAAGCCGAAGCACGGCGGGCAAGGGCCTTGCCGATTCGTCCCATCCCGATAATACCCAATGTTTTGCCCGTGATAGGCATTCCAAGGTTTTCCAATACACCGACCTTCATGTCGCGACCCAGTGTGCGAAGTTTGCGGTCGCATTCGGTGATGCGGCGAGCCACATCGAAGAGCAAACCCAGCGCGATGTTGGCAGTAGGGGCAGTTACAGGCGCAGGAGTGTTCGTAACCGTCAGGCCATGCTGCACGGCGTAGGCAACGTCGATATTGTTGTAGCCGACGGCGTAGTTCGAAACCAGCTTCAGGTTCGTCGCATGGTCGATAAGCTCCTTGTTCACCGGGAAGTCGAACATCGAACAAAGGACGTCGTACTCCGGAATCATATTCCAGACCTCCTCGTAGGTGAAATCCCTGCCCTCGGGGAAAGTAACCTCGTATTTTTCTTCCAGTTCCGTGAAGCCCTCGCGGAACATGTCGTAAGTAACTAAAACTTTATACATTTGAAACTCATTTAAGCGGTCGCAAAGATAATGAAATTAAAAAGAGAGTATCATCCAGCCACCCATTTAGCGGACAACCACTTTGAGGGCGGAAGAGTTATTTGCCGCCTTGACCAAATAGCACCCAGCCTCCAAAGAAATAGTCGCGCGGCTTGAGACAAATTGATTTTCAACCAAACGGCCATTCAAGTCGTAGAGGTAAACCTGTTGCGGCTCATCGGAAGAAATCTGAAGCTGACCGACACCCCCTATGACCTGAAGATTCGACAATTTATGCACATCTTCATTGGCAGTCGCCCCTGAATCATCGTGCACACGGCGCACAACTTGTGTCATGCAATGGGCGGCACCATATCCCCGGGTAAGGTTATCCAAATATGCCCAAGTAACATCCACATTGTGTTCGCGAAGAGCCTTTTGCAACTCCAAAGACTGGCCGGCAACCATGACGATTTCCCGTTTCCCGACCGCCAAGAAGTTATTGGCGTAATTCAATTCATCCTCTTTTTCGATGGGAATGATTTCAATGCCACGCTTGGCCAGGAAATCGAGGAAAGAACCGGTTTCCGTTTGTTGGTATTGTCCGTTCGCATCTTTCGCATACATATCATACGTCAAGAAATCCATATCTCCCTCCTCGGCATTGACCCGATTGGCACACAAAGTAACCAAATCCCGGTCGATAATATTAAAGTAGGTATCCAGATGCATTTGCTCTTGCGATTTCCAGGCATCTTTGACAACCACCAACGTATCCTTGCCTATCAAATCGTTGTCGAGCAACTGGTCGATGGCCTCTTGGGTTGTCCGCAAGCCGCAACCGATAAACGAAAGGGTTCCGAAAGGGAGATAATCGCCTCCCTCCAGGAAAGCATTGTCTCCCGTAATCCGATAAATCGGTTCCTCGCCCAACTTTTTATAGCAAAGTTCCGCGATATCCGATTCCAGTTGCCGCTGAGACGAATTCATCTTGCCAATAATGACACCTTTGGAAGTCGTGATGGCTTGGTCGCGCATAAAAAACATATTCATGACAGGGCGCAAGCGATAGGAAGCCTCCAAACCGGTATTGATGGCTGTTTGACGCAAAATAATTTCCGGCTGTTGAAGGATAATATCAATCAAATCATTTGGATAGAGTTTATTCAGCAATTCTTGGCGGTATTACTCTTGCTCCGCCGGATCAACACCCTCTTCGCATGTATAAATAAGGTATTTCTCGGCCAGGGCCTGAAGTTCGTCTAAGGAAGAGCCCTCTTTCCGGTTGCCGTCTTCGTCCACACAGTCCTTCAACAAAAGTTCGCGGACGGTTATCACCTCAGCCCCTTTGTCCCGAAGGATTTTTTGATAGGCTTGATGTTCTTTAGCGGCGGCATCCGCGTTGAAGTAATCCATGAAAAGTGCGGTAGCAGGGTGCATTGTCCCGACAAACAACTCTTCATTCGGTTCATGCATAACGATAAGAGCAGCCCGGTCGTATTCCGCAATCGGATAAACAGCATTCGAATTTTGTCCGTTCTGGGCAGAAAGAGAACCCGCTGCTACTAAACTCAAGAAAAGGAAAATGTTTTTCATAAGCATCTCAATATTAAAAATAAATTCGACAATAGCTTCATTAAAAGTCTTTCACAAAATTAAAAAGTCCATTTAGAATAATCAACAATCAACCGGACAAAAATATCCACTAAACGCCTTTTAACGCATTCCCTACACTAAGCTGACACAAATGATTTATATTTGCAAGACTTTAGAAAGACTTAAATATGTTGAAGCAACAGTTACAACAAAAGTTACAGCAAAAATTATCACCGCAACAGTTGCAGTTGATTCGTTTACTGGAACTCCCGACCGTCGAACTGGAAGAACGGGTGAAGCATGAGCTGGAAGAAAACCCGGCTCTGGAAGAAGGCAAGGATGCCCCCGAGGAACCGGAAACGGAAGGGATGGCTTCGGATGGCGAGGAGACGGATTCGGGCGACGCAAACGAAGATTTGTCGTTGGGCGACTATCTGACGGAAGACGATATCCCGGACTACAAGCTGCGCGAGATGAATGAGCGGGCGGAAAAGAAGGAGGAGATTCCTTTCTCGGTCGGCGAATCGCTCAATGAACATTTGCTGGAACAGTTGGGACTACGCAATTTATCGGAAAAGGACGAAAAGATTGCTGAATATATTATCGGAAACATAGATGATGACGGCTACCTCCGTCGCGACCTCTCGGCGATTGCCGATGACTTGATTTTCCAAGCCGGACTGGATGTCGAGGATAAGGAAGTGGAGAAAGTCTTGGCTGTAATACAAGATTTGGATCCGGCAGGCATCGGCGCACGCAATTTGCAGGAATGTTTGTTGCTGCAATTGCAAAAACGCGAGCAAACGAAGGAAACGCGGCTGGCGATCCGGGTCTTGAAGGAGTATTTCGACGAGTTTACCCGGAAACATTACGATAAAATCCTGAAGGGACTGGATATTGATGAAGCGGTATTGAAGAAAGTCATCCGTGAAATCACGCTTCTGAACCCCAAACCGGGCAACGATTGGGGTGGAAGAATGGAAGATGCCATGACTCAGGTCATCCCGGACTTTATCGTCGATGCGAACAACGGCGAACTGACGCTTTCGATGAACAACCGGGGTGTCCCGGATTTGCGAATCAATCGTGAGTACTCGGAGATGTTTCAGGATTATGCAGGAAACAAGGCCAACCAGACTAACGAGCGACGTGAGGCAGTCCAATTTGTCAAACAGAAGCTCGATGCAGCACAATGGTTTATCGATGCAGTGAAACAACGGCAAGAAACGCTGCTTCGCACGATGGAAGCGATCCTCTACCTGCAGCGCGACTTTTTCTTGACGGGTGATGAATCGACCCTCCGTCCGATGATATTAAAAGATGTGGCAGAACGGGCGGGCTACGACATTTCGACCATCTCGCGCGTCAGCAACAGCAAATATGTCCAGACGAACTACGGAATTTATCCGCTGAAATATTTCTTCTCCGAATCGATACAAACCGACAGCGGCGAGGAAATCTCCACACGCGAGGTGAAGAAAATCATGAAAGAACATGTGGATTCGGAAGACAAACGGAAGCCATTGACAGACGAAGAACTGGCGGCTATCTTGAAAGAGAAGGGATATGTGATAGCTCGACGGACGGTTGCGAAGTACCGCGAGCAGTTGGGAATCCCAGTAGCAAGGCTCCGAAGGGAAATCTGAGCGATTCCACACGATTAATGTAGTATTTGGTAAGATGAAAATATTTGCAACAATCATATCAAGCATGTTCCATCCGCTGTTGATGGTAACTTACGGGACGACGCTCGCGCTTTCGTTCACGTATCTGGCCATGTTCCCGATGGAAATGAAACTTTGGCTCGTCTGCGGGGTATTCCTGATGACGGCTTGCATCCCGGCGGCCTTTATCTTCCTCATGTTGAAGACGGGAGAGGCCAGCGATGCCGATTTGACGAACCGCAGGGAGCGGATTCTCCCCTACCTGATATTTATCTGTGCCCTTCTATCCACGGCTTATTTCCTCTACAAGATGATGATGCCCCATTGGTTGATAGCGCAACTGATTGGGGCAAGTATCGCGCTATTTGTCGCGCTGCTCATCAATTTTGTCTGGAAGATCAGTGCGCACGCCATCGGGATTGGCGGATTGATTGGCGGTATCATGGGCGTGGCGCAGATGCAAATGAGCAATCCCTACGTGGGCTTGATCATCGCATTCCTCATAGCCGGATGCGTCGGGACGTCGCGGTTAATTTTAAAAAGACATACACCAATGCAGGTCTATACCGGCTTCGGTTTGGGATTTATCTGTATTTTTGTATCCTCGTTGTTAAGTTATATCTATTTATTCATTTAAAAAGACACATAGATTATGAATTTTCCTACTGATTTGAAGTACACGAAAGACCATGAATGGATTCGTGTAGATGGCGACGCCGCTTACGTCGGCATCACAGATTACGCACAAAGTGAATTAGGTGAAATCGTTTACGTGGACATCACCTCTCAAGGCGAAAACATCGCCAAAGAAGAATCGTTCGGTACCATCGAAGCCGTGAAGACGGTTTCCGACCTCTTCATGCCGGTCGGCGGCGAGGTTTTGGAAGTTAATGCCGAACTGGAGGATGCTCCCCAGCTCGTAAATGAAGACGCTTACGGCAAGGGCTGGCTCATCAAGATTTCGATGAACGACGCAGCCGAACTGGACGAGTTGCTCTCGGCTGAAGAATACCAAAAACTCATTAACAATTAACAATTGAGAATTGACAATTGACAATTTGGGGGCACGCTCTCCATTGTCAATTGTCAATTTTCAATTATCAATTCAATGTTATTATGACTCCAATCGTTAGCATCATCATGGGCAGCACCTCTGACCTGCCCGTCATGGAAAAAGCGGCGAAATTCCTCGACGAGATGGAAATCCCGTTCGAAATGCACGCGCTTTCCGCTCACCGCACTCCGGAGGAAGTCGAAGCCTTCGCCAAAGGTGCCAAAGACAGAGGTATCAAAGTCATTATCGCCGCTGCGGGCATGGCTGCACATCTGTGTGGCGTGATTGCCTCGATGACGACGGTTCCTGTTATCGGTGTGCCTATCAACTCGACGCTCGACGGCATGGACGCCCTCCTCGCCATCGTACAGATGCCTCCGGGAATCCCTGTGGCCACAGTCGGCATCAACGCAGCGCAAAACGCAGCTATCCTGGCCGTGCAAATCCTGGCTGTCGGCGACGAAAATCTCCAGCAGAAGCTGGTCGGCTACAAGGAAAGTCTCAAACAGAAAATCGTGAAGGCCAACGAGGACTTGGCGAAAGTATCGTTTAAATTCAAGACAAATTAATGGACTACAAACGTCGCAAATCTTCCGTCGCCCACATCGGGAATACCCCTATGGGCGGCGATTTCCCCATCCGCGTCCAGTCGATGGCCAACGTCTCGACGATGGACACGGACGCTGCGGTCGCCCAAGCCATCAGCCTCATCCAGGCGGGCTCGGAATACGTACGCTTTACGGCTCAGGGAGAGCGCGAGGCACGCAACTTGGGAGTTATCCGCCGCATCTTAAACGAAAAAGGCTATCACACGCCGCTGGTTGCCGACATCCACTTCAATCCGCGGGCTGCCGACGCGGCGGCTTGCAACGTCGAAAAGGTGCGCATCAACCCCGGCAACTATGTCGATCGGGTCAAAACCTTCAGCCATCTGGAATACACGGAAGAGGAATACGCCGCCGAGCTTCAGAAGATTCGCGACCGCTTTGTCCCCTTCCTCAACATCTGTCGCGAGCACGGAACAGCCATTCGCATCGGCGTAAACCACGGTTCGCTCTCCGACCGCATCATGAGCCGCTACGGCGACACCCCCGAGGGCATGGTCGCTTCCTGTATGGAGTTCCTCCGCATCTGTCGCGACGAGAACTTCCCGGATGTCGTCATCTCCATCAAGGCTTCGAATACCGTCGTTATGGTGCAAACCGTCCGCCTCTTGGTCCGGACAATGGATGCTGAGGATATGCACTACCCGCTCCACCTCGGCGTTACCGAGGCAGGTGAAGGCGAAGACGGGAGAATCAAAAGCGCCGTCGGCATCGGTACCCTCTTGGCCGAAGGTATCGGCGACACCATCCGCGTCTCGCTCAGCGAAGCGCCGGAAGCTGAAATTCCGGTAGCGAAGAAGCTCCTTTCATTCGCCACGAGGCGAATGAAATGGACAATTGACAATGGACAATTGACAATTAACACAGATAGTACGACGCCCCCAATTGTCAATTCTCAATTGTCAATTGTCAATTCCAAGTTATCCTCCCCCGCCGTCCTCCTCCTCTCCGCCGACGGCCGGAGCGCAAACTTCGTCTCTCCCGAGGGCGACATCGAGGCTTCGCTCCCCCTTTTCACGTGGAACACTATCGCAGCCGAAGGCGCGTCAGGAGACACGAACCGGCTTTTGGAAATCGAATATAAGGACTTGACGGACGACGCGCTGGAACGCCTCCGCACCATGCGGAACACCATCCTCGTCCTCTCGACGCAGCGCGAAAACGGCCTCTACGAGCAGCGCGCCGCCCTCCGGAAACTCGCCGGCGCCGGCATCGCCCTCCCCGTCATCATCCGGCGGGACTACGACGACACGCTGGCAGAGGACTTCCAGCTCAAGGCGGCTGTCGATACGGGTGCGCTCCTCATCGACGGCTGGGCAGACGGCCTCCTGCTCGTCGCTCCCCATATCGCCGAGGCGCAGGTGCGGGGCACGGCCTTCGCTATCTTGCAGGCCACACGGCGGCGCATCAGCAAGACGGAGTATATCTCCTGCCCCAGCTGCGGACGGACGCTCTACGACTTGCAGGCGACTATCGCGCGGGTGAAAGCGGCCACGTCGCATCTGAAGGGCTTGAAAATCGGCATCATGGGCTGCATCGTCAATGGCCCGGGCGAGATGGCTGACGCGGATTACGGCTACGTCGGCGCGGGCATCAACCGCATCAGCCTCTACAAGGGCAAGCAGTGCGTGCTGAAGAATATCCCCGAGGCGGAGGCCGTCGAAAAACTCGTCGCGCTCATCAAGGAGAACGGCGATTGGCATGAAAAAGCATAAAATCCCTCTATCATTTATATAAGGTAATATGGAAATAAAGATAATCAACAAGTCGCACCACCCGCTCCCGGCGTACGCGACGCCCCTATCGGCCGGCATGGATATCCGCGCCAATCTTTCGGAGCCCATCACCCTCCAGCCTATGGAGCGGCGCCTGGTCCCGACCGGCCTACATATCGCTTTGCCTCAAGGCTACGAGGCGCAGATGCGGCCGCGCAGCGGCTTGGCCCTGAAGCATGGCATCACACTGCTGAACACCCCGGGCACCATCGACGCGGACTACCGGGGCGAAATCGGCATCATCCTCATCAACCTCTCGACGGAGCCGTTCACCGTGAACGACGGCGAGCGCATCGCCCAGATGGTCATCGCCCGCCACGAGCAGGCGGAATGGTTGCCGGTGGAGGTGCTCGACGAGACGGAGCGAGGCAGCGGCGGCTTCGGGCATACGGGGAAAGAATAGGTGCCCTGAAACATCATCCCAATTCTTGCCTCAAACCCCGCGCCGTTATATAACAGCAAGCTGGAGCAACGCGTTTTTTGCCCGCCGTTATATAACAGCGCCCCAAAGTAGCTCGTTTTTAGCTTGCTGCTATATAACAGCGAAGCGGAGAAGCTCGTTTCCGGCTCGCTGCGATATAACAGCAGCCCGGAGAAGCCCGGATTTGAGCCGCCGTTATATAACGGCAGCCTCCCGGCCTCTTTTTTTAACATAAATAGTAAGGACTTTTAAATATGTTCAGATTTTTCAGATATATCGCTCTTCTCGTCGGCATCGCCGCAGCCCTGCCTGCCGCTGCCGACAAGGAGCTTTCGCCCGCTGAGCAGCGGAAATTTGATTACTACTTCTACGAGGGACTGAAACTCAAGCAAGACGGGAAGTATGATGCGGCGTACGACCTCTTCAACTACTGTCTCGAGATAGACTCGACGGCGGCGCCGGTGCTCTACGAGCTGTCGTCGTTCTACGTCCAGATGAATAAGGCCGACCGCGCAGTCGAGATGCTCCGCCGGGCAGCTCAGGACGAGCCGGAGAACTTCACCTATCAGATGGCGCTGGCCAATGTCTCCCGCAACCTCGGGATGTTCACCGAAGCGGCAGAGCAATACGAGAAATTAGCCCGGGAATATCCTGAAAAGCCGGAGCTTTACTACTACCTCGGCGAGTCGCGCACGCAGGAGGGTGAGCTGGGCAAGGCCATCGAAGCCTACGACGCGCTGGAGAATATCATGGGCATGAACGAGGCCCTCTCGATGCAGAAGTTCAAGCTCTATGCTTCGCTGAACGAAGAAGACAAGGCGTTTGCCGAAATCGAGAAGCTGGCGGCGAAGTATCCCGGCGAGGCGCGCTACCAGTTGCTGATAGGCGACCTCTACCTCGAGAAGAAAGAACACGACAAGGCGTTGAAGGCATACCAGCGGGCGCACGAGATTGACCCCGCCGACCCGCGCTACATCGTCAGCATGGCCAACTATTACGAAGCGACGGGCGACAAGGCCGCTGCCGAACAGGAGATACGCAACGCACTGGTGAGCGAGGGGTTGGACGTCGAGACGAAGGTGGGCATCCTCTCGCGCTACGTCCTCCGCCTGCAGCAGAGCCGGCAAGGGCTGGAAAGCGCGAACACGTTGTTCGAGACGCTCATCGACCAGCACCCGGAGGATGTCGATTTGAAGCTGATGTTCGGTAGCCTCCTCTTGGCGCAGGACAAGAAGGAAGAGGCGCGCTTCCAATTCGAGCTGGCGACGGAAATCGACCCGACGAACGACGGGGCGTGGAAGTCGCTGCTGCAGATGGCTATCCGCGAGGAGAATATCGGCGAGGTGGTGCGCATCTGCCAGCGGTGCACGGAGTTGTTCCCCGATGCGCCGGAGTTCTATTTCTACCTCGGCATCGGCTACTTCCAGCAGGAAAAGTACGACGACGCGCTGGCGACCTACCGCGCGGGACTGAAGGTCATCCCGAAGGAGAACCTGAACTTGCGCTCGGACTTCTACGGGCAAATCGGCGATATCTATTACCAGATCAAGAACCTGCCGGAGGCCTACAAAGCCTACGACGAGGCGCTCAAGTACAACGCGGACAATGTCGTCGTCCTCAACAACTATAGCTACTTCCTGACGCTGGAGAAAAAAGACCTCAAGAAGGCGGAGCGGATGATAGCGCGGTGCATCCAGTTGGAGCCGGACAATGCGACCTATCTGGATACCTACGCGTGGGTATTCTTTACACAGGGCAACTACGTGCTGGCGAAGATTTACATCGAAAACGCCATCTCCAAGGATACGACGGAGAGCGCGGACCTCGTGGATCACTATGGCGATATTCTCTACATGAACGGCAACAAGGAGAAAGCGCTCGAGCAGTGGAAGAAAGCAGCGGAACTGGGGAAAGACACGGAGGTGCTCCGCAAGAAAATCGAGAAAGGTGAATATATTGAAGATAAAAATGCAGCATACAATGAAAGTTTCTAAACTGGCGCTCGTGTGCCTCGTGATGCTGGCGGTGTTGGCCGGCTGTAAGTCCTCGCGCAAAGCAACCGGGGAAGGCGGAGCGGAGGCAAAGGAAGGGCGCGCCCTGCTGGAATCGGTCGAGGAAGGGACGCTGCGATTCCACACGCTCTCGGCGCGGCTCAGTGCCGACTTGAAGTTGCAGGACGGGAAGGAACTCGGCTCGCGCGTCGAGTTGAAGATGGTGCGCGACAGTATGATTCAGCTCTCTGTGCAACCGTTCCTCGGCATCGAGGTGTTCCGGCTGGAGCTGACGACCGATACGGTGCGCCTCATCGACCGGATGGGGAAACGCTACGTGGCAGAGCGGTATAGCGGATTGCTGGAGCAGTCGCCGGTCGATTTCAACTTCTACAACCTGCAGGCGTTGTTCATCAATCGCGTCTTCCTGCCCGGGCAGGCGGACTTCACGAAGCATGAATACAACCGCTTTCGCATGAGCCGCGCGCCGGAATACACCGAGTTCAAGGCGACGGACCGGGGCAAATTGTTCTATACCTTCCGCATCGACCGGGAGGAGAAGCTGGCGCGGACGGAGATAAACGATGCCGAGGGGCGGTTCTCGCTCGCGTGGCGATATGCGGACTTCCAGACCTACGGGCAGCAGCTCTTCCCCGTATCCATGAATGCGGATGTCGTCGTGGACAATCGCAGCGTGGGCGGACTGAGCCTCTACTACTCAAGGATACAGCTCGACAAGACGCTGAAGTTCTCGAACGAACAGCTGAGGAAGTACCGGAGGGTAACGCTGGAGGAAATCTTGAAGAGCCTCTGAAACAGACGTAGAAAATAAAGACGTGGCATGAAGAAGCACAATAGCATACTTAATTGCTCCCTTGTCTTAGGGACGCTGCCCAAACACATTCCAGGCTGCTCCCCTGTCTTAGGGGAGCTGTCCGAAGGACTGAGGGGTAAAACTTGCCCCTCCCTGTCCCGACTCTTCATGCTCACTTTCGCCTCAATCTTCCTCGCCATCGCGTCTTCCTACGCCCAATCCTCCGCCGCTGTCCGCAAGCTCGAGCAGGAGCGCAAGGCAGCTTTGGAGGAAATCGAGCTGACGAACAAGCTGCTCGAGGAAACCAGCGCGTCGGCGAAAAGTTCGCTGAACCGCCTCAATTTGCTGTCGCAGCAAATCGCCTCGCGAAAGAAGGTCATCAGCCTCCTGACGCAGGAGATGGCGGCTATCGACAAGCAGATGGAGGGGATGCAGCAGGAAATCGACGGGTTGCAGAAAGAGCTGGGCGAGAAGAAAACGAACTACGGAAAGTCGGTGCAGAGCCTCTACCGGCGGCAGGGGTCGCTCGACAAGCTGCTGTTCATCCTCTCGGCGGAAGATTTTGCCCAGTCTTTGCGCCGGATGCGATACCTGCGGGAGTATGCCGAGTGGCAACGGATGCAAGCTGCATCTATCGTGGACAAACAGAACGAGATTTCCCTGAAAAAGGGAGAACTGGAGAAAACCCGCGCGGAGAAACAGGCTCTCCTGACCGAACGCGAGACCGAAAACCAAAAACTCCAAACCGAGGAATCGAACCAGAAGCAGGAAGTCTCCCAACTGAACAAGAAACGCAAAGACCTGCAAGCCCAACTCGCGAAAAAACGCCGCCAGGCCGAGGCCCTGAACCGCCAAATCGAGAAACTCATCGCCGAGGAGATAGCCCGTGCCGAAGCTGCCGAACGTGCCCGCCGCAAGCAGGCGGAAGCGAAGAAAGCGGCAGCCTCCGAGGAGCGCGTGGCCGAGACCAAGGGTGGCTATGCGATGACGAAAGCCGAGCGGCAGCTCTCCGGCAGCTTCGCGAGCAACAAGGGGCGCCTCCCCTACCCGGTAACGGGACGGCACACGGTCGTCGCCACCTTCGGCGAACAGCAACACCAGGAACTGAAGTACGTCCGCACGAACAATAGCGGTATCGACATCCAAACCTCGCCCGGAGCCGATGCCCGTGCCGTCTTCAGCGGTACAGTAACGCGCGTCTTCACCCTCCCGGGCTACAACAACTCCATCATCGTGCGCCACGGCAACTACCTGACGGTGTACAGCAACCTGAGCCAAGTCTATGTCAAGGCCGGCGACCAGGTATCCACCCGCCAAGCCCTCGGCCGCATCTTCACGGACACGGACGATGGCAACGCGACCATCCTCCACTTCCAGCTGTGGAAGGAGAAGCAGAAGCAGAATCCGCTGCCATGGTTGGAGTAGGCGGTTTTTGCACCGTTTTCATGCAATTTTCGGGCAAAGCTGCATTTTTTTCAGGCAAAAATGCTACATTTGCCCATCAATCATTGCATCATGGAACAATTATACGAATTTTTCAACCGGAAATTAAAGGGCACACCCACGGATTTCCTCCGCTACAGATACCATCAAATCAAATGGAACGGCCGAGCATTCGGCTTAGTCGGCCCGCGCGGTGTGGGCAAATCCACCATGCTATTGCAATATATCAAGCAGAACCTCAGCCCTACGGACACGCTGTACGTATCGGCCGATCATCTGTATTTCTCCGAACACAAACTCGTCGAGCTGGCAGACCGCTTTGTCAAAATGGGTGGCAAGCATTTGTTTATCGACGAAATCCATAAATACGAGGGCTGGTCGAGGGAATTGAAGCAAATCTATGACAGCTACGAGGACTTGCAGCTCGTCATCTCCGGCTCGTCCATCCTCGACATCTACAAAGGTCTTGCCGACCTTAGCCGGCGCATGCCCATCTACACCATGCAAGGGCTCTCGTTCCGCGAGTACTTGAGCTTGTTCCACCATATTCAAGTCCCCGCCTATAGCTTGGATGATATCTTGGTGCACAATGCTATCCTCCCAGATATCGACCACCCGCTCCCCTATTTTCACGACTACCTTCGCAAGGGCTACTACCCTTTTGGCAAAGATGAAGAATACGAGATGGAGCTTATGCAGGTCATCAACCAAACGATGGAAGTAGATATTCCCCAGCACATCCAAGCGAACATCTCATTGGGTCGAAAACTGAAAAGCCTGCTGATGGTCGTAGCGCAAAGTGTCCCGTTCAAGCCCGTCATGCAGCGCCTGGCCGAAGCTACAGGCATCAACCGCAACGACATCGCCAACTACCTAATCTATATGGAACGGGCTGGCATGATTGCGCAACTCCGCGATACGACCGGCGGCATCCGGGGCTTGGGCAAGGTGGAGAAGCTCTACCTCGACAATACCAATTTGATTTATACCCTCGCTCCCCATCATGCCGAAATCGGCAATATCCGGGAAACGTTCTTTATGAATCAGATGCGAGTGCAAAACGATATCGTCAGCTCTAAGATTTCGGACTTTGAAATCGACGGCAAGGTATTTGAAATCGGTGGACGAAAGAAAGGACAAAAACAGATTGAAAGCGCCGCAGATGGCTACATCGTAAAGGACGACATCGAAAGCGGCTATGCCAATGTTATTCCGCTGTGGGCGTTTGGACTGAATTATTAGGAATAATATTTGGTAATAAGTAGATATTTACTTTTCTTTGCCATTAGAAAAACAGGAGCAATATGAGAACCCAAGATGAATACCTAAAAATTCTAAAGAATCATGCCGAAGATTTGAAAAACCGCTTCGGCATCCGTTCGCTCCGGCTTTTCGGTTCTGTGGCAAGAAACGAACATCAGGAAGGCAGCGACGTCGATGTCTGTGTCGAAATGGCTCCCAACCTTTATCAATTAATCTCATTAAAACAAGGTTTGGAAGCTTTACTCGGATGCACGGTTGATGTCGTTCGCATGAACCGGAATATGAGCCTCTTTTTAAAACATGAAATAGAAAAAGACGGGATTTATGTTATTTAAATAACATATAATATAAACCAAGCGGGCTACCACCCCGCCCTTCCTCCAGCCGAATGATAGCCCGCCTTTCTCCTCCCCTCCAATATTATTCCTCTCAGGGAACGAGAACGAGTGATTTCGTTCCGTAATCGTAGGTGATAACGTAAACCGTATTGGGTTGGATGGTTGATTTGCCTTCCCAACTACTATTGTTGCCTTCTTTATCATTATCCTCTCCATCCGTATTTGTTGCTGAGAGGGTATAACTTACGCTTAAACCACCTTCCGAATAAGGGAAATAGGCGGTTTCTCCATCTTTCAGTGAAACAGTACGCTTTCCTACTGTTACTGAGAATGCATATTGAGGAAATACAGTGGTAAATCCTTCAGGTAAAGACAAACTGACACCGAAGTTTATCATCGGCACTTCCATATTTACATACGTCATATTATTTGCTTTTATCTCAAAGCTTGTCTTTCCATAGTAAACAGCAGAACCTTTTTCTTCATTTGCCCAACCTAAATATTCATTATATGCTGCGTTATACGCTTCCAATGTATGACTCCCAGGTTCTAAAGCTATCTCGCTTACATCCGCTCCCGGAGGATAAGGAGCCCCATCATCTATACATATATATAAATCTCTATCTACAGCCCGCGTCATAATATTTTCCACATTGGCTGTTTGAACAGTGAGATTTTCTATCGATAAATACCCAACAGTTTTCTCTGAAAGAGGAAGCTCTTCCTGCCGGCAGGAAGCCAACATAATTAATGCAGCTATATAGAATAATGCTCGTTTCATATTATTTGTCGTAGTTTAAATTAAGGTCATCTATTTTCAACACACTACCCATGTGTACCGTCCAATTTCCAATAACTGGATAATTAATAGTTGTTCCTTTTTCAAAATCACTCTCAGAGAGAGACGTTTTATTTGAAGCTAAGAACTGCACACAAATTGTATTAGCCTTCAGAGTATTATCGGTATAATTGAAATTAACCGTAGCCTGTTTATACGTATTGTCTTCTGCTGAATAAGCCGTTGGTTCGTATGTACCTGTAGCAATTTCTTTATCTCCATTTTTTAAAGAAACAACTATTTTAAATGCATCTGAATTATATGGTTTATATTTATACCAGAAAGATAACGAAGATGGACGAGATTCAAAACTATGTCCTTGTACAATTCCAGAATTATACGAACCTATAAATAAACTACCAACCATAGCTCCCCCTACATAAGTTCCTGAGGTATTAGCGTATCCATCACCACACCCTGAGAGATAGATTAATGCAGCCTTCGAACCTCCATGTACATCTTCTGTATAACTGACACAAGAAGCAAAACAACCTTCATACCAAATATTAAAAGCGACTGTACCTCCTTGGGCTTTATCATTGTTAGTACTCCACCAAGAAGAATTGCCCTTTCCTTCAGCATAAGGATAAAAAGTATAATAAGTTTTATCTGAGGACAAAAAACCTGATACTTTTTTCGTTTCTATCCACCACTCTTCCATATCCGAATTCGGCAGCTGTTCCGGACTTTCCAGTTCCACATCTACCATTTCCGAAACAATCCCTTCGCGATAATAAGCCCTTACTTCATATCCCTTTTTATCCGGCTGCGTCGAAAATACTTGCTCTAAGCCATTGTTACAATTCTGCCAAGCATTATCATCTGCATCCTTCTCCCTATATTGATAAACCAACTTTTCTTTCAACACATCCGCATTTCCTGCTGTAATTGTAGGCTCATCAATGGTAAAGGTCTTTGTCCACATATTCCCCGGCTGCACTGCCACCGAAAACTCCGGCTTATTACAAATAAACGTATATTTTAAATTCGGCTCTGCATCGCCTTCTTTTACTTCGCTACTCCACCGATTATTAGCCTTTACATCTACTTCAATCGCATTAGTAGTTGGAGTCCCCGCATTCGTCTGCATCTTAGCAACCAAAGCGGAGAAATCAATAGTTCCGGTTTCATCTCCTACATTTGGAAGTGTAACACCCAATGCCGCTTCTATCGCCGCTTTATCTTCTGCTTTCGACAACAGATACTCTTTATCTTTCTGCAATGTAGCAAACTGTTCGTCTTGGAAATCGAATTTAAACTTAATATCCTGCAATGTCGAAGAAAGGTCTAAATTCAACTTGGCTGTCTTAGCCTCCGTTTCTACAAAGGTCAAATTATTATTACCGTCAAACCCTTCTGCCTCCATCTTCGGCTTCGGCAACCACTCCAACGGAATCTCCTCCGTTATCTCTACCGTTTTTTCTTCTACTTTCGAAATATCCATCGTCAGCCCATCGCCCATCGTCAGCGTAATGACATAATAATCTTTGACATTAAAAGTCGAAGGTAATTTCTCATCTGTTAAGGGCTGCGGTTTTATCTCTTCCCCATTCAATTTCGTACCACTAAAAGAAAAGGTTACTTCTTCCCCAGCTTTAATATAAACTCTATCGCTTGAGGATCTGATATACGCCGTATTTCCACCAACTTTTACTGCAACCTCATATTCTTTGAAAATATCATTCAATCCTTCTGGGAAATTCACGGAGGCCAATGCACAGCCATACTCTGCCGTTAGTTCAATCGATTTCGGCGTATCATTTTCTGTTATTTCAACATCCTTTTCTTCCGCCACATAATAAGGAACAGTATTAACTGTTGTCTTTTCATTCCACGATGTCGATGTTGCCTTTATATTATATACCCCTGCCGAGACATCAACAAATGTAGAATTCCCTGCAGTCAATGTCGTTTCTTCAAACGGCTTTGTGATACCGTCTTTCGTTACCACCAAATTAAATTCTTCCGATGCCGCCCGTGTCGTTACCTCCACGCTCACATCGTCCAGCGAAATGAGGAAGCCGGTCTTATCTCCCGTCCCCCACTTTTCTTCCTCCTGGCACCCCCCCAGCCACAGCCCGGCGGCTACCATCAATATATACTGTATCTTCTTCATATTCGTTTTTTATTCATACACTAATTCCATCTCGTCTATAAACAATGTGCTGCCCGCTCCGCCGGTGTAGTAGTCGCCATATTTGCTGGCGGCGCAGACGATGACGATATATTTCGGCGTGCGGTTCGTCGCGCGGTAGTCCAGGGGGATGGTGATTTGCTTGTAGCTTGATTGCGTCTCCGCGCTCAGGAACTCCCCGTAGGCGATGATGTTCGCGTCGTTCTTATTGAACAGCTGGCGTTCCGAAGGGCGCGTGCGGATGACATATGGCTCAGGTTTGTCGGAGAGCGCCACGTAAATATGGCATGTGTCCGATTTCCCGCGCAGGCTCTCGAGGCTGTCGTCGCCAATGCGGTCTATCGTCGCCGGCGTATATTTGTAGTAGAGGCGCAGGGCTGTCGGGAACGACGTGAAGGGACGGCCGAAGTTCAGCTTGCCATGTGTCCCGTCCAACGAAAAATCGCCCGTGAACAAGTTGCCTGCACCCAGTTTGATAACGGCCCATTTCGATTCCAACCGGGCTGCTGTCCCCGACACCGCGTCGTTAGTCTGCGTCGTCAGGTTGCCGATGAAACTTGCCGCGCCGGGATTTCCTGTGCCCCAGAACGTGCCGCCCGCCGCATTCGGAATGGCGATATCGCCGTCGTTCGACCATTGCTCGAAGCTCCCGTTTTCCAACTGCTGCTCGGCGGCGGTGGTAAAGGTTTTCTCGGCGCCCGTCGTACCGTCGATTACCGGGCGGTAAACGTAGGTCGTCGAACCTTTCAGGCCGGTGAGTTTCGCGGTATAGGTTGTACCTGTTACTGTTGCCTGTACGGATTGCCAGCCTTCCGCAGCCCGCGTAGAGTTTTGCTCGCGGTATTCTACTTCTACGCTCGAACCTCTTGTACAAGATCCACTAACAGTCGCACTTGATACCATGGCAAAAGTTTCAGCATTAGAAGAAGAACTGCTACTTTCTGTATCTTGATAAACGTGAACAGTCCACGTTGTATTAAGTCCTGGAGCTTCCCAATTTAAATGCACATTAAATTCTTGTCCACCTTTGCTAAAATCATGTACAGTTGTAGGGTCAGGCTTGACAGTACCATATTCCCCGCCCAGATTTAATGTTATGATTTGAACCTGCGACAAATCTGGTACTTTATCTTTATTTACATAAATAATAACAGCATGAGTATCCGGATCTATCACCTTCCGAGTCATGCCATCCACATCAATATCCCTCTTGATTATCTGCTCCACCGTTACCTTCCAAACATAGTCCTGATACGTCCGGACGGTCATATTCACCGGCTTCGAAAAATCCACCCGCGTATTCGAGGAGACAGGGATGCTGTCCAGCGAGGCGAAATGCTCGAACGGGAAATGCTCCGCATCGTCGCACAGCGCCGAGTCCACCAGCAACGCCGCATCGCGCGGGTCGAGCGCAAGGCGTGTAATCTTCAACTCCCGGACGTCCACCGAGTCGTTCACATAGACCGTTACTGTCCGCGCATTGGCGTCGATAACCGCTGCCGCATTATCCTCGTTATCCTCCGGACCGCGCTGGCCCTCGACCTCGAAGGCGGTGATGCTCCCCACTATCTGCGGATAGGGGATGTCGTTCTCGATGGCGCAGGAGGCCAGGAACGAGAGGGCGAAAATGCTGTATAATATCTTCTTTATCATATTCTATTTATATATTCTTTATCAATTACATTGCTCCCCTGCGAAGGGGAGCTGTCTCGCCGCCAGGCGAGACTGAGGGGTGAGTGAGGGGTGTCAATTCCTACAAGTAGAACGTCATCCCAATATTAATCGAAAACAAATTAATCTTGAAATTCCCCGACGATGTCCGCCGCGACCCTTCTTCCACCTGGTTCGTCTCCTGGTTCGTCCATTCGAAATTGTAACCCATCACGCCGACCGACACCTCTATCGCCGACCAGTCCGTGATGAACGCCGCCATCCCCGGCGCGAAACCTATCTGGAAATTATGCTTCGTCTGGAACGTCCCGTCGTAGGTCTGCCCCGAGCCCGTCGAGTTCTTGCCCCGACCGTAGCCATACGTCAGCCGCGCC
Source organism: uncultured Parabacteroides sp. (assembly GCA_944325345.1). Lineage (GTDB taxonomy): Bacteria > Bacteroidota > Bacteroidia > Bacteroidales > Tannerellaceae > Parabacteroides. Next base: position 167,453 of record CALUZV010000001.1, read on the forward strand.
TCGTTGAAGAGGCCGAATATCTTGCTGCGTCCGATGGGGATATAGGTGCGGAGGAAACCCGTCGCCTCGTAGCGATGCTCCAGGTAATAAAGATTGTCAAGGCTGATGTTGAAATCCTCGCCGAGGTTCAGCTCGAAATTCTTCAAGTCGAGGTAATCGCGCTGGTATGCAAAGCGGAAACCCGCCGAGACATTGTTACGGAAGAAGTAGCCGACGTATGGGCTGACCGAGAAATCATACCCCTTCCCCTCGACATTCTTCAGGACAAGGAAGTTCAGATTCCCCTCGTCATGCTCTGAATAAGAGACCGTTCCGCCGACCATCCACGTCCCCTTGGGGATAAAAACGGTCTCCTGGACCTCGCGGTCGATGCGCTGGATGGCGCGTTTCCCGCGTTGAGCCTCCGCCGAGCCGACCGCCACGGCCAGCAGGAGGAGGAAAGCTAAAAGTTTTCTGCTCATTTATTTAATATAATGTTTGTCTAATATATTTCTTCATCTTGCTATTCCGACCTGATGCCGAGCATCAGGTCATAAATAGCCGTAGGTTTCAACCTACGGTACCCATATATGGTGCCATGGTGCCACACACCGTACCCATATATATCATATATATATCGTATATACCGCATATATACCGTAGGTTGAAACCTACGGCTATTTATGACCCTTCATTTCATTGCGGGTCGGATTACCATCTTGCTGCTCCCCTGCGAAGGGGAGCTGTCCGAAGGACTGAGGGGTCCGGGACAACGGGATTTATTTTTTATCCGGGGTTTTAACCCCCAACTCTCACTGCACCACCGGCCTATCATCCGGCTCCTCCGGTGTCTCCGTCCCTGTCCCCGGCGTCTCGGTATCGGGCGTATCCGGTTCTTCGGTATCCGGCTGCTCGGTGTCGGGGGTTTCGGTGTCGGGTTGCTCGGTCGTCGGCTCGTCCTTGTCGTCCGGCTTGCTGGCGTCGTCGCTCTTGTCCTTTTGGCTACCGCGTCTCTTTCGCGTCGCACGAACACGGTCGAAGAGGGTATTTGTTTCGGTGATGAACGTCGTGGCGGCATCGCTCGGATGAGCCAAGCTCCAAGCGTTGGCCAGCGCGCAGATGTCGTCCACCAAGTCCTGCACCTCCTCGGTGAGGTCTGAAGGATAGACTGCCTCGCGCGTCGCCGTATCCTCGGTATTGCGCAGGGCGGCAAGTTGTTTATATCGGTTGTTCAACTCCTCGGCCTTCGCAAGATACGTATCGAAGCCCAGGGTCGTGATGTGTGCAGCATATTTCTCCTTACGGGCATCCTCGAGGAAACCGTCGATGATGCGTGTCCGTTCGGCCACCGGCCGTTCGTAGAATTTGTCGTAGGGAGCCAGCTCGACCGTCAGTGCCTTGCCGGCAGCCTGTTCCTCGGCGAGCGGGAGATTTTTGTAGTTCAACGATTTCTCGACCATGTACTTCACGATCCGGCAACGTTCGGCATCGACTGCCGCCAGTTCGTCGGTCTGCGAATTGCGCCGCGTCTGATACGTGGCCGAGGTGAAGATAGCGACATAGTCCGCCAGCTTCGTCATCTGTTCTTCGGAGACGCCGAGTGCTTCGACCCCACCCGTTTCCGCCTGTACGGAAGGCTGGCCCGGCTCGCTGCCCGACGAACTGCTGTCTTTAGCGGCCAAAAGGAGACCTTGCATACTGTCAAGGACTTCGAGGCGTTCGGCGACGTTGAGAGTTTTCAACGAGATTACATCTTGAATTAAATTATACGTACCCATATCCGTAATATTTTAAATTGTTAATAAAACTTCTGTTTTGCAAAACCACCCCTGGGTTTGGCACTTTGAAACTCGGAAGTATCAAACCCACCCCTGGGTTTGGCACTTTGGAATCCGGAAGTACCAAAACCACCCCTGGGTTTGGCACTTTGGAGCCCGGAAGTACCAAAACCACCCCTGGGTTTGGCACTTTGGAGCCCGGAAGTATCAAACCCACCCCTGGGTTTGGCACTTTGGAATCCGGAAGTATCAAACCCACCCCTGGGTTTAGGATTCAAATCCAGCCCGGGGGAGGGTTGAGGGCAAAGGTACGACTATTCATCGGGATTTCGTGCCGGTGCCCTCGGAATTTTTTGTTAATTATTTTATTCTGTTACCGGGCTATCGCCATAGACCAGTTCGAAGTCGTCGATGTACATCACGCTGCTTGTACTTCCGGTGAAGAAATCACCATACTTACTTGCGGAAGCGACAACGATGATGTATTTCGGAACGCGGGTAAGGTCGCGATACTTGAGGTCAATGGTAAATTCTTTCCATTGACCATTCGTGCCTTTCGCTTCGTCTTCCGTGATTGTTCCGTAAGCTACAATATTCGGATTTTTATCAGAGAAATCAATCGTGTTCTTGTATTGGAATTTATCCGGGTCGTCAGCGGAAAGGGTGTTGTCAATCTGGAAGGCATAATTCTGACCACCGCCATCCAAGCCTACGTTATCCGCCAAGGCGATATAAATCGCGCATTGGTCGCCGCCGGAATTTGTCAATTCAGATTTATGAGGATCATCCCCATAATCCACTTTTTCACCACGGGTATATTTATACCATCCTTTCAGTTGCGTAGGACGGGAAGTGAAAGACTGGCCGAAGAAGATTTTCGCTCCCATCGGAGACATAATCGTTTCATAATAATGTCCCGTATAGATATTACCCGCGGCAAACTTACCGATGCCAAACATACCAACGAACTGCGAAGACATCTTAACCGAACTTCCATTATGAGCCTCTGTCCCTTTCGCCTCTTCTGTTGGATTCTTAGACATCGTAGCGGCTCCCATATTCCCGGAATCCCAGAAAGAATTCAGATACTTTTTATGATTATCAAAAGATGTCGCCTCAGCTTTAGGAATAGCATACCAAGCACCCTGATTTTGATACCATGCGTCGAAATTGGCATATTTCAAAGCGGTCTGCGCCTCCGTCGTAAACTTCGTTGATACCGCTTCCTCATTATTATACATCAAACGATAATCGTATTCCGTTGCCGGAGTCAAACTATTCAATGTAGTCTTATAAACCTTAGCTGTTTCATCATAGCTAATTGTATTCTCTACATCTTTCCAAGCCTCATCGCCTTCCGAAGCCAACTTATATTGGAACTTCATCTTGCTGATTTCCGACGCCCCGCCTTGCGAAGGCAATTTAGCCTCTAAATAAGCAAACGTACTCCAAGCATTTGCAGTAACAGTTGTTTGCGCTGTTGTAGGTACTGCAAAATGATAGGTATAAGTCTTCGTCGAAGCATCTACGTCAATCGTAATGCTACCGTTACCTGTAGGTGCAATCGTATAATTAAAGATGTAATGGTCGCGCGCTTGTACACCGGTAATCGTGTCCGTCTGGTTGTTTGCCACATTGCTTTGGTTTACTACGGCAATCTTCGCATAGATGTCTGTTACCGGGAAATAGCCCACACCTTCATTGCCACCCATCGTAAAGCTCAACGGGTCGGCAGACTCTTTCAAACCGCCCACCGTTACGGCAGCTGTTTTGAAAGCCGTTTTAAAATCATCGGCGAAATTCACCGTAACCTTTACGTTCGCCAACGTACATACCACCTTTGCCGTAGTCTCTCCGTCTTTAGTTACCACTACATCCGTGGCAGAACCGGCATAATACGGTTTGTCGTAAGCCGAAGTTTTGCCATCGAAACCGGCAGAAGAAGCCTGGACGGTATAAGTGCCAACCGGAAGCTTGATATTCTGGCTTTCGCCGATTGTCGTCCAGTCGTCCGTGTCCCATACTGATTCGCCTTCGGAATTAACCACCTTCACGGCAAGTTGTTTGGGGTTATAAACCTCTTCGGCTTTCGTAGCCATCGAGGTATTCGTAGCTATTTGCAGACGCAAGTAGCCGGTACTGCTGCCATTCCCCATTTCATCATCTTCTTGGCAGGAAACTACCAAGAAGCCGAACAGGCAGCAGATTGTATATAAAAGCCAATTTTTTTTCATGATAATAATCATTTAGTGATTGTAATCGTTAATGTTGCTGAAGCCTGGTTGCCGTCTTGGTCGAAAACTGTAAGTGTGAAGTCATGCGTGCCTTCAAAACCACCTAACATACCCCAAAGATTTTCCCTCATAGAGAAGGTATAATCCTGTTTATCAGCTCCAGCTTCAGGTAATGGAAATAAAGGAGCAAGTTCAGAAGCATCAGAAGAAGCCAAATCCATACCATCACCTTCTGTTAATCCCATACCACCAACTAAACCTTTAAAGGTGGTATTAGTAGATTCTATTTTCACATAAACATTCTTGATTCCATTAGGAACATCCATAACAACAGCGACATCATTTGGATAATCAGTACCACTAACAGTTATGCCATTAGTCAAATAATTTGTTCCGTTATCAGTGATCGTGATGCCACCTTCACCCGGATTAGGATCAGGCTTATCATTAGGATCATCATTGGGATCATCACCGCCGCCAGTAACATCATCCACCGGAATCTCCGTTGTTTCATTATCATCTGCGAAAGTAATATCTACCTTAATACCAATTTGAACGCCCGGCTTAGCATCAGACTTTTCTTCTGTGAAATAGATATCCAACATATCACCACCTTCGAAGAAAGAATTATCACCCGTATAATCTTCATCGGCATTTTCCTTCGTATAATAATTCTTTATGGAAACTTGCTCGCCGCTTGTAGTCGTAGCTACGATCTGTACCGTAATTTGCGTTACATTTTCGCCAAGTTTCCAATAAATCGTACTTCCGGTAGGATCTTCGTTTGTAAAGGTCAAGATATTAGAAGCTCCATCAGAAACCGTAATCGTCCACTCCGTAAAAGCAGCAAGAAAAGTAGCATCATAATTTATCTTGACAGGCAAATTTTGCATTTTACAAACAACTTCGGCATTGTTTTTTATACCCTCTTTAATTTCCAAAGGCTCAGTCCCGCCGAAATAAGGTTCGCTCATTTGAGAAAGGAATTCTCCCGGTGAATGCGCCTCTACGGAATAATTCCCGACTTGCAATTCGATGAGTTCTTCTACATCAGAATAAGAATCGTAAGACCTCACGACCTCACCCTCGCTATCATAAATAATAACCGGGAATTGGTTGATTTCCTCATCGCCGGAATCAGCCTTTGTATTTATTTTGTTTGTAGTATCATCTACATTCAGAGCCAAAGCGAGCAAACCGGTAGCACCGTTGTTTTGCTCCTCGCCCCAAAGTTCTTCTTTCATTTCGCAGGAAGCCAAACCTAACAACAAGCTCGCTCCAAACAAACTATATTTTAATAATTTCATAATATCATCATTTATTTAGATTATACCCAATCGGAAGGGATTTCGATAGTGATTTCATGATCGTTAGTCTCTTCATCGATTTCAATCGTGATACCGACATTACCATTATTAACAGTAGGCTTCATCGTGATAGTCTTCTGCATAGCCGGAGTCAATTCGTATGTTTTCTCCATTGTTGTGGAAGTACCATCCGATTTCTTTGTCAAATAGATGGTGGCATTAACGGTTTCTTTTTCACCCGTTACCTTCATATAAACCGGGTCAGTGAATGTTTGCTGCCAATCATAAGAGCCTTCACCTAATGCCTTTGTTTTAAATACTACATGATATGCACTAAAATAATCGGCCATTGTTTCATCGAACTTAACCGTTACCTTGGCACAAACAGGTTTGCAAGTAAAAGAGACGTGCGCTGTATCATTCGAGATTGAAATATCTTGATGCCCTTCTACATACATACTAGTAGTAGAGACAGGCAAATCCTCACCATAGAAAGCTTTCACAGTATAAGTCCCATTGCCGTAAGGAATCCAAGTGTCCTTCACCTCAGTGTAAGAATATTCATCCTGCATTGCTCCATTCTGTAAAATCTGCACGGTATAATTATCCGGGTTAGCATAGGGAGATTCATCCAATGCTCGAGTTGTGGTCTCAAAGCCGGTGTCAGTAGCCACATTCAGCAAGAATGCACCTTCCCCTTCCGCCACCTGCGGCCCATCGACCTCCGCCGAGCACCCCGCGAGCACCCCGACGGCCAGCGCGCACAGGCAAGTTTTCAGTAAGTAAAAATGTTTCTTCATTTCATGTAATTGTTTTAAAATTTACCGGGTGCAAAATAAGCGGAAAGGCGGCGGGCGCGCAAGGTCTGTTTGTGGCATTCGTTGTCCTCTTTTTTATATCGTCCGGAAATTTCGCAGCTAACCCGTTCATATAGGCAGCCTATTTGTTAGGGAGTGTGGTCTATTTGTTAGGTAGCGACTAATAGCAACTGATAGTAACTGAACTCTTCCCCTGCGAAGGGGAAGTACCCCGGAGGGGGGATGGGGTTGATACCTGGCATAACCCCTCAGTCTCGACCCCTCAGTCCTTCGGACAGCTCCCCTTCACCCCTCAGTCTCGCTGCGCGAGCCAGCTCCCCTTCACAGGGGAGCAGTGCAGATAGTATTCAGATAATATTATCTGTTCGTGCATCTAAAAGCTAACTGAACTCTTCCCCTGCGAAGGGGAAGTACCCCGAAGGGGGGGATGGGGTTGATACCTGGCATAACCCCTCAGTCTCGACCCCTCAGTCTCGACCCCTCAGTCCTTCGGACAGCTCCCCTTCGCAGGGGAGCAGTGCAGATAGTATTCAGATAATATTAAGTGCAGTTACTATTCAGATAATATATCCCTCGCCGCCTCCCGAATCTCATCCAATATCAAAGACGGCCAATCGAATACTATCCGGTTTTCATAGCGGAGGACGCGGATGCCATGTTCGCGCAGGAGGTAGGCGTCGCGCTCGTCGTCGTAGGCGCGGGCCTCGTCGGAGAAATGGACTTGACCGTCCAGCTCGACGGCGAGCTTCAAGGCGGGGCAATAGAAATCGAGGATATAGGGGCCGACACCGAATTGGCGGCGGAATTTGAGGCCGTCCACCTGCCGGCCTTTCAAGATTTGCCACAAGGAGATTTCGGCAGGGGTCATTCCGTTTCGGAGGTCCCGGCGGAAGCCTTTATACTGCGGGAGGTTGTATAGCTGTTCTTCTTTCATAGTTAGGGTATATTTCTGTTAAGCGGCGGCAAAGGTACATCATTCTTCTCGGAAGGGAAAAGATTTGCAGATTTAGTTTTGAATCGTAAATTTGCAGGAAAATTCGAGACACCATGATTGAAAGGATATTAAAGACAAAAGCGGTAAAGAAATGGTAACGGAAAACGAAATCCCCAAAATAGACTTGCCGGAGGATATCATCACCGGGAAGTTGCTGAATGCCGAGATTCTGAGCCTCTATACCAACTTCCCTTGCCGCATCAAGGCGGAAATCTTCGTCTTTTGCCGCAAGGGGAATATCGAGGCGTCTATCAACCTGGAGAACTACCATATCGGCGACAACCAGATTGCGACGGTACTGCCGGGCAACATCTTGAAGATACATAAGATAGAAGGCGAGGTGGAGTTGTATTTCGTCGGCTTCTCGTCGCAGTTCGTGCGGTCGGTCAGTCCGGTGAAATCCGTACTCGACATCATCCATGCTATCCGGCGGATGCCCGTCCTGCAACTCAAGGACGATGTGGCGGATGCCATTTACGAAAACATGACCTCGTTAATCCGGACCCGCGAACAGTTCCAGATAACGAACAAGAACTTCAACCGGCAGTTGCTCCTGCTGATTGTCTATGGCCTCGGCGTCGCCTACGAGAAGGAGAAGCCGAAGACGGAACAACTGACGCCGGGCGAACGCATCAGCCAGGAGTTCTCGCAGTTAGTCATCGACCACTATGTCGAGGAGCGGAATGTCTCGTTCTACGCGCAGAAGCTGGGGATTACGCCTGCCTACCTCAGCACCGTCATCAAGCAGATGACCGGGAAGACGTGCACGGATATTATCGGGGATATGGTGATTATGGATGCGAAAGCGCAGTTGAAATCGACGGCGTTGCCGATACAGGAGATAGCCTACTCGCTGCATTTCCCGAATGTCTCGTTCTTCGGGAAGTACTTTAAGAGGCATGTGGGGGTGGGGCCGCTGGAGTATAGGAATGAGGGGAATGAGGAGTAATTTCATTTTTACTCCCCCCGCTCCATTCCCACCTCGTCCCCACCCCATCCCCCTTCGGGGACTTCCCCTTCGCAGGGGAAGAGTTCAGTTAGCTTTTTGACACACTAACAAATAATGCTATCAAATAGTATGTGCATTCTACTATCTGAATAGTATCTGCACTCTCCCCCTGTTTTAGGGGGAGTACCCCGAAGGGGGGGGGTAGGGGTAAGAGTAGGTATCAGAATCCAAAGTCCTCCACCTTAATCTCTTCCTTCTTCTCTTCCACAAAGGCTTTCGCTTCCTGATGGACGGGATTGCCTTCGATATAGACAGCGCGGAAGGGACGGGCGGGACAGACGTATTCGCAGCCGCCGCAGCCGACACAGATGTCTTGGTTTACATGCGGGATAGTCAGTCCGTCTTTATAGGGAACCATCGAGAGGGCTTGCGTCGGGCAATGCTCGGAGCAGGCGCCGCAGCTTGTGCCGTCGAGATGGACGATGCAGTTTTCTTCGATGAAGACGACCTTACCCATCTGGGTGCGGTGCTTCTCCTCGACCGTCAGCGGTTTGATAGCGCCGTTGGGACAGACGTCGCCGCAGACCGTACAATCGTAGTTGCAGAAACCCTTCTCGAAATAAACCGTGGGTTGCATGATACCGCCGAGGCCGTATTCCAAGAGCGAAGGCTTCAGGACGTGCGACGGGCACTTGCTGACACAGAGGTGGCACGAGGTACAATCCTGCTGGAAATGCGCGAGGCTGATGGAGCCCGGAGGCGTAATCGGATGCAGACGCTTGTAGGGCTTGACACTGTTGTTGTTGCTGACAATCTGGGGCGGGGCGGCCATCATCTTCCCGACGGCAGCCGTCGTAGCGAGGCTGGCGATGAGGAAGCGGCGTTTGGAGGCATCCTCGACAAGCGGCTCGACCTTCGCCTTGGTTGCTTTCGGCAGGGAATAACTCAAGGCTCCTTCCTTGCAGCTTTCCAGGCAATCGAAACAATCCACACAACGGGAATAATCAATCTGCTGGTTCTTGCTATCGATGCAGGAAGCCTTGCAGCGCGTGCCGCAGACCATGCAGTGCGTGCATTTCTCCGTATCGATGCGAATCTTGAAAAGCGAGAAACGGCTGAGGAGACCCAGCAGCGTCCCGACCGGGCACATCGTGTTGCACCACGTCCGCCCATGCTGCCAAGCCAAGTAACCTATCCCCAAGAACGTAACCAGCCCGATAAAGAACGAGAAGCCGCTGAGGATAGAGGCATCCACGCGATAGAACGTATAATTATCGAAGCGCGAGAAGATTCCTTCGAGCAGGTTGTTCCCCAGCATATAAACCGGCTTGAACACATTCGTTACCATGCGCCCGAACGCACTGTATGGTTCCACCAAGCCCAAGAGGAATGTAAATCCGCAGAGAAACGCGAGCAAAACGACTCCGAAGACCGACCACCGCAGTATCTTCTTCTCCGGAGAGAACTGGAAGCGTTTCCTCCGCCGGCTCCATTTCTTCCCTTTGCTCCCTTTCCCGAATTTGGCCGAGAGCCACGTTACGACATCTTGGAATACGCCCATCGGACAGACGACGGAGCAATAGATTCGCCCGAAGACCAGCGTCAAGGCGACAAGGACGAGCACCGTAACGAGGCTGAGCGAAATTAATGCCGGAACGAATTGCACACGCTCCAAGGCGTTGAACCCGTCCGGCAATAGGCCTGCGAAATCCAAGAAATAGAACGTAATCAGCCCCAAAAAGAGGATGGCCAGAATAGTTCGTATTCTTCTCAACATGATTCCGCTTAAATCTTGATACGTTTGATATTCAGTTTATCCAAATCCATCGTCCCGATACCCAGCGCCTGTCCGTTGGCCAAATGTCCGACGGATTCGAGCGGCATCTCGCGCACTTGGTTGAAGAATTTGGCCGCTGCCGTATCGACAGCCACGATATCCGGCGAAACGAACAGACCTTTCGTCAGCACAACGTCGGAAGCCGAGCGTCCGCGCGGACCGTTGGTCTTCAATACACGGTAAGCATCGACTACGTTCAGCACCGCCTTCTTGTCCATCGTACAGATGTCGGCGATACATTGCTGCAAGTCGTTCTGGTGGAAGAAGCCACGGTCCCAAACGATACCCATGTGGTTCTTCATCGAGATAGTCAGGTTGGCGCCACCGTGGTTCTTCAGGATAGGCACGTTGATCCAGACATCGCTGTCGAGGATAGCCTCGTGCACCTTTGCCGTCTTCATCTTCTTGCCGCGCGGCAGGTCGATAGAACGGTAGTAGCTTTCCTGGTGGGCCGGCATCACCTTGGCACCGGCAGCCTTCGCCGCATCTTCAATACCGCTATTCTTGTAGCACTTAATCCAGTCGTCGCAAGTATGGTCGAAGACCGTAACCTCGGAAGCACCGGCCTCGAAACATTCCTTGATAATCTCCGTAACCAGCTTCGGGTTCGTGTTGCCAGCCAATTCGGGAACTTTATCCCAACCGATATTCGGCTTCACGGCCACTTTCATCCCCGGCTTCACGAAATTCTTCATCCCGCCGAACTCCGCAATAGCGCGGCGGAACATCTCGTCCGGCTCGCCACCCATGACGGCAACCAAATCCACTTTACCACTCTCAGCACCAGCCATCGATTGCGACATAACATCCATCGCACCTGCACGTTGTACCGTAACAGCAGCCCCCGCCACAGCGAAAGCCTTCAAAAAATCTCTTCTATCCATATAGGAATATGTTTAACGGTTAATATTATTGTTGTTTAAGTAGAGCAAAAGTACGGAAAAAGCAAAAAAACAAATCACGAATAGATGAATTTCTTACAGGAGGGGCGAATATTTATGCGCAAGGCCCGTCCCCATAGTAATTTGGAGCGAAAACACTATGCCGGCCGCGCTGGCATAGTATTGCAGAACCAAAATACTATGCCGACCGCGCCGACATAGTATTATAGAACCAAAAAGCTATGCCGACCTCACCAGCATAGTATTATGGAACCAAAATACTATGCCGACCGCGCTGGCATAGTATTACAGAACCAAAACACTAGGCTGACCTCATCGGCATAGTATTATGGAACCAAAAAGCTAAGATTGCCGGGAAATGGGGCATTAAAAAGCAATTTTTTCGCGGATTTAACGCCATCAGGCTCTCCCGCCGCGCGGTAATCTGATCTTTTTTCCCTATTTTTGCCGCCAAAGGGAAAAAGTTATGGCAAATCCGAGGATTCCGGGGATTTCGGAGGCAGAACAGCAAGCGATATACGCGCAACTGAATACGTATAATGCACCCAGGGCGTCGTACAAGGAGGCGGGGTGCTATCTCGTAGTCCTTCCGCACGAAGGGCATACGGCGTACAGCTTGTGGATTTATACGCCCTTGCTCGAACGGCGCTCTATCCTCTACATAGGCGACTTGACAGAGGATATTTACGTCTCGCTCCGGATGGTAACGTCCGAACTGTGGTATGCCAACCGCCGCGTCCTGATTGTGCAATATAACGAGAAACGCATGGCGACGCACGGCGACGACCTGATGTCCGGCGGGAAATACCGGGGGCACTACCTCTACGAAATCCTGCGCATCGACCCGAGCTACGTGAACTGGCTGGCCTGCAAATTCACCGCCCGCATCCCGAAGCAGGAGCGGATGGTGCGGATGGCGCAAGCGTACATGGCATACTACCGGGACAGGATGGAGCGGAGGACGAGGGCGCAGCGCGCGGGGCAGTTCATGGGGAAGAAGGGCGACAAGCTGACGGACTTGGTGCTGAAGGTAACGCAGGTACGACTCGAGGACGATCCGTACAAGACGCGGGTGGCGGGCAATACGCCGCTGTTCTACGTTACCCAGAAGCTGCACGCCATCGACCGCGAGGGGAATGTAGCGTATCTGTTGCTTGCCTCGAAGAATCCGAGCTACGTCTCGGGGCAATTGTCGTCGATGGAACATGCCTACAAGCCCGGCGACATCCTGCATATTGCCTCGGCACGGGTGGCAGGGACATTCGAGCGGAACGGCATACGGCAGACGCGCCTGAATTATGTACGATTTAAAAAGGAAGAAAGGAAATAGGATTATGGCTAAAGATAAGATGTTTTCGCCGAGCTTCTGTTATATACTGGCGGCGAACTTTTTGCTGTTTTTCGCATTCTATTTGATATTGCCGATACTCGCCTTCTATCTGGAGGAACAGTTTGCGGCGGACAAGACGATGATTGGCGTTGTGCTGTCGTGCTATACGATAGCTTGCCTTTGTATCCGACCGTTCTCGGGGTTTCTGTTGGATACGTTTGCCCGCAGGCCGTTGTATTTGGCGGCGTACTTTGCCTTTACCGCCATCTTCGGGGGGTATATATTGGCGACGACGCTGACGTGGTTCATTGCGCTGCGCATTCTGCATGGGTTGGCATTCGGGATGGTTTCGGTGGCGGGCAATACGCTGGTAATTGATGTGCTGCCCTCGTCGCGGCGTGGCGAAGGGATCGGATATTACGGGTTGGCGAATAATCTGGCGATGAGCTTCGGACCGATGATAGGCTTGTTCATGCACGATACTTATTCGTATGAAACCATCTTCTCCTGTTCCCTTTTGTCCGGGACGTTGGGCATGTGCATGGCGTTTCTGGTGAAGACCAATTACCGGGCACCTGTGAAGCGCGAGCCTATTTCGCTGGACCGGTTCTTCCTGAAGAAAGGGCTTTGGGCGGGGATAGCATTGCTGCTCTTCTCCATACCCTACGGGATGACGACGACCTACGTAGCGATGTATGCCAAAGACATCGGGATCGAGGTGAATTCGGGATTGTACTTCACGTTCCTGGCCGTGGGACTCGCCATCTCGCGGATGTTCTCGGGCAAGCAATGCGACAAAGGGAGGGTAACGCAGGTAATCCTGGCGGGGATGTACCTGGCCGTGGCGACTTTCTTCGTGCTGTCGAGCCTCCACTTGCTCGCCGCATGGAATGTGAAAGCAAGCTCTTACCTATATATATTGATAGCACTGACGCAGGGCGTAGCCTTCGGGACGATGTTTCCTGCCTTTAATACATTATTCATCAACTTGGCGGAGAACAGGCAGCGCGGTACGGCGACATCGACCTACCTCACCAGTTGGGACGTGGGCATCGGGATAGGCTTGCTCATCGGCGGACATATAGCCGAGCAGTGGGGCGGATTCGAATATGCCTTCCTCTTCGGTGCGTGCCTGACGGTCATCTCCACTATCTTCTTTATAGTCAAAGCTGCGCCACATTTCAACCGTTACAAGCTACGGTAGGAGATGATTTTTTGGCACAACAACAGGGAAGAAATAACACACAAAAAAGTCATCATAACAGCCGCACAACGGAGCATTCCCCTACTTTTGCGAATACTTCGTTTGGCATAGACAGATAAAACAATGAAGATTATAGCAGACGACACGATACCCTACCTGAAAGGTATCGCCGAGCCAATAGCCGACATGGTTTATTTGAAGTCAAAGGATTTCTCGCCGGAGGCCGTCCGTCCTGCCGACGCACTCATCGTCCGCAGTATCGACAAGTGCTCCCGGCATCTCTTGGAAGGCAGCCGCGTCAAGCTGATAACGACCGCCACCATCGGCTTCGACCACATCGACACCCGCTTCTGCGACGAGGCGGGCATCGCGTGGAGGAATGCCCCAGGGTGCAACGCCGCATCAGTCGGACTCTACGTTCTGGCTTCCTTGATTGCGGTTTCCCTGAAGCGCGGGGAGACTTTGCGAGGCAAAACGCTGGGTATAGTCGGCGTGGGCCACGTAGGTAAGATTGTCGAACACCTTGGGCACGCACTGGGCATGACGGTTCTGCGCAACGACCCGCCCCGGGCTGAGCAAGAGGGAGACGCCGGTTTTGTCCCCCTTGAGGTGATTGCACGCGAGGCGGACATCGTTTCCTTCCACGTCCCCCTCACGGCGGACGGCCCCTATCCTACCCGACATCTGGCCGATTACGCCTTCTTCCGGAGCCTCGCACGACGACCGTGGTTCATCAACAGCTGCCGTGGAGCTGTCCACGACACCGAAGCACTGAAGGCAGCGCGCCGCGAGGGACTGGTCTCCGAACTGATTCTGGACTGCTGGGAAAACGAACCCAACATCGACCGCGAGCTACTCGACATGGCCACCATAGCCACTCCGCACATCGCCGGCTTCTCGGCCGACGGGAAGGCAAACGCAACGCGGATGTGCCTCGAAGAGATTGAACGCTTCTTCCACGTCCGGTTCGACCGCCTGGCAGAGGTAGTGCCCGAGCCTCCCCGGTCCGCGAGCATCGACCTCCGGCAGTGGGACGACCGCCGCGTCGAACACGCCGTACTCGCCTGCTTCGACCCGACCGAGGTGGACCGCAGGCTGCGCGAAGCACCCGGCAACTTCGAGTATTTCCGCAACCATTACGAGCACCCGCGCGAGCCGCAGGCTTACTCGTTGACGGGGCTACGGCGGGAGGAGGAAGAGCTTGCCCGGCAGGTAGGTTTCCGGTGCGTTACGGAGGAGCATCCGGATGCACTATAATGCAGCATCTAAATACATTATAATGTAACGCCTTGCTACATTATAATGTAACAACCTCCTACATTATAATGTACCGACATGCTACATTATAATGTACCAAAATAGTAGAGTATAAAGTAACAACAACCTTCTTTTAAAGAAGGAAGAAAATAGAACAAAAGAAACATATAATTATATGGCAATAAAGATATTAAGCGTCGATGACGAACAAGACTTGGAAGTACTGCTCACCCACTACTTCCGCCGCAAGATACGCAAGGGTGAATACGAATTTTCCTTCGCCCACAATGGGCTGGAAGCACTCAACTTGATGGTAGAGCACCCGGACTTTGACATTATCCTAAGTGATATCAACATGCCGGAGATGGATGGTCTTACCCTCCTATCGAAGATCAACGAACGTCGGAACCCGGCACAGAAATGTATCATGGTATCGGCATACGGGGATATGAAGAACATCCGCACGGCAATGAACCGGGGAGCCTTCGACTTCGCAACCAAGCCCATCGATATGGAGGACCTGGCGCAGACAATCGAGAAGGCTATCGAGGAGATAAACTACGCCAAGCAGAGCCAATGCGAGCACCAACAGCTGGAGTCCATACAGTCGGACCTGACGCTCGCCGGGGAGATTCAGAAGGCTATCCTGCCTTGCACCTTCCCGCCCTTCCCGGAAATCAAGAATCTGGATATCTATGCATCGATGACGCCGGCTAAGGAGATCGGAGGCGATTTCTACGACTTTTTCCGGTTGGGGAACGACCGTATCGGGTTTGTCATCGCCGACGTGTCGGGCAAAGGAGTGCCGGCATCGTTGTTCATGGCCGTTAGTTGCACCCTCATACGTTCGGTAGCACAGACCGCCGAAAGCTCGTGCAAATGCTTGACGGAAGTGAACCGGCTGCTCTGTCGGGCGAATGTAAATACCATGTTCGTAACGGTTTTCTATGGCATACTCAACTACCGGACGGGAGCTATCGACTGCACAAGCGCGGGGCACAATCCACCCTATATCCTGCATACCGACGGAGAAGTGGAGTGTGTCAAGGCACCTGCGAACTTCGTAGCCGGGGGCTTCGAGGATATTGAATACAAGAATTACCTGACGCAGATAGAGCCGGGCGAGTCGATAGTCCTCTATACCGATGGTGTTACAGAGGCTTTCAACGACAAGAAAGAGCTGTTTGGCGAGCAACGACTCGAGAACTCCCTGCTCGAATTGTACTACGAAGATGCCCGGACCATCGTCGAGGAAGTACACTCAGACCTGAAGGAATTCACCGGCGATACCCCTCAATCGGACGACATCACTATGCTGGTGGTTAAACGT
This sequence comes from uncultured Parabacteroides sp., assembly GCA_944325345.1. Lineage (GTDB taxonomy): Bacteria > Bacteroidota > Bacteroidia > Bacteroidales > Tannerellaceae > Parabacteroides. The sequence goes on from CALUZV010000001.1 coordinate 183,372, forward strand.
ATCAAGGAAGAATGAAGAAGAAAGCCAGGATAAAGAACGCGGTTCCTATAGCCTTCCTGCTCTTGCTATTGGCGGGAAGCGGAATCGCGTGCTTTCATTTTTGGCAAGGTTATGAATTACAGAGGACGGAGGCACAAGAGTTAGAGGAACTGTTGCGTCAAGCCGAAGTAAAAGAGAAAGAGAACCTGATTACGCAGCGCATCAGTAGCCAGATGGAAGAGATTGCCTACCAACAAAAGGAAATCTCCGACCAGCAGCGGCAGGAAGCTGTACACCAGACAATCATTGCCGACCAAATGAGGCGCCACGCTGAAGAAGAGCGTGAAAAAGCCATCCGCGCCGGGGAAGCCGCCATCGAATCCTATAACCAAATGGAGGAGCAGAAGCGTATCGCCGAACTGAGAAGGGAGGAAGCAATCGCTGCCCAGATGCGGGCCGACACACTGGCTAAGTTATCACTCGGACGCTCGCTTGCCTCGGAAGCGATTACGCAATACAATACGGGGAACAAGGAGCTGGCCCGGCTGTTGGCACTGGCTTCGTGGACTTTCACGGAGCGATACGGTGGGGATGTCTATCAATCCAACGTATTCGACGCGCTGACTACGGTCAGTTCATTATCCCGGCAATGGCGGATGCACCGGAGTGCTGTCCGCGACCTGCTGATGTATAACAACGAGGGGGATACGACAACCTACCTACTATCAGCCAGTCAATATGGCGAGGTTTACCTTTGGAAACCGGAACGCAACAGCATCTTGATGCAGCACCGATTCGTTGAAAACTCCCAACTTGACTTCCGCAAACTCCTGAGGAATCCGGACAATGGAGACATCTACGCGCTTGATTACAATGGGCAACTCTACGTAATCCCCGCCGCAAACATACAAGATAGCGCGAAGAAAAAGGCATCCGAGGGACAGCCCTACACCGTCGTCGATACGCAATTAGCGGCTTGCTTCAGTATGGCCTATTTCAATCAAGCCCTCTATGTAGCCACCCGGGATGCAGGAATATACCGAGTAGATACCGGGAATGGGACAATATCCTTGTTCTATAAGCACCCTACTCCTATCTCCGCCTTGGCCATCTATAAAGAATTACTCTTGTTTGGGGATACAAAAGGACACATCTTTGCCCTGAATAGCGAGGGGAACATCTATCGATTCGATGGATATCGCACGGAAGCCGTATCTTTCATGGGGACAAACCATGGAGATAATCCGCTCATCATAGGCTATAAGGACGGGAAACTAAGGACTATACGGAAATCAAACATAGTGAATCCGAGGAAGGATTCGCGTAAGTTGGCCGTGCTTAATACCCAGCTAAACGAGGAATATGTCGGACATGTCTCCCCCATTACTCAGATTGATTTCATAGACAAAAAGCTGATTAGTTGTAGTTATGACGGGTATGTACGCCTCTGGGATGCCGATGCAGAAAGCAAGAAAGTAAGCTCTTCGGTTATCTACAGGTCGTCCTCTTGGATTCATGCATTAGCAATCGACGAGACAAACGAGCAAATCTATACAGGAGATGAAAGTGGCTCATTGGCTGTAATCTCTATCTCGCCGCAACAAATGGCAGCGGCTATACAGAAACAACTCACCCGGGACTTCACGAAAGAAGAGTGGGCGTATTATATAGGTGAGTTAAGTGAATACGAACAATTCAGGAAGGGGGATACAAAATGAAGAAGTATATCGTTTTACTTTTATTCTTGGCAGGATGTTTGCCTCTTGCTTTTGCCCAGACAGGGATTCCTTTCTTTCGGAATTTCACATCCCAGGAATATGGTGCGCACAATCGGAACTTCGATGTTGTTTGCGATTCGACAGGGACACCCTACTTTGCCAATTTCGAAGGAATCATCTATTTCAACGGAGCACAGTGGAATAAGATATTGACTCCCGGCATCTCACGCATCACCAAACTCCATATAGACCACACGGGACGTATATGGGCAGGAGGATACAACTACATCGGATGGATAGATTGCGAACCAAACGGGACACCCATCCTGCATTCCCTGCTTTCAGACAAGGACATACCTGAGGAGAAACGTATTGGAGAGGTTCTGGATATCCAAGAGAATGGGAATACCTTGACCTTCTCTGCGACCAACTATCAGGCCATATATATTATAGGTAAAGAAGAATTGAGCATAGAACAAGCAGGAGACGCGTCGGCAAACACTCAATTTCTGCAACTCAATGCCCATTCATCCTTACGCCTTCCGGACAATACCTTTATTGAATCTGAAGGGAACAATGGCATTATTGGATATGATGCCCAAGGGAATCGCCTTTTCCAAATCACAGAAGAGAACGGCCTCTGTAGTAATACTATCAACCGAATAACCTTCGATGGGCAAGGAAAGATATGGGGAGCAACGGATAACGGAGTATTCAGCATCCAATGGCCTTCATTCTTTACACACTTTACCCCCAACGAAGGACTGAAAGGGGAAGTGATTTGCGTCGCCCGACATCAGCATACATTATATGCAGGAACCCTGCATGGGTTGTTCCGATTTGATAAGAACAAGCAACAATTTGTCCCCATGCCGGACATGACGCAATCTTGTTGGCAATTAACAATAGGAACAGATGGGACTTTATACGCGGCCACAAGCAAAGGCGTTTATGCTATCAAGAATGAAAAGGCAATCCAAAAGCTGAATGATATTTATACGTTAAGTATTGCCTTTAATCCTCAAAACCCAGAAATCCGATATAGTGGAGAGATGGATGGTGTCTATCGCACGACGTCCAAGGGGAAAAAAAAGATAGCAGATATAGAACAAGCAACCAAAATGGAGTTCGCCCAAGAATCCCTATGGATAGAGACTCTATATGGGGAAATCTATCAAATAGACAACAAACTACATATCACCCAACGGGAAAATGGAAATAGTCGCTTATATATCAGTCCCGAGAAAGAGGTTTTCGTCCTTAATATAGAGGGATATTCGAAAATAGACAATATCACATCAAACGGACAGGCTACCCCAATGGCCAAGAATGACGAAGGGAGCGATTGGTGGCCAGGCTTTGCTGCGCATACGCCCTCTGGTAATGAGAAATGGGTCGTAAATGGAAGTGGCAGGGGCATTCATGTCTTGACAGAAAACAAACTCAATACACAAAAGACCGAGCAACTCCTACCATTAAATAATTATATCGTCCGGACACTCTATCTGGAAGACAACAATCATGCTTGGATTGGGGGAGACTTTGGTCTGATTCATATTAATCTAACAGCAGAGGATGGTGCGTATCGCCATACACCAGATGTATTTATCCGGAGTATTGTGCTGAATCGTGATTCCGTTTACTTTGGCGGATACAATCAAGACTTGGCTTTATTTACAGACCTAATCCAAAATGCTGTATTCCCAAGTAATATAAACAACTTTGAATTTCAGTTCTCCACTAATACAGATAATATAAATACGAATGCAAATTATATCCAATATGCCTATTATCTGGAGGGATACGAGCAAAATTGGTCAGCATGGCAAACAGCTTCAGGGAAGGAATATACCAATCTATCGCATGGTAATTATATCTTCCACATAAAGACAAAAGATGCTTTTGGTAGGGAAAGTGAAGAGAAAAGCTATGCTTTCAGGATTGAAAAACCCATATATCTGACGTGGTACGCTATTGTTTGCTATATCGCTCTTGGCATCGCATTAGTATTAGCTTTCGTTCGATGGAGAATCCAAGCATTACAAAAAGAGAAGGAACGGCTGGAAGAAATCGTAAAAAGCCGTACCGCAGAGGTCGTTCGCCAGCGTGATGAAATCGTAGAAAAGTCTGAACGCTTGGAGAAAGCCCTCGGTGAATTGAAGGAAGCTCAGGATCAACTCATCCGTCAAGAGAAAGCTGCCATGATGGGTAAACTGACTGGTGGTTTGATAGACCGTATATTGAATCCTCTGAACTATATCATCAACTTCTCCCATCTTTCTATCTTACTATTGAAAGACATGAAAGAAGACATCGAAGACGAAGAAGAAAATATCTCAGAAGATAATTATGAAGATATGCAAGAGATTCTAAGTATGATGGATACACATCTTTCAAAGATAGAAGAACATGGGAATAGCACGTCCCGCATCCTGAAGGCGATGGAAGAGATGTTGGCCGATCACCGTATAAATCTCGTCCCAACGGATATCAATCATCTGTGTGTATCGAATCTCAACGTCTTGAAAGAATATTATAAGAAAGAAATCGAGGAAATGAATATCCGTGTTCTTTTCCATCCCCAAGAAGATACACCTCTGGTCGAAGCAGATAAAATACAATTAGGAAAATCTATCCTCAGTATGCTCCAGAACTGTATTTATGCCGTTCGCAAGAAATGGGAAAAACAGCCTTACGAGGCAGAAATATCCCTTTCTATCGGACAAGAAGAAGACAATAGTATTGCTATCCGAATCCGAGATAATGGTATCGGTATAGAAAAAGGCATCTTGGATAAAATCTTTGATCCGTTCTTTACGACAAAAACAACATCCGAGGCAGCAGGTGTAGGTTTATATCTAAGTCGAGAAATTATTTTAAGCCATCATGGGACTCTTGGCGTAAAATCAGAAAAAGATATTTATACAGAATTTACTATTAAATTAAACAGATATCATGGAGACGAACAATAACATCAAAATCGCATCACTCGAAGAGCAAATAAAAACTCTTGAAGAGCAATTGCAAAAGTCTGAAAAGTTAGCTTCTTTAGGTACGTTAAGTGCCGGTATCGCACATGAGATTCAGAATCCGCTGAATTTTGTCATCAATTTCAGCCAGATGGCCAATGATATGGTCGATGATTTGACTGATATTTTTGATGAAAAAGATATAGACCTTGAGGCCGAGGAGAATAAAGAATTGGCAGATACGATTGCAACCCTACGTTCTTACTTAGCCAAAATAGCAGAACATGGGCATCGAGCTACCGATATTATTCAAGGCATTCTATTGTATTCTCGCGGGAAAGCAGACCAATTTGTTCCAACAGACTTAGCAAGCTTGTTGAAGAAATATGTATGGCTCTCATTCCATGCTATGCGTGCCAATCTGACGGACTTTAATGTAACTATACATGAAGAATACGATCCGGCTATCGGTGAAGTAAATATTGTTCCTCAAGACTTAAGTCGGGCTATCATCAATCTGATGAATAATGCTTGCTATGCTGTATGGAAAAAGCAGAAATCAGAAGACTCTGCATACCAACCGACAATTATCATCCGAACAAAACGCATAGAAAATCATTATACCATTGAGATTGAAGATAATGGTATCGGCATGTCAGATGAGACGAAACAACAACTCTTTACAGCTTTCTTCACGACAAAACCTGCTGGAGAAGGGACTGGGTTGGGATTATCTATAACTCGCAACATTATAGAAAAGCAACATAACGGACATATTTCATTTGAATCGGAGGAAGGGGAATATACGAAGTTTATTATAGAATTGCCTTTATAACTACTATGTTCCTTCTTTATCATCCGAATAGTTGTAAATCAAAAAAGATGAAAACAGAGAATAATCATCTTCGGTCAGTTCTGAATTTGCCATTCTTAATTCTGAATTGTCTTCTATATTTCCTATTAATCCCCCAGCCTGCTTTCGGCCAAGGAGAAATGGGAGCACGGCAATCTTTTGCCCAAGCCGAATCAGAATATCAAATAGGACGTATTGATAATGCCATCACTATAGTCAATGCCAATGTTTCACACTATGATGGAACATTAAAATCCGGAGCTTACCGTTTGTTGGCCCTTTGTTATCTTGCGCAAGATAATATAGAAGAAGCCAACCGTTACGTGGATCTTCTACTACAAGAAGACCCATACTATAGTATTACCGTGAACGACCCAGAGAGGTTTGCAGAACTAATTCGGGATAAGAAAGAAGGGAAAACGACAATTGTAACAGCATCACAACAATCAGAAACTCTTGAAGAAGCACCTGTTCCGGTAACACTAATTACGGAAGAGATGATAAAAGCTATTGGAGCACGTACATTAAAAGATGTGCTATTAGCCTATGTGCCAGGTATTACCTCGGTAGAAAGCCCAAATGAAGTCAACGTTGCTATGCATGGAGTTTATTCTGCTGGACAAGAAAAAATACTAATCATGATCAACGGACAACGAATGAACGCACGTGCAACTAACAAAGCAGCACCAGATTATAGTATATCTTTGAATAAAATAAAACAAATTGAAGTCCTACGCGGTCCGGCATCTTCTCTGTATGGGAATGTTGCCCTTATGGCTGTAGTTAATATTATTACTAAAAGTGGTTCAGAAATTAATGGTATTAAAGTGTCAGCTGGAGTTGGAAACTTTAAAACTGGACAAGGGAATCTATTATTGGGGAAACATTTTATGAATGTTGATTTCATGGGATGGGCCTCATTCTATTCTTCTCAAGGTGAAAAAGTATTCATCCCCCAAAAACAAGCTATTGGAGAAAATCCACACAATAGTTATGCCAGAATTGATGCCTTCAATCACCTACCATCATACGATTATGGCTTTATCATAAACTGGGAAAATTTCTCCCTCAATTTTAATCGTCGATATGGGAAAAAAGTACCCCCATTCGCAGATATCCATACATCTATGGGGTCTCCTTATAATTATGACAATTATAAACACTTCAATGGAGAATCTGTAGGCCATGGTATGACTTTCACACACGCAGGAATTCGTTACAATAAACAATTAGGAAAATTCTATATTGATATAAACGCTTATTTTGATCTAAATAAAAGTAATTTATACTCCATCCCAGGAGATTCTATTTATGCTCCAATGGATGATACTGGACATTATGGCTTCTTTCAGGTTATTAATTGGTCGGAATATGCTCTTGGCGGAATAGCGACAATCAACTATAGCTATCCCGATCTTGGAATTTTAGGCAAAGGAAATCTATTGTTTGGTATCCAAACGGAATACATGAATCTGTACGGCTCAGAAGGATTTGTAGGAGAGAATTTCAATCAAGTATTTAAATATTGGCCTGTCAACCCAATTGCTATAGGACATGAAATCTCTTATTCACCATTCATCCAAATAAAACATACATTTAACAAGAACTGGATTCTAAATGTTGGAGGACGTGAAGATTTTAAAAAACGCAAGAATGGAAAATTGTATTCTTCCTTTTCACCACGTATATCACTCATTTATTTAATGAACAAGTATCTTACATTAAAAACGAGCTATTCTCGTTCATTTGTAGATGCTCCTTATTTTTATCGATATAATGAGTCTCCATCATATAAAGGTCCAGAAGATCTACGCCCAGAATATATGAACGCAGTACAATTTAGTTTCAATTACAAACCCAATTCCCGATTTCTGTGGGATGGCGTCTTTTTCTATAATAATTTAACAAACTTCATATTCAGAGATACCAATTTAAGTTCAGATGATTATCCTTATATGAATGCGGGAGAATTACAAACATTTGGTATCGAAAATACACTGCAATATATTACACCTCGTTTCTTTGCCAACTTCAATATAACTTGGCAAACAGTACTAGACGGAAAGAATTACATGTTTAGAGGTCATCAGAATTATAATATTCCCAATTGGTTTGCTAATTTAACATTACAAGGCTATCTTTTCAAACAAAAAGAACACGCAGTTTGGCTATATGGATCAGGAAGACTAATCGGTAAGCAATTATCTCCTATCGACAATATTGTGATTGGAGGAATAAATAGGACAGATCATGAATATACACTTCCAACAGAATTTATTTTAAATGCAGGTATTCGCTATCAATACAAACGTATTGAAACACAACTAGCATTCTATAACCTATTTGACAATGAATATTATCAAGGAGGTAGCACCCCTATACCTTATATCCAACAAGGTTTTTCGCTTCTCTTATCTTTATCTTATACATTAAAATAAAATTAAATCAATATGAAAGTCGAACTAAATAAATTCCAACACATATTATGGAAATACGCAGAACTTTATCCTAAGAACTTTTATAATTTAGGACTAAGTTTTCATCTTTCTTCGCATTTACAAAAAGAGCTCTTACATCAAGCTTGTACGTATTTAGTCCAATCTGTGGATAGCTTACATGCAATCTTAGTTCAAGAGAATGGTAAATTGTGGTTAGAAACACAAAATAGTACCAAGATAGACTACCAATTAGCAGAAGGTACGCAATCTATAGATATTTGTGAATCAGATATGCAAACTTTTACTAGAAAAACCTTTGACCTTTTTACAGAACATCCTATTCGATTCAAACTTTATGAACTAACCGACAACTCCTTTATGTTCGTAATTGTATTTCATCATATCTGTATTGACGGAATATCAGTAATTGATTTACTAAATTTACTTGCTCTTATCTATGACTCATTGTTGGAAAGGGGAGAATATCCTGAATTAGAAATTGCCTCCATGCAAGACGGAGAAAAAGCAATGCAAGCAATGAACATTCCGACACGTTTTGAGGCTGCTCTTGATTATTGGCATCCAATACTAAACATGAAATCTCAAAGTCTCCATCTGATAGATGATAATACTACTCTGGCAGAAAAGAATTATGAATTTGACTATGAAAGTTTTCAGATTGAAGCGATTCTTATGAAAGAAATCCAGCACTTAGCTAAACAAAACACAACTACACCTTTTCTTATCATTTTATCAGCGTGGATGCTAATAATGAATAGATTGACAGGACAAGAAACTATTTTTATTGACACAGCCATAAACCTTCGTCCCGCTAAGTTGCATAATCTTATTGGATTTTTTGTCAATAATCTGCCTATGTTCTTATCGTTTAGTAATCAAATGAATGGGGTAGAAATGTTTAATCAATTGACTCTACAACGCAAACAACTGAAAAAAGTTCAGCAATTCTCTTTTCCAGAAATCGCTGTAGCCCTAAAAGAGAAAAAACAAACGAATATCCTGGGCAATACCAACGTTGGCATCAACTTTGTAAGCTGGAGCGATAGCCTGCACATTCCTTTCGAAAATGTAGACTGCAAATTTTATAAGCGCCTAGATAATTTTTCAACATTCGATTTACTATTGGAAGTTGATCCTACTTCCGGTTATGCTCGTATTTGTTATAATAAAGCATTAGAAAGATCCTTTATAAAAATACTCATTTCATCTTTTCTAAATGTATTAAACACCTTAGTACAAAATCCTACTATACCTCTATCAAAGGTTCAACTTTGCTCCAAGGATCAGATAGAGAATACAAAAGCAGAGATAACAGCCCGTTTAAAATCCATACCTTCTATATCGACTTCCATTAACGAGGTATTTGAATCAATAGTTCATAAATATCCTCAAAGAACCGCTTTAGTTTATAATAAACAACGACTGTCATTTGAGAATCTTCTGATGCTTTCTAAAACTTATGCCCAAAACATTCGTTATCAATATCAGTCGCAGTTCCATAAAGAGCTGGATTTGGGGACACCTATTGGTATTTGTACTACCAACAAAATGCAAGCCATTATCTGGATATTCAGTATTCTTCGTGCAGGAGGAAGTTATGTATTCCTGCCAACGGATTACCCTATACAGCGTTTACAATTCTGGGTTGATGATTATCATATCCCCTGCATTTTATTAGGGGAAGGGGGAAAGATTATAACCCAATTAAAGAATGTATTTATTTGTACACCAAACTCAAAGACAATAGAAAGCAGTCCATTACCAACAGTTAAGCCAAATACGACTGCCTACATTATTTCTACATCCGGAACAACAGGACAACCTAAAGGTGTCCCCATATCACATAAACAAATAATTCTTTTAAGCCAATCTGAAGCTGGATTCAAAAATAGACAATACACCATGCTTCAATATGCAAGTTTAACTTTTGATGCTTCAGTTTGGGAATTATTCACAGGTCTATTGCATGGTAATACAGTTGTTTGTGCAACCGACGAAGAAAGATTATCGCCAACCCTATTATCTCAACTTATTGAGAAGGAATCGGTTTCTTTAGCTTTACTACCACCGGTTTTACTCCAAACAATTCAAGACGAAACACCTTATAAACTAACACCCCTTAAAACTTTATGTGTTGGAGGAGATGCAACTCCGGAAAGAGTTATCCGATATTGGCAAAAGGGACGTCAATTATACAACTTATATGGCCCTACGGAAGCTACCGTCGTAGCTACCGCATGCGAAACAAACGAAACGACACGTGCTAATGATATTGGGAAACCTCTTAATTCCGTTTCCATCTATATATTAGACACACACCTAAACATACAACCAGATTTTTTCAAAGGAGAATTATATCTCGGAGGTCCCCAATTAACTTCTGGATATATTAACCGGTCGGAACTTAACGCTAGTAAATTTATTCAGAATCCTTATGCTTCAGATATGGACCGTGAACTTGGACAAAATTTGATGCTCTATAAGACAGGAGATATTGTTTCCCGCCAACCTAACGGACATATACTTTTCCATGGACGTTGCGACTATCAGGTGAAAGTTCATGGTTTCCGTATTGAATTAGGAGAGATTGAGAATCAATTGAATCAACTTTCCAATGTGCTCCGCGCAGTTGTTGTACTACGAACTATAGATGATGAATCTCAGATTGTAGCTTATGTTCAACTCCGTTCTGGATTTTCTAATGCTTCAGCAACTTCTCTGCGCAAAGACTTAGAGAAATATTTACCATATTATATGATTCCTGCTGTTTGGTCGTTTGTCGAATCTTTTCCTATGACTACCAATGGTAAGATAGACTTAAAACTATTGCCAGCACCAGAAATAGCCAAAGATAATAACCTTTCAATTAAACCAACCACATCAGACGAACAGCTACTTACTGCTATCGTAAATTCAGTTTTAGGGACTAACAATATCAGTATAGATACAGATCTGTTCAATTTAGGACTTACATCCATACAAGTAATGATTATTGTTTCACAAGCATCCTCACTGGGATTAGAGCTTTCGGCTTCAGCATTCTATCGCTACCGAACTATACAAGCTATAGCAAATCATAAAGAGGCATCCTTATGTTTCTGGCATTCTTGGCAAGAAAATAAACCTATCGCTATTATCGTTTGCGGAGATACTCATTTTGCTCCAGACTATTTAAATGTTGCCAATAGGTTAGCAGAAACTTATTCCGTCCTTGTGCTTGAATCATATCATGAATATCAGCATACAGTGCCTTGGGAATCTTTGATCCAAGTTTATAAAACAATTGTAAATCAAATATTGAACGGCCGAGAGCCCGAATTAATCTGTGGTTTTTGTATAGGAGGAGAAATTGCTTTGAGCATTGCTTCTCTTTTAGTAAAAAATGCATCTGCTCCCCATCTGTTACTCTTGGATAGCTTTGCAAATCGGAATAAACTTCTTCCAGTCGCGATGGATTACCCAGGAATATCTATAGCAATGGCTGCACGCTATCAAGAAGAGACAAATACCCTTCTTCAAACAGAACAGCTACCGGATTATAGCGGAGATATTCATATCGTCTTGGCCAACCAATTCACAACAGAACGGATGCAGGCAGACGAAAACCTATGCTCAAACCTCTTACAACAGTTTGAAGGTAATGCAACAGAATGGAAACGTCGTTATCCTCAGTGTACGATAGAATGGGTTGAGGCGCAACATTGGAATCTACTTTCACGCTATTCCCCCAATTTGACAGATAAAATCAAGAACAATATTTAAATTCTATGATATGGACACATCTTCTCTAATCTCTTCCATCCTCTCCCGCTCCTCCCTCCGCCGCTTCACCAGCGAGCCGGTTTCCGACGAGGCTGTACAGACATTGCTTCATGCGGCGATGGCTGCGCCGAGCTCTATGAACTTGCAACCTTGGCACTTTATTGTCATTCGGGACGAGAAGCTCAAGCTGGAGCTTAGGTCTTGTTTGCCTTATGCGAAGATGTTGAAGGACGGGAGTATTGGAATTGTTGTTTGTGGGGATACTTCGTTATATGAACGGGTAAATCGCATGGATGGCGAAGATAATACTCTTTATTGGGTTCAGGATTGTTCGGCGGCTTCCGAGAATCTTTTGCTGGCTGCTCATGCGCTGGGTCTGGGTGCTGTCTGGACGGGGGTATATCCGTTGGAAAGTCGCGTCAGCAAGTTGCAGGAATTGCTGCGGATTCCTTCATCCATCGTTCCTCTAAATCTGATTGTGGTCGGACATCCTGCTTCCTCAGCCAAGCCTATGGATAAATGGGATGCGACGAAAATTCATTACGAGCATTTCTAAAAGGCCTAAAGGGATAGACGAAAATACCGCAGCAAACTGATTCGGATTATCATTCCTGAATCGTTTACTGCGGTATATTTTTTAGCTTCGCGCCTCAGCTTATTCTGTAATCACAGAGAACTCGCCAATACTTACTTGCGGTACATCTCCCGCCGCACGAGTACATACCAAGCGCACGGTTTTTCCTTCGACTGGTGCAAAGCGAATAGTCTGCTCAATAGGGTTCGCCTTGATATTCGAGAATTCACCGGAGGAAACCAGGCGTCCATCGACATAGAACTGGTAGTTGCTAATATGTCCCGTCGGGTAGCGACGCTGGTCGGGCACGTAGCGGAATCCGGCAATCCGATAGCTCTTGTCCAAGGTAACGCTCAGTTCCGGACGCCCTTTTGCCAGAACGTAGGGCGTGAATCCATTGCCATCAACAACTAAGTCGCGAGCTTCAGCCGGCGTCGTAGAACGATAAGCCGAGGCCGGAATATCGAGCTGCAGGGTCGAAACAGGACTATACTTATCCATCGTCGCGTCATACGCTATGGCGCAAATCGTTCCTTTCTGGGCAAAAGGCAGCGGCGCTTCGTAGCGAGTGGATTGTTTCGTAGGCTCGGAGCCGTCGGTCGTATAATAAACTTCGGCATTCGAATCGCCTGCTTGGATAATGACTTCATCCTTGCCATTGCGGGTAATAACCGGCTCGGTCATGAGTGCAGGTGCCAAATAAGCCTCGGCATTGTTGATACAGAGCGGACCGCGAGCATCCGTGAAGTTCACGCGGAGCTTCTCGGCATGGACAGTCTGGAAGCGAACGATGCGCTTGTATCCTACCGTCGTTGTCGAATCCACGGGCTGCACCGGATTCCAGACGCCTTCGTTTTCATATTCGATATTGAAAGAGCGCACGCGCTGTCCCAACGGGATGTATTCCTGGAGGACAAGTCGGTTCACGTCAGAGGCCGTCGGAAGGGTAAAGGTAAGCGAGCCTGTAACCACGCCATCCTCAGTTGCCCAATAGGTATCCCAATTGCCGTCGGTTACGTTGCTTGCGCTAAACGTACGCCCTCGGCGAGAAGAGGATTCCACGTATGCCCCCTTGAGCAGGTTCGTCTTGAAGTCGCCCTGGATGGTTTGGTACCACTCCACCGCACGTGCCGAGTCTTGTGCCGGGATGCGTCCGTCAAGAGCCACCGGGAAGTTGAGCAAGAAGTTGGCATTGTGTCCCACACTCCGGTAGTATAAGTCCACCAACTTGGCCAGGGACTTCACCTGATGGTCTTCGCTTTCGTGGTAGAACCAACCCGGACGGATAGACACGTCGCATTCGCCGCCGAGCCAGTGCTTCTGGTTCTCATCGCCGTATGCGCTGTTCTTGTAATCGCCGATGGCGGGCTCGGAGTCGTAGATGCTCCACTGGGTTGCGCCAGCCCAGCCGTCTTCGTTGCCTATCCAGCGGATATCAGGCACGGTGCCGCCGAATATCATGGCCGAGGGATGCTTGGCCTTGATTTCCTCGCGGGCACGTTCGTAATTATAATAGGTCTTTGCTTCGATAGAACGTTTCTCGTCGGCTCCGCCATACCAGCCGTCGCCGCCGTTGGCTCCATCGAACCAGAATTCAAAGAGGGGGCCGTAGTTGGTGATTAGCTCGTTGATCTGGGCGTGGTAATCCTCGACATAGGCGGGTGTCGCATAGTCGGGATTATTGCGGTCCCAGGGAGAGAGGTAAACGCCAAACTTCAATCCGTACTTGTGGCAAGCATCGGAGAGCTCGCGCACCATATCGCCTTTCCCGTCTTTATACGGGGAGTTCTTGATGCTATATTCCGTGGTCTTCGTGGGCCAGAGGCAGAAGCCATCGTGATGTTTCGTCGTCAGGATAACACCCTTCATGCCCGCCGCCTTGAGGGTTTGCACCCACTGCTCGCAGTCGAGGCGTGTAGGGTTGAAGGTAGATGCGGGCGTATCTCCATAGCCCCATTCCATGTCGTTAAAAGTATTCAATCCGAAGTGGATAAAAGCATAAGTCTCCATCTTATGCCATTCAACTTGTTCCGGCGTCGGCACTGGCATGACCGGAGCTGGAGGATTCGATTCCCCGCAAGCCGTAAACGCCAGGGCAAGCAAGCCACCCGCCAAGGGTTGCCAAATGTTTTTCATACGTTCTGTGTTCACGTTCATTGATTGCTTGTTTATTATTCATCTATAAAATATTCGCCAAAGCTAAAGAATAATCTTGGAACAAGCAAAGCAATAGATTTTTTTGTTCTAATTTTGTGCTGAAAATTTTAAAGATTACTGCTTATGTTTGAGAATATGGAATTAGTATTGCTGGTAGCCGCAGGCATCCTCCTCGTCAGCATCATCCTCACGAAAGTCGGCTACCGTTTCGGCCTCCCCGCCTTGCTCCTCTTCCTCGGCGTCGGGATGCTCTTCGGGAGCGACGGTTTAGGAATTCAGTTCAACGACCCGAAGGCCGTGCAGTTCATCGGTATGTTAGCCCTGACGATGATTCTGTTCCTCGGCGGTATGGACACGAAGGTCGCCGACATCAAGCCCGTCGCCAAGCAGGGCGTCGTCCTGGCCACGCTGGGTGTCCTCCTGACAACGTTCATCACGGGTACCTTTATTTATTACCTCGCCCTCTTGGTGGAACAATACATCACCCTCACCTACCCCGAAGCCCTGCTCTTGGCGGCCGTCATGTCATCAACCGACTCGGCCTCCGTCTTCTCGCTCCTCGGGAACAGCGGTGTCAAGCTGAAGGAACGCCTCCGCCCGCTGCTCGAATTGGAGAGTGGTAGTAACGACCCGATGGCCTACCTCCTCACCCTCATCCTCATCGCCTACATCCAAGCCGGGGGCATGAGCGTCGGGACGGCCCTCTTCGACCTCGTTACGCAGCTTGTCATCGGCGCCGTCGGCGGATATTTCTTCGGCCGCTTCGTGGTCGGGATGGCAAACCGTATCAACCTAAGCAACGAATCTCTCTATCCGATATTGGTGATGACGTTCGCCTTCCTCGCCTTCTCCGCCGTTACGCTTTGCCACGGCAACGGCTATCTGGCGGCTTACATCGCCGGTATGAAGGTCGGCAACTCCCCCATCGTCCACAAGAAACGCATAGCCACGTTCTTCGACGGCTTCGTCTGGTTGTGGCAAATCGTGATGTTCATCATCCTCGGCCTCTTGGTCAATCCGCACGAACTGCTGCCCGTGGCGGGCATCGGCGTGCTCATCGGCGTGTTCATGATTATCTTTGCGCGCCCGTTGAGCGTATTCCTTTGTCTTTTGCCGGATAAAAGTTTCTCGTTCAAGGGGAAATTGTATATCTCGTGGGTCGGTCTGCGCGGCGCCGTCCCCATCATCTTTGCCACCTACCCGGTGATAGCGGGCGTCGAACACGCCGGGGTCTTCTTCAACATCGTATTCTTCATCACCATCCTCTCGCTCTTGATTCAGGGGACGACCGTAACCTTTATGGCGCGGAAACTGGGACTGGTGGATAAGAACGTGCAGGAGAGCGTCTTCGACTTGGACTTGCCGGAGAATATCAAGTCCGCCTTGAGCGAAATCGTCCTCACGCCGGAGGTCCTCAAGCACGGCAACAAGCTCATCAACCTCCGCCTCCCCGAGCACTCGCTGGCGGCCATGGTCGAGCGCGACGGCCATTACTTCATCCCGCGCGGACAGACGGAGTTGAAGGCCGGCGACCGCCTCTTGGTCATCTCCGACAACGACAAGGAGCTGCTCGAGGCGTACAACAAGCTGGACATTAAGGAATATACGTTGAAAAAGAACTAATACATTCATAACTTATTTACGAAAAAGTCTTCCTCGCGACATTGCGGGGAGGACTTTTTCTTGTAAAAGTGGTCAATGCATTATTGCGAGGAGCACTTTTTCACGAAGAAGTGATTAATGCAATAATGCATGGAGTACTTTTCTGAGATAAAGTGGTAATTTTCATAATGCATTTACCACTTTTCGACAAAAAAGTACCAAATTCCCTATTACATTTACTACTTTTCTACGAAAAGTGGTAATTTCCGTAATGCATTTATCACTTTTCAGCGAAAAGTAGTAAATTCCTCATTACATTTACTACTTTTTGACGAAAAGTGATAATTTCCATAATGCGCGGATGCTTTTTTGCCGTATTTTAAGAGCAGGAAGCCTCCCGCCAACATTTTTGCCCGGAGCATTAACAGAAGTTTAGCGATGGACGGGGACTAAATCTCAACTATTATATCTATTTTTGCTTCAGCGATAAAGATTTTGAAGACATGAAGAAAGATAAAGTACTCTGGGCTGATGATGAGATTGATTTGCTCAAGCCCCATATCCTTTTTCTCGAAGACAAAGGCTACGAAGTAGTTCCCGCCGTCAGCGGGCAGGACGCCCTCGACCTCTGCCGCCGCGAGACGTTCGACATTATCTTCCTCGACGAGAACATGCCAGGGCTGACGGGCCTCGAGACGCTGGCGCAAATCAAGGAGCTACAGCCCGATATCCCCGTCGTCATGGTTACCAAGAGCGAGGAAGAAAGCATCATGAACCAGGCGATAGGCAACAAGATTGCGGACTATCTCATCAAGCCCGTCAATCCCCACCAGCTCCTCCTTTCCATCAAAAAGAACGTACATAAGAACGTCATCATATCGGAGACGACCACCGTGAGCTACCAGCAGGAGTTCTCGCGCATCGGGATGCAAATCAACGACTCGCTGACTGCCACGGACTGGGAGGAGGTCTATAAGAAACTCGTCTATTGGGAGCTGGAGCTGGAAGCGAGCCATGTCGCGATGAGCGAGATGCTCCGGATGCAGAAGTCGGAGGCAAACCAGGCCTTCGGGAAGTTCATCCGCCGGAGCTACCTCGACTGGATACGCAATCCGTCGGCCGAGGGGCGACCGCTGATGAGCCCGGATCTCTTCAAGCGGCGCGTCTTCCCGATGCTCGACGAGGGGGAGAAAGTCTTTTTCATCTTGATAGATAATTTCCGCTACGACCAGTGGCGCGTCGTCAAAGACCTGCTGGCGGAATACTTTACCTTCGAGGAGAGTCTCTATTACAGTATCCTGCCGACGGCGACGCAGTATGCCCGCAACGCCATCTTCTCGGGCCTGATGCCGGTGCAAATCGAGCGGCTGTTCCCCGACCTCTGGGTGGACGAAGAAAGCGAGGAGGGGAAGAACCTGAACGAGGCGCCGCTCATCCAGACGCAGATTGACCGCTTCCGCAAGTCATATACCTTCTCTTATAATAAGGTACACGATTCGGCCTACGGCGAGAAGCTGCTGGGAATGATACCGTCGCTCCTGAAAAACCAGTTGAACGTAGTCGTCTTGAACTTTGTGGACATGCTTTCCCATGCCCGTACAGAGAGCAAAATGATTCGCGAGCTGGCGCAGAGCGAGGCGGCCTACCGGAGTCTGACGCGGTCGTGGTTCCAGCATTCGACGACGCTCGAACTCTTCCGCCGCATCGCCGGGCGGGGCTACAAGGTCATTGTTACCACAGACCATGGGACTATCCGCGTAGAGAAGCCCCTCAAGGTCATCGGCGACCGGAATACGAATACCAACCTCCGTTATAAAGTAGGCAAGAATCTCAGCTACAACCCGAGGGATGTATTCGAGATACGCGAGCCGGAGAAGGCAGGATTGCCGGCACCCAATTTGAGCAGCCGCTATATCTTTGCCCTCGACGACGACTTCTTTGCCTATCCCAACAACTATAATTACTACGTCTCTTACTACAAAAATACCTTCCAGCACGGGGGGATTTCGATGGAAGAGATGCTGGTGCCGTTTATTGTGATGAACCCGAAATAATACGTTTTGACTGACATGAAAACATTTCTCCTTTCCCTTTTCCTCCTTTTCCTCCTTTTCCCCTTCTTCGCTTTTCCGCAAAGCGAGGAGCTGGGGGCAGAACTGAAGCAGCTGATTCGCGGGAAACAGGCGACCGTGGGCGTGGCCGTCATCTTCAATGGCTCGGAACTTATTACCATTAATAATATATACCGCTATCCTATGCTCAGCACGATGAAGTTCCACCAGGCGCTGGCCGTGCTGGATTATGTAAACCGCCACGGCGAGACGCTCGACAAGGAGCTGCTTGTCTCCAAGGACGACCTCCTGCCGGACACACATAGTCCGATGCGCGACGCGAACCCGAACGGGAACTTCACCATCACCATCGGCGACCTTCTGAAGTATTCCGTCATTCGGAGCGACAACATTGCGTCGGACATCCTGGCGCGCCACATCGGAGGGCAAGGCGCAGTGAACGACTATATCCACAAGTTAGGCATCCGCGACGTCTCCATCACCGCGACCGAAGCGGAGATGCACGAAGACGTCAGCAACCAATACTTAAACTGGACGACACCCTCGGCGGCAGCGCTCACCATCGAGACCTTCCTGCAAAACAAACTGTTCCCCGAAGGCTACAAACTCTTCCTCCAGCGTGCGATGACGGAGTGCGAGACGGGGAAGGACAAACTCCTCGCCGGACTGCCCGAGAAAAACGTCCTTCTGGCGCACAAGACCGGGTCGTCGGACCGCAATGAATTCGGGGTGAAGGTAGCCGACAACGATATGGGCTTCGTCGTGCTCCCCAACGGGCAATATTATACGATAGCCGTCTTCATCATGAACTCCCGCGAGACAGATGAAGTGAATGCACGGCTGATGGCGGATATTTCCCGCGCAGTTTATCGCTTTTTCGAGGAGAATCTCTCAAAAGGAGAGCCCAATTAACGTCATTTAATCCCGAATTAAGAACTATTTTCACAAAAAGACTTGACAAAAACTTGACAGGGCCGTACCTTTGCACTGTGGTTTTTTCATAATAGTATTAGATTTAAGGTTAACAAAGTTTGATTAGGGGTTGTCGGGAGACAACCTTTAATTTTTTATATACCTCAAGTCCATGATTCATAGCTCACACTTCAAAGTTCGTCTCAATCCCATCCATAATTCCAAATAACTCCTCTACCGTCTCGGCACGGAGCATGGCAACACGCGTAGATTTGAAGTCAGGAATTCCTTTGAAGAGGGGTGTGGCAGCCAGATGGCGACGGATATGAAGTATCCCCCGGCGCTCGTCGAGCCGTTCGACGCTCTGGAGCACCTGCTGTTTGAGAATATCCAAATACCATTTAAAGGGCTCTAAAGGTAGGTTTTCCCCCGTCGAAAGATAATGTTTCACCTCGCGAAATACCCATGGGCGACCGATGGCGGCGCGTCCTATCATCACTCCATCCACACCATAACGCTCGAAACGCTCACGACAAATCTCGGCAGACGTTACATCTCCATTTCCAATAATCGGGATATGCATACGGGGATTGTTGCGAACCTCGCCGATAAGCGTCCAGTCCGCCTCACCGGTGTACATCTGCGCACGAGTTCGTCCATGGATAGTCAAGGCAGCAATCCCACAATCCTGCAAGGCTTCGGCTAAGGGAACGATAACCTTATTCTCGGCATCCCAGCCCAGGCGGGTCTTTACTGTTACCGGAATTTGGACGGCACGGACCACCTCGCGTGTGATTTCAAGCATCAGCGGAATATTTCTCAGCATCCCGGCACCTGCGCCTTTACCAGCCACACGCTTGACGGGGCAACCGAAGTTGAGGTCTAAGACGTCGGGACGGGCGGCTTCGCAAATGCGGGCAGCCTCAACCATCGACTCCACATCGCGACCGTAGAGCTGGATAGCCACGGGACGCTCTTCGTCGGAAACGACCAATTTCTGCTGCGTCTTGCTGACACTCCGTATCAAAGCATCGCTTGAAACAAACTCCGTATATACCATATCCGCTCCGAAACGCTTACACATCAAGCGGAAAGCAATATCTGTTACATCCTCCATCGGGGCGAGGAAAACGGGGCGGTTGCCCAAATCTATCGAACCAATCTTCATCTTTACTTCTGAATTTGGGCGCAAAATTAATCATATATTAGGCACGAATCACGCGGAGGCGCAAGGTTTTTCACCTTCTGCCTCCGGCAATTCGTGCCTAAGAAACAAGATTAAGAATGAAATATTAAATCTTCGGGAGTTCCCATGGAGCCCGATAAGTCTTGCACAAGAGAGCGTCGGCCTCAGCGTCATGGAAAGATTTACCATCCCATGAAAGCTTCTTTCCAGTACGATAAGCGATGTTTCCAAGCTGAGAGAACTTAGCGATATGGGCACCAATCTCGATGCTGGCATTGCAATTCCGGTTGCGCGTCTTGATGCACTCCAAGTGATTCTTGACGTGGAGATTCAATCCACCTTCTCCGTATGCCTTCTTCAGGGGGACAGCTTCCATGCGCGGCGTGCCTCCTACCTTCTCGGGAATAACTTCCCAGCCACCTCTATCCACGACAAGCGTACCGTTTTCACCTACGAAACCAAGGCCATGATTACGTCCGTATGCTCCATCGTCGATACCGATAGCATGATCCCACAGGACAGTAAACCCATCGAAGGTATAGATAGTTTGCAACAAGTCAGGTGTTTCACAGGCATCATCAGGATAGCCAAACTTGCCACCCGAAGCCATAATCGACTTAGGCGTAGTAACATTCATACCATAAAGCGCATAATCCAAGAGGTGAACACCCCAGTCGGTCATCAATCCGCCGGCATAATCCCAGAACCATCGCCAAGTGAAATGGAAGCGATTGCGGTTGAAAGGCCGTTCGGGAGCCGGACCAAGCCACATCTCGTAATCCACGCCAGCAGGGACAGCTTCATCTGGTTTCACAGGAATTGAAGGACACCAGCCTTGATAAGAGAAGACGCGGACGGTACGAATCTTGCCCAACTTACCGCTATGAACGAAAGCCATCGCATCTTGCCAATGCGGATCGCTACGTTGCCACTGGCCTACTTGGACGACGCGATTGTACTTTTCTGCGGCACGTACCATAATATTACATTCCTCTATACTATTGCCGAGCGGCTTTTCGCAATAGACATCCTTGCCAGCCTCGCAAGCGGCAACCATCAAGAGGCAATGCCAATGGTCTGGCGTACCGACGATAACCACATCGACATCCTTGCAATCGATTAGGTTTCGCCAATCCGTCCAGAGGTTTTTAACTCGCTTACCCGTAGTTTTCTCTACCTCGGCAGCGCGTTTTTCCAAGACATTTTTATCTACGTCGCAGAGAGCAACACACTCTACTTCGGGATTGCGGAGGAAGGCTTTCAAGTCATCAAACCCCATGCCGTTACACCCGATAAGACCAACGCCTATCTTGTCATTTGCACTTATGGAATTGCCCGCTTGGATAAAGAAGGGGCTAAAAGTCAGGCCTGCACCCAGCATAGAAGCCTGACGAAGAAATTCTCTTCGTGTTGTCATGATTCTTTTGATTTAAGAGGTTACACATTTTACGAGGGCAAACATACGGAAAAATTCCGTATCATTCCGTATCTTTGCCCGCAAAATATCAAACAATACCACTTTGGAAGAAAAAGATTTTGAAATTATGGCGCCCGTAGGCTCCTACGAGTCGCTGATGGCGGCCATACAAGGCGGAGCCGATTCCGTTTACTTCGGCATCGAAGGCTTGAATATGCGCTCGCGTTCGTCGAACAACTTTACCATCGACGACTTGCGGAAGATTGCTTCAATCTGCGAAGAGCATGGCTTGAAAAGCTACCTGACGGTCAATACAGTCATTTATGGGGAAGACCTTCCCTTGATGCGCCGTATCATTGATGCCGCGAAGGAAGCCGGAGTCTCCGCTATCATTGCCGCAGACGTGGCTGCTATGTCGTATGCCAACGAGATTGGGCAGGAAGTCCACCTTTCTACTCAATTAAACATATCAAATGCCGAGGCATTGAAATTCTATGCCCGCTTTGCCGATGTCGTCGTCTTGGCCCGCGAACTGAACCTTACACAAGTCCACGAAATCTATCGCCAAATCATCGAACAACATATTACAGGTCCGAAAGGCGAACTTATCCGCATCGAAATGTTTGCCCACGGTGCCCTTTGCATGGCTGTTTCAGGGAAATGCTACCTCAGTTTGCACGAGATGAACGCCTCTGCAAACCGGGGCGCTTGTATGCAAATCTGCCGCCGAGCCTATACGGTGAGAGACAAGGATAGCGATATCGAGCTGGATATCGAGAACCAATACATCATGTCTCCCAAAGATTTGAAGACTATCCATTTTATGAACAAGATGATGGATGCCGGTGTCCGTGTCTTCAAAATCGAGGGACGGGCACGAGGTCCGGAGTACGTCCGCATCGTAACGGAATGCTACAAGGAAGCCGTCCGTGCCTACTGCCGAGGCGAATTTACCGAAGAGAAGATAGCCGACTGGGACGAACGCTTAGCCAAGGTTTTCAACCGTGGCTTCTGGAATGGATATTATTTGGGCCAGCGTTTAGGGGAATGGAGCAGCAAATACGGCTCCGGCGCTACGAGGCGCAAGGTCTATGTGGCTCGCGGCATCAAATACTTCGACAAGATTGGGGTGGCGGAGTTCGAGATGGAATGCGGTTCGCTCCATGTAGGCGATGAGATTCTCATTACGGGACCTACGACGGGAGCCGTCATGCAGAAGGTCGAGGAGATCCGAGTCGATTTGAAACCCGTCGAGGAAACGCGGAAAGGCGAGCGCTTCTCCATCCGCGTCGGCGAGAAAGTCCGCGCTTCGGACAGATTATACAAGATGGAAGTGGTTAATCCCAAGAACGAAATAAATTAACGCACATGAAAGAATATATCTTCAAACTGACCGACAAGGTCCGCGATTACGAATGCGACCTGCAAGGCGTAGTAAACAACTCGAACTACCAGCATTATATGGAGCACGCCCGCCACGAGTTCCTCGAATCCGTGGGCGAGAACTTCGGCGCGATGCACGAACGGGGCATGGATGCCTTCGTCTCCAGCGTCCAAATCCAATTCAAGCATTCCCTCCGGAGCGGCGACCGATACATCTCTTGCCTCAACGTCTATAAGAAAGGGGTCAAGCTGGTCTTCGAGCAAGATATTTATCGCGAGAAAGACGGGGTGCTCGCCACGCGTGGTGTCGTGGAATCTGTCCTTGTCGAGAATGGAAAACTGACACGAGGTGAATACTTTGATACATTACTTCAGAAGTTATGAGTCATAACAACCTATAACTCATAACTCTCCAAACCTTTTTAATATGAAAAATTTATCCTATTTCGCTTTATCTTTTGTGCCGGGCATCGGCCCTATCCTTGCCCGCCAGCTTATCGAAAGAATCGGAAGTGCGGAAGCTATCTTCCAAGAGAAAACCCGGGTGCTGGAGAAGGTGCCCGGCATCGGGCATACGCTTGCCTCGGAAATCAAACGTCCCGAAGTGCTCCAACGGGCCGAGAAGGAGCTGGAGTTCGTCGAGAAGAACCACATCCGTTGTTTCTTCCTGAACGATGAGGATTATCCTCGCCGCCTGAAGGAATGTCCGGACGCTCCCCTCATCTTATATTATAAGGGGAATGCCGACTTGGATGCCAAGCATATCCTCAGCATCGTCGGGACGCGCAAGGCTTCGGAATACGGGCGCACGCTGACCGAGAAACTGGTCGCCGGCATCGCCCTCCGTTTCCCCGACACCTTGATTATTAGCGGACTTGCCTACGGGATTGATGTCTATGCCCACCGGAATGCTTTGGCGAACCACTTGCCGACCGTGGCTGTCCTCGCGCACGGACTGGACAGAATCTATCCGGCTGCGCACCGAAGCACGGCGGTCGAGATGTTGGGCAACGGCGGATTATTGACCGACTTCCCCAGCGGCATCTTCCCCGACCGTCCGAACTTCCTGAGCCGGAACCGCATCATCGCCGGCCTCGCGGACGCTACCATCGTGGTCGAATCCCGAGAGACGGGAGGCTCGTTGGTTACGGCCGACCTCGCTATCTCGTATTCCCGCGAGGTCTTTACCTTCCCCGGCCGGACATACGACCTGAATTCCAAGGGTTGCAACAACTTAATCCGGGCAAACAAGGCGGCGCTCATCACCTCTGCCGACGATTTGATTGAATCCCTCGGCTGGAATACCCGCTACGAGAAGAAAGCCGAGAGCCAGCAAACCGAACTCTTCTTCGCCGCCACGCCCGAGCAAGAAAAAGTGCTCCAGCTACTGAAAACAGAAGGTGAAAAGCATATCAACGAGATTGCCCTCCGCCTTTCGATGCCCATCCAGCAGTTGAGCACCCTGCTTTTCGAGTTGGAAATGAACGGTTCGGTGAAAACCCTTCCCGGCAATGTTTACCGCCTCAAGAATTAATCCGCGCCGAGGCGATAGCTGACGAACGCTATCCTCCGGCTGTCCGGCGCCCAGGAATTGACGTTAATCGTCCCTTGTCCGCCGAAGAGACTGACCAAAGTACGCGGCTCACCGCCTTCAGCCGGCATGATGCGCAACTCGACATGCTTGTTCGCCAGGTGCTCGTCGGGTTTCAGGTCGCCTTTCTTATAGGTTATGAAGACGACTTGCTTGCCATCGGGGGAAACATGAGGGAACCACGAGTTGCGTGTCTCGTCGAATGTCATCTGCGTCTGCTCGCTCCCGTCTGCCTTCATGCGCCATACTTGCATCAACCCGCTGCGGACGGAATTGAACCAGATGTATTGGCCGCAGGGCGAATACTCCGGACCATCGTCGAGACCTTCGGCAGTGGTGAGCCGCACTTCCTCGCCGCCCTCTGCGGGGATAACATAGACATCGAAGTTGCCTTTACGCGCCGCGCAATAGGCGAGTTGCTTCCCATCGGGGCTCCAGCCATGCAAATAGCTCGGGGCGAGCGGCGTGATGAGGCGCGGGGCATCCGTCCCGGCAAGGGGCAAGGTATAGACGCGCGACTGGCCGTCCTCCTTCGTCCCGTGGCTGATGGCGATTTGCCGGCCATCGGGCGCGAGGACATGGTCGTTGTTGCAACGCACGGCAAATCCCGTATTGATTTCCTCCGGCTCGCCGGGTTGGTCGGGCGAGAGGCGGAAGAGGTGTCCGCCGCTGTTATAGACGAGCCACTGGCCGTCGTGCGTCCAGTTGGGGGCTTCGATGAGGTAGGGAAACTCCCGGACGACGGTCCGCTGCCCGCTGGAGACATCCAAGATTTCCAAGACACTGGTTACTTTTTGGGCGTATGCCGGGGCAAAACCAAGCAATACGCAGAGAAGAATAAAGAAGCTGTTGTTTTTCATGTTTATCTGATATTTAAAATTAAAATCCATCCTTGTTTCCGGCTTCCTTTCGGCCGACAAGTCGCCAGCGACGGCGGCTCTAATCCCATTTCGCGAGAAAAGTTGCTAGAGCCCCGGGATCTAGCATCCTTTCGCGAGAAAAGTTGCCAGAGCCCCGGGATCTGGCGTCCTTTCGCGAGAAAAGTTGTCAGAGCCGCAGGCTCTAGCGTCCTTTCGCGAGAAAAGTTACTAGAGCCCCAGGCTCTGGCTACTCGTCGAGCGAAAGGACGCAAAAAACGCCGTATCCGGAGGCAAATTTACATTTTCCAACCCAGATACGGCGTCTTCACACCCTAAATTGTTCCACGCGGAACAATTTTACTTACGCCGATTAATAGTTCTGCTTCATCGGCTCGAAGAATGCCTGCGGATGCAAGCAAGCCGGGCACTTCAGCGGAGCTTTTGTCGATTCAATCACGAAACCGCAGTTGCGGCACTGCCAGAGGATAGCTTCTTCGCGCTCGAAGACCTTGCCAGCCTCGACGCGGGCGAGCAACGCACGGTAACGCTTCTCGTGCTCGGCCTCGACCTTGGCAATCATGCGGAACGCAGTGGCAATTTCGGTGAAACCTTCTTCGTCGGCAACCTTGGCAAATTCCGGATAGAGCTCGACCCACTCTTCGTTTTCCCCGGCGGCAGCGGCAGCGAGGTTTTCCTTCGTCGTCGAGATGATGCCGGCGGGATAAGCAGCGGTGATTTCAACCATGCCCCCCTCCAGGAATTTGAAGAAACGCTTGGCGTGTTCCTTTTCCTGCTCGGCAGTCTCGAGGAAGATGGCAGCGATTTGTTCGTACCCTTCCTTCTTGGCAACGCTTGCAAAATACGTGTAACGGCCTCTGGCCTGAGATTCTCCTGCGAAAGATTTCAACAAATTTTGTTCAGTCTTCGTTCCTTTGATGCTTTTTTCCATAAACGCTAATTTTAGATGTAAATAAATAGATTTGTTTATTGAACATACAAAAGTAGTCTTTTGTTTCCGGCTAAGCCAAATTTATTTCAACGATAATTTTTATCCGGCGATAGAAGAAATTTATACCTTTGCAGCCTTTTTAAAACATTGCAGATTGAAATAGCAGACAGAAATGAAAAAGACGTTCGACTTTCAGCCCAAATTATTCTCGGCGCTGAAGACTTATTCCAAAGAGAAATTCATGACAGACCTGATGGCGGGCATCATCGTGGGCATCGTCGCCCTGCCGCTGGCCATTGCATTCGGTATCGCCTCGGGCGTGAGTCCCGAAAAGGGTTTGATTACCGCCATCATCGGCGGATTCGTGGTTTCGCTGCTCGGCGGCAGCTCCATCCAGATCGGAGGGCCGACGGGAGCCTTTATTATTATTGTATATGGCATCATCCAGAACTTCGGGCTCGAGGGACTGGCCATCGCGACGGTCGTGGCGGGCATCCTGCTGGTCGTCATGGGCGCGCTGAAGCTGGGGACGGTCATCAAGTTCATCCCCTACCCCATCGTCGTCGGCTTCACGAGCGGAATCGCCCTGACGATTTTCACGACGCAAATCAAAGACCTCTTCGGGCTGACGATGGACAAGGTGCCGGCGGATTTCATCTCGAAATGGATTGCCTACATCGGGGCTTTTCCGACGGTCAACTGGCTATCGACGGCTGTCGGACTGCTGAGCATCGTCATCATTGTCCTGACCCCGAAGTTTTCGAAGCGGGTGCCCGGTTCGCTGGTGGCTATCATTGTGATGACGGTGGCAGTCTATGTGGGGCGGACGTATTTCAACCTCACCGGCATCGAAACCATCGGCGACCGCTTTACCATCCAGGCCGCCATGCCCCAGCCCGCGCCGATTAAGTTTGATATGGAGATGATAAACCTCCTTCTCCCCTCTGCCTTTACGATAGCCATCCTGGGCGCCATCGAATCCTTGCTCTCGGCGACTGTGGCAGATGGTGTTACGGGCGACAAGCATAATTCCAATACCGAATTGATTGCCCAAGGTGCGGCGAATATCGTAGTCCCCCTCTTCGGCGGTATCCCCGTAACCGGAGCCATCGCCCGCACGATGACGAACATCAACAATGGCGGGAAAACGCCTGTCGCCGGTATTGTGCACGCCGTTGTCCTCCTGCTCATCCTGCTTTTCCTCGGGCCGCTGACGAAACACATCCCGATGGCTTGCCTCGCAGGAGTTTTGGTCATCGTGTCCTACAACATGAGCCAGTGGAGGACATTCCGTTCACTGATGAAGAACCCGAAGAGCGACGTGTCGGTGCTGATAGCGACCTTCCTCCTGACCGTTATCTTCGACTTGACGATTGCCATCGAAATTGGACTCTTGATAGCGATGTTCCTCTTCATGAAACGTGTCGCCGAGACGACGCAGGTCTCCGTTACGCGCGATGAAATCGACCTCTCCGACGAAGGCGAAATCCATCACGACGAGGAGAAGCTGAACCTCCCGCCGAGCGTCGAAGTCTATGAAATCGACGGCCCCTTCTTCTTCGGCATCGCCAACAAGTTCGACGACATCATGAACCGCATGGGCGACAAACCCCGCATCCGCATCATCCGAATGCGCAAAGTCCCCTTCATGGATTCCACCGGCCTGCACAACCTCGAGAGCCTCGTCCGCATGTCGCACTCCGAGCATATCCACATCATCCTCTCGGGCGTCAACGACCGCGTGCGCGCCGTCCTGCAGAAATCCGGCTTCGAGACACAGCTCGGCGCGGAAAACGTCTGCAGCAACATCAACGAGGCGGTGGCGAAGGCGTGGGAGCTTTCCGCGCGGCCGTAATCCGGCTTCAAAAATCCATTTTCAGAACTACAAGAGCAAAAACTTTACTACTTTTGTTCTGAATTTTATTTTTCAAATCAGTATTAATCTTCAAAACACAATTATCATGAAAAAGAAAATCTTTACATCGATGATGATGGCGTGCTTATTACCAATAGGCGGATGGGCAGAGGTAGAAACCGATTCAGTTGCCGTCGTAACAGGCGCCCTGGATTTCACAAAAGCAGATTCTTTGCCAACCGGCGAAGGCTTCACATGGGCAAACGACACGTTAAAGCTCTCGGATCTCAACATCGAAGCGGAAAATGAGAATGGAATCGTATTGCCGGACGGGGCAACAATTGTCCTGAGTGGCAACAACACGATTAACTTCAAACACACCATGCAGGATACGGGAGCAGCCATCAAGGGCATCGGCTCGTTGGCTTTTACGGGCGACGGGACGCTGAATATCAACAGTAGCTATGAAGCTATCAATGCAGCCGGAGACTTGAAGATAAACGGAGGAAAGATGGAGATTGAGACGACGGGGGAAAGTAGCGATGGCAGCATTACTTCCCCAACCTTGCTTTCCATCAACAACAGCGAAATTAATTTGAATGCAATAGAAGACGACGGTATCTTTGTGTACAACGGAACTGTTGAGATAAACAAAAGCACACTCAATATACACGCGACAGAAGAAGAAGGCATCGTATGCAACAACGCGACCATCAGTAACGACAGCCATGTCTATCTCTACTCCGGAGCCAAAGAAGCTTTTGAACCAAGTACGTTAAGCATATCGGATAGCTATGTAGAACTATTCGCCGACAACGAGCCATATAAATACCAATCCTTGTATCGCAATGCCATCGTTACAGGCATTACAAACAGTACCTTTAAAGCTTTGGGGCAAGGCAACGAGAGTGCATTGAGAGAAGGAGAACAAGCAGATTCTACCGTCATAAAGATGCAAAGCGTATCGAATAGCTGGGTCGAAGGCTATGCTCCGATAGAGATTGAAACCGTAAATAATTCTTTCGTCCGCACGATTTCTCCCGAAGCAACGACAAATGCTGTTCACGGCGAATATACCTTGCCCGCCAGCATCGAAATCGCCGAGGGCGAAGAGCTTATCATCTCCGAGAATGCCACGCTCACCGTTCCTTCCGGCCTGACGCTAACCAACAACGGTACGGCTACTAACGAAGGTACGCTGCATATCAAAGCCGGTGGTGCTTTGGAAAGCTCTACCTCTATTGAAGGTATCATTATCGACGATAACCAGATGGTCGGCACCGAAACTATCGAAGCCCAATCTACCCGCATCTATTCCGCCGAGGGCAAAATCATCGTCATCGCCTCGCAGCCTACGGATGTCCAGATTATCTCGATGACTGGCGCTGTCGTAGCCTCGGCTAACGTGAGCGGGCAGCAGGAATTCGCAAATCTGGCCAGCGGTGTTTACATCGTCCGTGCCGGTGAAGAAATAGTGAAACTCAACGTCGCTCATTGACGCATCACCAGTGCGTATCCCGCATACACCGCCACCAATCCCACCATCAGGCTCAGCCCTGCATAGGCGGCGAATGCGAGGATACGCCCGCCCGTCAGCATGAGGTGGCTCTCGTAGATAAACGTCGAGAAGGTTGTGAAGCCTCCACAGAAGCCCACAGTCAGGAAGACGCGCAGGTCTGCGCCGAGCCACCCGTAGCGGGCGAACAGCCCGTTCAGCAAACCAATGCCTAAGCAACCGAGTATATTGACGCAGAACGTCCCCCAAGGGAACAGCATATTCACATTCGCCTGGACCAGCGACGACAGCAAGTAGCGCGCCACCCCGCCCAGGAAGCTCCCCATACCTATTAATAATAATGTACGCAACATGGTGTCTAATTTAGCGGGCGCAAAAGTAAGCAAAAGCGGACAAGAAACGAAAAGTTTGCCTTTTCTTCACACCGTTGCAACATCCTTGTCCTACTTTTACCGCAAAAACTAACACACGAAAGACATCATGAGAAAACAAATCGTATTCCTGAATCTCCTTTTCTCCGTAGCGATGTGGAACGCACAGGCTACCGTAGTGAAAGGCTCTGTCAAAAGCACGGACGGCAAGCCCGTGGAAAATGTAGTCGTTACCGATGGTTACCGCTTTACCTCGACCAATGCCCAAGGCGAATATTCGCTGGATACCGACGAGGCCAAGAGCCGCTTCGTCTATATCTCTACGCCTTCCGACTACGAAATCATAGCTTCGGAGGGTTGGAACCGTAGCTTTTTCCTCCCGATAAACCCATCCGACGAGGGGAAGACCTACAACTTCACCCTGACGCGGCGCGACCAACCGGCAAAGAAGTTTGTCTATCTCGCCGTCTCCGACCCGCAAGTTACCAATGAGCAGGAGCTTGCCCGCTACGCCAACGAGACGCTTGTCGATATGCAGCAGACTGCTTCCCGCTTCAAGGGGAAACAAGAAGTCTATGCCATGCTACTGGGCGACTTGGTGAACGATCGGATGGAACTCTTCGAGCCGCTCCGCAAAAGCATGGCTTCGCAAGGGATTGTTTATTCTCCGGTAATCGGGAACCACGACCATAATCAGCTTTACACGGCGCTCTCGAACCTGAAGGATGCCAAGAGTGGCTATGCCGAGGCTCGCTACGAGAGTTTCTTCGGTCCCTATAATTATTCCTTCAATGTCGGGGACATCCACATTGTCGCGCTAAAGGACATCGACTATATTAAGGATAGAAAATACACGGAACGCTTCGGCAAGGAGCAGCTCGACTGGTTGAAAAACGACCTGAGCTATGTCGAGCCGGGTACTACGGTCTTCATCAACGTCCACGCTCCTGTCTTCAACCAGACGGACAAGGGCGGTGGCAATGCCCGCGACGCCGAGGAGTTCCGCCAAATCGTCAAAGACTACAACGTCCATGTCTTTGCCGGTCATACGCACTTCTACGAGAACAACCAAGTCGCCCCTACCCTCTATGAGCACAACATCGGTGCCGCCTGCGGTGCCTGGTGGGCTGGGCACGTCAATCGTTGCGGCGCGCCGAATGGTTATCTGGTGGTCGAGGTCGATGGAGCGAACGTGAAATGGCATTACAAGGCTACGGGTCGCCCGGCCGACTATCAACTCCGGATTTACAAGCCTGGGGAGTTCAAATCGGAGGCCGGCTATGTCGTCGCCAACGTCTGGGACTGGGATTCCGCCTGGCGCGTGGAATGGTCGGAGGACGGGCAGAGCAAAGGCGCAATGGAACGCTTCGACGACGAGGATCAGGACTACATCGACATGCACGGCAAACCCGAAGGCTACCATACCCGCCACCTTTTCCGCTGCCAACCTTCGAGCGGTGCCAAGCAGATTGAAATCCGAGCAACCAACCGCTTCGGCGAAACGTATAAACAAACTGTAGTATTGTAAATTTTGTTTGCAAAAGGCTGACAGGAAGTCCATTCGCCTCTCCTAAGTGGCAGATTCCGGCACTTTCTGTCAGCTTTTTTTGTCGCCCGACCTCCCGTTCCGGTCTGGCATACCATTTGCACAATAGGTGGGCGAACGGCGGTTCCGCAAGGGACCGAGTTCAGAAGTAATTGATTAAATAACAACGCGAGGGCGTAAAAACCCGAGCATAAAAGAATAGGAGATTTAGATTATGACACCGATGAGAAGAAATCAGAACTGGTTACCGAGTATCTTTAATGACTTTTTCGATAACGATTGGATGGAAAGAGCTAACGCAACTGCTCCGGCTATCAACGTAATTGAAAACGAAAAGGACTACCAAATCGAATTGGCCGCCCCGGGTATGACGAAGGATGACTTCACCGTCAAATTGGACGAGGACAACAACTTGGTCATCACCATGGAGAAGAAAAACGAGTCGAAGGACGAGGATAAGAAGAACGGCCGCTATCTGCGCCGCGAATTCTCTTACTCGAAGTTCCAGCAGACGATGATTTTGCCTGACGACGTTGAGAAGGACAAGATCTCAGCTTCCGTCGAGCACGGTGTCTTGACTATCGACCTGCCGAAGATGACGCAGGAAGAGGTCAAGAAAGCCGAACGCCATATCGACATTAAGTAACCACGCGTAGATAAACTGAGGCACGGATTACGCGGATTTCACGGATAAGTTTTCAAGCTCGTCCGTGTAATCCGTGAAATCCGTGCCTCTTTTTTTATTCTCTATCCGAAGAACAGGTATCCGACGAATATCGCCGTCAATGCCCCTGCCAGGTCTGCCAGCAGCGAGCACCCCACGGTGTACCTCGTCTTCCGTATCCCCACACTCCCGTAATAGAGCGCGACCACGTAGAGCGTCGTATCCGCCGAGCCTTGGACAATCGACGCCAAGCGTCCCACGAACGAGTCTGCCCCGTAGGTATTCATCGCGTCGAGCATCATGCCCCGCGCCCCGCTCCCGCTCAGCGGCTTCATCAGGATGGTGGGCAGGGCTTCGACGAAGCGGCTGTCTATCCCCACCGCCTCTACGCCGAGGCGCACGCCGTCTATCAGGAAGTCCATCGCCCCCGACGCACGAAATACGCCGACCCCCACCAGCACCGCCACCAGGTACGGGATGATGCCGACGGCCGTCCGGAACCCGTCTTTCGCCCCCTCGATGAAGCAATCATATACATTTATCTTCTTGCGCACGCCACTCACGATGAATCCGCAGATAATCGTAAAGAGCAACGTATTCGCGAACAGTGTCGAGTAGAGCGACGCCTTCTCCTCCGGCAACGCGCGGAAGAGGAAGACGACGCCGACTATGAACAAGATTGCCCCCCCGAAAAAGAGGAGGAGATTTTTCTGAAATATATTTATCCGCTGCTTGAAGCAGACGGCCAATATCGCTACCAGCGTGCTCGCGAACGTCGCCAACATGATGGGCAGAAACACGTCGGAGGGATTCGCCGCCCCGAGCTGCGCCCGATACATCATGATGGTTACGGGGATAAGCGTCAGCCCCGACGCATTGATGCAGAGGAACATCACCATCGCGTCCGTCGCCGTGTCTTTCTCGCGGTTCAGCTCCTGCAGCTCTTGCATCGCCTTCAGACCCATCGGCGTCGCGGCGTTGTCGAGTCCGAGGAGGTTCGCCGAGAAGTTCATGAATATCGCCCCTGTCGCCGGGTGCCCCGCCGGTATGCCGGGGAAAAGCTTGCTGAAGACCGGGGCCGCCAGCCGCGCAAACGCCTGCACCACGCCCCCGCGCTCACCTATCTTCATAATGCCCATCCAGAGCGCCAACACGCCCGTCAGCCCCAGCGATATCTCGAAACCCGTCTTTGCCGAGGCAAACGTCGCATTGATTATCTCGTTGAATATCTCCACGTCGCCCGCCAGCACCAGCCGCCCCGCCGCCACCACAAAGGCGACGAGGAAGAACCCTATCCATATATAGTTCAATACCATGACACTGTTTTTATTCTTTTTTTATACAAATACATACAACTTCTTTTTAGACGCGGATGACGCGGATGACACGGATTCAGAGTTTCACACGAAAAAAATCCGCGTCATCCGTGTCATCCGCGTCTCCTATTCGTCCTTGTCCTTCATCGACGCAATCAGCCCGTTCACCTGCTCGATAAACCGCGTTACCGCCTCGCTGGGAGCGGCGATGGCAAAGGCATTGACCACCTGCGTGATGCGCAGATAGAGCAGCCGTGCCGCCGCGCGCGTGGGCCGCGACTTGATGTCAGACAGTTCGAGGCGCTCGCCCTCCTCCGCCGCCTTCGCCCGGAACGCCACATCAAACCGCTCGTTGGCCGTCCGGAGCGCCGCAATCTCCTCCTCGAGGTGAAGCTCCGCCGCCATCGCGAGGTTCTCCGCGTCGTCAAAGCGGGCCAGCATCGACCGGGTTTCCGCCGACTGCTTCGTCAGCTCGTGATGCGCCAAGCCCTTGAAGCCCGACAGCACCGGTTTCAGATGCAACGCCGCGCGACGTTTCCGCTCCAGCGGATTAGTCAGGTTCGTGCGCACCGTGTTCATGATGACCCCGATGAGGCGGTCGCGCTCGGCATCGGCGGCGCGCAGTTCAGCGGTGCTGGTGTAAGCCTTCGAGCGCTTCACGATACGGCTAAGCAATTTCGCCTGCTCCTCGTACGGCCCGACGAGGTCGGACACGTGGAGCGCCTCGGGCGTCGCCTCGCGGATGCGCTGGAGCACCATGTTGTGGAAGGACGACGTCGAGCCCAAGCTCAAGTGCGTGAGGGCAAATTTGCGTATCTGTTTCGTCATGCGGTACTACATTTAGAGAAAGCAGTCGATTACCGATGCAAATATCCGAATATTCCCTTGAAAAACCTAAATTTTTTACCTTAATATCTATATATACAGCTAAAAAACCTTGATTGCTCACTAAAAAATCCGGGTATAGCCTATATCAACTTAGGTTGCTAACCTCAATATCCGGATATTGACGTTGACAACCGGCTTGTGAGAGACACAGAAGCCCATCAGGAGCAAAAAAAGAGACGCGGATGACACGGATGACGCGGATTTGAAGAGAGAATCAAAATCTGTGGGATCCACGTAATCCGTGCCTAATACTTTTCCGGAATCCGCGCAATCCGCGTCATCCGCGTCCCTAATTTTTTCACCCGTGTCCGCCTACCTGCGAAGGTGCGCCTTGATAAATTCCCGCGTAACCGCGAAGCCGGGCAACGCCATCGAGCCGTGGTCGAAGCCGTCGAACTCGTAGAGCGTAACGTCGGGGTGGCCGACGAGCTTCATCATGCGCCAGAAATAGGCCGTCTCCTCGTAGCGCCCGTAAAGCTCCTTCTCGCGGTCGCCGGAGAGGATGAGCATCGGCGGGCAATCTCGGCGGACATGGAACAGCGGGGCGGTGCGGTCTATCGTCGGCTGCAGCGGCTGGATGCTCTGGGCGCGGCGCGTCTCGAAATGCGTGATGACCTGCCCGCTGAAAGGGATGACGCCCGCGAGACTGTCGGCGTCCACGCCATAGCCCCCGAGCCACGACTTGTCCAGAGCGAGCATATTCACCAGATAGCCCCCGGCGGAATGGCCGGCGATGAAGACCTGCGTCGGGTCGCCGCCGAACTGCGCGATGTGGCGGACGGTCCAGGCGACGGCAGCCGCCGCGTCGTCGATAATCTCGGTCGTCGCCACCTGCGGGGAGAGGCGGTACTCGACACCGACGACGATGAGGCCGTCGTGCATCAAGTCGCGCGGCACCTCACGCCGTCCCCCCGTCAGCCCACCGCCGTGGAACCAGACCAGGACGGGGGCAGAGGTAGCTCCCTCGGGGCGGGCAATGTCCAGGACGCACATCGAGTCGGCGTAGGCACCGAGGTGCTGCGGGCGATAGTATATCCCGCGCTCGAAAACGTAGTCCTCCGCCCGTGTCGCGAAGACCGCGAGCAGGAGGAAAAAGGAAAGGAAAAATGATTTGTACATATCTATTGTTATTTAAAAAATTCTCCGAGAAATGCAAAGATACCGGATTAGCGGAGAAATCTGTACCTTTGCAGGCAAAATAAGAAAGATAATGGGAATTAAAAAGCTTTTAATGATTGTGGGCATCGGGAGCGCGGCGATGGCGTGCTCCGACGACGAAGTGCCTATCGCGAACCCGGAGGATTTCGAGCCGCTCACCATTTCCTTTATCCTCTACGGCGACGGGGAAGACCTGTTGAATCCCGCGAGCACGGGCAATGTCTTGCAGGATTCTCTCTACATTGTTTATAATGGCGACCGTTTCGTATGCGATTTGAGCGCGGCAGACACGACGTTCGAGAACGACGGTTCGGGGAAACCCGAAATCCGTTACGTGTACAATGTCGAGGGACAGTTTTACCGCGTTTTCTTTGGGAGCTTCAACCCGGCCGGTGAATACAAGGGCGAACGCCTCGTGCTGCACTGGGGCGAGGGGCGGACGAATGAGTATTCCTTTTCCGCATTCGTGGTTTGGAACGGGGACGAGGCCGTCCCGCATTACCAGTTCTCGACAATCCCATTCGACGGGGTCATGCAAGCATCGGCTACCGTCAGCGAAATAATAGAAAAATAATTTTCCAGAATAAATAGCGAACTCAACATGACAATAAATTTCTACGCTGAAGACGCGCCCATGCCCAGCATCCGCGAGGAGCAGGTGCGCGAATGGATTCACCGGGTGGCCGAGGACTACGGGAAGAAGGTGGGCGACATCAGCTATATCTTCTGCTCGGACGAGAAGATTCTCGAGGTGAACCGGCAGTTCCTGCAACATGATTATTATACCGACATCATCACGTTCGACTACACGAGCGGGAAGAAGATAGCGGGCGACATCTTCATCAGCCTCGACACGGTGCGGACGAACGCCGAGAAGTTCGAGACGGAGTACGACGAGGAGCTGCACCGCACGATTATCCACGGCATCCTCCACCTCTGTGGAATCAACGACAAGGGACCGGGAGAGCGCGAGGTGATGGAGGCGTGCGAGAATCGCGCGCTGGCGCTGCTTTCTCAATTGAGAATGGACAATTAACAATGGACAATTAATAGAAGACACTTTGAATTGTCAATTGTCAATTCTCAATTGTCAATTCAAAACATCTCAACAAAGGTTATGAAGTTTGAATACGACGTAATAGTGGTCGGCGCAGGACACGCCGGATGTGAAGCGGCGGCGGCGGCAGCCAACCTCGGCTCGCGCACGCTGCTTGTAACGATGGATATGAACAAAATCGCGCAGATGAGTTGCAACCCGGCGGTCGGGGGCATTGCCAAGGGGCAAATCGTCCGCGAGATCGACGCCCTCGGCGGGCAGATGGGGATTGTAACGGACCGCACGGCTATCCAGTTCCGGATGCTGAACCGGAGCAAGGGACCGGCGATGTGGAGTCCCCGCGCACAGAGCGACCGCGCACGCTTCATCCAGTGCTGGCGCGGCATCTTGGAGAATACCCCGAACCTCTCGATATGGCAGGACATGGTAACGGCGATACTCACCGACGGAGAACGGGCAACGGGCGTCCGGACGAGCTTGGGCGTGGAGTTTCACGCCGGGGCGGTCGTCCTCACGAACGGTACCTTCCTGAACGGGCTGATGCATATCGGCCGGACGCAAATCCACGGCGGACGCATCGCTGAACCGGCCGCGACGGGACTGACGGAGCAACTCGTCTCGCTGGGCTTCCGCGCCGACAGGATGAAGACCGGAACGCCGGTGCGTATCGATGCCCGCAGCGTGCACTTCGACGAGATGGAGGTGCAGCCCGGGGAAGACGACTTCCACAAGTTCTCCTATCTGGACAATGTGCAGCGCGAGTTGCCGCAGCGGTGCTGCTGGACATGCTTTACCAACGAACGCTGCCACGAAATCCTTCGCGAAGGTCTCCCCGACTCGCCGCTCTACAACGGGCAGATCAAAAGTATCGGGCCGCGCTACTGCCCCAGCATCGAGACGAAGATTGTTACTTTCGCGGACAAGACCCAGCACCAATTATTCCTCGAGCCTGAAGGGGTGGACACGACCGAGCTTTACTTGAACGGCTTTTCTTCGTCGCTGCCCTTGGACGTGCAGTTGCGGGCGCTCGAGGCCATCCCCGCCTTCCGCGACGTACAGATATTCCGGCCCGGCTATGCTATCGAGTACGACTTCTTCGACCCGACGCAGCTCAACCATACGCTCGAGACGAAGCGCATCCGGAATCTTTTCTTCGCCGGACAAATCAACGGGACGACCGGCTACGAGGAAGCGGGCGGACAAGGACTCGTTGCCGGCATCAACGCACATATTAATTGCCACGGCGGAGAGCCGTTCGTCCTCGGACGGGATGAAGCGTACATCGGCGTCCTCATCGACGACCTCGTTACAAAGGGCGTGGACGAACCCTACCGGATGTTCACCTCCCGCGCGGAATACCGCATCCTCCTCCGGCAGGACGACGCGGACATGCGTTTGACCGAACGCTCCTACAAGCTCGGGTTGGCTACAGCCCACCGCCGCGACCTCCTCGAAGAAAAGCGGGCGAGCCGCGATGCACTAATCGACTTCTGCGCGAACTACAGCGTCAAGCCCCAATACCTGAACGCAGGCTTGGAACAGCTCGGGACGACACCCCTCGCCCACGGCTGCAAGTTGGAGACACTCGTGCTCCGGCCCCAGCTGACGTTGGAAAATCTTTCCACGCTCATCCCCGCCCTCAGGGAGGCGCTGGACAAAGTACCCGTCTCGCGGCACGAGGAGATTATCGAGGCGGCGGAGATTCTCATCAAGTATAGCGGGTACATCAAGCGGGAGCAACTCATCGCGGACAAGATTGGCCGGCTCGAGAATATACGCATTCGGGGCAAGTTCGACTACAACTCCATCCAGAGCTTATCGACGGAGGCGCGGCAGAAGCTGACCCGTATCGACCCGGAGACGATAGCCCAGGCAAGCCGAATTCCCGGCATATCCCCAAGCGACATCAACATCTTGCTGGTGCTGCTCGGGCGATAGAGGCTAAATGTTTCACGTGAAACATTACTTTAATGAATCAGCATAAAAGATTGATACAAGGAATAGAAGAAGAGCAAAAACAAGATGAGCTTTAAGGTTTCGGAACATATCAAGGCCATACTCGAGGTCATCCCGGAGAAGCCCGGCTGTTACCAGTACTTCGACGAGAAGGGCACCATCATCTACGTCGGCAAGGCGAAGAGCCTCAAGCGGCGCGTCTCCTCCTACTTCAACAAGGAGCCGGAGAGCGTCAAGACGCGAGTACTCGTCAAGCAAATCCGGGACATCAAATACTTCGTGGTCGCGACCGAAGAAGACGCCCTGCTTTTGGAGAACAGCTTAATCAAGCAGTACCAGCCGCGCTATAACGTCCTCTTGAAAGATGGGAAGACGTATCCGTCTATCGTGGTCAAGAACGAGTATTTCCCGAGGGTCTATCAGACGCGGAATATCGTGCGCGACGGCTCGCGGTACTTCGGCCCCTACCCGTCGGTCTATGTGGCCAAGGTCATGCTGCAACTTCTGAAGGAGCTGTACCCTATCCGCACCTGCAAATACCCGCTCACACCGGAAGGTATTCGGGAAGGCCGATACAAAGTTTGCCTCGAATACCACATCAAACGCTGCAAGGGGCCGTGCGAGGGCTTGCAATCCCTGGAGGAGTACCAGCAGAACATTTCCGAGATAAAGGAAATCCTGAAGGGAAACATCTCGCAAGTGAGCAAACACCTCTACAACGAGATGCAGCAGCTCGCCTCGGAATTGCGTTTCGAAGAAGCCCAACTGGTCAAGCTCAAATACGAGGCAATAGAAAACTACCGGGCAAAATCGACGGTCGTAACGCCGATGCTGCACAACATCGATGTCTTCTCCATCACCCCGAACGAAAATTCGGCGTACATCAATTACCTGCATATCGGAAACGGGGCAGTCGTCCAAGCCTACACCTTCGAGTACAAGAAACGGCTCGACGAGACGAAAGAGGAACTGCTCGCCCTCGGCATCGTGGAGATGCGGAAGCGCTTCGAGAGTACGGCGCGGGAACTGATTGTTCCCTTCGAATTGGATTTAGTTCTCGAGGGTGTAACGCTGACGGTTCCCCAACGCGGGGACAAAAAGAAGCTCCTGGAGCTTTCGGAAATGAACGGCAAGCAATTCAAAATCGACAAGCTCAAGCAAGCCGAGAAGCTCAATCCGGAGCAGCGGAACACGCGTCTCTTAAAAGAAATCCAAGATGCCCTGCACCTCGACAAACTCCCGGCGCATATCGAATGTTTCGACAACTCGAATATCCAGGGTAGCGATGCCGTAGCTGCCTGCGTCGTCTTCAAGATGGGCAAGCCCTCGAAAGCGGATTACCGCAAGTACAATATCAAGACGGTCGTCGGTCCGGACGATTATGCCTCCATGAAAGAGGTTGTCCGCCGCCGCTACCAGCGTGCCATCGACGAGCAAACTCCCCTGCCCGACCTCATCATCACGGATGGTGGGAAAGGACAGATGGAAGTCGTCCGCTCGGTAGTCGAAGACGAACTCCGGCTCTCCATCCCCATCGCGGGTTTGGCGAAAGACGGGAAGCACCGGACCTCGGAATTGCTCTTCGGTTTTCCCCCGGAAACAATCGGGATGAAGATGGACAGTCCGCTCTTCCATCTCCTCACGCGGATGCAGGATGAAGTCCACCGCTTCGCCATCTCTTTCCACAAGGATAAGCGGAGCAAGAACCAGACGCGCTCGGAACTGGATTCCATCAAAGGCATCGGCGAAAAGACGAAGACTGCTTTGCTCCGGCACTTCAAAAGCGTGAAACGAATCAAGGAAGCGTCTTTTGAAGAGCTGAAGCAACTCGTCGGCGAGGCGAAGGCGCGTGCTTTGCAAGACGGTTTATTGAACAAGACAACTACCAATATCAACTAAAAGATGAGAACAGTTATACAACGTGTACAATTCGCTTCCGTTACGATAGACGGAAACGTGAAGTCCAAAATCGGGCGGGGCCTGCTCGTCCTGGTCGGCATCGAAGACCGGGATACGGACGAAGACATCGAATGGCTCTGCAAAAAAATCGCCAGCCTGCGTATCTTCGACGACGAAAACGGTGTCATGAATCGCTCGGTGGTCGATGTCGATGGAGAGATTTTAGTGGTTAGCCAATTCACGCTCCACGCCTCGACGAAGAAAGGAAATCGTCCCTCCTACCTCCGCGCGTCGAAGCCCGACTTCGCCATCCCGATGTACGAAAAGTTCTGTGCCGAGATGGGGCTGCATCTGGGAAAAGAGGTTCAAACCGGCACGTTCGGAGCCGACATGAAAGTGGAATTATTAAACGACGGACCGGTTACCATCCTAATCGATTCGCAAAACAAGGAA
The DNA here is from genome assembly GCA_944325345.1 of uncultured Parabacteroides sp. Taxonomy (GTDB): domain Bacteria; phylum Bacteroidota; class Bacteroidia; order Bacteroidales; family Tannerellaceae; genus Parabacteroides. The sequence goes on from CALUZV010000001.1 coordinate 224,494, forward strand.
TAACGTATCATGGCTGAAATATCCATCCGCGAGGCGCAGGAAAAGGTGGACCAGTGGATCCGCACTTATGGCGTCCGCTACTTCAACGAACTAACGAATATGGCGATTCTGACCGAGGAAGTGGGCGAGGTCGCCCGCCTCATCGCCCGGACGTACGGCGAACAGTCGTTTAAGGAAAGCGACAAGAAGCACGACCTCGGCGACGAGATGGCCGATGTCCTCTGGGTCCTCATCTGCCTCGCCAACCAAACGGGCATCGACCTGACTGAGGCTTTTGAAAAGAATCTCCAAAAGAAAACGGCCCGCGACAAAGACAGACATATCAACAACTCTAAATTGTAAATAAAATGGAACATCTACACGATTGCGATTGTGGCCACGACCACGCGCATGAACACGACGAGACATTGGATTATCCGCGTAAAGACAAATATCACGAATCATTCGATAAATTTGAGCCTGTCGGGAGCGACGAGCAAATCACGACGACCGTTACGGCTCTCCTCGACAAGGAGGCGCGGAAGAATTTCACGCCCGACGTCCTGAAGCATCTCCACGGCTGCATCGACCTCACCTCGCTTACCTCGCTCGACTCAAAGGAGAGCATCTGGAAAATGGTCGAGAGCGTGAACGATTACGAAGGGACGCGCCCCGACGTGCCGAATGTCGCCGCGATTTGCGTCTATCCCCTCTTTGCGGAAACGGTCAAACAGGCGCTGCGCGCCGATGATGTACGTATTGCCGCGGTCTGCGGTGGCTTCCCGGCTTCGCAAACTTTCAGCGAAATCAAGGTAGCGGAAACGGCAATGGCCGTCATGGAAGGCGCCGAGGAAATCGACACGGTGATGAATCTTGGCTATTTCCTGGAAGAAAATTACGAGGAATTGTGCGACGAACTGGAGGAAATCAAAGCGAGCTGCCGCGAAGCCAAATTGAAGGTTATCCTCGAAACCGGCGCCCTGGCTACAGCCGAAAACATCCGCAAAGCGGCCATCCTCGCGGCTTATTCCGGAGCCGATTTCATCAAAACGTCCACCGGCAAGGGGTATCCCGGGGCGACTCCCGAAGCGGCTTACATCATCTGTCGCGTCATCAAACAGTATTACGAACAGACCGGCCAGAAAGTCGGCATCAAGGTTTCGGGCGGCATCCGTACGGCAGAAGATGCGGTGAACTATTACACCATCGTCAAGGAGACGCTCGGCTCGGAATGGCTCGGCAAAGACCTCTTCCGCATCGGCGCGAGCAGCTTGGTGGCAGACATCGAGCGGCGCTTAGGGAAATAGACTTTCCTTCCCGCATAATTTTTTTACGGCTCCAAAAATGATTTTTGAAGCCGTAAAAATTTTTTCCGACCCGAAAAATCATTTTTGGCGGCGTAAAAAGTTTGGAAAGCTTCAAAAATCATTTTTCCTCGCGTAAAAAATTTTTCCGGGGCAAAAAAAGAGTTTTGGAGGAAGAAAAAAAATTTTCCGGCACAAAAAGCCACGCCGGGAGCAAGAAAAATCCCTCCGGAGGAAACCCGATGAGTTTCTCCGAAGGGAATTTTTCATATTTGACCGAAGAAGATTTCTTATTTCGTACGCTCGACGATATAGTCGGCTAAGTCGGCGAGAGCTTGGCGCGCGGGCGACGGGGGCAATTTCTCAAGCTCGGCAATCGCCTGGTCGCGATATTCCCTCATTCGCCGTTCCGCATATTCAATCCCGCCCCGAGCCTTGGCAAAAGCAATGAGAGCTTCAATATTTTCGTCAGAAAACTCTTTCTGGAAAATGATACGGCGGAACTCGTCGGCTTCTCCCCCACCCGAGCGGAGGGCGAAGATGAGCGGCAGAGTTACTTTTCCTTCGCGGATATCGTTGCCCGTCGGCTTGCCGATATTGGCCTCCTTGAAATAATCGAAGATGTCGTCTTTGATTTGGAAGCTGTAGCCCAACAATTCCCCGAAGCGGCGGCAGATGGCGATTTGCTCGTCCGATGCGCCGGACGAAATAGCCCCGATTTCGGCACAGGCGGAAAGCAAGGTGGCGGTTTTCTTGTAAATCACTTGTAAATAACACGTTTCGTCGATAATGCTTTCGTCGGCAGTTTCAAGCTGTTTAATCTCACCCTCCGAAAGGTTGCGCCCCAATTCGGAGACAATACTGATAATGCGCAAATCGCCGGTCTGGATGGAACGGGTCAAGGCCGTGGATAACACATAATCCCCGACAAGGACAGAGACACGGTTATCGAATATCGCGTTCAGCGAAGGGACGCCCCGGCGTTGCTTGGTTTCATCAATCACATCGTCGTGGATAAGCGTCGCCGTATGCAGCAATTCCAAAAAGATAGCGGAATTGACGGTGCTGTCCTTCACCCCTCCGCAAGCCTCGGCCGCAAGCAAGGCAAGCAAAGGGCGCACGTGCTTGCCGGTTGCATTCAAAATCCGGTCGATAGCCGTTTGCAAGAGACGCGTCTCGCTCCGCAAAGAAGCGTCGAATTCTTCGTTGAAGCGCGCAAAAGCGGCGGCTACCGGTTGTTCTATTTCTTTTCTTTCTTTCATAAATCTTTCAACGATGCGCAAAAGTAGCAAAAAGTATCGAGTAAGCGAGTTTTTTTGTACATTTACCGACAAATATCACCCCAAAAATATAGAGCAAAAGCATGAAGTTATTTCTAATAGATGCATACGCGCTGATATACCGTTCGTATTACGCGCTCTTACGTTCCCCGCGCATCAATTCCAAAGGGGTTAATACATCGGCAGTTTTCGGGTTTGTAAACATCCTCGAAGATGTGTTGAAACGAGAAAATCCGACGCATGTCGCCGTCGCCTTCGATCCGCCAGGGCCTACGTTCCGCCACGAGGCTTTCGAACAATACAAAGCTCAACGGGAGGAGACGCCGGAAGTCATCCGCCAGTCTGTCCCTATCATCCGGAAGATTATCGGGGCTTATAACATCCCTATCCTCGAAGTTCCGCATTACGAAGCCGACGATGTGATTGGTACCATCGCCCGGCAAGCCGCCGCCGAGGGTTTCGATGTCTATATGATGACGCCCGACAAGGATTATGGGCAGCTCGTGGCCGACCATATTTATATGTATAGGCCGAAGCATGGCGGAGGATACGAAATCATGGGTGTCCCCGAAGTTTTGGCGAAATATAATCTTTCATCGACGGAACAGGTCATAGATTACCTCGGATTGATGGGTGATGCCTCGGATAATATTCCCGGTTGTCCCGGGGTCGGCGACAAGACGGCGCAAAAACTTCTCGCGCAGTTCGGCAGCATCGAGAATTTATTAGCCAATACCGACAAGCTGAAGGGTGCCCAAAAGAAAAACGTCGAAGGGAACGCCGAGCAAATCCGTTTCTCCCGTTTCCTGGCCACTATCAAGACGGATGTCCCTATCCAGTTCGATGCCGAGCTTTGCCGGAAACAAGAACCCGACGAAAACAAGCTGACCGAGATTTATACGGAATTAGAATTTCGTACATTCCTTAACAGACTTAAACAAGAGCCGGAAAAAGCTTCGCAAGAGGGTCCTGTTCAAGGCTCGCTCTTTGCGATTTTTCCGACCGAGAATACGGACGAGCCTAAAAATTCGACTCTCGCGGACTTAAACTCGACCGCTCACACTTATCACCTCGTTGATACAGAAGAAAAAAGGCTCGATTTTGCCCGTTTTTTGGCCACACAGAAAATCTTTGCGTTTGACACGGAGACGGACAGCCTTGATCCTTTGCGTGCGCACTTGGTCGGAATGTCTTTTGCCGTCCGACCTCACGAGGCATGGTATGTCCCGGTTCCGGCCGATATGGAAGAGGCGAAGCGTGTCCTCGCGCCCTTCTCCCCTACCCTGCAGGATGCGTCCATAACGAAGGTGGGACAAAATATCAAATTTGATATCTTGGCACTCCGTCGGTACGGGATTAAGATGGTGGGGCCGTTGTTCGACACGATGATTGCACACTACCTCATCAATCCGGAGCTTCGACACAACATGGATTACCTGGCGGAAACGTATCTTAAATATAAAACCGTCCCCATCGAAAACCTCATCGGCCCGAAGGGAAAGAAGCAAGGCAACATGCGCGACGTCCCGCTCGAGAAGATTGCCGAATATGCTGCCGAGGATGCCGACGTTACCCTCCAGCTCAAACACTTCTTCGAGCCGCAGCTCAAGACGGAAAATGTCGAGCAGCTTTTCCACGACATCGAGATGCCTCTGATTTACGTCTTGGCCGAAATGGAGGCTACGGGAGTAACGCTCGACACCGCCGCCCTCCGCGAATCCTCCGAGATACTCTCCGCGCAACTTCGCGATATCGAACAAGAGATATACCAATATGCCGGGAAAGAATTTAACCTCAACTCCCCGCGCCAGATCGGGGAAGTTTTCTTCGAGGAGATGAAACTCGACGAGAAGGCGAAGAAAACCAAGACCGGTAGCTACAGCACCAGCGAAGAGGTCTTGGAAAAACTCCGCAGTAAGCATCCCATCGTGGGCAAGCTCTTGGAGTATCGCGGTCTGAAGAAGCTGCTCAGTACCTATATCGACGCGCTACCGGAATTGATAAACCCCGAGACGGGCAAGATTCACACTTCTTTCAACCAGGCAGTAACCGCCACGGGTCGCCTCAGCTCTACGAATCCGAATCTGCAGAACATCCCGGTCCGCGACGAACTTGGCCGGGAAATCCGACGAGCTTTCACTGCCGACAACACGGATTGCGTATTCTTTTCAGCCGATTACTCACAGATAGAATTGCGTATCATGGCTCATCTGAGCAACGACCCGCACATGGTCGAGGCTTTTTGCAGCGGAGCAGACATCCATGCCGCCACGGCAGCCAAGATTTACGGGACGGAAACCGAAAACGTTACCAGCGATATGCGCCGGAAGGCCAAGACTGCCAACTTCGGCATCATCTACGGCATCTCGGCCTTCGGCCTTGCTGAACGGCTTAATATCTCGCGCTCGGAAGCAAAAGAGTTAATCGACGGGTACTTTAAAACCTATCCTGGCGTCCGGGAATACATGGACGAGAGTATCCGCGTGGCTAAAGAGCGGGGTTACGTGGAGACTATCTTCAAGCGCAAGCGTTTCCTGCCGGATATCAACTCGCACAACGCCGTGGTCCGGGGATATGCCGAGCGTAATGCCATCAACGCGCCTATCCAAGGGAGTGCGGCGGATATTATCAAGCTCGCCATGATTCGCATTCACCAGCGTTTCGAGGCGGAAGGTCTGAAGAGCCGCATGATTCTCCAGGTACACGATGAATTGAACTTCAACGTCTATCGCGACGAACTTGACCGTGTCAAGGAAATCGTTTTAGATTGCATGGAAAACGTTATCTCTCTCCGTGTCCCCTTGATAGCGGACTATGGCGAGGGGCAAAACTGGTTGGAGGCACATTAACAAGCCCTGGTAAATAATTAGGCACGGATTTCACGGATTACACGGTTTGTTTTCTTTTCTCATCAAACATATTACACCGTGTAATCCGCGTAATCCGTGCCTAAAATTTCTACTACTTATTCTTTTCCTTATCCAATATCGCCTTCAGCCGCTCCACCTCTTTCGGATGCGCGGCGGCCACGTTCTCTTTTTCCCCTACGTCTTCTTTCAGGTTATAGAGTTGGTCTTCGGGAGCGTTGCCCAGCTCGGTATTGGTCTCCTTGCTGTATGGAGAATAATCGTTAGGGGTGATATACTTCCAAGTTCCGTCTGATACGGACAAAGCATTGGCAGCCTCGACTACGTAAGCTCTCCCCTTCGTGTCTTCGCCCAAGAACGCGGCGAGATAATCCTTACTATCCGGCGCAGCATCTGTCGGCACCTCGGCATCGACTAACTTGGCCAACGAAGCGAACAAATCGATGTGTGATACGAGGGCATCGGAGACCTGAGGCTTCACCTTCCCCGGCCACCGGACGATAAACGGCACCCGTGTCCCTGCCTCGAAGTTGCTATACTTTCCCCCACGGAAATAGCCCCACGGACGATGGTCGCCCAGCAGTTCTACCGCCTGGTCTTGGTAGCCATCGTCCACGACGGGGCCATTATCGCTCGTTACGATGATTAAAGTGTTCTCGTCAAGTCCATTTTTCTCCAACGAAGCGAGGATTTGCCCCACGATCCAATCAAATTGCAGCAAGGAATCGCCGCGCGGCCCCATGCCACTCTTCCCGACAAAGCGGGGATGCGGAACCCGGGGTACATGCACATCGTTTGTCCCGACGTAGAGGAAAAACGGTTCCGCCTTATGTTTCTCGATAAATTCGACGGACTTGCACGCGATGCTGTCGGCTATGTTTTCGTCCACCCAGAGCGCGCTCTTCCCTCCCCGCATATACCCGATGCGGGAAATGCCGTTCACAATGGCCATATCATGCCCATGACTGGGTTTTAACTTCGTGAGCAGTTCGGGATTCGTCCTCCCGAGGGGCTCGCCGGGGAAAGGTGCCTTGTAGCTGACCTCCACCGGGTCGTTAGGGTCGAGGTTCACGATACGTTGGTTCTCGACAAAGACACAGGGAACGCGGTCGCCCGTAGCCGCCATCAAATAGGAATAATCGAAGCCGATATCCTGCGGTCCCGGCGTGATAAAACCGTTCCAATCCTGCTTCCCGGTCTCGCTCCCAAGTCCCAGATGCCATTTGCCTACCGCCCCGGTCGTATATCCGCGCTGCTGGAAAATATCGGCAATCGTCGTCTGCTCGGGACGGATTATCATCGCCGCATCGCCCGTCGCAATGCCCGTGTCATTCCGCCTCCAAGCATAATGACCCGTCAGCAAGGCATAGCGCGAAGGGGTACTGGTCGCCGCCACCGCGTGCGCGTCGGTGAAGCGGATACCCTCGGCCGCCAGCTTATCGACATTCGGGGTCTCAAGGGTCGCCGTCCCGTAACAACTCAAGTCTCCATAGCCAATATCATCGGCGAGGATTAAAATCACGTTAGGCTGCGAAGCCTCTTCTGTTTTCGCCTCCTGTTTGCCCGTCGAGGAGCAGGAAAGAAGCATAGCCGGGGCCAGACTGAAGGCTGCCCAAGCCGGAAGTTGTGTTTTCATATTGCTATATTATATAATGTATATGCCGGACGGAGCCGGCTGAATTTATTTTAGCCCAAAAATAGGGGGAAAAAAGGAGGTGGGCAAATGTTCGGGATATATTTCGTGAAAGAAAAATGTCTTCAGATTTTCATGGAATCCGGGCAACCTTTCTGCCGCTTCTGCTGTTACCGAAGAAAACACTTACCGTATGCATAAACTGATTTATTCTTTCCTGTTCACCCTGCTCGCCTTCTCGCTCTCGGCTCAAGGACGGGCAAATGCGCTGGTCGAGGACTTGCGCGACGTTAATTCTAAAAATGTTTTGGTTGTCGCCCACCGTGGCGACTGGCGTAACGCGCCGGAGAACTCGCTCCAGGCCTTCAAGAACTGTATAGAGATGGATGCAGACATGATTGAGATTGACCTGAAGAAAACCAAGGACAACCACCTCATCATCATGCATGATGAAACCATCGACCGCACGACCGACGGCAAAGGCCGCCCCTCGGACTATACGCTGGAGGAAATCCGTCGCTTCCACCTGAAGAATGGCATGGGCCGGACGACTTTCCATCCCATCCCTACCCTCGAAGAAGTGCTCCTGCTCTGCAAGGGCAAGATTCTTATCAACATTGACAAGGGCTATGATTATTTCCAGGATGTCTATGACCTGCTGGTCAAGACCGGGACGGTCAATCAGGTCGTCATCAAGTCTGGTTTCCCCCTCCAAAAAGTGAAGGAAGAGAATGGCGAGGTCTTGGACAAGGTCATTTACATGCCTATCGTCGGACTCAACGATGAGGGCGCGGAAAAAATGATTGACGACTACCTGACTGGCCTCAAACCCCTTGCCTTTGAATGTTGTTTCTCGGAATATACCCCCGAAGTACCCCGCCTGCTGAAGAAAATCGCCGACAGCGGTTCGAAAATATGGATAAATTCCCTCTGGCCTTCCCTCAACGCCGGGCACGACGATGACCGGGCCGTCGATTTGGGCGAAAAAGATGCCGCATGGGGCTGGATTCTCGAGCAGGGAGCCTCGCTGATACAGACAGACAGGCCGCAGGAACTGATTGAGTATCTGGAAGGGAAAGGAAGACATACTATTAGAAAATAGTAAGGGCGATAAGTATCGTCGATAGGGCTTCCGGAAAATTTCGAGGCCGATTTCACCCTTGAAATTATACTTCTGGAAAATTTTGAGTACAATTCCACCCCTGTATTTGTGCTCAAAATTTTTTATAAGCACAAATACACCCCTGAAATTGGGCTTCCGGAAAATTTTAAGTACCATTTCAAGGGTGAGATTGAGCTCGAAAAAATTTTTAAGACGTAGCACAGATTTTTTCTGCCCTAAAAAGAAATTTTTAAAGGAGATAAATAGTAACTTTGAAGCACATTTTTAATTATTAAGGTAATAGCCATGAAACAAATTACACGGTGGAGCCTCAGGACGCTCCACAACGAAGAGTGTTTCGGCTTCCTGAAAGGCATCAAGGCCGCATTGGTTTCGCTCCCGACTACATCCGGTGGCGGAGAAAGCTACCCCGAGGTGCAAGGCCTCTCCGCCCGCAGCTCAGTAGGCGCTTCGGCGCAACTGGATGAGGCGATAGAGAATTTCAACGACAAGTTCGAGCAGTTCGACACGACGTTGAAAGAATCGGAGAAGAACCCGGCGGTTTCCTTGGCTTCCGATTTGGATGCACAGCGCGACAAGTTCTGGCGCTTGCTGAATGCTTACACGAAAGTGATGGCAGAGCATCCGACCGAGGCTGTGGCTGCCGCTTCAGGTAAAGCACGGGACATCGTGGAAAAGTATGGAGACCCTACAGGCTTGGCACAGACCGAGGAAACAGGTGTCATCCATAATGTGTTGGCAGATATCGACGCGCTCGAGGAGGAAGACAAAGAGCAGTCGGGCATCATGCCGTGGTATGACAAACTTTCGGAATTGCAAGCTGCATTCGAGGCGGCTGACCGCCAGCGTGCACAAAATGCAAAGGCAAAAACGAAAGGGATTATCAAGCAAGCCCGCCAAGAAGCAGAGGCGGCTTATCGGGATTTGGTGAAAGTGGTCAATGCAGCCGTAATCTTCAACGGTGAAGCCCCTTACGCCGAATTTATTGACGAAGTGAATGCGCAGGCCGACCGCCAGGATACCATCTCCGACCGCCGCGACACCCTCAACGCCAAGAAACGCGAGGAGGAAGGCGAAGGAGACGACCGGCCGGTTGTCCAGTGAGGTTTTTAGGCACGGATTTCACGGATTACACGGAGTAATATTTCTTTTGAAAAGGAAATACAAGCCGTGTAATCCGTGAAATCCGTGCCTATTTTATGTCTTCTATTCGTAGCGTTCCTATTGCCCGGTCAGATAGGCCACTACCCTCCCCGCTCGATTCTCCTTATTCTTTAGAATCCACCGATATATCAGCCACGGGATATATATGCCGCCAATCAAAGCCAAAGCACTGGTTACAGGCCATGGTGCGCCGGTCAGCTTCATCAGCACCTGCTGAAAGGCGACTTGTGGAAACCAAGAAAACAAATAGATGGCGTATGATGAACCGTATAAATGCGCCAGGAAGGTGGAATCGGTACGTACATAGAGATGACCGAGGCATATACTCATCGCAATGCCATTGATTGCCATCAAAACATCTTGAGCAAAGAATTTTGGCAAGAAGGGCAAGACGAGAGAGAGGACAAAAGTACCGGCAAACAGCACGACAGGATTTCTTTGGAAATATTGTTCGAGGTGATTGCGGCAGCAGTAATATCCCAGGCCGAAATAGAGTAAATAGTTGATGACTCCGCCTATATTCAACAGCATGAATCCCTTCATTGGATTAAACAAATGCAGACCGACCAAAATGAGAAGCAAGATGCCCCAAGGAACGGTGATGCGGAGCTTCGCCAATAGCTTTGCACTATAGACTACGATTAAAAAGATGATAAACAGGGTCGGCAAGAACCAGAAGAAGATGATGACATTGTCCCAGGGATAAATCAACATATTCAGATAGCTATCCCAAGAAACATCCAAGGGTCGGGCAGCGAAACGGCTCATCCAAGCCTTCGGGAAGAAAGCCAGCGAGCTGATAAACACGTAGGGAATCAACAACCGGCGTACTTTCTTCCAGATAAATCCTTTTGCCCCGTACATGGAAGTCGTGGCCAAGGACTTTTCACGAAGCCCGTAGCGCAATAAATAGCCAGATATGAACATAAAAAGAGGCATGTGGAAGGAGTAGATCCAACGATGGACCGGGTTATCAGGTATCTGATAGTCGGAGTGCCCGGCCACTACAAGTATGATGCCAAATACTTGCAGGAAAGAAATGAGTACATTTCGTTTTTGCATACTAAAATAACTTATGCGCCATTTACTTATTCAGCAAAAACGAGAGCAGGCCAAATACCTCAAAAAGAAACGTGGACGAAAACTTATCCACGTTCCGAGGTACTTGGCCTGACCCACAAAAAGAAATAAGTTACGTCCACGTGTATCACGCAGACGTTCGCAACTTATTCACTTTTTGTTCTTTCCACGGCCAAGTTTTCGGAACGTTTTATTGAATAAATAGCAAACGCTAATTAATACTAAACCCACAAAATAAGAAAGTAGCGCCGCTGCGATAACTTTCTTGCTGCAAAAGTACAACAAAAAGCCAAGTTACCCACACCATTTCCCCACTTTATTTCCTACCTTTGCATACCGACAAACAGAATATATACATTAAAATAAGCATAGCAAGATGGTACAACGATTTGACTTTTTGGTAATAGGCTCCGGCATCGCCGGCATGAGCTTTGCCTTGAAGGTGGCTGACTACGGGAAGGTCGCCCTCATCTGCAAGGCGGGCTTGGAGGAGGCGAATACGTTCTTCGCTCAGGGGGGTATCGCTTCGGTTACGAATTTGAAGGTCGATAATTTCGAGAAACACATTGAGGATACCATGATAGCCGGCGACTGGCTCAGCGACAGGGCTGCCGTGGAAAAGGTAGTGTGCGAAGCGCCCGGGCAAATCAAGCAATTGATCGAATGGGGCGTGCAATTCGACAAGAAGGAGAATGGGGAGTTTGATTTACATAAGGAAGGGGGGCATTCCGAGTTCCGTATCCTCCATCACAAGGATAATACGGGGGCGGAGATACAAACTTCGCTCATCCGAGCCGTCGAACAGCACCCGAACATCACTATTTTCAAGAATCATTTTGCCGTCGAGATCATCACTCAGCATCATCTGGGCATTATCGTTACGCGACATACGCCGGGCATCAAATGTTTCGGCGCTTATATATTAAATGAGGAGACAGGCATCGTTGATACGTTCCTCTCAAAGGTAACTGTGATGGCAACCGGCGGTTGCGAGGCTGTTTACCGCAACACTACCAACCCGCTCGTGGCTACCGGCGACGGTATCGCGATGGTTTACCGTGCGAAAGGGGCGGTGAAGGATATGGAGTTCATCCAGTTCCACCCGACGGCACTCTATCATCCCGGCGACCGTCCATGCTTCCTGATTACAGAGGCTATGCGCGGGTATGGGGCTGTGCTCCGCAACTCGGCGGGCGAGGAATTCATGCAGAAGTATGACCCACGGCTCTCGTTGGCTCCGCGCGATATTGTAGCCCGCGCGATAGACAGCGAGATGAAGCTCCGGGGCGACGACCATGTCTATCTCGACGTTACGCACAAGGATGCGGAGGAGACGAAGCGGCATTTCCCCAACATATACAAGCATTGTCTGGAAATCGGCATCGATATCACGAAGGATTACATTCCTGTGGCGCCGGCGGCACACTATCTCTGCGGCGGTATCAAGGTGGATTTGAACGGGCAGTCGAGCATCCGCCGTCTGTATGCCCTCGGGGAATGTTCTTGCACAGGGTTGCATGGTGGAAACCGCCTTGCCTCGAATTCGTTGATTGAGGCTATCGTCTATGCCGACTCTGCCGCCAAGCACGCATTGGAAACCTTCAACCGGTACGAATATAATACGGATGTCCCGGAGTGGAACGACGAGGGTACCATCACTAACGAAGAGCGTGTCTTGATAACCCAGAGCATGAAGGAGGTCAATCAAATCATGGAATGCTACGTCGGCATCGTCCGCAGCAATCTCCGACTGACGCGCGCCTGGAACCGCCTCGATATCCTTTACGAAGAGACCGAGCGCCTCTTCAAGAGCTGCAAGGCTTCGCGTGAAATCTGCGAGCTGCGCAATATGATTAACGTGGGATACCTGATTACGCGCCAGGCAATGGAACGCAAGGAGAGTCGCGGCCTCCACTACACGCTGGACTATCCTCCCGTAAAGAAATAAACCATGCTTAGATTTATATTCATGTCCATGCTGCTAGCGGCGGTTCTGACAGGCCATGCTGAAGGCTTGCGAATCGTCTCGCTAGCAGCTTCCATAACCCAGAATTTATATCTCATCGGTGCGAACGAAGAACTGGTAGGCTGCACCCGCTTCTGCCTCACTAATCCGGAGGACAAAATCCCCGTGGTTGCCGACGCGGTCAATGTAAACCTCGAAAAAATCGTGGCATTACAGCCCGACCTCGTAGTTGCCGGCGGCTTGACTTCCCCGAAAACCCTCGAGGCCCTGGAGCGGATGGGCATCCAGAGTATAAGACTCAACCAGCCGAAGGATTTCGAGGAAATATGTGGCCAATGCCTCAAGCTCGGGGAGATTTCGGGGCACTCGGCTGAAGCCAAGGCTATCGTTGCCCAGGCCCGCGAACAACTGGACGCTGCCAAACGCAACATCGACCCTTCCCACCAACCCAAAGTCTTCATGGAAATCGGCCGCAACCCGCTTTTCGCCGCCGTCCCCGGCTCGTTTATGAACGACTATATTGTCCAGGCAGGCGGGAAAAATATAGCTGCCGGACTGAAGAGTGGTTCGACCTCGCGGGAATTTGTCTTGCTCAACAACCCGGATGTCATCTTTGTCGTGGGCATGGGGATTGTCGGCGAGGAAGAGATTGAGGCTTGGAAGAAAATCCGCAGCCTCGCCGCCGTCCGCGACGGGAAGGTTTTTCCGTTAGACCAGTATATCTGTAGCCCGACTCCCTTGACTTTTGTAGAAACAGTCGAGGAAATCATACGGTTAATGAAGAATAAAGAATGAGCGAACCTCACCTATGCGCAAATTACTCCTAACCCTCCTCGTCCTCCTCTCCCTCCTCGTCGTCTCGGCCCTCGCTGCCCTCTGCATCGGGGAAATCAGCTTCTCGCCGGGCGAACTGCTCGCGCTGCGGGATGCGCCAGAGGATGATATACGCTTGAATATCCTGATGCAACTCCGTGTCCCCCGCATCCTGCTGGGTCTTATCGCCGGGGGAGCCTTGAGTCTGGCCGGAGTGATACTCCAGGGGATTTTCCGAAACCCGCTCGTGGAGCCTTATACCCTGGGGATTTCCGGCGGAGCCTCGGTCGGGGTTACGCTGGCTATCCTTTTAGGATTGCATACCCTTTACGGAGGTCTGGCACTCTCGCTGGCAGGTTTTTTAGGCGCATTAGCCACCATTTTCGTAGTCTATGGGTTAGGAATCAGGCGAGGACAAGTCAGGATACAGACGCTGCTGCTGACGGGCGTGATGATCAGTTTCATTTCATCTTCGCTAATGCTCCTGATGATGTCGCTCAGCAAGACAGAAGACCTGCCGGGCATCGTTTTCTGGATAATGGGGTCGTTGGCAGAGACTGACGGCGCACTGATTACGTTGCTCTGCATCACTTCCTTCCTCGTCCTCCTCCTCTCCTTCCTCTACGCCCCGCAACTGAATGCCATGCGCCTCGGGAGCGAACGGGCCATGCAGTTGGGAGTCGATACCGACCGCGTTATCAAGCTGCTCTTCGTCTTTAGCTCGCTGCTGACGGGGATTTGTGTCTCGATAGTGGGCGTGATAGGCTTCGTGGGACTGATTGTACCCCAGCTCATGCGTGCCTTATTGGGCACGGACAACCGCATCCTCCTCCCTGCCTCCTTCTTCGGTGGCGGGATTTTCCTGATTATCTCGGACATCGTGGCGCGGACGATTATTTCGCCCAACGAACTGCCTATCGGGGTGATTACGGGGATTATCGGGGGAAGTGTGTTCATTTTAGTAATGGCGAAGGGGAAGGAGATTAGGAATTGACAATGGACAATGGACAATTAAGAATTGATAATTATAAATGATGCATTATGAGGGATGAGGGATATGCTAATTTAGAAGCGCCGGCGCTGGATGTGCGCTCGATTTCTTGTGGATATTCTCCCCGGAAGCTGACACTCCACGAGGTTTCCTTTCAAGTCCGCCAAGGAGAGTTCGTCGCCATCATCGGGCCTAACGGGGCGGGAAAGACGACCTTGTTCCGCGCCATATCGGGCCTCCTACCGCTCCGCAGCGGTTCGCTACGGATAAATAATATGGATGCTAAACTTTTGAGCCACAAAGAACGGGCGCGGCAACTGGCTATCGTGAACCAGACGGTCGAGGGCGATATGCTGACGGTCGAGGAATACGTCCTGATGGGCCGCCTCCCCTATCATTCGCAACTGCAACTCTTCGAGACTGCCGAGGACTTCGCCATCGCCGAGGAATCGATGCGCATGACCGGCATCCTCGCCAAGCGCCGACGCCACATGGACCGCCTCAGCGGTGGCGAGCAGCAACTCGCGGCCATCGCCCGCGCCCTGACCCAAAAAACGGGCATACTCTTGCTCGACGAACCGACTTCGCACCTCGACATCTCCCATCAACTCCGCATCTTAGACCTCGTTAAGTCGCTCAATGCCACGCGACGACTCACCGTCTTGCTAATTATCCACGACCTCAACCTGGCCGCCGAATACAGCGACCATTTAATCATGCTCAAGGGGGGCCGCATCTTCACCGAAGGCTCTCCGGCCTCCGTCCTGACTGCCGACAACATTCGCGAAGTCTATGAAGCCGAAGTCCTTGTCCGCGACAACCCTGCTTCGGGCCGGCCGTGCGTGTTTCCGCTATCGGGAAGGTCTGCAGAAGAAGCATAAGTGGGAAAACAGGCCGTCGATAGGCCTTCTGTAAAATTTCAAGACGCAAAACAGGAGCACAATAGTTCTATAACATTTAGATTATTATTGTTGTGCTGGCACAATGCCTTTATAAAAATAATTACATAGTCATTATGCAAGCACAACAGGTTTAAAAAAAGTTTTACAATACCATTATGCCAGCACAATGCCTTTGTAAAAAGTTTTTTAAGCCTGTTGTGCTGCTGTTTTCAAAGGTAAAATATCTCTCGACAAAGAAAAAATACGTACTTTTGGGTCGGAAAAAAATCTACGCAAGGAAAACGATGGAACAAATCAACTATATCTATCTCAGGAGACTTCACGACGAAGAATGTTTCGGTTTCCTGAAATTTGTGGTCAGCACCCGGGAGGATCTTCCGCTCGACGGCGAAGCAGAAGAAGGATACACGCCCGAATTAGTGGCTGCCTGGGAAAAACTGGAACAAGCCTTTGGCCAGTTCGACCTTTCCCTGAAAAAATCCTTGAAAAACCCGGGCGTGGCGCAGGCTTACGAATGCGATGCACAGCGCGACAAGGCCTGGCGCACCTCCAATGCCTATCTGAAAGCCATGACGGAACACCCCGACGAAGCCATAGCCGCCGCAGCACGCAAGGCGCGGGAGATTTACGTCCGCTACGGAAACCCTACGAACCTGGCACAAACCAAAGCGACGGGTGTCTATCACAATCTATTGGCCGACATCGACCAACTTTCGCCCGAAGACAAGGAACGCTCCGGAATCATCCCTTGGTACAACAGGCTCAGGGACTGGCAAAACCAATTCGAGGAGGCCGATTCCAACCGCGCTGAAATTTCAGGCAAACGCATAACCGGCATCACCCGCAAAGCCCGCCTGGAAGCCGAAACCGCCTACAAGAATTTTGTCAAAACGCTCAATGCCCACCTCCTCTTCCGCGACGGCCAGCCCTATACCGCCTTTATAAAAGAAGTGAATGCCAAAATGAAAGAGCAAAAAGAGACGCTGGCGAAGAGGAAGAGCTTGAGGGAGAAGAGAAAGGGAAAGGAAGAAGGGGGAAAGGAAGAAGGGGGAAAGGAAGAAGGAGTGCAATAAACACGAAAAGAGGCAGGAAAAACAAGCCTGCCCCTTTCCGCGATAAAAAAATCAACCTAATTGCAATTCACTTTCTGAGTCAAAACCTCTCCGTCCTTATCGGTTATCTTCAGTATCAAAATCGCCTCAGGAACAGTCAGCTGAACCAAACCCGACGCCAGCTTTTCCCGATAAATACATTGGCCGGCAAGGGTAAAGAGCGAGAGTTGCGAATCTGAGGAAGTCCGCACGCTGAGCTTTCCTGAAGTAGCCGTTATCACAGGAGCGCCGTCAGAAACCGTTTCGATAGCCGTAGGAGCTTCCGCAGTCGTGAATGAGATGGAACTGGTTGTCATTTGCGCCTCTATATTATCCACATAACGCAAAGGAGTTGCTTCCACCCAATATTCCGTGCCGGGCGATAAGGATTCCACGGTAAATGATTTTTCAGAAGCCTCGACCTTACTCTCAGCCACCAAAAGCGAAGCCGTATCAAAAACCCGCACACGGTAAGCGTCTGCTCCGGAATTATCCGGAAACAAAATGGTCGCCTGTTCCGCCCCTACCTCAGAAACCGAACATGCGGGCGGCTCGGAAACCAAGGTCGAAGAGACCCGGTGGGAAGTTTCCACCCGATTTCCGCTGCTGCACCAATACCAGAATAAATAATTCTGCAAAAGAACCGCATTGTATGGTTCTCCGGAATCAAATTCTACCTCGGAACAGATATCCTCGGACATCACAATACCGTCGCCACGGCAATATCCGAAAAAATTGCCTTCCGGATAATCCAACTTCATATTGACATCCACCGGAATCCATCCATAGTTTTCGAGATAGAAATCGGCCCAGACATGATAGGTTCCATCGGGCCTGACCGTAACGATATGCTTTGCCGGAATTTTCTTGGCACGAAGAAGATTGACATAGATCGAAGCCAAATTGCCGCAATCACCTCCGCCGTCGGACAGGATTTCGGCAATCGGGTGGATTCCAGTGTTCGGATTCAAATATTCATAGTTTTCAGCTACGTATTCATAGCATAATTCAGCATAGGTAAGGACATTTTCATTTGATTGAGACCAAATCCGGTCTGAAACTTGCTGTATGGTTTGATTTTCAATATCGATATATTCCCCTTTGGAAACCGTATAGCGTTTATAAATATCCGACTCCGTATCGTAGGGATATAACGTCTCAAACTGAGACATATCGATATGCATAGGATAAAGCGTAACATCAAAATGCTCTGTCAAGGAATAGCTTTCTCCTATTCCAGGCAAATCAGAAACCTTGACATCCCGAAGGTATTTGTTTTCGGAATTTACTGCATCCAAAACCTGGCCACTGCTGTATTCCAAATTGGTAATTGTTTGATAATTGTTACTTTGCGGCACCGGTAAAATAAGACTTGTCTTTGTCAATTGACAATCTTCATTCTCTAATACGACCCTGTTAGTAACATCATAACTTGTTTGGGCGTTTGCTCCTACCAAACTAAACCCAAGTAGGATAGGTAAAAAATATTTCATGATATAATGATTTAAAATTCAAACAAAGGTAGGGATTTAAATACAAATAGGCAAGCCCCCAAACAAAAAGGTCATCCACCCGACAACGGATGAACGACCTTCTGTGAGTTGTCTCACGAGGATTCGAACCTCGACAGACAGAACCAAAAACTGTAGTGCTACCATTACACCATGAGACAATCCTTGCTTCCTAAAAGCGATGCAAAGATAGGAACTCAGTCCTATCCTTGCAAGTATTTTCACATTATTTTTATTTTACGATGAGTAAAAAATAGTTCTTTTTACCTTTCTGGACGAGGAGGTATTTGTCGTCAAGGAGGTGTTCGGCATTGATAATCATGTCGATGTCCGTAACCTTCTCCTTGTTGAGGCTTACACCGCCGCTTTGGATTAATTTACGCATCTCACCCTTAGACGGGAAGACGCTGGCCTTCTCGGTACAGAGGTCGAGGAGCTTGATACCGGCGCTGATAGCGTCGCGAGAGACCTCGAACTGGGGCACGCCGTTGAAGACGTCCAGGAGCGTCGCCTCGTCGAGACGGCGGAGGGCGTCGGAAGTCGCGTTACCAAAGAGGATGTTCGATGCCTCGACTGCTGCATTGTAATCCTCCTCAGAGTGAACCATGACGGTAACTTCCTTAGCCAGACGCTTCTGCAAGGGACGGAGGTGGGGAGCAGCATTCTGTTCAGCCACAAGCCCGTCAATCTCCTCCTTAGAAAGCGCAGTGAAAATCTTGATATATCTCTCAGCATCGGCATCCGAAACATTCAGCCAGAACTGGTAGAATTTGTACGGAGAAGTATAGCGACGGTCGAGCCAGATATTTCCCGACTCTGTCTTGCCGAACTTACCGCCGTCGGCCTTCGTAATCAGCGGGCAAGTGAGGGCAAAAACCTCGCCACCGTTCGTGCGGCGGATCAATTCGGCACCCGTAGTGATGTTCCCCCACTGGTCGGAGCCGCCCATCTGGATTTTACAGTTCTTATGTTCGTAAAGATACAGGAAATCGTAGCCTTGAAGCAGCTGATAGGTAAATTCCGTGAATGAAAGTCCGTCGCGAGCCTCGCCATTCAAGCGTTTCTGGACTGAATCCTTTGCCATCATATAGTTCACAGTGATGTGTTTACCTACCGTACGGGCAAAATCGAGGAAAGTGAAGTCTTTCATCCAGTCGTAATTGTTTACCAATTCAGCCTTGTTGGGAGCATCGGATTCAAAATCCAAAAATTTGCTCAACTGCTTTTTGATACACTCCTGATTGTGGCGCAGGGTAGCCTCGTCGAGCAAGTTACGCTCTTGCGATTTGCCAGAAGGGTCGCCAATCATACCGGTAGCCCCCCCGACGAGCGCCAGAGGCTTGTGTCCGCAACGCTGGAAGTGTTTCAGAATCATGACACCACACAAATGGCCAATGTGCAGTGAGTCCGCCGTTGGGTCGATACCCAAATAGCCTGTTACCATTTCTTTTTCCAGCAATTCTTCTGTACCCGGCATCATGGTGTGCACCATTCCGCGCCATTTTAATTCTTCTACAAAATTCATCGTCTTAGTTATTCATTATAAATAAATTTAGTGGGGCAAAGATAAGACTTTTTGGCGAGTTGAGCCTTTATTCCGGCATAAGATTGCATTTAAGGCCGAGAAAGGAGGCAAAGAAAGACGTTTTCTTCGACTTTCCGGGCCAGTTCATCCAGGGAAACACCCAAGGCCGCACTCGTCTTGCGGTAAATAACCTCGATACCGACCTCCGCTTCATCCGTCTCCAGCAAAAGCGCATCCGGCCACGCCTCGCGGAGAGCCGACGGCTGGGGATGGAGGCCAAAAGAGAGGCGGAAACCCTCGCGGAGGAGTTGCCGAGCTAGTTCCCCCTTCCCCCGGAAGCCATGAATAATCCAAGGGACGGACGGACGAAGGCTTTTTTTCTCCCGGATAATTTCCTCCCAAGCCTTTACACAGTGGATGACAAGCGGCTTCTCGTATTCCTCGGCCAGCAAAGCCTGTTGGTGGAATACCTCCTGTTGCTGGAGAAGAGAGACAGGGGAATGGAGTTTGTCCAGACCGGCCTCGCCTATCGCCACGATATTATTAAAGGTATCCAAATAGTTTTTAAGTTCCTCCAACTGGGCATTTGCATCCTGAATATGCCACGGATGGATGCCGCAGGAAAGTTTTTTATCCTCCGGGAATACCTTATCTATGCCAACGATACGATTGACAATCTGCCTACAATTTTCTACAGGCGGCAAGAGACGGTGAGTATGGATATCGTAAAAATGAACCATCAATATATACTCGTCTTAAGGAACTGGGTCATATCCGCTCCCGCCCCAAGGGTGGCAACGGAGGAGACGGCGGATAGTTAAGTATAATCCTTTGACAGGCCCGTGTTTCTTCAACGCCTGGACAGCATATTCCGAACATGTCGGGGTAAAACGGCACGACGGGGGAGTCATCGGCGAGATGCAATACTTATAAAAATAAACCGGAAGGAGTAAAAGGAAAGTGAAGAAGCGTTTCATGTCAAAGTTTCTCCCCTAAGAGGCGGATAGTCTTATCCATCGCTTTCTCCATATCGGAAAACGGGCGTATTTCCTTATCCATATAGATAAAAGCAAGCAAAACCGTCTTCCCTTTTTCCTCTAAAAGCGAGAACAGCTCCTGCTTACGGAGGCGGTACGCTTCCCGAACCAAGCGTTTCACCCGATTACGCTTCACGGCACGCTTGAATTTCTTCTTCGATACACTGATAAGCATGGAAGAGGGGGGAAGGGCGGCTTTTTCATCCTCGGACAAAGGCAAAAAAATAACCCGTAGTGGAAACGCTACAAACGAGTTACCTTTATCAAAGAGTAAATCAATATAGCGTTTCCACGACAGGCGTTCTTCTTTTGAAAGGGTGTACTTTCCTTCAACCATTTCAGTTATTCACCCATTTCTTTCTTCAAATATTGTTCCAAGGCAGCCGTCATCGAGGGTGCTTCGGGCGTAGGAGCCTCGACATCCAGACGCAGACCGGCATCTTTCACTGCCTTAGCCGTTGATGGGCCAAAACATCCAATGCGGATATCATCCTGCTTGAAGTCGGGGAAGTTCTTCAATAACGAAGAGATTCCCGCAGGACTGAAGAAGACCAGCATGTCGTAATCGAACTTTTCGTCTTCCGTAAAGTCATTGCTTACGGTACGATACATGACAGCCTCCTTGAAATTAACCTTCTTAGCCTCCAACATCTGACGCAAATCATCCTTGTGAACGTCTGATACGGGAACTAAATACTTCTCTTTGGAATGTTTGGCGATAAGTGTTACTAATTCATCTTGTTTTCCACTTTGTGCAAAGAAGATTTTTCTTTTCCGATAGATGATGTACTTTTGCAAGTAAACCGCAATGGCTTCTGTCATGCAGAAATACTTCATGGTCTCAGGGATAGTGATGCGTAATTCCTCGCACAATTTGAAGAAATGGTCAATGGCCGTGCGTGCCGTGAATACGACTGCTGAATAATCCAAGATGGATATCCGCTGTTGTCTGAATTCTTTTGACGTTAAAGCCTCCACTTTGATAAACGGGCGGAAGTTGATTTCTACACCATACTTTTCAGCAATGTCAAAGTAAGGGGACTTTTCAGACGCCGGCTTGGGTTGTGATACTAATAGTTTTTTGATACTCAATGCCATATAGCACTATTAACCGATAACGTTATACAAATAAACTATACCCTTATACAAAAAGAATAAGGGTAAAATTTCTTGGGCGCAAAGGTACAAACTTATGTAGAATAAACCTTTATTTTTAGTGTAAAATATGCGCATTATCTTGTAAATTATTGCAAACCGGCATAAAATATAAAGAGTTACAAACAAAATGACCGGTATCATCCCATCAATGCCAACCAGAATCAACCAGATGGCAGGAATATATAAAGTTGCTCCCCATATACCCATAATCGCGTCATACCCATTCCTCCACCATCGATATTTATCCGCACCGCCAAACACCATGCCGAGTACGAAATAGAAACATTGCTTGACAAGAAAGAAAACACATAGGATTGCGGTATAGAAACCTATGTTTTGCAGGATGGAAACCGTAGTTTCAGCCACAATATACCCCAACTTATAGAGGACGACAAATAAGATTAAGCCAGACAATAAGATAGGTTGCACCAGCATAAAGAAGTGGAAAAACGAGTTTTCCTTGACCGGCACTTCGAACAAACTTTGCCTCCGCTTCATCGACCACGAGTCTTTCAGCATCTTCATGAACTGTTGCGCATGGCAACGGAACATGATAGCGAACAAAAGAAGCATACCTAATAATATGGAAAACAGTAAATCGTCTGTCTTCTGTTCGCTCCAGAGATGTATGCCGACGTAGCCTTCGAACATGATACTAAATCGCTTTTTTAGTTCCTACTCTTACCGGTGATGATACGTTTTATCTCGTTCAGCTTGTTCAATGCCTCAATAGGTGTCAAGTTATTCACATCCAAATTAAGGATTTCATCACGCACTTGACTTAATATAGGATCGTCGAGCTGGAAGAAACTCAACTGATAGCCTCCGGATTGTTGCGTCGTCGCGATGCTTTGGGATACTTTCTTGCCAGGATTTTGCCGGTTTTCGCTTTCCAATTGCTTTAAGATTTCAGCAGCCCGATTTACGATAACCTTGGGCATACCTGCCATTTTAGCTACATGGATACCGAAACTATGTTCGCTTCCACCGGGGACAAGTTTGCGAAGGAATACGACTTTATTACCTACCTCCTTGACCGATATATTGTAATTCTTGATGCGCTTGAAAGTCTTCTCCATCTCGTTCAACTCATGGTAATGGGTTGCAAACAAGGTTTTCGCATGAGCATTCGGATGTTCATGGATATATTCCACGATAGCCCAAGCGATGGAAATGCCATCATAAGTACTCGTCCCGCGTCCCAGTTCATCAAAGAGAACCAGACTCCGCGAAGTCATGTTGTTTAAGATATCTGCCGCTTCATTCATCTCAACCATAAAGGTAGATTCACCCACAGAGATATTATCCGAAGCACCCACACGGGTAAATATCTTATCCACAATTCCGATACGCGCACTTTCCGCTGGCACGAAGCAACCTATCTGTGCCATAAGCGTAATCAAAGCCGTTTGACGGAGCAAAGCAGATTTACCAGCCATGTTCGGTCCGGTTATAATGATAATCTGCTGCTTTTCTTCATCCAAATAGACATCGTTGGCGATATACGATTCGCCCGGCTCCATCTGTTTCTCGATAACTGGATGCCTGCCGGCTTTGATATCAATGATTTCAGATTCATCTACGACCGGACGGATATACCTATTATTCTTTGCCGCCTTAGCAAAGGACAACAAACAATCCAAGCGGCCGACCAAATTGGCGTTACATTGGATAGGAGGAATATATTCCGTCAGGCATAAGACCAAATCATTGAATAGCCTAGTTTCGAGAGAGATTATTTTTTCCTGTGCACCTAATATCTTTTCTTCGTATTCTTTCAGCTCTTCGGTAATGTATCGCTCGGCATTGGTTATCGTTTGTTTACGTATCCATGTCGCAGGAACTTTATCCTTATGGGTATTCCGCACTTCAAGATAATACCCGAATACATTATTGAAACCAATCTTCAGACTGGGAATACCCGTCTCTTCACTCTCCCTTTGCTGTATCTTCATCAGGTAATCCTTGCCGGAAAAAGCAATGGAACGTAACTCATCCAACTCGGCATTGACTCCATTGGCGATAACTCCTCCTTTGTTGAGCATCGAAGGTGTATCACTATTAATTTCCTTATCAATACGATCGCGAATTAGTTGGCAAGTATTCAATTGTTCCCCTATGCGGCAAAGGGTAGGCTCTTTGCTTGCCTCACAGACTTGCTTGATAGCCTCTACCGCCCGAAGTGCTACCTTTAGTTGTACGACTTCGCGGGGAGTTACGCGTCCGACGGCAACTTTCGAGATTATACGTTCCAAATCCCCTATCTGCTCCAATTGCGTATCCAATACATCTTTCATATCCGGTTCGCGGAAGAAATATTCCACCACATTAAGCCTTTCCTCGATAGGTTTGACATCTTTCAGGGGAAATAAAACCCAACGACGCAGCATACGGGAACCCATCGGCGATATCGTTTTGTCGATAACATTCAAAAGGCTTGTCCCGTCTTCGTTCATCGGCGAAACCAACTCGAGATTGCGGACCGTGAACTTATCCAAACGCACATACCGCTCTTCTTCGATGCGTGTAAGCGAAATGATATGCTGGATATGCGTATGTTCCGTGATATCTAAATAATGTAAGACGGCTCCGGCAGCTACGATTCCCAATTTCAAATGCTGCACACCAAAGCCTTTCAAGTTGCGGGTTTCAAAATGTTTCAGCAAGCGTTCGTGCGCCGTCTCGTAGGTAAACACCCAATCATCCAACTCGAACGTAAAGAAATGTGGTCCGAAACATTCCTCGAAATGCTTCTTCTCGCCACGTTCTATCAAAACTTCCTTGGGGGAAAAGTTATTCAGCAACTTATCCATATAATCAACCGTTCCTTCTGCGGTCATAAACTCGCCGGTCGATATATCCAGCAAAGCAATGCCACATTGCACCTTGTCGAAATGGATAGCCGCCAAGAAATTGTTTTCTTTGTGGTTTAAGATATTATCATTGATAGAAACGCCAGGCGTTACCAGCTCCGTAATCCCACGTTTCACTAATTTCTTCGTCAGTTTCGGGTCTTCCAATTGGTCGCAAATAGCTACGCGTTTGCCCGCCCGCACTAATTTTGGCAAATAAGTATCCAAGGCATGGTAAGGAAAACCGGCCATCTCCATTTTCTCTCCACCCACACCATTGCTCCGTTTGGTCTGTACTATGCCTAAGATTTCTGCCCCTACAACAGCATCTTCACCATACATTTCATAAAAATCGCCCACTCGAAACAAGAGTATCGCATCCGGATGTTGTGCCTTTATCTGAAAATATTGCTTCATCAAAGGCGTTTCCACTATTTTTGCCACAATTATTCGCCGATTAAAAATTCGCGCAAAGATACGCTTTTTCCGGACAAGACTTTCTATATAGGCACGGATTTCACGGATTACACAGTCCTACCTCTCGGTCTTCTGCCGTATAATCCGCAAAATCTATATATCCTTTTACTTGGTGCCTACGATGATAAGCGGATTGTCATCTTCCTGGAGATTATACTTCGCCAGCATATCTTCCTCCAACAGAGCGGGATTGACAACGAAAACATATTCACCTTTCTCCGTGATATGGTCGGGCCATAAATTCACACCTCCGTCAATATCGTCTGTAAATCCTTCGTCCAGCCGGCAACCCTCTCCTGCTTCTTTATCATACAGCAAACAATGCTTTTCCTTTTCATATTCTATCTGATACAAGACGTAATCATTATCTTCCATGATTTGCTTCACTACATACAGTTCATCCATAGCCTTCCCCATCGTCTCCGGATGTTCCCGCAATTCCAATTGAGGTAATTTTTCCGTCGGAGCAAAAGTATAAGTCGGGAGAAGTGCCTTATCGGTTACTTCATAAACCGTATCGTTGATCATATACTTATAATAAGTCTTTCCATTCGTCCGATAGAAGAAATCTTCATCGGTAAAAATCGCCACGGCATTCGTTTTCAATTCATAATTTTCTTTATTCGGTATGGAATCGACATATTGGTAATCTTTATAAACACGCATCTTTACTTTTTTCGTTCCATCCCAATTCATCGCCGTACAAACCATCGTATGCTTATCAATATAAGCCACAGAACCAAATTCCGGATTCGGTATCCGGTTTCTTTCTCCCGTCTCCAGCGAATAAACAGCTACCTTCCCATTAAATTCATTGAAGAATATGGTTTTCTCGCTTTCATTTCCCAGCATACCAAATCCTAAAGTAGTAGATGAATACCCATCCGGTCCTTCTTCGCGCCGCAAAACTTCTTTGATAAACTTTCCGGTAGCCCTATCAAACAACAAACATTTCCGCTTATTAATCGCTACAATTTCTTTATCAAATAACAATATACCCAAATTCTCATCCAACAAAGAATTACTATCCATCTCCAGCGGAATATATTCCAAATTCTTTACAATAGAAGACAACTTGACTTCTTTCTTCTGATTTAAAGCCCTATCGACATCGATTTTCATTTCGTCCTTCTTGTCTGCTGTCGAACAAGAATAGAAAAAGAAGACTAAGAGAGCTAATGCTAAATGTTTCATTTCTATTTTAATTAAAAATTTCACCTACTACTTATTTACAAAGAATCCCACCACCGGATTACTATCATCATCCACCTGCATTATTTCTTTCAAGTTATCCGACAGCTTATCCGCCGATAATAAGGTATAGAAATAACCATCAGACGATAAACCTCTGATACGAAATTCTTGATTGTTCGCTGTATCCAAGTAGTTATCTCCTTTTATCACACAATTCGTCTTATTGCGCTTATCATAAAACGCTACAAAGGTTTTTTCACTTCCGGAATAGGTGTTAGCATATAAATCTGTACAGAAATGAATATAAACGCAGTCTTTGTTTTCAAAAATATAATTAATGGCTATACGTTCGTTGGCGTAATCCTTGGTTGTGATCCGCTCATGATAAGGCCAGCTTTTATTTCCCAAATTTAGAATATAAGAGGCTTTTATCGTATCATTCGAAATTGTATAAATGGTATCATTATAATCCGGTTTAATTCTTACTTTCCCATCTATTTCCCATAAAGAAGGAGAACCTATCGTATAAGAAAATACTTTATTTCCTTGAAAATCCATAAAAGAGAAATGTCCGCCATAAGCAATATAGTTTCCTAATGTCATAGATGAATTTATCACTTCATCTATCGGTATTTGCTCAGCATACAATCCCCGAATATCTTTTGTCTCTCCGGTATTTACATCTATCACATATAAAGGAGGCATATTACTTTGTACATGTAATTTTTCATAACCATAAATATGCAAAGAATCCACGAGGAAAAAGCTGGATGCCAAACTATATTGTTCTCTATTTTCGATTTTGACTTTCGACAGATAGTTTCCTTGAAAATCATACACCATCATATCATTATCCCAGCCCAGGAAATAAATTCGATTCATTTTATCGTCTATATTAAACGTAATATATCCCCATGTATCTTTCGCATAACCTTCCGGGTCTGTCCCGATATGCCCTATTTTCCGGATAAACTTTCCCGTAAAGCGATCGAACATATATGTTACATGAAATGCACAAAAAGGCAAAACACAAAATAGTAAATAGATTAGTTTTCATATTATTCGCTTTTAATGGTTAGTTATTTTGTTTAGTTTTTTCAAAATCATCTTCTCTTTTCCCCCCTCTCTTCTTAAAATCCTCCCGCGCACTTTCATAAAGCTTGATGATATCGCGGACAAAGGTGGAGGCCGTCTCGCTCGGGAAGAGGAGGCTCGCGGCGTTCGCATAATTGTTCATGTTATTGACAATTTCCTCAGCCTTGGTGGTGAGTTGCTCGATGCTAACCTTCTCGGCCTTAATTTTTTGTTTGGATTTGCGGGCTTGGGACAGGGATTCATATCGGTCGTTCAAATCTTGCAGTTCGGCGAGCGGGGCGGCAAGTCCGAGGGTCGCGATATGCTCGGCAAACGCCTCTTTGTGTGCATCGACGAGCAAACCTATGATGTCGGCAGTGCGCTGACCTACAGGAACGTAAGCAATATCCTTATACGGCTTGATTTCCGCCTCCATCGCCCGCGCAGCCTCCCGTTCGTCGGCCATCGGCAGAGCATTGCCATTCAAAATCCGGTTCACGACGTACTTGGCAATCCGAATCCGGTCGGTATCCAACTGTTTCATCTGAGCCGTTTCCACACTGGCGGTCGATTGTTTGTTCCGATCGACCATTTGCTCCAAAAGCGCGTCGAATTCAGCCAACAAATCGGCCGGGATATGCAAAACCGGGATGCCATCTTCGTTATCAGCCTGGACAGAAGGCTGCTCCGGATTCTCAACAAGCTCGGGACGAGGCAGGGCAGCGTCATAGCGGAGCAAGAAATTCGTTTTTTCGGACTTGTTCCACAGTTTCATGGATATTTTTGGTATTAGTACTTGTTTTGCCATGATTTTTACAGGTTTAAATAAAAACTTAATCGATTAAAGTCTCACTTTTAATAGTAAAAGGAAGAAATAAATTGCTTTATTTCTCACTTTTGATATTAGATGTGCGAAATTAAGCAATTAATTTGATACTTCAATCATCAGAGTAGAAAATTAATGGATTAAAGTACTACTTTTAATACCAAAAGTAAGAAATAAGTCGATTAATTTCTCATTCTTGATATTAAAAGTGAGAAATTAAGTGATTAAAATACTACTTTTAATAATAAATGAAGTACTTTAATTGATTTAAGTTGTATATTTAAAGGTGAAAATGGGTTTTGAGGAGGCTCAAAGGGAAGATTGAGACGGAAAAGAGGGGGAAGAGGTGGGTGAAAGGCATTTCTGTCCCGGCAATGAATTGCCGGGCTAAACATAAAAGGCATTTAAACGCCTAAATATGAACGATAATTTATGTTTAGCCCGACATTGAAATGCCGGGGTTTGATTGGTTCCCCCAAAAAATGGGTTTTAACCCATGATAGATTGTTTCGAGAAGAGGTTTCATTAAAAAACCCGGCGATAAATCGCCGGGCTAAACATCTTATATCTTGATATATATCTTCTTCTTATAAAGCACATACCCCGGAACCCAGTTGAGCAACACAAAGAAGATGGCCCATGCCAGGGAACCGCCGTAATCGCCGAAAAGGGGCACGAAGACATCGCTGTAAACATATCCTTGGATGCCGCCGAGGAGTGTCGCAACGATGGCAGCCTGCACGTAGAGGTACAAGGGGTTGATGCCGAAGGACTCGAAGAACATCGTCCAGCGTTTTTTCTTGTTGATGTCGATAATCCATATCAAGATGGCGAGCAAGAGGGAACCGAGTCCGCAAGTCGTCAATACGAAGGTGCTGCTCCAGATTTTCTTATTTATCGGACAGCCATAACTGAGCAACAAACCGGCAAAGAGGAGGAGGGTACCGAAGATGAAAATGCGGCGGATGATTAACTCGATGTCCTTTTTGCTGTCTATGATGACTTTTCCGACGTAGAAGCCGAAGAGAACGTGGGCGATGCTGCCGATGCAACTCAAGAGTCCCTCGGGATCGAAGGCTATCACGGTGCCATCGGCCATCGTGTCGGTGTACATGTGCGATTCGCCGACAATCGCCCTATCCACGGCAGCGATGATGCTCTCCGGCGACAAATCCATGCTTCCCGTGAAGCCCAGAAGTGCCCAGTAGAAAATCAAAATGCCTACCGCCGTATGCAAAATATATTTGTGGTTAATGCAAAGGCCGAGGAGCGAACCGAAACCGTAGGCCAGGGCGAGGCGCTGCATGACGCCAAGGATGCGAAGGTGCTCGAAATCCGAGAAGCCGTGGTTCCACAGGTGATTGAAGAGGTTCAATCCGAAACCGACGAGGAAAATGACGATGGTACGCCGGACGATTTTCTTGACGCTCTCCGCCGACCACTCGAAATTATACTTCCGGAGCGAGAAGAACATCGAAACGCCCATGATGAACATGAAGAAAGGGAAAACGAGGTCGGTCGGCGTGAAGCCGTTCCATTGCGCGTGTCGGAGCGGGGCATAGACGTAAGTCCAAGAGCCCGGGTCGTTCACGAGAATCATTCCGGAGATCGTGATGCCTCGCATCACGTCCAGAGAAAGGAGTCTGCTTGTTTGTGCCATTAGATATTACAATTATTAGGTTGTTTATGGGCACCAAATATACGCCTTCTTGGGGAGAAAACCGCTGCCGGGGACGGAAATCTTTTCCCCGAAGTTCTCCACTACCTTATATCTATATTCTTTTTTATCTTTTTTCTTTTTAAAATGAATGATGGATATAATAGTCGGTTTATCGTGTTAAAACTTTAGGAGGCGAAATCTTGCATCTGAAGTTTTCAAACTATGGAAAACGGTTTTGAAAAGGATACGAACAAGACGGAAGGAGCTAAGTTGCTTCTTTCTTATCGGTTTAGAGACTTCGTCCCGTTTTCGTTGAAAAAAGCCCTGTTGGAAAAGTTCCCTGCTGTCGGAGGGTGCTAAGCCGTGGAAAAGGGGCGTGGATATCCCGTAATAAATAAGGAAGAAATAGATTTGGAGGTTTGACGAGGCAGTCCGTATAGGTAAGAAATCGGATTCTGCAAGGTTTATTTTTCATTTTCGATGCACGAGTTATGACAGGCTTTTCAACGGGGTTTGAACATGAATCCGTACCTTTGCCGAAAAAAGAAGCAATGCGAAAATTAAAGGTAACTGAAATGAATCGCCTCACACCGGAGGCTTATCGTGAGAGCCGGAAGCTGCCTTTGGTAGTTGTGCTCGACTATATTAGGAGTTTGAACAACGTAGGTTCTGTTTTCCGCACCTCGGATGCTTTCCGTGTCGAAGCCGTCTATTTATGCGGGATAACAGCTTGTCCCCCTCATGCCGAAATCCATAAAACTGCCCTCGGAGCAGAGGAAACCGTCGCATGGAAATATTTCAAAGATACGCACGAGGCCGTTGAAAACCTCAAGAAGGAAGGTTACATCGTCTGTGCCGTCGAACAGGCCGAAGGAAGCGTGATGCTCGATAAATTGCAGTTAGACAAGACGAAAAAATACGCCATTATCCTCGGCAACGAAGTCAAGGGCGTTCAACAATCGGTTGTTGATAGCTGCGATATGTGTATCGAAATCCCTCAATACGGAACCAAGCACTCGCTGAATGTGGCAGTAACGGCGGGAATCGTCATTTGGGAAATGAATTGTCAATTGACAATGGACAATTCATAATTAAAAGGGCAAAACCAATTGTCAATTGTCAATTCCTCAAAGCATTCCGTTTTCCACCAGCACCACCACCCTCTCCGTCAGTTTATCTTTCCCCATCGGGTCATATTCCGATTTCAGACTTGCCCCGAACATTCCGGCGAAGATATTCCAAAAATTGGCGCGGAAACCACCGAGGAAAGCCTTGGCGAGTTCAAAACTCGTCTGGTTACATTCCCGGTCGATAAGGCGGATGAGGAGTTTGCCTTGGGAGAAAGTTAGTTTCTTTAGGATAGGCTTGTATTCGCGGAAGAGTTCTTTCTCCATGCGCTTGAGGTGCTTGTGTTTGGATTTTTCGTCGGGCATGGTTTCGATGTATTCATACGTTTCGATGAGCGTATTATATACCAACTTAGCGTAAGGAAGCGTTTTCTTGACGTCGCGAACTAATTTCCAATATCTTTGCTCCTCCCGTCGGTTGCGGAAACGCACCTGCGGGAAGATGTAGATGTCCCGGAGATTGACAATAGCCACCGTATCCTTCCCATCGACATACGCCCGGTGGAAACCTTCGGGCAGGGTGTTCATCGGGACAGGACGGTCTTGCGCTTTTGCCGTCCAAGCGAGGGAGGCAAATAACAGCACGACAAGATAATATAGGATTTTATCTTTCATCGTTGCAAAAGTAGGAAAATTTTCTTTCGATTCTGTTTTCTGCCCGAAAGATAATGCGTACTTTTGTCGGCATCAAACGAAAACATTTAAACAACAACTTAACTATGAAAGAAAGACTTCTGATCGTATTCCTGATTTTATCCACTTGTTTGCGAGCCGAGAATTTGCGCTTGCCCGATGTCCGTTCCTGTGCTTTGGGCGAGAATGGCGTGATGTTGTCGTCCGCTTTTAATCCCGCACTGATTCCGTTATCCACGTTGAAAACTTTAGAACTCTCGTATAGTAATCGCTATATGGTAAAGGAGTTAGGGACTATATCCACCAGTTTTCAATACCCCAATGAGACGTTATCAACAGGGCTTTTCCTTTCTACTTTCGGCTACGACGAATACCGAGAAACGATGCTGCGTCTTGCCGTCGGGAAAAAGCTGGGCGAGCATTGGTCCTTAGGCGTGGGTTTTCAATATAGTTTCGTCCAGACTGCGATGTTGGAACATACGCCGGCCCGTCTATCGACCGACATCGGCGTACTTTACCTGCCGGTGGAAAAACTGTCGGTCGGTTTGTTGATAAAAGATTTCCCGTCGGTTAAATTGAATCAGCAAGGCGTTGATTTAGATTGCTTCCGGGCGTTTGCCATCCAAGCTGGTTTTCAATACGAGGTTTTGGAACATACGTTGATGGCGTTTTATGTCGGCACCGATCAGGACTATCGGATAACTGGTGGCCTCGGCATCGAATACACCTTCATGGAACAGTTTTACCTGCGCGGCGGGGTGAAGATAAGTCCGCTGCTGCCTACTTTCGGGATTGGGTATGTGTTGAAATCGTTCCGGCTGGATGCGGCGGCGTTGTATCATACGGTCTTGGGTGTCTCGCTCGCCGTCGGTCTGTCTTTTCATTTTTAAGGAATCTGTAAAAATTGCTTTGCTATGGAAAAGATGTTTATAATCCTGTGTATGCTCTTGTTTATGGTATGTTATAAGGTTAATTGCCAGGAAAGTTTTGCGGTGGATAAATGGCGCGAATATATTGAGGAGTGGGCGGAATCGACCGAGAACGAAGAACAAGCCGAAGCCCTCTACGCCGACCTCTCCCAGCTCGCCGAGCATCCTTTCGACCTGAACCTGGTTACGCGTGAACAGCTCCAGCGTCTCCCCTTCCTCACCGACCGGCAGATTGATGCGCTGCTCGACTATCGGCGGCGTTCCGGGGGCCTGCTGACGGTCTATGAATTGCAGGGCATTTATGCGATGGACTGGCAGACTATCCTTCTCCTCCTTCCTTTCGTCCGCGTCGGTGAATATGCCGTTGAAAAGCGGAAACCTTCCGTGGAAAATCTGTTTAAATACGGGAAGAATGAGCTGCAAATCAGGTACGACTATTGTTTTCAACAGAAAGCCGGCTATCGTGCCTATCCCGACAGCATTTTGGCGCGTTATCCAAACCGAAAATATTTGGGCGAGCCTTTCTATACCTCCATCCGCTATTCCTACGCCTTCGAGGACATGCTTCAGGCGGGTATCCTGGCCGAAAAAGACATGGGCGAGCCGTTTTGGAAGCCGCAACACAAGGGCTACGACTTCTATTCCTTCCATTTCCTCCTGCGCGACCAAGGCTGGTTGAAAACTCTGGCTTTGGGGGATTATAAAGTGTCGTTCGGTCAGGGTCTGGTTATCAGCAACGACTTTACTCCCAGCCGTTCGGCCCTCGTCGCCCAGGCTGAGAGGCGGAACAACGGTTTCCGCCGCCACTTCTCGACAAACGAGCATGATTTCTTCCGTGGCGCCGCCCTCACCGCCCGTTTTGGGGCATGGAACCTCAGTGCCTTTTATTCCCGCCGCCGTCTGGATGCTGCGCTCGAGGGAGATACCTTTCCGTCTATCCAAACCTCCGGACTACACCGCCTCCAGCGCGACTACGCCAAGCGGCATCAGCTCGTGATGCAGACTGTCGGCGGCAACGTCCGTTTCGCTCTGCCTTGGATGCACGTCGGGGCGACCGTCGTGCGTTACGATTTCGGCGGAAAAGACTGGCAGCCTACGCCTCGGCTCTATAATCTCTTTTATTTCCGGGGACGAAGCAATTTCAACATCGGTGTTGATTATCGGCTGAAAAATGCGTGGATAAAATTCTTCGGTGAGACGGCACGTTCGCAAAACGGGGCGTGGGCGACGCTTAATGCCTTGCAACTCACGCCTTCCTCCTATCTTTCCGCCCTCTTCCTTTACCGTTATTACGACCGTCGCTACCAGGCGTATTTTGCCAATGCCTTCTCGCAGTCCGACGTGCAGAACGAAAGTGGTTTCTATCTCGGACTCCAGTGGGTGCCCCTCCCCTATTGGAAACTTTCTGCCTACGCCGACATCTTCCGCCATCCGTGGTTGCGCTACGGCGTGGACACCCCTTCGACGGGAAAAGAATACATGGTGCAGGCCGACTATTCGCGCGGCGAACAAATATCTACCTATCTGCGTTACAAATACAAACGCCGCGAGGCGAGCAGCACGCAGCACCGCCTCCGCGCCCAAGTCTCGTGGAGCGCCAACCCCTCGCTCGTCTTCCGCTCCTCTGCCGATGCCACCCTCTACGTGTCTTCATCGAACGAAAAGAATCGCGGCTTCATGCTCGCCCAAAGTGCGGGCTGGAAACCCACGCGCCATTCCCTCGGCATCGACCTTTTTGCCGCTTATTTCCATACAGATAACTACTACACCCGCATCAGCAGCTACGAGAAAAACATCCTCTATGCCTTCTCCCTCCCGTCGTTCTACGGCCGAGGCATCCGCGCCGCCATCTCCTTTCGTTGGGACATCACCCGCTCCCTCGTCCTCTCCGCCAAGCTCGCGCATACACTATACTTCGACCGCGACATCATCGGCACCGAGACTGAGCAAATCACTGGTTCCCAGAAGACAGATTTATACGCTCTTCTTCGCTGGAAGTTCTAATCCGGCAGGCTGGGAAGGTAGTTTGTATTGATTCTTTCTATATGCAGATATGCAACAAATAAGAATCTATTGATTTTTTTATTCCTACAAAATGCATCATAATATAATCAATAGATTCTCTTTATATGCACATCCGCATCATAATGATGTTTTATGATTTCCAATATATGCAATCTGCAAGAAATAAAAATCAATTGATTCTAATAGGTTGCATATTTGCAAGTAGTCGGAATCAAAAAGGCAAAGGGTTCGCGGGGGCGCGGGGAAAGGGTT
Source organism: uncultured Parabacteroides sp. (assembly GCA_944325345.1). GTDB lineage: Bacteria > Bacteroidota > Bacteroidia > Bacteroidales > Tannerellaceae > Parabacteroides. The sequence continues at coordinate 258,967 of CALUZV010000001.1, forward strand.
GGGAGGCAGATGATAGAAGGTTTGGGAAAAAAAGAAAACCGCCTCCCGGATGATAGGTCCGGGAGGCGGGAGAGAGTAAATAGAATGTGAGAAGTTTAGTCCAGCAATCCTTTTAAGTCATAATACATGGGAATCGTGTGTGAATCATCATCAATCGTATTAACCAATGTCTTAAATCCATTTTTCACATAGAACGGTAGAGCCTCTTTATAGGCATCAACAGTCAAGAAACGGCAAGCGGAGAGTGCACTTTTATTTACCAGCATTTGTTTGACCATTGAAACCAGTTCGGTACCTATGCCCTGCCCTCTGTAAGCTATCGATACAGCCAGACGGCCTATCTTCACCGCCGGATAGCTACCGAGATGCTTTCGGTGCGGAAAAGCCTTTCGCAGTTTGCGCCATAGGTTCTTATCCACGGTTGTTTGTGATATTTTGTCGTTCAATAGGCTGAAGTAAGCAACGGTTATCTGGTCATCTTCCATGATAAATGTATTGGCTATCATTTCCTTGAAATAATAACCGGCATCTTCGAAGAGAAAGCCATTCAAGTCTGTGTCGCCACAATCGAATGGCTTTATCTCTTCTACTTCTTCTAATTTGACTAAACGCATGGCTTATAAAACGAAAGTGGCTATTTTCTTCATCTTCTCGAAAGCAGCGCGTACACGTTGCTTTTCTTCTTCCGAAGCGGGTTTTACATCTTCCATTGCTTTTAGGAAGCGTTTAGCGTCTTCCCCGAACAATATCGGGGTCTCTTTGATGGGTCGTGCCATAGTTTTGTTCCTTTCTATTTTGGTATTGTTTAATTGTGATGCAAAAGTACGGATTTATTTTGAGCCTATGCGTTAAATTGTTGGGTTGAATCGATTTTCACCCGGAAATATTTGCGAATTTCTGCCTTTGTCTGTTCTTTTGCGGAAAAATAAATTCATTGCTTATGATATTCGATAGCATCGTTTACGGCCCGATACACAGCCGCCGCCTGGGGATTTCCCTCGGCATGAATCTGTTCCCGACTGACGGGAAACTCTGTACTTTCGATTGTATTTATTGCGAATGCGGGTACAATAAAGACCATCGCCCGCACGAGAAGATGCCGCGCCGCGAGGAGGTTCGCGAGGCATTAGCCCGGAAATTGGACGAAATGCGGGCCGACGGGAAGGTGCCCGATGTCATTACCTTCGCGGGCAACGGCGAGCCGACGATGCACCCTGATTTTGCAGGCATTATCGACGATACCATCGCCATTCGCAACCAGCATTGTCCGTCGGCAAAGATAGCCGTGCTCTCCAATTCAACGATGTTGGGGAAAGAAGATGTCTTCCAAGCGTTGTGCAAGATAGAAGACAATATCATGAAGCTCGACTCGGTGCTGGATAAGCGCATCCGACAGATTAACGTGCCCAACCAACCGGGTTTTTGTTTCGACGAGTTGCTCAAGAATCTCTGCCGTTTCGATGGAAAAGTTATCATCCAAACCATGTTCCTGCACGGGGAGAGCAATGGGGAACCGGTGGACAACCTCAGCGAGGAGGAAATTTCCGGCTGGATAGAAGCCCTGAAACAAATCCGTCCGAAGCAGGTGATGATTTATACTATCGACCGCGCGACGCCGCTCCAGACGCTCCGCAAGGCGACGAAAGACGAGCTCGACGCTATCGCGGCACGGGCACGTGGGGAAGGGTTCGACGTAACGGTGTCCTATTAAAATTTAAAAGACGCGGATGACGCGGATTGCGCGGATTAATTTTTAATCAACAACTTATCCGCGTCATCCGTGTCTTTATATATTAGTTCAGCTGGTTTCTGATAGAGGCGCAGGCTGAATTCCGGCAAGACGCCGATGAGGTGGTTGAAGATAGAAGTCTGGATGTCTTCGTATGGAATCCAGTCTTTTACGGTAGTGAAGCAATAGATTTCCAGCGGGAGACCCTCGGAAGTGGGCTGGAGTTGGCGAATCATGAGGGGCATCTCTTGGTTGAGTTCCTCCCGTTGCCGGAGATAAGCTAAGGCGTGGCGGCGGAAAGCCTCGAGGTTGATGAGGGGCTGCTTTGCGGGCAGTTCGTTTTCCTTTTCCTCAAAAGCCCAAAGATTTTTGGCCTTATATTGTTCGATTTCCTCCGGGGTACACGCATGGATGCTGCGCACGTCGATGAGGAGCGAACGCTTGATGCGGCGGCCACCGCTTTCGCGCATACCGCGCCAATTTTGAAACGAATCGCTGACTAAGGCGTAAGGCGGGACGGTCGTGATGGTCTTGTCGAAATTCTGAACTTTGACCGTTGTGAGCGAGACCTCGATCACATAGCCATCTGCTCCATATTTCGGCATCGTAATCCAGTCTCCCGGGCGAAGCATATCGTTTGCCGAAAGCTGGATGCCCGCTACCAATCCCAAGATACTGTCCTTGAAAACCAACATCAGAATAGCCGCCGAAGCCCCGAGGCCGGCAAGGATAGATGTTGCATTCTGATTTATCAAAATGCTGATGATAAGGATGAGGCCGACACCGATGGCGACGAGGTTCAACATCTGATAGATACCCTTCAGCGGCCGGTTGCGGAGCCTTTCATGCTCATTGGATATCTCATACAGGATATTCATGAAAGTGCTCACCAAGCGGAGCACTACGATAATCAGATAAACCAAGCAGGCACGGAGCAAGATATCCAACAGTTCCGGTTCGTCTTCCAAAACAAAAGGCAGAAGGATATACCACATCAATGGCGGGATGAGACGGCAAAAGGCCGTCAGCATCTGCTCGTTGAAGACATAATCGTCCCACGTGGCTTTCGTCCGCCGGGTAATTTTCTGGATAGTAGGGATGACGATGTGGTGGAAGAGCTTCGTCGTCAGGTAAGAGATGACGATGATACCCAGGAGGCTGGCAATGCGGATGCTCCAGGTATGGATATGGATTTGTTCAATACCGATGCCCGCCATCAGACGGGCAACGGCTTGGTCTATTGTATTCATAAAAGGGAAAGGCTAAGACTGTTTCGGCTCAACCGTTTGTGCCTCTATGACTTTCTCAGGCTGTTTATGTTGTTTTACCTTGATATGGTCGAAACCTTTTCCATAAACACCGATGACGGCACTCTGTGAAACGAATGCATCCGGGTCGATGTCTTGGATGAGGCGGAAGATGGCATTGGATTCCCGCTTCTTGGCAAGGACAAACATCATCTTGACGCCTAATCCGGTGTACATACCTACGCCGTCGATGATGGTAACGCCTCGGTGCATATCTTTGTTAATGTGGTGTCCGATTTCCTCGTAATGTTTGGAGATGATAAAGAACTGGACAGACTGGCGGTTGCTGTTCACGATTTGGTCGAGGACGAAGCTGGAGATGAACATCATTACATAACCGTAAACCACCTTCTCCCAATCGTGGAGGGCAAAATAACTGGAACCGATAATGATGATATCGCAGAACATGATGATGCGTCCCAGCGAAACATCCCGGTATTTGTGGACGATAGCCGCGATAATATCCGTACCTCCTGTGCTTCCATTATAAGAAAATGCCGTTCCGATACCGCTTCCGCAGAAGGCAGCTCCGATTACGCACGCCATGAAAGGTTGGTCGCCCAGCAAATGGATGCCCTTTGTCATTTCCTGCACAACTGACAACAGGAACGTCAGCACAAATACCGCATAGATCGTTTTGATACTGAACTTGAATCCTAAGATTTTCAAGGCAAGTAACAGCAGGAAGGCATTGATAGGAAAGTAAACATACTGTACCGGAATACCCGTGGCAAAATAGACGATAGAGGCGATACCCGGAACGCCATTACTCGTGATATCATTCGGCAAGAGGAACACGGTCCAGCCGATAGCATACAAAAGCATGCCTACTGCTATCATCACGTAGTCCTTCAGCTCTCGTTGAAGCAGTTGGCGGTCTGTTAGTTTTGAGAAACTTTTTGCATTCATTTTAAAGTGATTTAAAACGGGTGCAAAAGTAGTAATAACAATTGAAAAATAGAGAATGGACTATTGACAATTTTTTTAGGTCTCAAGACTTATTTAATTGTCAATAGTCCATTCTCAGTTATTCATTGTTTAGAGCTTGTGGATGACTTTCATTAACTGTTCACCCAAGCCAATAGTGTAACCTTGTGATACAAAGACTACGCGGTTGAATGTATCAGCAATGATGAAGATGGGCAACTGATGGGCGTTGCTGAGCTTCATGGCTGCTACGATTTCATTTTGGATAGCATGATTCGTATCGATACCGTAGGTGATGCAATTCGGCAATTCGCCAAATTCCTTTGCATCGAAACTCTTCCATCCCTTTTCATCCGGGAAGAGGAGAACCATCTGGCGTCCCCAAGCCTCGAGGTCGCTCTTCACGGCTGCAATATCGCGCATTGCATGGTTTGTCGGCTCCTGACGGGCACCGAGGATAGCTACGATATAATATCCACGGCCGGTCGTAGCAAGCAGACTGGTTTCTTCTCCGCTTTCAGCCAAGGTGAACTTGTTTTCGGAGTTGAAATTGCCGATGACTTGGATTTCATCCTTGCTTTCGCGCATTTCCAACTTGATATTGGTTGTTTTCCCGGCATTTACGGTAAAGAAACTTATTTCTGAGAGGACACTGCCGTTGGCCATACGAGTTCCGGTTACCAACATATAGTTTCCTTCGTCCAAGGTCAGCGGTTTCTTCAAGAGGGCACTCCAAGTATCGCCTGTACCCATATCCGCTCCGTTTGCACTTTCGAAGTCGAGGGTCTGCAAGGTACCGTTATCCAAAACCTTGGCAATCGTGAAGTGGCTGTAATATTTCGGATCTTGCAAGGCTTTGATGGGCGTATAGGAAGCAACTACTTTCCCTTGCTTGGCATTGCTCTGTACGGCAGCTTCGAAATCTACGTCCACCCAACCATCCTTATAATACTGTACTTTCTTGGCCACCGGTTCGATGCGTGCCGGCACACCCATGCTGCGTGCTGCTGCCACGAAGAAGATATCGCGGGAATGCTTATCAGCCGCGCGTGCCTTCCAAACGCCTTCCGGCATGATGGGGATACGCTGCGGATTCAAGTCGCCTTTTATCGTAATATTCTGTTTTACCCAATCCACCAATTCGGCAGGGTTCTGCTGAACGGCGTTGCGCGTAGCTTCATCTACTTGTGCAGCCGCAAAACTCTTGTACGGAGTCAGGAACTCGTTGCTGACACGCGGATTCATGATATACTCTACATACAAATCACTTTCCACAGCCGGCGTATTGTTCAAATGATCGGCAAGGACAGAAGCCGGTGTGTCGCGCAAGTCTTTCGCCGAGACTACGCCCAAGAGATTCATCGCCATCTCCCGTTTCTCGGCCGGCGTCTCGCGCAGGAACTTCTCAATCTCGGCATAGTTGCCTCGGCTGGCTATCAGATATTGGATGGTCTTTGCCTCGTCTGTCCCTAATTCTTTTGCCAAAGCCTTGGCTTTATCCTCGGTATAGAATGTGGCTACATATTTATTACGTATAGCATCTTCTTCGAGCAGACGCTTGGCGTTGGCTTCTTTCTGTTCCTCGGTAACTTCCACTGGAATGGAGCCATCTACCGGCGGAACGATGTCGAGTTGCACTGACTCTTCGTTGCCCGGATTCTTATCCAAGGCTATCGTCTTTTCGCTATCTTTTCCGAAGGAAACTTTGCTATATCCATACTTTCCGTCTTTGCTGGCCCATACCAACATATCCCCTTTCCCGGCTGCCAAGAAACAAGTACCCTCGGCATCCGTCGTCTTGCGGGCTACGGAATAAAACTCAGCGTAATTATAAATCTTGAATTCAACCAAAGCGCCTTCCACGGGCTTGCCCTCGGCATCGGTTACTTTGATCGTAGCTTTTGCTGAAGGGGCATAGTTGTCGATGACATTGATTTCGGTATATCCTTTCGTCCGCTCCATGACATCTTCCGGTCCGTAATATTTTCCGAACACTTTCGTGTGCATCAGCATTCCACGATAAGCAGGCCCGTTGAACCAACCCATATTCAAGACCGGTTCCGGCTCGCAAGCCCCGAAGAAATACCATTTTCCATCGACCCACGCCTCTACCCAGGCATGATTATCGTCGGTATGTGCCCAGCGTGGCGTATAAACCTGGCGGGCCGGTATGCCAACCGAACGCAAAGCGGCTACCGTAAACGTCGATTCCTCGCCGCAACGCCCGTAAGCCGTTTTCACCGAGGCCAGCGGCGAACTGGTACGCGCATCCGAAGGCGTATAAATCACCTTCTCGTGGCACCAATGGTTTACCTCCAGCACCGCATCGTAGAGCGAAAGATTCTTCACGCGGTCTTTCAATTCCTTATAAAATACCATGCGGCTCTCGTCCAGATTCTCGTTGTTGATGCGGACGGGCAACACATAGTGCCGGAAAATATCTTCCGGAATGACTTTTCCCCACGGCATTTCGCTGCGGGCCTGGAAAGAAGAACGGATATTCTCGAGATAGAAATCCCCGCTATAATCCGTGATGTCGCCGATAGGCATATAGGCGTACAGGAAGGTCAGCGCCTCCTTCTCCTCCGGCGTCATCGTTTCGTTGAACACTGCAAACAGGTCGCCGTTGGGCAATTCCTGCTGTTTCGTTTGGAAATCCTTTTCCACCTCCGCGCGGTAGGCCTCGTCGGTGATAAAGTGCGCTTGTTGGCTGCAACTTGCCAGCACGAACAAGCAAAGCAAAAGGCTGATTAGATGTTTTTTGTTCATAAGGCTTAATTATTTCGGACAAAGGTAGGTGTTTTTTATAAAATAGGCACGGATTTCGTGGTATAATCCGCGTAATCCGTGCCCCGAATGTTCATTGGACAACCGGCCGGTCGTCCCCTTCGCCTTCCTCCTCTTTCTTTTTTGCGTTGAGGGTATCGCGGCGGTCGGAGATGGCGCCCTGGCGTTCCATCTGTGCATTCACTTCGTCGATAAATTCAGCGTAAGGTGCCTCGCCGTTGAAGATTACGGCTGCATTGACCACCTTAACCAAATTCCTGTAAGCCGCCTCAGCTTCCAGGCGGGCTTGCTTGATGACCCCTTTCGTTTTCGCGCCTTCAGCCTTTGCACGCTGGCGGTCGGCCGCCTCAAAAGCTGCTTGCAATTCCGAAAGTTTGTTGTACCACGGCAAGATACCCGACTGCTCCTTGTCTTCTTCTTCGAGCGCGTCGATATCTGCCAACACATTATGGATGACACCCGTTTCCTCGGTCTGCGCCAAGTCCGTAGGGTCTCCATACTTTTCCACGATGTCCCGTGCTTTACCTGAAGCAGTAGCCACGGCCTCGGTCGGATGCTCTGCCATCACTTTCGTATAGGCATTCAGCAAGCGCCAGAACTTGTCGCGCTGTTCATCCAGGTCGGAAGCCAAGGCAGCCGCCGGGTTCTTCTCGGATTCTTTCAACGTCTCGTCGAATCGGTCGAACTTTTCGTTGAAATCCTCCACCGCCTCATCCAGTTGCTGCGAAGCACCCTCCGAACTGCGGGCGGAGAGGCCCTGCACCTCGGGGCGGTCTTCTCCGCCGCCGGATGTAGTCGGGAGCGAATCCGTAGCGGCCTTGATGCCTTTCAGGAAGCCGAAACATTCTTGAATATGGAGCCTTGCTAAGCCCCATCGCTCAATTTGTTTCATAAGAATGAATATTAAAATTAAAAATGTGCCTCAAAGTTAAGTCTTTTCTTCCTTAAAACATTTTTTTGAGGAAGAAAAAATAGCGTCAATCGGGCTAAAATTTTTCCGGAAGCCCAAAAAACATCGTCAATAGTACTTACTATTTTCCGGAAGCCCGATTGACGATGTTTTTTCAGCTAAAATTTTTCCGGAAGTCCGATTGAGGCTGTTTTTGATACTTAAAAATTTCCGGAAGCCCAATCGACGATGTTTTTAGGGCTTACTATTTTCCGGAAATCCGATTGACGATAGATTTTAGTGCTCGGAAATTTGCAGAAGCCCGGTTGAGCCTTGTTTTATTCCTTCTTCCTCTTAAATAAGGTTAATACCCTTTTTTCTAACCCCTTCTCCCTCAACATTAGTATCATCCAGGTAACCGACTGACTTTTGCGTGCCTTCTTGCGCGTCGCCGGGGAGCCGTTTACCTTTGTCGTGCATTTAGAAATAATAAACAATAAAGTGATAGATACGATGAAAAAGATTGAGAATGTAGCGGAAGCTAAGAATTTCAGTGCGATTAATGTGGGCAAACTGAATGAACTGGGTGAGTATGTATTGGAACTGGGACCAGAGGTGAAAATCCCGGGGAAGGTATTCGGCGGGGCTGCTCTGAAGGCTACGGGCGGCGAGTTTTCCTTCCAACTTTTCCAGCCGGGAACGGAAACGGGTTTCCTCCATACGCACAAAAACCACGAGGAGTTGTATTTTTTCCTGGCGGGCAAGGGTGAGTTCCAGGTCGATGGCAAGGTCTTCCCGGTCGAGGAAGGGAGCGTGGTGCGTGTGGCTCCCGAGGGTCGTCGCTCGGTGCGCAACAACGGGGCAGAACCGCTGGTGATGCTGTGCGTGCAGTATCGGGGAAATACGTTCACGGCCGAGGATGCGGCGGATGGGAATATCCTGCCGGACGCGGTGAAATGGTAAAAGGACGCGGATGACACGGATGACGCGGATTCGCACAGATTGAATAATATACGCTGTGCAAATCCGCGTTATCTGCGTTATCCGCGTCTCAACTATTACAACCCGAGTTGAGCTGAAATATCCAGCATCCGCTGAATAGGCCGGATGGCTTTCTGCTGTATGGCCTCATCGACGAAGATTTCGGGAAGCTCGAATTTCAAGCAATTGTAGAGTTTCTCCATCGTGTTGAGGCGCATAAAGTTGCATTCGTTGCAGGCGCAGGTGCTGTCTTGCGGCGGCGCGGGGATAAACTCCTTGCCGGGGCATTGTTTGCGCATCTCGTGGATGACACCGCTCTCGGTGGCAACGATGAAGCGTTGTTTGTCAGACTTGACGGCGTGCTTCAGCAGGGCTGCGGTCGAGCCGACGAAATCAGAGACTTCGACGACGGGCTTTTTACACTCCGGATGGGTGATGACCTCCGCGTCGGGATATTGTTTCTTCAGTTCTACAATCTTTTCGAGGGAGAATTGCTCGTGGACGTGGCAGGCGCCGTTCCAGAGGAGCATTTCGCGGCCCGTGATGCTGTTGATGTAGTTGCCGAGGTTGCGGTCCGGACCGAAAATGATTTTCGCGTCTTTCGGCAGGCTCTCGACGATTTGGCGGGCGTTGGTAGATGTTACCACGATGTCCGTTACCGCCTTGACAGCAGCCGTCGTATTCACGTAAGAGATAACCGTATGGCCCGGATGAGCCTTTACAAACTTCTCAAACTCTCCGGCGGGGCAGCTGTCGGCGAGTGAGCAGCCGGCATTCAAATCCGGCACCAGCACTTTTTTATCCGGACAAAGAATCTTTGCCGTTTCGCCCATGAAATGCACGCCGCACATGACGATGATGTCCGCTTCCGTGCGAGCAGCCCATTGTGCCAAGGCCAAACTATCTCCTACGAAGTCGGCGATATCCTGGATATCTCCCGTCTGGTAGTAATGCGCCAGGATGACCGCATTCTTTTCCTTCCGCAACTTGTTGATTTCCGCTTTCAAGTCGATGCCCTTGGGAACCGGGGCATCCATATAACCGATAGATTGTGTTTGCATATAAGTCGATGTGTTAAGTAAGTGGCTGCAAACTTACGGAAAAATCTGCGGAAAACGGCACTACTTGCGCTGAAGTTTCTTGCCCAACCACCTTCTGACGGGCTCGTCGTAGCCTTTCAAGCAGACGTAAGCCAGGAGGATGCTGCCGAAGTAAACCACGGCGGCGACGGGCCAGACCTCGCCGAAGGTGTAGTATTTGTTCTCGATCAGCCACGAATAGAAGAGATACATCACGGGATAGTGGACGGCGTAGAGGGGGAAAGAGATGTCGCCGAAGAATTTGCAGATTTGGGTCGAACGGATATCGGTCGTCTGCCCCGATGCCCCGAGCCATACCAGGACGGGGAAAACGAAGAGGATGCAGATGGCTTCGAATACACCATTCAGGCTGACCGGCGATTGCCCTTCGATATAAGGTACGCAGAAAAGAACGAGGAGGACGGCGGAGCATATCCAGAATGCCCCTCTTATTTTCACGGGTTTGAAGTGGCGGGACAAAAGCATTCCCATGGAAAAGGGGAAGAGCATCCGAATCATTCCGCCAAGGAAATTGGCTCCGTCGAGTGTCCAGCCGACGCCAATCATTCCGTAACCGGCAACATCAAAAAGGGCAAACCACGCTAAGGCAACGCCCAGGATGCCGACTAATACGGTCAGGGCCCGATTGCTGAGGCGATGGATGAAAAGGGCATACAGGATATTCCCTATATATTCAAAGAAAAGCGACCAGCTCGGGCCGTTGAGCGGGAACATCTCGCCGTTTCCACGGATGTCATAGCTTGCTCCCGGTGTGGCGGGTATGAAAAACATGGCACAGAGCAGAGCCAGCATAATCATTGACGTGGCAACGTGCGTCCCGTCCCAGCGGACACAACCTTGGAGGCAGTAGAAGACGACTCCCAGCACAGCCCCCATGACAATCATCGGGTGGAGGCGAATCAACCGGCGCTTGAAGAAATTCCCGAGGCTCATCGTCTTGCCCAGGCGGTCGTCGTAGGCATAGCCGATGACAAATCCGGAGAGGATAAAGAAGAAATCCACAGCCAGATAGCCGTGGTTGATGGTAGTAATCAGTGTGCCCCCTGCGGCAAACGACAATCCCTCGAATATATGGTAGAAAACCACCAGGAGGGCAGCCACACCGCGCAGGCCGTCGAGAATCTCGTAATGCGGTTTCGTGTCTGCGAAAGCAGCGGAAGAAATAATTGTTTTAGACATGGATATTGTGTTTACGTAAGTTTAAAAGTGAGGCAAAGGTACAGGGAAAAAGTGGGGGAAAAGTTGTTCTATGGCAAAATTCTGTATATTTGTGCACGAAATATATAACTAAACTATACTATGGACAAAATAATCATTTATCAGACAGCGGACGGACAGACTTCCATCGATGTCAAGTTGGAACAGGATACGGTATGGCTTTCGCAGGCGCAGATGGCGGAGTTGTTTCAAAAGGATAGAACCGTGATAGGGCGCCATATTAATAATATATTTAAAGAAGGCGAACTTTCCAGGGAACAGGTATGTGCAAAATTTGCACATACCACTCGTCATGGGGCGATGGAAGGTAGATTACAAGAAAGAGAATTAGTACTTTATAATTTGGATGTCATTATCTCAGTTGGTTATCGAGTAAAGAGCCAGCGCGGCACTCAATTCCGTATCTGGGCAAACAAAATCCTGAAAGATTATCTGGTTAAAGGCTATGCTATCAATAAATCTTTGGCCGAACAGCATTACGCAGAACTGAAACAGTTGGTGGGTGTCTTAGGACGGACGATAAAGACGCAGGATGCTTTAAATTCTGACGAAACAGCCAGTCTGGTGGAGGTCGTTTCCGATTATGCTTATGCTCTTGACACCTTGGATAAATATGATTACCAGCAGTTGTCTGTGGAGCAAACAACTAACGAGGAGAAATTTCACGCTACCTACGAAGGGGCTATTCAAGCAATTGATAGTTTACGACAGAAGTTCGGTTCCAGCCAATGGTTCGGAAACGAGAAGGACGATTCTTTCAAAAGTTCTATTGGTCAGATATACCAAACCTTCGGAGGGTAAGACCTTTATCCTTCTATCGAGGAAAAGGCGGCCATGTTGCTCTATTTGGTAACCAAGAACCACTCTTTTAGCGACGGAAATAAGCGTATTGCCGCTACGCTTTTCCTTTGGTTTATGTCCGGGAATGGCATTTTGTATAATCCGGACGGAAGCAAGCGTATAGCAGATAATACCTTAGTGGCTCTGACATTAATGATAGCCGAAAGTCGCACAGAGGAAAAAGACGTGATGGTGAAGGTCGTGGTGAATTTGATTAATCGCAATAATTAAGGAATATTCCTCAACCTACTCAGCGTCGAAAGCGTAATCCCCAGATATGATGCGATATAGCCTAAGTTCACCCGCCGGCAGACCTCCGGGAATTGCTTCCGGAACGCCTCATACCGCTCGCGGGCGGGCAGCGTCAGCCGCTCCTTGTGGCTCCGGTGGAGGCGGCGGTACTCGTTTTGGTGGATGATGCGCCACCAGTTGCAAAGCTCGAGATTGGTTTCGATGAGGCGCCTCAGGTCGGCGATGGCGATGCGGTAGGCCACGACCTCCTCCAGCGCCTCGACGTATTCCTCGCTGATTTTCCCGTAATATAACTCGTCCATACTGAAGACGATGCACCCCTCGGCGGCAAAGGAAGTGGTGATTTCCTCGCCATTGACCAGCCAGAATGAGCGGGTGATGCCCTTCTCGATGAAATAGGCGGAGTGGCAATACGCCCCGGCCTCCACCATTCGGCCTCTCTTCGGGAAACGGCACGGGGTGAGGTGCGCCTTGAGGGCCTCGAGCGTCGCGTCCGAGACGGGATATGCCATTTTTATCTTGTTGATAATATTTTCCATGTTTCACAAATTAAAAAACACTTCGTAGGGCTACGGGAGGCACTTGCACGGGTGAAAATAGTCTCCGTAGGCCTACGAAAGGCATTTGCAGGCTCGCGGTCGCCTCCGTAGGCCTACGGAAGCCACTTTCACGGTTGCAGATGGTCTCCGTAGGGCTACGGAAGTCATTTGCAAGCCTGCGGCCGTCGCCGTAGGGGTACGGAGGGTGGTTGCACGGGTGCAGGTGGGCGTCGTAGGGGTACGGAAAATAGTTTCTTGTTTGCGAGCTAACAATTTTGGGTAAGGCGCGCAGCCTCACTCCTTACTCACCACCTCCTCAATCACCTTCGGGAAATACGCATACTCGAGGGCATGGACGCGGGAGGCAAGCGAGTCGGGTGTGTCGCCGGGCAGGACCGGGCAGGTCGCCTGGAAGATGATGCCGCCTTCGTCGTAATGTTCATTTATATAATGTATGGTAATCCCCGACTCCGTTTCACCGGCGGCAAGGACGGCCTGGTGCACGTGGTCGCCGTACATCCCTTTTCCCCCGAATTTGGGCAAGAGCGACGGGTGGATGTTGATGATTTTCCCGGGATAGGCGTCCAGGAGCGGACGGGCGACATAGCAGAGGAAGCCGGCCAAGACGATGAAATCGATATGATGCTCGTGCAACAACTCGACGATGGGTTCGCCAGCGGTAAAAACATCCCTCGGGAAAGAGAGCGAGGGGACACCGAGGCGGCGGGCACGTTCGTGTACACCAGCCTTGGTTTTGTTAGACAAAACCAAGGCCACATTAATACTTTCACTGTTAGAAAAATATCGGATGATATTTTCGGCATTCGTTCCGTTTCCGGAGGCAAAAATGGCTATATTTTTCATCATAAACACTAATTTTGCTGCACAAGGTAAGAAAAAACGTGCAGTTTTCAATATTTTTCAGAGCAGAAATTTTATTGTACCGCAAAAAATTCTTTCCTTTGCAGCGCAAAAATAAAAAGTAAATTCGTATTATTAATCTAAATTTAAAAGTTATGTCTGATATTGCATCTAAAGTAAAGGCTATCATCGTTGATAAATTAAGCGTAGAAGAATCAGAAGTTACAAACGAAGCAAGCTTTACTAACGATTTAGGAGCAGACTCTCTTGACACGGTGGAATTGATTATGGAATTCGAAAAGGAATTCGGTATTTCTATTCCAGACGATCAAGCAGAAAAGATTACAACTGTTGGCGACGCTATTGCTTATATCGAAGCAAACGTTAAGGCGTAATCAATTTTATTCTTTATTCTCAAAGTATGGAATTGAAAAGAGTAGTAGTAACAGGTCTTGGTGCTATTTCTCCCCTTGGTAACACCCTCGCAGAAACATGGGAGGGTCTTATCAACGGAAGAAGTGGCGCGGGACCTATTACTCATTTCGATGCAAGTAAGTTTAAGACACAGTTTGCGTGCGAAGTAAAGAACTTCGATGCCTCTTTGTACGTAGATCGCAAGGAAGCCCGCAAATGTGATCGTTATAGTTTGTTGGCCATTGGTGCGGCAAAGCAAGCGATTGCCGACGCGGCAATGGACTTGGAAACGGAAGATAAGAACCGTATCGGGGTTATCTTCGCTGCCGGTATTGGTGGTATCCAGACATTCGAAGATGAGGTGATGGGTTATGCAAAGACTAAAGATACGATTGGTCCGAAGTTCAATCCGTTCTTCATTCCGAAGATGATTGCGGATATCGCAGCGGGTCATATTTCGATGATATATGGTTTCCGCGGTCCGAACTTTGCTACTGTATCGGCTTGCGCCTCTTCAACTAATGCTATTATTGATGCATTTAACTATATCCGTTTGGGTAAAGCGAATGCTATCGTAACAGGCGGTGCGGAAGCTGCTATTGCGGCAGCCGGTGTAGGTGGTTTCAATTCTATGAATGCCTTATCAACGCGCAATGATTCGCCGGAGACAGCCTCACGTCCGTTTAGTGCGAGCCGTGATGGATTTGTGATGGGTGAAGGTGCCGGTTGCTTGGTATTGGAAGAGCTGGAACATGCGCTTGCTCGTGGTGCTAAGATTTATGCCGAAATAGTAGGTGGCGGAATGTCTGCCGATGCTTATCACTTGACGGCTACTCATCCGGAAGGACTGGGTGCACGTCTGACCATGCAGAATGCATTGGAGGATGCGGGTATGAAACCGGAAGATATTGATTATATCAATGTTCATGGTACTTCTACTCCAGTCGGTGATATATCGGAAGCAAAAGCTGTAATCGACGTATTTGGAGAACACGCTTATAAGCTGAATATCAGCTCGACCAAATCAATGACAGGCCATTTGCTTGGTGCTGCCGGTGCGGTTGAGGCGATTGCTAGCGTTATGGCTGTGAAGGAAGATATCATTCCTCCGACGATTAACCATGCGGAAGGAGACGATGACCCTGAAATTGATTACAACCTGAACTTTACATTCAATAAAGCTCAGAAGCGTACGGTGAATGCGGCATTGTCTAATACGTTTGGTTTCGGTGGACATAATGCGACAATTATTGTCAAAAAATTTGTGAAGTAACGTGTTGTTCTCACAGTTATATAGAAAAATAAGGCTTCTGAAAAACAAAGATAAGGAGCCTTATTTGTCTATTTATAGGATTACCGGCTTTTATCCAGATGATATCCAGGTTTATCAACAAGCCTTCCTGCACAAGTCTTCGTTGGTAGAAGATGACAACGGAAGGCATATAAACAATGAGCGGTTGGAGTTCCTTGGCGATGCCATTTTGGATGCAATCATAGCGGATATCGTATATAAGCATTTTCCCAATAAGCGGGAGGGTTACTTGACAAATACCCGTTCCAAGATTGTCAAGCGAGAAACCTTGAACCATATTGCTTTGGAATTAGGGCTTGACAAACTGGTCAAATACACAACCAAGGTAAATTCCCACAATAATTATATTTATGGAAATGCATTGGAAGCCTTGATTGGAGCGGTTTATTTGGATCAAGGATACGAGCGTTGCTATGATTTTATTCACCGGGTTTTCATCCAGCGGTTTATCAATATCGATACGATAGCCCGGAAAGAAATGAACTTCAAATCGCACTTGATAGAATGGAGTCAGAAGAACAAGCTGGAGGTTACGTTTAACATTATCGAATCGTTTAATGATAATGATGGAAATCCTGTTTTCCAAACAGCCGTGATTTTAGCCGGCGATATCCAAATGGGAATAGGCATTGGCTATACCAAAAAGGAATCCCAGCAGAATGCTTCCCAGATGGCTATCAAGAAACTTCGAAGCGACAAAGACCTTCAGCAGGCAGTCGCCGACTTAAAAAAGAAGCGGAAGGCTAATGTCGCCGTGGCAGATATAGAGTCTGATGCTGTTTCGGAATCAGCTGTTTCAGATTGATGGATTATGGATTATACGTTATGATTTGTAGAAACATCCATTGCGTGTAATCCATAATTCATAACTCATTATTCATAACTCTTGATATTACCTTATGGATATTCTGACGAAAACCATCTCACTTTTCTTTCGTCCCCGCCAACAAGTCTTACGGCATTATGCGGAACGGGCTGATGATTTGCAACATCAACAACTCCGATACCTCCTTACTACGGCCAAGAATACGGAATGGGGCAAGCGTTATGATTTCTCCTCAATTCGTACATGGCGTGATTTCCAGGCACGTATTCCGGTGCAAAACTACGAGACTTTGAAAGAAGACATAGCCCGGATGATAGATGGTGAGTCTAATATTCTTTGGCCTACTCCCGTCCGCTGGTTTGCCAAAAGCAGCGGGACGACAAATGATAAAAGCAAATTCCTTCCAGTTTCCCAAGAAATACTGAAAAAGACTCATTACCAAGGCGGCTTCGATAGCGTAGCTCTCTATTTGGAGAATACGCCCGGAAGCCGTTTTTTTCTGCATAAAGGTTTGATTCTTGGGGGAAGCCATGCACCTTCTCCCCTGAATAAGCAGGTGCATTGCGGAGACCTCTCGGCTGTCTTATTGCAGAATCTCAATCCGTTGGTCAATCTGGTGCGTGTCCCGAGCAAGAAGATTATCTTGATGGATGAATGGGAAAGCAAAATCAAGGCCATCGTGGAGAGTACGAGCCATGCTGATGTAAACAGCCTCTCCGGTGTCCCATCCTGGATGCTGGTGTTGATTCGTGCCGTCCTCAGGCATACCGGCCGCGAGTATCTGACGGATGTTTGGCCTAATCTGGAGGTCTTCTTCCATGGGGGAATTAGCTTTGAGCCCTATCGCGAACAATATAAGGCGCTTATTCCCTCCGACCGGATGCACTATATGGAGACCTACAATGCTTCGGAGGGTTTCTTCGGAATCCAAAACGACCCTACTGATCATTCGCTCCTCCTGATGCTCGACTATGGTATTTTCTATGAATTTATTCCATTTGAGGAGGTGGAGAGCGATAATCCCACTGTCCTTCCGCTCGAATCTGTCGAAGTGGGCAAGAACTACGCAATGCTTATCTCCACACCGGGCGGCTTGTGGCGTTACGAGATTGGCGACACGGTTCGTTTCACTTCCCTCCGACCCTATAAGTTTGTTATTTCAGGTCGCACAAAACATTATATCAATGCCTTTGGTGAGGAACTGATGGTAGATAATGCCGACAAGGCTCTTGCCCGCACATGCCAACAAACGGGAGCGCGGGTGAAAGATTATACCGCCGCTCCGCTCTTCCTGCTCGACAAGGCCAAGGGACGACACCAATGGCTTATCGAGTTTGAAGTCATGCCGCCATCCATCCCTGAGTTCGCGGCTTTGCTTGACCGCGAATTGCAGGCTCTCAACTCGGATTACGAGGCGAAACGCTACAAAGAAATCTCCCTCCAGCCGCTTGAGGTCGTTGTTGCCAGCAAGGATAGCTTTTATGAGTGGTTGAAGCGGAAAGGCAAGGCCGGCGGGCAGCATAAGATTCCCCGTCTCTCCAATAGCCGTGCTATCTTCGAAGCTATTGAGGAGATAAGCAATAAACTGGCTAATAATAAGGATTGAAGCGAGTTTAGATATAGAGTGTATAGCAATATTTAATCAACGATTAACAACAATTATCCTTAAATCGCTTGACAAAAACTTGACAGGGCCGTACCTTTGCACTGTGGTTTTTTCATAATAGTATTAGATTTAAGGTTAACAAAGTTTGATTAGGGGTTGTCGTGAGACAGCCTTTAATTTTTTATATCCCTCCTATTTGGAATGTGTACATCCGAAAATGCGTATATTTGCCGCCAATAAATCCTATAATTCGAAGCAATGAAACATATCTTTATCCCTAAGAAAGCTTGGCTTTGTCTGGCTTTGCTACTCTTTGCTTTTGTGCCATCCCTTTTTGCACAGCAGGAGATGCAGCCTCTTCCCATCGACCCGAATGTCCGCTACGGGAAGTTATCCAATGGTCTGACGTATTACATCCGTCATAATGAATTGCCCAAGGAACGGGCTGACTTTTACATCGCTCAGAATGTCGGCTCCATCCTCGAAGAAGAAAACCAGCGTGGTCTGGCGCATTTCCTGGAGCACATGGCGTTCAACGGCAGCAAAAACTTCCCCGAAAACGGGATGGACAAGTATTTACAGAGCGTCGGTATGCGTATGGGCGAGAACCTGAACGCTTATACCGGCTTCGACGAAACGGTCTATACGATTATCAACGCCCCGGTCTCCCGTCAGGCCGTGGTCGATAGCTGCCTTTTGATTTTGCATGATTGGTCGAACTTCCTGGCCCTTACCGACTCGATGGTCGAGAAGGAACGTGGTATCATCCGCGAAGAATGGCGTACCCGTAGCGATGCCAGCTTCCGCATCATGGAGAAGCAGTTGGCTGAGATGATGCCAACCAGCCGCTATGCCCACCGGATGCCGATTGGCACGATTGAGGTGATTGACAATTTCAAACCTGATGAACTGCGGGCTTATTACCACAAGTGGTATCGTCCCGACCTGCAAGCCATCATCATCGTGGGCGATATTGATGTGGATTCCGTCGAGCAGACCGTCAAAACCATGTTTGCCGATATCCCTGCTCCGGTGAATCCTACTCCCCGCCCCTATTATCCCGTCGAGGACAATACGGAACCTATCGTTTCCATCATCACGGACAAAGAAGCCCCGAATATCATCCTCTATTTCTTCCACAAATACGACCCGCTGTCCCCTGCCGAGCGTGCCAGCATCGTGGGTCTGGCCGACGATTATCTCTCTGCCGTATGCAGCCAGATGTTGAACGAACGCTTAGGGGCTTTGCTCCAGCGTGCCGACCCGCCTTTCGTCTATGCCGAGAGCTATAACGGACCTTTCCTGGTGGCGCGTACCAAGAATGCCTTCACGATGGCGGCTATCGCCCAAGAGGGGAAATTGGATTCGACGCTCAACACCTTGGTGCGCGAGACCGAGCGTGTCCGCCGCTTCGGTTTCACGGCTTCAGAGTATGAACGGGCACGGATTTCGGTCTTGAAGCAATACGAATCGGCCTTTAACGAAAAGGACAAGCAGCGGAACGGCGCCTACACCCGCGAATATGTCAATCATTTCACCGAGGGCGGCTATATCCCCGGCATCGAGACCGAATACCGCCTGATCAGCCAGATTGCTCCCCAGATTCCTCTCGAGCAGGTGAATGCTTATATCTCTCAGCTAATCAAAAAGGAAAACCTCGTCATCGCCCTCAGCGGTCCCGAGAAGGAAGGTCTTTCCTATCCTTCGGAAGCCGCCTTGCTCGCTATGTACCAGCAGGCCGTGGCGCAACCCGTCGAGCCTTATCGCGAGGAAGTGAACAACGACCCGCTTATCCCTCATCTCCCTGCTCCGGGCGCGATTATTAAGGAAGAGAAAGACCCCATCTTCGGCGCTACCATCCTCAGCCTGAGCAACGGCGCCCGGGTCATCTTGAAACATACGGACTTGAAGAAAGACGAAATCCTGATGACCGCTACCAGTCCCGGCGGCAGCACGCTCTTTGGAAATAATGATGCAAAGAATCTGAAGGTCTTCAACTCCGTCATCGGCCTCGGTGGTTTGGGTGAGTTTTCCGCCATCGATTTGAGCAAGAAGCTGGCCGGAAAGAAGGTCGCCTGCTCCGCTTCGATGGGTCTGGACAACGAGAGCCTGAACGGTTATGCTTCGCCCGACGACATCCGTACCCTCTTCGAGCTGATGTACCTTGCCGTTACCAGCCCGCGTGCTGATTCCGAGGCTTACCAATCGTTCGAGACCCGCATGAAGGCCGACTTGGAAAACGCGCGGCTCGACCCCGCCGAGGCTTTCAGCGACAGCATCACGCGTGCCGTCTATGGCGACCATCCGCGTGCCTTGCCCCTCCGTGCCGAAGATTTCGGGCAGATTAGCTATCCGCGCATTCAGGAGATGTACCGCGACCGCTTCAGCGACGTTTCCGACTTCACATTCACCTTTGTCGGGAATCTTGATGTCGATAGCATCAAACCGCTTGTCTGCCAATATCTGGCCTCTCTCCCCGGCGGTGGACGGCAGGAAACAGGCCGCGCCGAGGCTCTCCCCACCTACCGCAAGGGTACGCACGAGGTTTCTTTCGTCCGCCCCATGCAGACACCGAAGGCTTCTGTCTTCCAGTTCTATTCCACCGATACAGACTACACGCTGAAGAACCTGCTGACCGCCTCGCTCCTCAGCCAAGTGCTTGATTTGGTTTATACCGAGACCATCCGCGAGGCCGAGGGCGCCAGCTACGGTGTTTCCGCCGGCGCGTCGGTCGGCGCTTTCCCTCCGGGACAGACGTCGCTCTTGATTTCGTTTGATACCGATCCGGCAAAATGGCAGGATATGAGCCGCATCGTCGATGAGCAGCTTCGACGTATCGCGGAAGAGGGTCCCGACGCTTCGCACTTCTCGAAAAGCGTGGACAATATGCTGAAACGCCATACCGAGCAGCTTCAGGAAAACGGCTATTGGCTTAATGCCATCG
This sequence comes from uncultured Parabacteroides sp., assembly GCA_944325345.1. Lineage (GTDB taxonomy): Bacteria > Bacteroidota > Bacteroidia > Bacteroidales > Tannerellaceae > Parabacteroides. Next base: position 279,499 of record CALUZV010000001.1, read on the forward strand.
ATACCTATTATTTCCGCCACATCGACCTCAGCACCGACTACGAGGAGACGCTCCGCGCCCTCACGCCGGCCGACGTCCAGCACTTTGTCAGCCTTCTGCTTGATAGCGGGAACCGGATAGAGGTGGTGATGATCGGAATTGGGGAATAGACCCGGTGCCTCCTCCATACTCCTACCGTTTACGAGCGTTTTTAGCCTTACCCCCCACCCCCCCCCTGAATCAAAAACGCTCGTAAACGGGCAAGGGGGGTGGGGGGTAACGCCGTTTACGAGCGTTTTTGGTCTTACCCCCCACCCCCCCCTGAGCCGAAAACGTCCGAAAACGGGCAAGGGGGGGGTGGGGGGTAAAGCCGTTTACGGGCGTTTTTGGTCTTACCCCCCACCCCCCTAAGCCAAAAACGCTCGAAAACGGGTAAAGGGGGGTGGGGGGTAAAGCTAAAAACGCCCGTAAATGCTTTTTTGCTTCTATAAAAGTATCGAGTTTAAAACTTCAAGTTCACTCCGCCCATGAACGTCGCCTTGGGCATCGGGAATCCGGCATTGATTTCGTAACGCTGCGCCAGCAGGTTTTCCCCTTTGACCCAAAGCGAGAGCCAGTCGGTGAGGCGGTAAGAGCCGCGGACGTTCCAGAGGACGAAGTCTTCGGTCTTCGGCTTTTCGCCCACCTCGGTATAGAGGCCGCCGATATATTGGATGCCCGACGAGAGGTGCCACCGGCCCTTGGTATAGACCGCGCCGACGTAGAGCTTGTGCTCCGGCGAGGCGATGATGGGTGTATCCATGTGGAGGTAGCTGTAGTTGGCGTCGGCAGACCATGCCTCGTTGAAGCGGTAAGCGATTTGGCCCTCCACGCCGGCATTCTTGGCCTCGCCGGTGTTGAGGTTCATGCGGCGACCGTCTATCATCCCGACCGTGATGAGGTTCTCGGCATCGATATAGAATACGTTTACGCCGTAGGAGAGGCGACCGTCGAGAAGTTTCTGAGAATAAGAAAGCTCGTAGTTCCACATCCGTTCGGCATCGAGGTCGGGATTCGCCACGCCCCACATGAACATCTCGCGGATGAGCGGGTAGCGGAAGCCTTTGCTCGCCGAGAGCTTGATTTCTGCCTCTTTCGGGAGATGGAAAGAGAGACCGACCTGGGGAATCCATTCCGTCCCGACGTGCGAGTGGTGGTCGGCACGGACACCGGCATCGAACGTTAGCCATGAGCCGATATCCTGACGGAAATCGATGTAACCCGCAATCTCGTCCTGCGTCTCGTCGATGATGTCGGAGCGCTGGCCGCTCTGTGCCCCCGAAATATATTCGTTCCAAGCCTCGCCCCCGAAGCGATACCAGTCGAAGCCCACGGTGAGGCGGTTGCCGGTGAAAAGCGTCGCACTCTGATACCACGAGAGGCCCATCATGTTGTCTTTGGAGTGGAAACGGTAGTCGAGCGGAGTCTCGCCCTGCGACGGAATGTAGCCGTCATCGACTTTATGCCGTCCCCAGTTGTAGAAGAAACTCAGCGCGCCGGAAGTGCGCTCGTAATGATTCTCGAGGGCGTAGGACGTCATGCCGCGCGTGATGCGCTGGTAGGCATCGACGAGGGGAGCGGAGACAGTGCCGGGGTTCGAGGCGTTGAAGTGGGTGATGTTCACATCGCCCCAGAGCTTCCAGTTGTCGGAGAAGTCGTAGCCCAGTTTGGCATAGCCCCCGTATTGTTCGAAGCCCAGATCGACGCGGTGGCCGTCCGTGCGGTTGTAGGAAGCCGTGAGGGTGCTGGAGAATTTGCCCTTCTTCACGCGGTTGGTGGCCTCAGACTGGAAGGTGCCGTAGGAGCCGGCACCGATATTGACCTCCGTCTTCACGCCATCTTCCTTCATCTTGCGGGTAACGATGTTTACCACGCCACCCATCGCGTTCGAACCGTAGAGGACTGAGGCCGGACCGCGCAAGACTTCGACGCGCTCGGCCATCATCGTCTGGTAGGCGTCGGAGATAGGATGTCCGAACAAACCCATATATTGCGGATGTCCGTCAATCAAAACCATCAGGCGACCCGAGCCGCCGCTCATGCCACGCAAGGAAATCCCACCGGCGGCACCGTCGGAGACTCCGAAACCCATCACGCCTCGCGAGGTGGTGAACAACCCGGGGATTTGCTCGGTCAGGATGGGGAGCAAGGAGGCTTCGTGCGTCTGCTCAATCTGCACGCGGTTTACGATAGAGACCGTCATCGGCAGATGCCGGATATCCGTCTCGTTGCGGGTGCCGGTAACGACCACTTCGTCCAGCGCATAATTCCGGGAAATGTTCGTGCTGTCTGTTTGCGCCTGTCCCGCGAGCGGGATGAAGGCGGAGGCCAGGAGGCCGAAGGCTACATTTTTTTTCGTCATATATTCGTCTTTAATATTTGATATCTCTCGATAGGGATAGCATGTATTCTGGAAATCGTGTTACGCTACGGGCAAAAAAATAAGCGCTAATCCGCCCGGCTCATCACCAATTTCCCGTGTTTGATGCCCTTGATAGTCGTCATCCGGTCCGCCAGTTCCGTCAGCTTGTAGGCCATACCCATGACCGTAACGATATGCAGACAGAAATTATGGTTGATATAATACTGCGAAGACGATAAGATAAGTTCCTGATGCTCGCGCTGTATATCCGCCAGCTTCGTCGCGATATCTTTCCGCGTCTGGTCGTACATGATAATCACCGTGCCCGCCACAATATGGTTGCACTGCCACTTCTCTTCCGCGATATTCTTTTCCACCAGGAAACGGATAGCCTGCGAGCGGTTGGCAAAGCCGTTATCGGTAACGTACTTGTCCAACGCCTCCAGCAAATTGTCTTCCAAGGATACACCAAATCGTTTTAATGCCATGTTCGTTCAATTTTCGGGCGCAAAGATAGAGAAATAATCCAGACAAGACGGCAAATAGGCCTTCCCTATCATGCGCCTGTTTTTCGCTTTCGCGCCATTGAAATCAGAATCCGGCCCGCAAATGGATTTTCCCCGGGCAAATGGGCGAAGTCTCTTTTATTCTCCCTATATTTGCGGAGCAGATTTATTCATCTTTAATACTTGAATGACATGAAAAATGCAATTTACAGCCTTTTGCTATCGGCGGCACTATGCGTCCCGGCCGTAGCGCAAACTTCCGGCGAATACACGCCGAGCGCGGAAAACCTCAAGGCGCGCGAAGAGTTCCAGGACAATAAATTCGGCATCTTCCTCCACTACGGCATCTACAGTATGCTGGGCGACGGCGAATGGGTGATGAACAACAAGAACCTGAATTGGGAGGAATACGCGAAGCTGGCTTCGGGCTTCTACCCCATCGAGTTCGACGCGGCGGAATGGGTCTCGGCCATCAAAGCCTCCGGTGCGAAGTATATCTGCATCACCTCGCGCCATCACGACGGCTTCTCGATGTTTGACACGAAGCAATCGGACTATGATATCGTCGATGCCACGCCTTTCAAACGGGATTTAATCAAGGAGCTTGCCGACGAATGCCACAAGCAGGGCATCAAGCTCCATTTCTATTATTCGCACCTCGATTGGCGCCGCCCGGACTACCCCGTGGGCAACACTGGCCACGGAACGGGTCGCGAAAAGGGCAAGGAGAACTGGAATTCCTACTACCAATTCATGAATAACCAGCTGACCGAGCTGCTGACGAACTACGGCGAAATCGGCGCCATCTGGTTCGACGGTGTCTGGGACAAGCCGGAACCTTTCGACTGGCAGCTTGAGGAACAATACGTCCTTATCCATAAGCTCCAGCCCGCGTGCATGGTCGGCAACAACCATCACCGTGCCCCTTACGCCGGTGAAGACTTTCAACTCTTCGAGCGCGACCTCCCTGGCGAGAACAAAGCGGGCTTTTCTGCCGGACAAAAAGTTACCGCCCTGCCGCTCGAGACGTGTGAAACCATGAACCATACCTGGGGCTACAGCATCACTGACCAAGACTATAAATCTACAACCGAACTCATCCATTATCTCGTGAAAGCTGCTGGCAAAAATGCCAACCTCCTCATGAACATCGGCCCGCAACCCAACGGCGAACTCCCTGCCGTCGCCATCCAGCGACTGAAGGAAGTGGGCGAATGGATGAAGGTCTATGGCGAAACCATCTACGGGACGCGCGGCGGCGTCATCACCCCGCGCGAATGGGGCGTAACGACGCAAAAAGGCGACAAGCTCTACGTTCATATCCTCAACTCGCAGGACAAGGGCCTCTTCCTCCCGCTGACGGAGAAAGTCAAGAAGGCTGTTCTCTTCAAAGACCAGTCGAAGGTGGATTTCAAGCAGGACAAGAACGGTGTCCTCCTGATGTTGAAGCAAGTCCCGCAGGATGTCGATACCGTCATCGAATTAACGCTTTAGCGCGGTTGATTTATTTCCCGCAACGGGAAAAACAGAAAACGTTGCAAGCTGCAACGCTCCTCGCTACAGTGTAGCGAATAACTCTGCAAGCTGCAACGGCTCTCGCTACAGTGTAGCAAATAACGTTGCAAGCTGCAACGGCTCTCGCTACAGTGTAGCAAACAACTCTGCAAGTTGCAACGGCTCTCGCTACAGTGTAGCAAACAACTCTGCAAGTTGCAACGCTTCTCGCTACAGTGTTGCAAATAACTCTGCAAGCTGCAACAGTCCTCGCAACAGTGTTGCGAATCGCGTTGCAGCTTGCACGATTTTTTGATTCCGTCCGACCGGATACTATCTCATCCGACTCGGAACTCATCACCCATAACTCAGAACTCTTTCAGGATTTCCCCGACCGTCGGATGCGGAAAAACATATTCTTTCAGTTGCTCCGCCTTCATCCCCTGTTCGATAGCGATGCCGGCGGTAACGATCAGTTCCGACGACGGGTTCCCCAGGAGATGCGCGCCGAGGAGCGTACCGTCCTCCGCGACGAGCCATTTGCAAACGCCGTTGCCCATCTCGTTCTCGGCGACGAAACGGCCCGAGAACGCCATCGGCACCTTCTTCACCTCGTAGGCGATGCCCGCTGCCTGCAATTCCTCTTCTGTTTTGCCCACGCCGGCAAATTCCGGATTCGTATAGACTACGCCCGGGATGGCTTTGTAACTCATCTTGCGGCTGCGGCCCAAGATATGGTCGATGGCGACTTCAGCCTCGCTGACTGCCGTATGCGCCAGGAGCGAGAAAGCGGTGATGTCGCCGCAGGCATAGACGTTGGGCAGGGAAGTCTGCATATATTCGTTTACCTTCACCCCGTTCCGATACGGTTCGAGTGCGAGCGATTCGAGACCGAAGCCCTTCGTAACCGGACGGCGGCCGACGCTGAGGAGAACCTTGTCGCCATGCAGGGTGGCGATGCCGTCGGCATTTTCTATCGTAACCTCCGTGCCGTTTACCGCTGTAACCTTGGTGCTAAGGTAGAATTTCACACCCTTTTTGGCATATTCGGCCTGCAGTTGGGCAGAAAGCTCGCGGTCCATCGGACCTAAAATCTTATCCATCATTTCAACCACCTGCACTTGCACGCCAAGGCTGTTGAAGAACGAGGCAAACTCCATGCCGATGACCCCGCCGCCGATGATGACGAGCGAAGCCGGCAGCTCTTTGCTTTCCAAAGCCTCGCGGCTGGTCCAATAGGCCGTTTCCGACAAGCCTGGGATGGGCGGGATGATGGTTTCCGAGCCGGTGCAGAGCAGCAGGTTCTCGGCTTCATAGACCGAATCGCCGCACAGGATGGAAATCGTGCCGTCCGGGTTTTTGCCTTGAATCTGAGCCTCGGCGTTTACGACTTCGACACCGGCCTCTTTCATCTTCATGCGGATACCGGCGGTCAGTTTCTTGACAACTTTATTCTTGCGGGCAACGATTTTGGGCAAATCGAAAGAAGGATTCTCCGCGCTGACACCGTACTTGGTGGAACCTTGGATCTGGTTCAAAATTTTGGCGGAATACAACAGCGTCTTTGTCGGGATGCAGCCTTCGTTCAAACAAACGCCGCCCAAAGCCCTCTTCTCAAACAAAACCGTGGACAAGCCACCGCGCGCAGCCTTTTCAGCCGCAGTATAACCGGCGGGACCGCCGCCGATGATAGCAACTTGGAATTTCATGGGATTGTAGTTATTATTATTTGATGATTTTTATGTTGGGATTCATTCTTCGCAGGACATTGACAAACTCCTGTTTGTTGACAGGGGAAATGAGCAGCCATTGCAGATTGCCTTTCCAGATGATAATCCGGTCGAGCGATAGCGCATAGCTCGAGACCGGGAGGAAGGAAGATTCGACAGCGGTAATCTCCGAGACCGCAATCCGCTTTTCGGGGAAAAAGCTGCAGTGGACGATTAGGAAACCGTCGGCAGTCAGCTTATACCAGGTGTTCAGAAGCGCGTGGATAGCCATATAGACAACAAACAGGGATAGTATAATCATCCACACGCTTGCACCCGATATAATTTGCTGAACACTAACGGCGGCTAAAAGCAAAACGACACCGTGATACCACCAATCTACCTTAGATTTGAAAATTCGATCCATATCAGTTGTATTTTTGGCCAAAGGTACGCATTCCCTTGGTTTTTCTAAGTTATTTCAAAAAAAAGAATGTGTACTTCTTTCACAAGAAATACACATTCGTTCCTTATTATCAACTCAATTGATACTTAATAACGGTAGCACTAAATCAAATTACTATCTCTCATCATTTTAAAGAGAGACGGGAGAACATACATTTTACCTAAATCATTTTATCTACTACCAGATCTATGTTAGTTAGCAATGAAGTCAAGGTTGAGATTTAATAACCTGGGTTCTGCGTCAGGTTCGGATTCAATAACAAGACGTCATTATGAATCGCGAACACTGTCGTATAACCGGTATTATCTATCTTGTAGTCTAAAGAACTTGCCGAGTGTTTCACGCCCACGTACCGGTCGTCGTTTGGCTCGGTAAACGTACCAAAACGGATTTGGTCGTTACGTCTCCAGCCTTCCCACGCCAGTTCGAGCAGGCGTTCATCCAACATATCTTCTAAAGTTACATTCTGTTTCAGCGGCGCATTGACGCGGGCACGGATTTGGTTTACCTCGTCGTCGGCACTTTGTCCCAAACGCAATTTAGCTTCGCCTTTCATCAGAACCGCATCGGCGTAGCGGTATAAAACCATGTCGTTGCGAGGCAGCTCACCGTTGTTCGAGCCCGGGTTTTCGTCCATCTCGTATTTCTTCTGGCGGGCACCAGCCGTCTGGACATAAACACCGTCGCTTGCTTCCATATACACCTTAGCCTGCATAGGTTCATATACGAACGGAAGAGATTCTCCACCGTAGTCGAGCAAAAGCTGGTTGCCATCCGGTCCATAGACAGCACCGGCGAAATAAGTCAGTTCGAGACGTGGGTCGGGATTCTCCGTACCATATCCGAATACCTTCATCGCCTCCGTAGTCGCACAAGAACCGTTCCAACCGTTCAGGCCAAAGGCAACGGCGTGGGTATAGTGGCGTGTACGGATGTAGTTATAACTCCAGTTGTTCGGGTAATCACTCGGATCCATCGGAATCGTGAAGATATTCTCGTTGGAATTATCATTCGTCAGCGAGAAATTAGCCGAGAAATCGTTTTCGAGCGTGTAACCCATCTCCGTCAGTTTATCGACATACTTGATGACGGCTTCGAAGGCATTCATTTCCTGCCCATCGACATTCATCATGATATTGCGTCCGTTGGGACGATTCAGGATACCGTCGTTCCAATTATTATCGGTATAAACTTCGGCATTCAATGCCAACTTGGCCAATAAGAAGTAAGCGACACCCTTCGTAAACCGTCCGTAATACGTACCGGCCTGGTTGCTCTTCTGGTCGGAGAGCGACGGGAGGGCCTTTTGCAATTCGGAAACAACAAATTCAAACACCTCAGAACGCTCCGGCTGGCTGACTTCACTCATCTGCGTCGATGTAGAAGTTACCAAAGGAACTCGTCCATATAAATCCAACAAGTAGAAATAATACATGGCACGCATCGCACGCGCTTCCTCAATATAGTCGGCCAAGTAAGTTGCTTCCGGAGATTCCTCCAGCAGTTGCTGAAGTTTTTCCATGGCTTGATTACAATGTCCTATCTTTTCGTAGAGGTAATTCCACGTGTTGAGCGAAAGGTCGAACGCCGTACCCCAGTTGTGCAGGAACAAGTTTTGCCACAAGCCACCATCTTCCCAGTCGCCGATTCGACAAGGCAAGAAAGCCTCGTCGCTGGAGAACGTATTCATATCATAAATTTGCCGGTCGGAACCCATGATGTTTATCATACCATTGTATAAGTTGGCAACGGCATTCAGATAAACCAAATTTTCGTTGGCAAATGCATCTTCTTCCTCAAAGCCATCCGTCGGATGCTCCTCCAAGAAGTTGGAGCAAGAAGAGAAGAAAGCCGTACATGCTGCTATCAAAGCTACACTGATATATTTCTTTTTCATATTATATGCTTTTTATATTGTCTAAAGATACTGTTTGAATAATTAGAACGTAACATTTACGCCCAGCGAATAGGTACGTGATAACGGATAGAATTCCTTGTTGTCCACACCAAGCGTATTAGCACCCGGGTCAGTTACGTTAGAGATTGTCTGGCTGTTCAGCATCGGAGAAAGACCGGAGTAGCCTGAAATCGTAGCGACGTTATTTACGGAGAAGCTCAAACGGATGTTCTTCACATACTTGTTTATCTTCTCGCAATTGAAGTTATAACCCAGCGTGATATATTCGATGTTCAGATAATTACCGCTTTCCAACCAATAGTCGCTGATATCTTGTGCGAAAATCATCGTATCTTGCGCGCCGTCCATTACGTTGTAAGTCGGGAACTGACTTAAGTTCATATAGGCAAGTGAAGTACCGTTGAAGATCTTATGACCGAAAGCACCGTTCATCTGCGTAGTCAAATCAAATCTCTTATAACGGAAGTTGAGGTTGAGACCCAGATAATACTTCGGCATAGCCTGACCAGCAATATATCTATCACCGCCATCGTTTGCATTGAATCCTTCCTGGCCGTCGATCGTTTCATCCAAAATATAAGTATGCTTGCCATCCGCATCGGCTTCGCTGAGACCGAGGCAACGCGGGATGTAGAAGACACCGACAGGTTGTCCTTCCATCATATACACTACGTTGTTGTTGCCGACGAAACCTGCGCCGCTCATGTTGGCGATAGGAATGTATTTAGACGTAGATAATTCTTCGCCCATATAGGTTCCGCTCAACGAGTTCAGCTTGTTCTTCTGCCAAGAGAAGTTCACGCCCATGTTGAAATCAAAATCTTTCGTCTGGACAAGGCCGGCATTGAGGGCTAATTCAACACCCGTATTTGTCATCTCGCCCATATTGGCCAACAAGGTCGGGAATACGAACGGAGGAACAGGTACATCATATTGATACAACATATCCGTCGTCTTGGAATGATACCAGTCGGCCGTCAAAGAATAGCGACCATTCAAAACACCGAAGTCCACACCGACATCGAATGTCTTCTTTACTTCCCAGCGCAAATCCGGGTTTGCATTGCGTTGGATACCATACGTAGCCATCGGAGAACCGCCTAAAGAAGTAACGCCCGTCGGTTGATAAAGCATCAAGGAATTGTAAGCAGCAATAGCATCCTGGTTACCGGTCAGACCATAGCCGGCGCGAAGTTTCAAATTGCTCAACCAATCCACATCTTCCATGAATGCTTCTTCGTTGATAACCCAAGCAGCCGATGCCGAGGGGAAGAAGCCCCATTTGTTATCCATACCCAGTTTTGAAGAACCGTCGGCACGGAGGTTGGCCGTGATGATATAACGGTTATCGAACATATAGTTTACACGAGCCATGAAAGAGGCAATGCGGTTCTCGTTTTCCAGAGATTCTACGTCGCCATACTTCACGTCGCCGCCCGCCTTCAGATTATTATAGGTGAAATAATCGGTTTCATAGGCGTGAGACTTTGCCGTAAAGCCCGTATAGTGATACTTCTGGCCTTCCACCAATGCCAACGCATCGAAATGATGCTTCTCATAGAAGTCTTTCGTATAAGTCAACTGGATATTACCCATCAAGATGTTCTGTTTGTTATCGACACGCTCTGCATGGCCACCGTCGGCGATGCTGGCCTTGATATCTTTCGGGAAATAACGTTTGTTTTCCTTTACATTATAAGTATAAGAACCGAAAGCACTCAATTTTAATCCTTCGAGGATGGTATAGGTGAGGCGGCCGTGTACGTTTACATACGCATTCGTTTCGCGGTCTTTGATTTCGAGGCGACCCATCGGGTTCTGGATTTCGTTTGCCATCGGGTCTTCGTCCCATATCCCGTCTTCATTCACCGTTGTTGGGAATGTTGGGTTATAGGAGGCTGCGGAATAGAATGTCTTTTCGTAGTCATTGGTGTAATTCGTTTCTTTCAATGAACCGAACATACCGAACTCAATCTTCAACTTATTGTCGAACATCGTTTGCATAGCGTCCAACTTCGCGGTATAGTTGCGCATCCCGCTATTCTTGATAATACCTTGCTGGTCGATTAAGCCCACTGATGCACGGTAATTGGAATCCTCGTTTCCGGCTCCGAATGAAAGGTTGTGATTTTGCGTATAACCCAGTTGTTCGATTTCATTAAACCAGTTGGTACTATGTCCAAGGTCGTTCGGACTCATGCCTAATTTTTGCGCCGTAGCTCGATACTGTGCGGCAGAAAGCATGTCCAAGTTTTTATAGACGTTGCTGACGCCGTAAGTACCGTTGTAGCTTAATGTCTTCACGCCGTTCTTACCCTTCACTGTCGTAACCACGATAACACCGGAAGCACCGCGAGAACCATACTGTGCCGTCTCGGAGGCATCTTTCAAAATCGTGAAGGTCTCAATATCGGCAGGAGCGATGGCGTTCAACATCGACAAGTCGCCGAATACACCATCGATAATTACCAGCGGGTCGTTACCACCCGACAAAGAAGTCGTACCACGAACGCGGATAGACGGAGTAGAGGCCGGGTCGCCGCCTGTTTGCGTTACCACAACACCGGCAACCTTACCTTTAATAGATTCCAGCGGATTGTTCACCACGCCTTGGTTCATGTCTTCCTTTTTCAGACGCTCGACCGCACCGGAAATCGTTCGTTTGCTACCCGTAGCATAACCTACGACGACCACTTCGTCGAGTGCTTCCATATCTTCTTCCAATACGACATTAAAAGAAGTCTGTCCGTTCATCTGGATAACCTGCGTTTTGTAACCTACGTAGGAAATCTCAATCACACCCTCGCTGGACGAGGCATTAAACGTGAAGTTACCGTCGAAATCGGTAACCGTACCATTGGTTGTCCCTTTTTCCAATACACTCGCCCCAATGATTGGGTCGCCCAGTTTGGAATCTTTTACAACACCCGACACAACTATTTGTTGCGCGTAACTACTAACAGAAAGCAATATCCCTAACAGCAGTAGAAATACTCCCCTCCCTTTTTGCATTTTACAGAAGCCATGTATTTTCATGCTCAAATTATGTATTTAAGATTAGTAATATGTTTCTCTCTACGGTCTTCTCGCTAGCAATGATTCTTTAACCAAATCATGGTAGGTTATTAACCTTTTTCTTTCGTTGGCAAAAGTAGGGGAAAAAGAAACCTTCGTTTCAAGATATAAAATGGGTATAAACGGATATAAAAGCTAACAGATAGATATTCAAAACATAGTATTGTTACAATAGGGCTAAAAATATAAACGATATGGTATATTTTGTTACCTGCATATTGCCTCGCACAAGAAAATTCGTACCTTTGTTCGCTAAGAAAATATCACCAATATATCGATATTTTAAACGGCTTAAATCAACCCATGTATCATGAAACATCTTCTCGTCATATTCTGTCTGCTTTTCCCGGTCGTCGTATCGGGTACCCAAAAGGAGTCGTTGGAAGAGGTGCTGCGCGAACTCGACCGCACTATCCAGAATCGTGATTTCTTCGTCGAACAAAAAGAACACACCCTCGACTCGCTCAAACTCCAGTTGAAGGCCGCGCAAACACCCCAGCGCCAATACGCCCTCTTCAACGAGTTGTTCGATGCCTATAAGAAGTTTCAAATGGATTCCGCTTTGTATTACGTTTATCAGGAGGAACGGTTGTTGGCAAAGTACCCGACCGTCGGCGACCCGAACGACATCCGTATGAATCGCGCCGAGGTGATGAGCATCATGGGTATGTACAAGGAAGCGGTGCAAACGCTCGACGCCATTCCCCGCGACAGCATCAACACCCAGGACCAGCTTATCAACTATTACCATCAATACCGTACGGTTTACGGCTACATGGCCGACTACGCCCTGACGAAGCCTGAGAAAGATGACTATATCCAGAAAACCAACGCCTACCGCGATTCCCTCCTCTTCATGGAGCAGCAGACCGGCCGGAAAACCTATCTGCTGGTGGAAACAGACAAGCATATCGTCGAGCATCAATACGAAAAGGCGTTGAAAGAAATCGCCACGCTCTACGACGACCCTGAGATTCCCCGCCGGCTGAAAGGTCTCCTTGCCTATAACTTCGCGGAAGCCTACAAGCGGCTGGGCGACCACGAGAATTATAAGTATTACCTCGCCGTATCCGCCATCACCGACTTGCAGCTTTGCATCCGCGAGTACGTGGCCCTGCCCAAACTTGCGCTGGCTATGTTCGAGGAGGAAGACATCTATCGCGCTTACGACTACCTGCAATGCTCGATGAGCGATGCCGTCGCCTGCAATGCCCGCCTCCGTACCATCGAGGCTACCAGTATCTACCCCATCATCGACCGGGCATACAAGGCGCGCGAAGAACGCAGCAACCGGATACAGCTCGGTTTGCTCCTCGGCATTACCCTGCTTTCCCTGTTCCTCGCCCTCGCTATTTTCTATGTTAAAAGCCAGATGCGGAAATTGGCCGAAGCGCGCCGCGCGCTGAGCGACATGAACCGGAAACTCTCGGAAGCAAACGCCGAGCTTTCGGAACTGAACACTATCAAGCAGCAATACATTACCTACTATCTGGAACAATGTACCATGTATCTGGACAAGCTGGAAGAATACCGCCGCTCGCTGGCCAAGCTCGCCATCACCTCGAAAATTAACGAGTTGTTCAAGGCCATCAAGTCGGAGCGCTTCATCGAAGAAGAACGCATCAAGTTTTACAAGAGTTTCGACGAGACGTTCCTCAACCTCTACCCGCATTTCGTCGAGCAATTCAACGAGCTTCTGGCCGATGGCGAGAAAATCTATCCCAAGCCCGGCGAGTTGCTCTGCACCGAGATTCGCATCTTTGCCCTCATCCGCCTCGGCATCTCGGACAGCAACAAGATTGCCCGTTTCCTCCGTTATTCCATCAATACGATTTATATCTATCGCAGCAAGGTGCGCAATAAGGCGAAGGGGGACAAGGCGGAGTTTGAGCAGGAAGTGATGAAGATTGAGTGAGTTATGGGTTATAACAAAGCGAGGCTGCAACATTGGAAACATGTTGCAGCCTCGCTCGTGTGGTCCCACTTGGGCTTGAACCAAGGACTCCCTGATTATGAGTCAGGTGCTCTAACCAACTGAGCTATAGGACCGGGTTCCAAATCACCGTAGGGGTTTTCTGAAATCGGGTGCAATATTACGACATTTATTTGGAATATGCAAATATCGGGCGGCGGAACCTGTATTTTTTTCGGAAAGTTGCCGCCGACACCCGTTTAAGAAAGCGTGCAAGCTGCAACGCAATCGTGAACTGCGGTTCACGAGCCTGTTGCAGCTGAAAAGTAATCATGAACTGCGGTTCACAAGTCCGTTGCAACTGAAAAGTGATTGTGAACTGCAGTTCACGAGTCCGTTGCAGCTGAAAAGTGATTGTGAACTGCGGTTCACGAGTCCGTTGCAACTGAAAAGTAATCGTGAACGCCGGTTCACGACAACTTTTCAACTTGCAGCGTTATTTCTCCGCCGCATCGGTAGCAGCAAACTCCATGAGATAAGCCTTGATGAAGTCGTCGATTTTTCCGTCCATCACGCCATTCACGTCGGACGTCTGGTAATTGGTCCGATGGTCCTTCACGCGACGGTCGTCGAAGACGTAACTGCGAATCTGCGAACCCCACTCAATCTTCTTCTTGCCGGCCTCGATTTTCGCCTGCTCCGCCATACGGTGTTTCAGTTCCTTATCATACAAAATCGAGCGCAACTGACGCATCGCGTTCTCGCGGTTCTTTGGCTGGTCGCGTGTCTCGGTATTTTCGATGAGGATTTCTTCCTCCTCGCCTGTATAGGGATCCTTAAACTGGTAGCGGAGTCTGACGCCGGATTCAACCTTGTTTACATTCTGTCCACCGGCTCCACCCGAGCGGAAAGTATCCCAAGAGATGGCGGCCGGGTCGATTTTCACCTCAATCGTATCGTCCACCAGCGGGGTAACGAAGACAGACGCGAAGGAAGTCATTCGCTTGCCCTGCGCGTTGTATGGCGAGACACGGACAAGGCGGTGCACGCCGTTTTCGCTCTTCAGGTAGCCGAAGGCATAGTCGCCCTCGATGTTGAAGGTTACGGTCTTGATGCCGGCCTCGTCGCCCTCCTGGAGGTTGGCGACAGTAACCTTGTAACCATTCCGTTCCGCCCAGCGCATATACATACGCATCAGCATTGAAGCCCAATCCTGGCTTTCCGTGCCGCCGGCACCGGAATTAATTTTCAGGACGCACGACATCTGGTCGGCCTCCTCGCGCAACATATTGCGGAACTCGAGGTTCTCAACCAGTTCCTTGGCGCGAGCGTATGCGCTGTCCACTTCCTCCTCCGAAACGATACCTTCTTTAAGATAATCGTAAGCCAGCTGAAGCTCGTCGGCAGCCGACTTAACCTCGTTGTAGAGTTCGATCCATTTCTTCAGGTCTTTGACCTTTTTCATCTGGACTTCGGCGCGCTTGGCGTCTTCCCAGAAACCGGGGTCGTGCGTACGCAGTTCTTCTTCTTCGAGCTGGATGGTCTTCCCATCGATGTCAAAGATACCCCCTCAGCGCCTGCTCGCGCTCCAATACGTCTCGTAATTGGTCTGATGTAATCATATTCTTTATCGGATTTAGTGATTAAAATATCCCGCATTTTCAAGGAAATGACGAACATTCCGGAGAAAACGCGGGACAATACATTATTATATATGTATCCCTCGGAGGGATTTGTTACTTGATATTACCTACTTTCAGCAGGTATTCGGCAATCTGTACGGCGTTGAGCGCGGCGCCCTTCTTGATTTGGTCGCTGACCGTCCAGAATGTCAAACCGTTCGGATTGGAAATATCCTTGCGGATGCGGCCGACATAGACCGGATCGTGGTCTGCCACGAAGAGTGGCATCGGATAGACCTTGTTCGCCGGGTCATCTTGAAGAACAAGACCTTCGCCTTCGGCAAATGCCTTGCGAGCCTCTTCGACGCTGATGGGGCGCTCGGTCTCGACCCATGTAGCCTCGCTGTGTGCACGCATGACAGGGACGCGGACGCAGGTAGCGCTCACCTCGATGTCTGAATGCATAATCTTGCGCGTCTCGTTGTACATCTTCATTTCCTCTTTCGTATAACCATTGTCCATGAAGACATCTACGTGAGGGATGACGTTATATGCCAGCTGGTAGGCGAATTTCTCCACCGTCGGTTCTTCGCCCTTCAGGATCTGTTCGTATTGTTTTACCAATTCCGCCATAGCCGACGCACCCGCGCCGCTGGCTGCCTGATATGTAGAAACATGTACCCGCTTGATGTGGGAAACCTTCTCGATAGCCTTCAAAGCAACAACCATCTGGATCGTGGTACAATTCGGATTGGCAATGATACCGCGCGGGCGGTCCAAGGCATCTTCCGGATTGACTTCGGGAACAACCAAAGGCACATCGTCATCCATGCGGAAAGCGCTGGAGTTGTCAATCATCACCGTCCCGTATTTCGTGATGGTGTCGGCAAACTTTTTAGAGGTACCGGCTCCGGCAGATACGAAAGCTACATCGATACCCTTGAAATCATCGTTTTCTTTCAGCTCTTTTACCGTATAAGATTTGCCCCGGAAGGTATAATCGTGGCCTGCACTACGGCTTGAACCAAAAAGCACCAGCTCATCTATGGGGAAATTCCGCTGGTCGAGGACGCGCAGGAACTCTTGCCCCACGGCTCCACTTACGCCAACAATAGCTACTTTCATTTTTTTAAGCGTTCTATTATATTCGGATTAAAATTATTTCTACCTTTGCGGACAAAGCACGCGGCTTTGTTTTTTGCGCGTGCAAAGATACAGATTTTTAATTCAAAACATATAACTATGAAGTATTTTGTACTTATCTTCTTGTTTTTAGTTCCTTTTTATACAAAAGGGCAGATGTTAGTGGAAAGGTTCGATGATTCCTCCTTGGCAACGGAATGGGAGCTCCATCGCAACCAGTTTGAAATCAAAGACGGCGTTTTGTGGCTCAATGGAAATTCGGAGGCGGCTGATACCTCTTCCATCCGTCGGCTTTATACCCCGGCGGAGACGATGCAATGGACGTTCGACGTCTATCTCGATGTCAATCCTACCTCGCAGAACAAAGTCGTCATCTATCCTGCCTATTCAGACTACAGTTCCCAGTATGTTTATCTTGTCATTGGCGGGACAAAGAACAAAGATTTATTCCTTTATCGCAACGGAAAGAAGAAACTCATCGATGCCGAGCGCGAACTCCCCTACCCCGACGGCTTCCCCTGCGTCCTCTCCATCAAACTCACTTACGAAGCGGGCCTTTGGACCTTATATTCTTCTTTCGACAAGGAAAACTATACCGAGGAAGGCTCGGCGGAATACGAGATGGATAATCCGGAGGGCGAGGATGTCTATTTCCACCTCCAAATGGAATATACCAAGACGCGCAACCAAGCTTTCGGCTTCGACAACCTCGTCATTACGGATTACTTGACGGAGATGCCTGTCGAACCCGAGGAACCCGATTATTCCCCCGTCTCCCTCGAGTCCATCGACTTCCCCGACCACTCCTCCGTCCTCCTCTCCTTCTCCGACCCTGTCGATTGCTCCTTCGCTTCGGTCTCCCTCTCCGAAATCGGCATGGCTTCGGATATCGACGATAGCGACGAGCAAAATATCTTAGTCTCTTTCGACGGGGAGATGGCGGCGGAGCATGAATATACCTTATATATTGAGGGTTTTGCCGACGAAGACGGTCTGGAAATCCCCGCCGAGGAGCTGACTTTTGTCTTGGAAAAAGAGGAACCGGAGGAAGATGTGGACGATGAAGATGACGAGGACGAGGATGCCCCCGACTCCCTCCCCGCCGGCTCCGTCTATATCTCTGAAATCATGGCCGACCCCAAGGGCGCGTCCCGTATGCCCGACACGGAGTATATCGAGCTGCACAATACCCT
The DNA here is from genome assembly GCA_944325345.1 of uncultured Parabacteroides sp. GTDB lineage: Bacteria > Bacteroidota > Bacteroidia > Bacteroidales > Tannerellaceae > Parabacteroides. The sequence continues at coordinate 296,917 of CALUZV010000001.1, forward strand.
CTCCCGCGCCGTTTCCCTGGACGGATGGACCTTGGTTTATCGCGAAAGCGTCTCCGTCCCGCTCGACGGGGCAAGGATTCCGGCCGACTCTTACCTTATTCTATATCGCACGGGCGATGATATGCTTTCCGACTTGGAAGACCGGGCTTTCGCCTCCGAAAAGTTCCCTGCTAACCTCGCGAACTCGGGGAATCGCGTGCAGCTGCTCGATGCCTCCGGCGCGTCGGTGGACGATGTTACCTACGACAAGGCTAAATCTGGCATCTCCTGGGAGCGCACGGCCGAGGGCTGGTCTCTTTCTTCCGACCCGCAGGGCGGTACACCGGGTGCGCCCAACTCCTCGCCTCTCCCCGATGATGAAAAGGAGGAGGACGACGAAGAGGAGGATAACGAGGATGAAGAACAGCCGCAACCCGCCGTCCCCAACGTCGAACCCCGCGCCATCGTCATCAACGAGCTCCTCCCCGACCCCGCCCGTGGCGGCAGCGAGTATATCGAGCTTTACAACCGCTCCGACGAGCCTCTCCCCCTCCGTGGCCTGGCCATCGCGACGCGCAAACAGACCGGCGAACTGGCGAAAAACTACCCGCTCAGCTCGCTCGCCGGGTCGCTGGAGGCTGGTGCCTACCTCGCGCTCACGAAAGACCGCGAAGGTGTCCTTGGTTTCTATTCCGTGGCGGACGAGGACTGTGTCGCCGAGCTTCAGCTCCCCATCCTGAACAACGACGGGGCGACACTCGTCCTTTTCAACGCCTCGGATTCGAGCGTGGTGGACGAAGTGCCCTATTCCCCCGACTGGCATTCGCCTTTGCTGGACGATGAGAAGGGGGTTGCCCTCGAGCGCATCGACCCGGATGCCGATTCCGACGATGCTGCCAACTGGACTTCCGCCGCTGCTGCCTCCGACTTCGGTACGCCGGGTGCCGAAAATTCGCAATACCTCCGCGTGGACGATGCGCCGCTGACGGGCCTCGAGAAGCCGACGTATTCGCCCGTGGATGGGACTTACCGCTTCCCCTACCACCTCGCGCGGGCTGGTTTCGAGGGGAATATCCGCATCTTCGACCTTGCGGGACGTGAAGTCGCCCTTGTCGCCCGCCAGCAACTCCTCGCCACTTCCGGCGAACTCGTTTGGGACGGAAAAGGCAGCGACGGGACTACCCTCCCCGCCGGTCTCTATGTCGTTTTTGCAGAATTTATCCACCCCAAGGGAGAAGTTTATCGGGAGAAAGCTGTGGTGCTGGTGAGAAATTGAAAATGGACAATAAAAAATTGACAATTGACAATTAAATGTTTACGAGCATAAAATTGTCAATTGTCAATTCTCCATTGTCAATTGATGACTATTGGACAACCGGCCGGTCGTCCTCCCCATCGTCCACCGATGGCTGCCCGTCTTCCCCGTCCGGCGTTTCTTCGTCCGGGGTTTCCGGAATTTCGGGCTCCGGTTCCGGGGCATCGGTACTGGTTTCGGAGCCGGCGATGTCGGAATACATCCCAACATAACCGTTCACCTGATTGATAAACGATTCGATTTCCTCTGATGGTTGTACGATAGCGTAAGCATTCACCGTACGAACTATCTCTTCATACAACCTATTGGCTTCATCCATCAACTTTTGCGAGTCGAGGTCGCTCACCTTCATACGTTCATTCATTTCCAGCGCCTTCTCATCGGCCGCCTCTTCAAAATCTTCGTTTGCCTTGCGAAGTGCCGCAATTTCCGGGTCGATGCCTAACAAGGTTGCCGCTGCGGCATTGGCCTCGATACTCAACACACCCAACATACCATTTACCTCCTCAGACTGCTTGGTCTGCTCGTGCCGCCCGATGCCTTTGTAGGGAGACAACTGCGGATAAAGCAAGTGTGCCGCAGCCGCTTTCTCCGCCACCGGACTGGTGAGGTAATCTTTTACCACATTCACTAACACCCCCGCCGAAGCGTCGCGGATCTTGTCCGCTTCTTGCATGGCCTTGGTAGCCACGAAAGCCTGCTGGCGGTTCACAACCGAGGACAACGTCTTCGACGCAGCCTCATACGCCGGAGCCTGTGCCTCCACATGAAGAGCGGCGGGTGTCGCTTTCTCCATGCTACGCAACACTTTCCGGTGGAAATTGGCGCACGACCCGACGGTCATCCGCGCCATGCCAAATGTACGAATCTGTGCTGTCATAGTTTCTTACATTTTAATAATTAATTATACATTCATTTACCTGTTGATGCCCTTCAGGGAGCATCGCCGTAAAAATACGATAAAGTTTTGATACAACAAGGCTTCAAGGGGAGAATTTTTTTTGATGTTCTCGAACATGGAGGCGTTGAGGGCCCTCAAAGGCGTTTTGTTCGAGAACATAGAGGCTTTGAGGAGCCTCAACGGCATCATGTTCGAGAACATAGAGGTTTCGAGGAGCCTCAAAAGCGTTTTGTTCTCGAACATGGAGGTTTCGAGGGGCCTCAATGGCGTCATGTTCGAGAACATGGGATGTTTTTTAACCCCATCCCCCCTTCGGGGTACTTCCCCTTCGCAGGGGAAGAGTTCAGATAGTAATTTGATACAGCTTTCCCGGCAGTAAATTGCCGGGCTAAACATAAATCGCTGGTATCTAAATATGTTTAGCCCGGCATTTCAATGCCGGGACCAGCGCCGCTTTACCAATCCTTCTATCTGCACTCTTCCCCTGTGAAGGGGAAGTCCCCGAAGGGGGATGGGGTATTGCCTCACCACATCTCTTCGTCCACCAAGCCGGGGGACTGGAGGGTGATGACCGCCGGCGCGATTTCAAAATACCCTTCGCCCTCGATGCGCTCGCCATTGACACGCAGTTGGTTATATTTCAGATAGCGGCGATATTCCATATCGTCGTCCCTATCCACAACCTCCCAATCGCAGGCGATTTCCAATTCGTCCTCGCGCCCGAAGAAGACGGGGAGCTGAATCCGGAAGGTCGATGTGCCCTTCTCGCCTACCTCCATGTGGGCATCGCCACTCAAGACGTGCTGCAGGTGGACGTAGGCCGGGCGCCCCTCGGCGTTTTCAGCTATTTTGAACTTGTCGTAGTATATCGTGTCGTTGCCCCAAGTCTCCGATTGCCAGAAACCGAGGCCCTCGGCGCGGACGTATTCCCTATCCAGCGAGTCGCTGAACATCGTTACCAGGTTCCGGCCCTCGGGGCCCTCGATGTCGAGGTAGATATCGACGTTGCAGTAGAAAGGGATTGAGTCTGGCGGTCCCACCGGAGTTTTGGGGTCTTCGTCTTGGCAGGCGAAGAGGAGCAGGAGGAATAAAAATGGGAGAAATGTTTTCATAATATGCTTCATTTTAAAAGATTATTTGTTGGTTGAATGGATGTGGGACAAAGGTAGGGAGATTGGGAGGGAAAAACAAGAGGGAGAGGAGGATTTCGTAGGAATGTAATATGTGTTACAGGGGATGAGGGGGTGCGGCTGATGTTTTTTAACCCCATCCCCCCTTCGGGGAACTTCCCCTTCGCAGGGGAAGAGTTCAGATAGTAATTTGATACAGCTTTCCCGGCAGTAAATTGCCGGGCTATGCATCGGGTTAAAACCCAGCGTAAGAGGGGATAATCTTCTGAACCCGGCGGTGAACCGCCGGGCTATGCATAACCCGGTATTTTAATGCCGGGTACCCGGTGCGCCCTTACCAATCCTTCTATCTGCACTCTTCCCCTGCGAAGGGGAAGTCCCCGAAGGGGGATGGGGTTTGAAACACCCACAACAGGATATCCCCGCCGAGGGATGGGGTCTGACCGCCCTCCCGCGCCTCTTTTCAAAAAAATCCCGTATCTTTGTCGCCCGAATTAAATATCCCTTCTACATTATATAATATATATGAGAACTAAATCTATCTTGGCCGCCCTCGCGTTGTGCCTTTGCTGCTGCGTGGCGGGCCTGGCTCAGAACAAAAAATTCACGTATAAGTTTTATGGGCAGATTCGCGGCGATTTGTTTTACAATTCGCGGGCGAACGGCGAGATTGTGGACGGCTTGTTCCACCTCTACCCCATGGATCACGACTACGACCCGGACGGGAAGGACCTAAACGCGCGGATGGATGGGAATTTCTACGTCCTCTATTCGCGCCTCGGCGTGGACATGACGGGGCCGATGCTGGGGAAAATCAAGACCTCGGCGAAGCTCGAAGTGGATTTCCGAGGCTCCAGCTCGACGTTCGCGTTGTTGCGTATCCGCCACGCTTACGCGCAGTTGGCGTGGAAGCAGTCGGCACTGCTTATCGGGCAGACGTGGCATCCGCTCTTTGGCGACGTGTCGCCCCAGATGCTGAACCTCTCGACCGGGGCGCCGTTCAATGCCTTCAGCCGCAATCCGCAGGTGCGCTACCGGTTCACGAGCGGACGGCTGATGCTGACCGGCGCGGCCGTCTGGCAATCGCAATACCTGACGATGGGACCGAACGGAAAGAGCAATGAATATATCAAACACAGCGGCGTGCCGGAGCTTTACGTCTCGGCCGACTACAAACACGAAGGCTGGACGGCGGGCGCCGGGGCAGAGCTGCTCTCGATCGTGCCGAGGACGGAGAGCACGGTGGGCGCCAATACGTATAAGGTGGGCGAACGATTGACGTCGCTCAGTTTCGAGGCGCACGCGAAATATGTTTCGGACGAATGGGTCGTGGCGGCGAAGAGCACGCTCGGGTCGAACCTGTCGCACCTCTGTATGCTGGGGGGATTCGGCGTAACCTCGCGGGATGCACGGACGGGCGAACAGGAATATACGCCGTTCCGCCATTCGATGACGTGGCTCAATGTCGTCCACGGGAAGAAGTGGAAGCAAGGGCTGTTCGTCGGTTATATGAAAAACCTGGGGACGGGGAAAGACATCATCGACCAGTATGGCGTGGGCTTGGAGGTCGGGCAACTGGTAACGGTCAATGCCCATGTAGCCTACGAGCTGCCGCACTGGAAGTTCGGCGTGGAGTATTCGCCCTCGACGGGCTGGTTCGGCACGGCGGACAAGCGGGGGAAAATCAGCGATACGCATACCGTAACCAATCACCGGGTGCTGTGGGTAATGTTGTATAGATTCTGATGAAACCGATAGTAGTCATCCTGCTTATCGCCGTCCTCGGCTGGGCGAACCACCCGGCGGCACAGGGGCAGAGCCTTGCCGACACGCTATTCCTCCATCACGAGCAGAGCCGGATGGAGAAGTTCCGTTCGCGGCCGGTCTATCAGATAACGAAGGGCGCGATACCCCTCTTCGCGGCCAGCGCGTTGGCTTTGACCATCGACCACCGCATCAAGGAGACCCGCGATTTCTATGTATCCGACTTCGGCACCACGTTTGACAGCTACCTGCAGTTTGTCCCCGCCGTAACCATGCTGGGCATGAAGCTCGGCGGCGTGAAAGGGCGGAGCACGTGGGCGGAGATGATAACCGCCGATGCCATCTCCATCGCGACACTCGCGTCGCTGGTGAACGGCATCAAATATACCGTCAAGCGCGAGCGGCCGGACAACTCGCGGCGGACATCCTTCCCCTCCGGGCATACGGCAAACGCATTTATGATAGCCACCATGATGTATAAGGAATACGGAGAGCTGAGTCCGTGGATAGGCATCGGGTCGTATGCCTCGGCATCGACGGTGGCGGTGATGCGGATGCTGAACAACCGGCATTGGATGTCCGACGTATTGTTTGGGGCAGGCATCGGGATACTGTCCACCGAGCTGGGATATTATCTTTCCGATTTGATATTCAAGAAGAAGAAGGATGTCTATTTCAAGAATCGCGATATCGACTATACGCAAGTGCCCTCCTTCCTCGAATACTCCGTAGGGTACAGTTGCCTTTTCCCACAATTATATTATTCCCCCACGGGCGAGAGGAATCTCCATGCCTACGGAGGATTCAGCGCATCGCTCTCCGGGGCACATTACTTTGCTTCGGGCTGGGGGATTGGCGGGAGCACCACCATCCTGTCTGCCAAGTTGAGCCAAGAAGGAGGGACGCTGGGGAGCACGGCTTTTCTCGTCGGGCCGGAATACTCCGCCTGCATCTGTCCGCGCCTCTTTTGGAATGCCAACCTGCACCTGGGGGGCGGGAGTCTGTTGCTCGACCAAGACATCAAGAAGAACGGATTCGCGGCACGCGTCGGGGCATCCCTGCTCGGGCAGTTATCGCCGACGATGGGGCTGCGGCTCTTTGCCAATTACACCTATACGACGCTGTCGGGCGAGCCGGTTTACAAAGATTTAAGCTATCTGAGTGTCGGAATAGCGGCCTGCGCGTTGTTTTGATGCTAATAAATCCATATTTTTGCCCTCGTCAATTAATAACAAATCTGTATGAACAAAGATACCATCCAATCCATCCTCGACCGCGAGGCGGAGGCCGTCCGTAACATCCCGGTAAGCGAGGAATACGAACGAGCCGTCGAGTTAATCGTGCACCACGTCCACGAACGAGGCGGAAAGCTCATCACCAGCGGCATGGGAAAGGCCGGACAGATAGCGATGAATATCGCGACGACATTCAGTTCGACCGGAACGCCGGCGTTCTTCCTTCATCCGAGCGAGGCGCAGCATGGCGACCTTGGCATTATCCAGAAGAATGATGTGATGCTCCTGATATCCAATTCCGGGAAGACACGCGAGCTGGAAGAACTGGTTCCTCTCATGCGGGGATTGGTTCCCGATATGCCTTTTATCCTCATTACCGGAAATCCGGATAGTGATTTGGCACAAAAAGCCCAGGTCTGCCTGCCGACCGGCTCGCCGGCGGAAGTCTGTCCCTTGGGATTGACACCGACGACATCTACCACGGTGATGACCGTTATCGGCGACATCCTCGTCGTGGGCACGATGGAACGTATCGGCTTCACAAACACAGAATATGCAAAAAGACACCACGGCGGCTATCTCGGAGATAAAAGCCGTAAACAAAGCGAAGGGGAAATACGATGAGAAAAGTAATCGGTATCGGGGAAACGATCCTCGACATTATCTTTAAGGACGACCAGCCACATGCGGCGGTGCCCGGAGGGTCGGTATTCAATGGATTGATTTCGTTGGGACGTTTGGGTGTGCCCGTCTTGTTTATCAGCGAGACCGGGAATGATTATGTAGGCGATTTGATTCGCCGGTTCATGGAGCAAAACCATATTTCTACGGAATTCGTAGATCGATTTCCGGATGGGAAAAGCCCTATTTCGCTTGCCTTTCTCGACGAGCAAAACAACGCAAACTATACCTTTTATAAAAACTATCCCAAGCAACGGCTCGAAGTGCCGCTGCCGCCGATAGAGGAAGATGATATATTCGTCTTCGGTTCGTATTATGCCTTGAATCCCGTCTTGCGTCCGCGTATCGTCGAATTCCTGCAATATGCCCGCGAACGGGGAGCCATCGTTTACTATGATCCTAATTTCCGCAATGCACATGCTAACGAAGCTATCCACGTTCGCCCCTCCGTTTTAGAAAATCTGGATTATGCCGATATTGTACGTGGTTCGGATGAAGACTTCTTTAATCTCTTTGGGAAGAATGATATGAAGCAGGTGTATGCCGAACATATCCGCTTTTATAGCGATGTATTCTTGACTACGCACGGGAAAGATGGTGTTTGGTTACATACGTCAAGCTTCAATTCGCACTTTGATGTCCCCGCGATTCAGCCGGTGAGTACTATTGGCGCAGGGGATAATTTTAATGCCGGCATTATCTATGGCTTGCTGAAGTATGATATCCGACGGAAAGATTTGCCGACGCTTACGGAAAACGATTGGAGGCGTATCGTACAGTGTGGGATTGATTTAGCTTCGGAAGTATGCCAAAGTTACGACAATTATATATCCGTTGATTTCGCGAAAGTGTATTCTTGAAAAGAAATGCAGCGGCTTCCTTTCCGCTGAAAGGTAACCGCTGCACTCTAAAGTTAGGAATAAAGTTCTGGTAGTGCAAAACTACATCTTAGATGTTACAAATCGGTAACAAATTGATGACAATTTTACTTCTTTATCAATTTTATAGCAAAACCACCGCCCGAAGCTAAATGCAAAGGAAGGCGAGTTGTCCGATCTACATCCATCGTTTCCATCGTATAATCCTCAGCTTGTCTGTCGGCATTGATTCCATCGCGGACAATTGTTGCCGTATAATGTTCACCTTCGCCGAGGAAAGAGAAGTCGATAGTCAAATCGCGAGCATCCCAATTAGTTAAACCACCGACATACCAATTATCGGCATTGCGACGAGCTGTAACGATATATTCCCCTAATTTGCCCAGAAGCACACGGGTATCATCGACTTCGACGGGGATAGAAGCTAAAAATTCAAGATATTCCGGTTCCTCCATGTAATTCGTAGGTGCATCGCACAGCATCGTGAATGGAGAATCGAGCACGATATATGTTGCTAACTGATGGCAACGAGTTCCCATACTCATCGGACGGTAGTACATCGGTTTGAAATCCCGTTTCGAAGCATTGCGCATCGCACCAGGAGTATAATCCACATGTCCGCACATCATTCGGATGAAAGGGAAGGTTACATCGTAACGTGGCATGTCATTCTCGGGAGAAGTCCATTTTACTTCTTCCATGCCAAAGACACTCTCGTAATTAATAATATTCGGATATGTTCGATTCATGCCTGTTGGCTTATAGATACCATGATAATCAAGTATCAGGTGATATTCAGCAGCCTTTTCCGCAATCCGATAGGCCATTTCTACACCCGTCTGATCATCGCGGTCAAGGAAATCCACCTTAAAACCTTTGATACCCATTTCGGAATACTTCTTGCAAGCCTCTTCCAACTGATCATCAAGTACGTTGAAAACAGTCCAAAGGACAATATCCACGCCTTTGCTCTTTCCATACTTTACCAACTCCGGCAAGTTGAGTTCCGGAATAGTAGTCAGCATATCGCCGCCCTTCGGATTGTACCAACCTTCATCCAAGACTATATATTCCAACTTGTTGGCGGCAGCAAAGTCGATGTAATATTTATAGGTATCCATATTGATGCCTGCCTCGAAAGGAACTCCCTTCAAATTCCAAGCATTCCACCATTCCCAAGAAACCTTGCCGGGCTTGACCCAAGAATAATCGCCAATACGGTTAGGTGAAGCCAAAGCGTAAACCAGATTGTTTACCGGCATCTCCCGGTCATCGTCCGTAATAGCCAAGACACGCCACGGATATTCACGTTCTCCATTAGTACGAGCAATGAAGTCCTCTGTAGAGGTAACCATTTCTTGGCAACGGGTCGGGTGAATCTTTGTTGTTTTGGGATACTTTGCGAAATAACCTTTAAGAGCCGTTCCTTCTGCTTCAACGAACATACCCGGATAAGCCTCAAGGTCTGATTCCATCAGCGTAACCTTTGCCGTCCCGCAATCTACAGTAGCGGGTAAGAATGCTAATAACTTGCGTGCTTCGGAAAGCTTGCTTACCGTATAATAATTCTGATAAGCCATTGCTTCGGGCTTTTTCTCATTGGTAGAATAAGGCAGATAAGCGGTAAAGTCCTTAGCAAAGTTAAACTCTGCCGTCTCACCCGCGATAGTCAAGCTATCCTTCGTGTCGGTATAGAGACGATAGGCCACTCCTTCATCATAGGCTCGGAATGTAACGCCCCATCCCCCTTTTAGCTTCAACTTCATTTCGTTGGCTACTTCCTGAAACGAAGGGAATCGATAAAAAGGAGATTCAACCGTTTGGTCTATTTTCCGCTCTTTCTTCGAAGCACGTTCTGCGGTAAATTCCAGACCTTCCGCATCTAATCCTATGCGGCTGTTCACCAAGAGCGGTGTATCCCCAAAAGAAACAGAATACGTAAGGTCTTCGCCGCCTGTCGTAATTTCTACTTTGATTTGCTTGTCGGGAGACAACAAGGTATAAACTTTCTCTGCCGCCCATACAGGCATTTGGGCACAAGCCAATAGCAATGCGCCGATTTTCCACGTGTTTTTCATATTGCAAAATGATTTAGATAAATATTCCGATGACAAAGATAGGGAAGAAAATCCAAGTAAATAAAGAAAGATAAAGAGAAAAGACAAATTTTACCTATCCTCTAAATTTTATGGGCAAATCGCACATCATGTAAAAATTTTTCTGTATTTTAGCCCCCGATAATTTTAAATCGCATCGGTTATGGAGCGTTTTTTGAAAATCAAAGAATTGGATATAGCTCGTTTAAATAATTACGAGTACATATCTTTTATGAGTAGGGTAATCGCTTTTATCCCGCCTAGTCAAAGTCGGCATAACGGAGAGCATAATCCCGCACTTATAGGTGTGCCCCAAGAATTGTATGAACGATTCGTAAAAGAAGTAGATCATTTGCAATACGACTCCGATCTGACAGTAATGGGTGATGAAATTAGAGTAACAACAGAGGTTCCTGTTCGAGACGATAGGATTGACAAATTGGTTTGCTATATCTGGACCCGGGTTGTAACAGTAGCCAAACTTTCACTTGAAAAGGAACGTAAAGCAGGACTGGCATTGATGCCTGTAATTACGCCGTTTGCTGATTTCTCGCAGAAACCAATGAGTGAAGGGGTTGCTATTATTGATAAGGTGTTGAAAAACTTGGAAGTAGAAATCTATGCTCCTCACCTTGCTCTCCTCGGCCTTAATGGATATCTGGCTGAATTAAAAAAGGGAAATGAAGCTTATAAAGCGAAGGTTCTCCAACGCCAGCGTGAAATATCTTTGTTGAAGCAGAAAGAGAGTAGTGTTTTGATTCGCAAACGTATTGACGAAATTTATGGCGATTTCACACTTATCACACAATCGTATAATGCAATTAAACCCTCTGAGGTGAGTCGAAAATATATCTTTATATTGAATGAATTGGTTACTCAAATGGGAGCTCTTCTTAAACGTCGTGATACTCTTCGACGAAAAAAAGAAGAGAGACTCCGGGCTATAGCCAATGGCGAACCTCTTCCTCCGCCAAAGCCTAGAAAGAAAACCAGAAGGCGGCGTCGCAGGTATTAATTTGTTCTTTAGAAAACTTCTTTGATTTGGGTCAAATTATCAAACTCGGCGGAAAGAAAAAAGTATGTTGTAAAACATCTTTTCGAAGTCCGCCGTACTTTTGTGCCTCGATAGCAAGAGCAAATAGATAGGCAGAAAAATGTTGGCACAAGTTTTTTACATTCTCTTTTTTTACTTTGTGGGTGAACTTATTAGTTATTTCATCCACGGTTTCATCCCTGGAAGCGTAATCGGAATGGTGATGCTGTTCGTGGCATTGGCATTTAAGTGGGTAAAGCCTGAGAAGGTTCGGAAAATCTCTACCTTACTTACAGACAATATGGGGTTGTTTTTTCTTCCAGCGGGGGTTGGACTAATGACTTCATTTGGTATTATTTCAGCTTATTGGCCATTTATCGTGATGGCATCAGTAGTAAGTACCGTATTAGTAATAGCAACAGTTGCTTTATTACAAGAAAAGATGGGAAAGGAACAAGCCAATGATAAATGATCTTTTCTATTCGGAGATTTTTTCCCTGACACTTGTCGTGGGAACCTATTTGACTTCACTTCTCTTATACAAGAAGACTAAGTTGAAAATATTGCATCCGCTATTAGTATCCGTCTTGGTTATTATTGCGGTACTTGAAGTCTTGGGGATAGACTATGAGACATTCCGCGCTGGGAGCCATTTGGTTCATTTCATGCTTGGCCCGTCAGTCGTAGCCTTGGGGTATGTTCTCTTTGAGCAAATGAAGTATTTAAAGGGGAATGTTATTTCTATTCTGACTTCCGTATTTGTAGGTGCCATCGTTGGGATTGTCAGTGTTATCCTAATCGGGCGACTAATGGGAGCCGACGAAGCCTTGATTGCCACACTCCAGCCTAAATCAGTAACCACACCCATCGCCATGGGTATCGCCGAAAAGAACGGTGGCATTCCGTCTCTAACAGCGGTTATCGTTGTCGCGGTCGGTATATTTGGAAGCATTATAGGGCCGATGGTCATGAAAGTTTTGGGTATTGAAAGCCATATAGCTAAAGGACTGGCATTAGGTGCTTCCTCTCATGGAGTCGGTACGGCTACCGCCATCCAACTTGGAGCTGTAGAAGGAGCCATCAGTGGACTTGCCATCGGCTTGATGGGAATAATGACAGCTATCTTAGTACCCTTAATCGGCACGTTGATGTAATAATTTTTCGTTTTAAGTCGAAGTTTTTCCTCTGCTCCCAAATATCTTTTTTACCTTTGGACAACATAACACCAATAAAACACCATACAAAACATCTTATTATGCTTAGGAAAATCAGATTGGCGCTGGCAGTGCTGTTTTTCGCACTTGTTACGCTCTTGTTTCTTGACTTCACCGGGACGTTGCATGTCTGGTTTGGATGGATGGCCAAAATCCAGTTCCTGCCTGCGGTGCTGGCGTTGAATGTCGGAGTAGTTGCGTTCTTGGTCGTGCTGACGCTCGTGTTGGGACGCGTTTATTGTTCGGTAATATGTCCTTTGGGTGTATTCCAAGACATCATCTCGTGGATTAATTCGCGAAGGAAGAAAAAGAAATTCCGTTTTTCTTATTCACCTGCGAAATCATGGCTACGTTACGGTGTCTTAGTCGTGTTTCTTATCGCATTGATAGCTGGCATCGGCTCGTTGGTCGCTTTGCTTGCGCCGTATAGTTCTTACGGACGAATTGCGAATAATCTCTTTGCTCCCATCTACCAATGGGGGAATAATCTGTTGGCTTATTTTGCAGAACGTGCCGATAGTTATGCGTTCTACGAGACGACGGTATGGATAAAAAGTCTTCCGACTTTCATCATCGCGTTGCTTACCTTTATTATTATTGCTGTCCTTGCATGGCGTAACGGGCGGACCTACTGCAACACGATTTGTCCCGTAGGTACCATTTTAGGATTCCTCTCTCGTTTTGCTCTTTTCCGTCCAGCGATAGATAGCTCGAAATGCAAAGATTGTAGCTTGTGCGCCCGTCAGTGCAAAGCGGCTTGCATCGATTTCAAGAATCATCAAATAGATTATAGCCGTTGTGTGGCTTGCATGGATTGCTTGGATGTTTGCAAACATGACGCGCTCCATTTCGAATCCTACCTGAAGAAAGCAGCTCCTGCCCAGGAACAAGGTGGCGAATCCCGTCGCGCCTTCTTTGCCGTCGGCGCTATGCTGGCGACTACCGCGGCACTGAAGGCGCAGGAGAAAACCGTTGATGGCGGTCTGGCTATGATCGAGGAAAAGAAGATTCCCAAGCGTGCTACGCCGATTGCGCCTCCGGGTGCCTTCAGCCTGCGTAATTTCGTCCAGCATTGTACCGCTTGCCAGCTCTGTGTATCAGTTTGTCCGAATGAAGTGTTGCGTCCTTTCACTTCGCTGTTGGAGCCTGAGATGTCTTACGAACGTGGCTATTGTCGTCCGGAATGTGTGAAATGTTCCGAGGTTTGTCCGACAGGTGCTATTAAACCAATCACCGTTGCCGACAAATCAGCCATACAGATAGGACACGCTGTCTGGATTAAGGAAAACTGTATTCCGTTGCGCGACGGACAATCCTGCAACAACTGTGCACGTCATTGCCCGACAGCCGCTATCCAAATGGTCCCCTCCGACCCGTCGAACCCCGATTCCCTCAAGATTCCGGTCGTAAACGAAGAGAAATGTATCGGTTGCGGCGCGTGCGAGAATCTTTGCCCGGCCCGTCCGTTCAGTGCCCTGTATGTCGAGGGACATGAAAATCACCGCATGATTTAACTCCTAAACTCGAATAATATGGAATGTAAGCATAAAAAAGAAATAAGCCGCCGCGACTTCCTCAAGACCATGGGCGTCGCCGGCGCCGCCTCCGCAGGCCTGGCCGCGTGCTCGAACAACGACAATACGACGGCAGCCGCCCTCGAAATCCCCAAAGACCAGATGACCTACCGCACGAACCCGAAGAACGGCGACAAAGTCTCCCTCCTCGGCTTCGGTATGATGCGTCTCCCCTCCGTCATCGGAAAGAGCGCACGCGAGACGAGCGAAATCGACCAGGAAATGGTAAACCGCATGGTCGATTACGCCATCGAACACGGCGTGAACTATTTCGACACGTCCCCGGCCTATTGCCAGGGCTTCTCAGAACGTGCTACGGGCATCGCCTTGAGCCGTCATCCGCGTGAATCGTATTATGTGGCTACCAAACTCTCCAATTTCGCCCAATCGACATGGAGCCGCGAGGCATCCATGGCCATGTACGAGAAATCGCGGAAGGAATTGCAAGTCGATTACATCGATTATATGCTTTTGCATAGCATCGGCGGCGGCAAAGACGCGATGGCTGAATATAATGCGCGCTATGTGGACAACGGAATGCTCGATTTTCTGCTTAAGGAACGCGAAGCCGGCCGCATCCGCAACCTCGGCTTCTCCTATCATGGGGATATCAAAGTATTCGACTACCTGCTTTCCCGCCACGATGAATATAAATGGGACTTTGTTCAGATTCAAATGAACTATCTAGACTGGAAATTTGCCGAGCAAATCAATCCGCGGAATACCAACGCCGAATACCTCTACGAAGAGCTGGACAAGCGCAAGATTCCGGCCGTCATCATGGAGCCGCTCCTGGGCGGCCGCCTTTCGAACGTCCCCGACCGTGTCATCGCCCACCTCAAACAGCGCGAACCGGAGAAGAGCGTTGCTTCGTGGGCTTTCCGCTTCTGTGGCACCTATCCGAATGTCCTTACCGTACTCAGCGGTATGACGCGGATGGAACACCTGCAGGACAACTTGCGGACTTACTGCCCGCTGAAGCCCCTCACTGAGGAGGAATTGGATTTCTTGCAGGAAACAGCCAGCCTGATGATGCAATACGATACGATTCCGTGCAACGATTGTAAGTATTGTATGCCCTGCCCCTATGGACTGGACATCCCGGCTATCTTACTGCATTACAATAAATGCCTTACCGAAGGGCACGTTATCGAGAGCCGCAACGCAAGCAACTACGAAGAGGCACGCCGTGCTTATCTGGTCGGTTACGACCGGACAGTTCCTAAGCTCCGCCAGGCGAGCCATTGCATTGGCTGCGAACAGTGCAACCCACATTGCCCGCAACGTATTGATATCCCGAAAGAACTGCATCGCATTGATGATTATATAGAGAAGTTGAAGCAGAATACCTTGTAGTTGGTTACGAGGTTAAATTCCCGTTCTCTGAAGAGGGTGTGTCGTTTTTCGGTACGCCCTCTTTTCATGTCCCCTCCGCATAAAATTTTGTTGAAATCACTCGGAAATAGTTTGATTTAATCATTTTTCTTCGTTCCTTTGTGCGTCTTATCAAGACAAATAGTCCGAAAAGAAACAAATTGCTAACAAACGGTTATATGAAGACAAAGAAATTTTTATTGGAAGAGAAAGATATTCCAACGGCATGGTATAACATCGTGGCGGATATGAAGAACAAACCGATGCCCATGCTTAACCCCAAGACGAAGCAGCCGCTGAAAGAAGAAGACTTGTACCCGTTGTTCTCGAAAGGGGCTTCCCAGCAAGAAATGAATACGACTGATGCGTGGATTGAAATTCCCGAAGAAGTTCGCGACATGTATAAGGTTTGGCGTCCTACACCGCTCGTCCGTGCCTACGGTTTGGAAAAAGCATTGGATACGCCAGCGCATATCTATTTCAAGAACGAAAGTGTCAGCCCTATCGGTTCGCACAAACTGAACTCCGCTTTGGCGCAAGCTTATTATTGCAAGCAGGAAGGCGTAACGAATATTACGACTGAGACAGGTGCCGGTCAGTGGGGCGCAGCCCTCTCCTACGCCGCCAAGGCGTTCGGTCTGGAATTGGCTGTCTATATGGTGAAAGTCAGCTACCATCAGAAACCGTACCGTCGTTCTATCATGCAGACATTCGGAGCACAGGTGATTGCATCTCCGAGTATGAGTACCCGTGCCGGGCGAGACATCCTGACGGCACATCCGAATTATCAAGGAAGTTTGGGCACGGCGATTTCTGAGGCTGTTGAATTGGCGATGCAGACGCCGAATTGCAAATATACGCTGGGTAGCGTGATGAATCATGTGATGCTGCACCAGACGGTTATTGGCCTCGAAGCTGAGAAGCAGATGGAGATGGCGGGCGAATATCCCGACGTAGTCATCGGTTGTTTCGGTGGCGGTTCCAATTTCTCTGGAATTTCTTTCCCCTTCTTCCGGCATAAAATCAAAGACGGCAAAGATATCCGCATCGTGGCAGCCGAACCGGCATCTTGTCCAAAGCTGACGCGTGGTGAATTCCACTATGACTATGGCGACGAAGCCGGTTATACGCCACTCATCCCGATGTTTACTTTGGGACACAACTTCGCGCCGGCTAATATCCACGCCGGAGGTCTGCGTTATCACGGAGCCGGCTCCATCGTCAGCCAGCTGATGAAAGACGGGTTGATGGAAGCGGTCGATGTCCAGCAGCTTGAGACTTTCAAAGCTGCGACGTTGTTTGCTCAGTCGGAAGGCATCATCCCTGCACCGGAATCTGCCCATGCCATCGCAACAGCTATCCGCGAAGCAGAGCAAGCCAAATTGGAAGGCAAGCCGCGCACTATCCTCTTCAACCTCTCTGGCCACGGTCTTATCGACATGGCTGCTTACGATATGTATATCGCTGGCGACCTGACGAACTACAATGTCAGCGATGAAGAACTGAAGAGGAATTTTGCTGAGATAGAAAAACTTTAAATAGTTACGAGTTATGGGTTATGAGTTACGAGTCTTTGATGCACTGGTAAATAACTCATAACTCGTAACTCATAATTCATAACTCCTTTTAGACATTAAACCTAAAGTGCATAATATCCCCATCTTGCACTACATAATCCTTACCCTCGACGCTCATTTTCCCCGCCTCTTTTACAGCAGCTTCTGAGCCAAAAGTGATGTAGTCATCATATTTGATAACTTCCGCACGGATGAATCCTTTCTCGAAGTCGGTGTGGATGACACCGGCGCACTGCGGAGCTTTCCATCCCTTGTGATATGTCCAGGCACGAACTTCCTGCGGACCGGCGGTGAGGAAAGTCTCGAGGTTCAACAGTTTGTAGGCAGCCTTGATAAGGCGGTTCACGCCGGATTCCTCGAGGCCGATTTCCTGCAGGAACATCTGCCGTTCATCGTAGGTCTCGAACTCAGCGATTTCACTCTCAATCTTAGCGGCTACCACCAAGATTTCAGCATTCTCATCTTTCACAGCCTCGCGCACAGCCTCAACATAATGATTCCCGCTGACGGCGCTCCCTTCATCCACGTTACAAACGTAGAGCACCGGCTTGTTGGTCAGTAAGAAAAGGTCGTGGGCTACTTTCTGTTCCTCTTTTGATTCGAACGACACGGTGCGTGCACTCTTGCCCTGCTCCAAAGCCTCTTTGTAGCGCGAGAGGACATCGTAGGCCAACTTCGCCTGCTTGTCGCCGCCCGTCTGTGCCTGTTTCTGGACGCGGGCTATACGGCTATCAATGGTTTCGAGGTCTTTTATTTGAAGCTCCATGTCGATAATCTCCTTGTCGCGCACGGGATTGACCGAACCATCGACGTGGACGATATTATCATCGTCAAAGCAGCGGAGGACGTGGATAATCGCGTCCGTCTCGCGGATATTCGCCAGAAACTTGTTGCCCAAACCTTCGCCCTTGCTTGCCCCTTTCACGAGACCGGCGATATCAACGATTTCGACCGTCGTCGGGACGATGCGTTCGGGATGTACCAGTTCGGCGAGGCGGTTCAACCGTTCGTCGGGGACGGTGATGACACCCACGTTCGGTTCGATAGTACAAAAAGGGAAGTTTGCGGATTGCGCTTTCGCATTGGATAAGCAGTTGAAAAGCGTAGATTTGCCGACATTGGGCAAACCTACTATGCCACATTGTAATGCCATAAGTCTATCTTGTCTTTTTTATATAATTCCGTTTGTGATTCTTTTACGGGGTGCAAAAGTACGGAATTCGGGGGAGATAGAGAAGAAAAATAGACGCAGATGAGAGGATTTGCAAAGATTCGCTGTATTCTAAATCTCATTCGCGTCTATTTTTTTGTGTTTTATAACACCGCCGCATATTTCCGTATCCGGTTCAGCCGTTCCATAAACAATTTGTCGTTGGCTGCTTGCTGAAGGTTGTATTTCGTCTGTAAGCGAATTAATGAATCTGCGGGAACGTCCAATGCCGCCTCGAACATCATCGCCGTATTGGTTGTCAGCGGGCGTCGTCCGTTTAACAACTCGTTCAATGTTTTGTATGAAATACCCATCTGCTTGGCCAGCTTACGTTGCGAAATCTTTCGGTACTCTATTTCGTCTTTGAGTACCTCGCCAGGATGGGTGGGTGAATACCCGAATGCCAATTTAGCCATATTCTTTTTATTTATAATGGTTAGACAATTCAAATTTTATTTCCATAGTCTTGATTTTGTACGGCACAAAGGTAAAATAAAAAATTGGATGGGGTATTGGAGATGCAGATTTTGGGCATTGATTTTTCCCTCAACATCCGCGAAGACGTAGATGTTGAGGAAAATTTCCGTAGATGTTCAGCCGCGAAAGCGTGGATGTTGATGTAATTTCACGTATGTTTCGTCCCCTGAAACCTACACTTTCGTCCAAAGAAAGCATAGTTCTGGAAAAAATTCTAAGTTTTTTCTTGCAGATTCATAAATCGTCCTTACCTTTGCATCGATTCCCGATGGGATAGCGTTCCCAAGGATGACGGAATCGATATATGATATTAAGCATTTACGAAGATTATTCCTACTCGAAAAATCGCCAATTTTTTACACGTTGGAATAATGGACAATAAATGCTTGCGCTCTGAGGCGTATTCTTCTTTTTTAGTTAGAGAAAAAAGAACTATACCGTTATAGAGCGCGGGCTATTGTTTTATTATTAACGTGTGGGCGTTTGGCGATAATATACACTAATCGTTGTAATTTCCTGATATATAAAATAAAAAGCCCGCTTGTTAAGAAAG
>CALUZV010000002.1 GCA_944325345.1 uncultured Parabacteroides sp.
CGTAGTCTTATAAGGACTATGCCTCAAAAAAAATCTCAATTCCGCTGGGATAAGACAAAAAAAAGAGGATGCATCCCAAAGGATACACCCTCCAAACAAATAATAAACTAAATATTGCTTTAATCAGCGTTCAGCGTAAAGCGCTTGAAAGCGATCACCGTCAATTCTTTATTCGCAGAATGCAAATATTGTTCGATCGACAGTTTTGCATCCTTGATGAATTCCTGCTGCAACAAGGTATTTTCCTTGTAGTATTTCTGCAAAGAACCCTGAGCGATACGATCCAAGAGATTTTCCGGCTTACCAGCTTCGCGAGCCTTGTCGCGTGCAATCTCCAATTCCTGATCGATGATATGCTGAGGAACTTCGTCCGGACGGACAGCAACCGGATTCATAGCAGCGACCTGCATAGCGACGTCGCGAGCCATCTGATGCTCCGGAGCCACGTTGAAAGCAACTACGGTAGCCAACTTGTTACCCGGGTGGATATAAGAAATCGTAGAAACACCGGTTACAAACTCATATTCACCAAGTTCCATCTTTTCACCCGTAACACCGATACGATCTGTGATATGGTCTTGGATAGAACGACCGTCAGCCAGCGGAGAAGCGAGCAATTCTTCCTTCGTAGCCGGCTTGTTGTTCATTGCCACATTCAAGATTTCCTGAGTGAGGGCAACAAATTCAGCATTCTTAGCCACGAAATCCGTTTCACACTTCAAAGCGACCACAGCAGCGAAATCACCGTTGTCAGCAGCCAAGACGCAACCTTCAGAAGCCTCGCGGTCTGAACGCTTAGCGGCTACAGCCTGACCTTTTTTACGAATAATTTCCATTGCCTTTTCGAAGTCGCCGTTAGCTTCTTCCAATGCCTTTTTGCAATCCATCATTCCCGCACCGCTCATTTTGCGCAGGTGGGAGATATCTGCCATTGTAACTGCCATAATTATTTTCTTTAGAGTTTAATTATTCTTCTTCGTCTTTAGAGAACTTGCCGACAACATTAGCCTTCATAGCATCGTCGTCTTCTTTTTTGCTGCGTTCTTTCTTAGCGGCTTTAGCCTTGCGTTCTCTTTTCGGAGCTTCGCCTTCGCCGGCAGCCTCAGCATCGACCTTCTCAGCCTTGCGCTCCTGCAAACCTTCGTTCATAGCTTCGCAGACAGCACCTACGATGAGTTCTACAGACTTCGTAGCATCGTCGTTAGCCGGAATTACATAGTCAACATTTGTCGGGTCAGAGTTCGTATCTACCATACCGAATACAGGGATACCCAGACGGTTAGCTTCACGAACAGCGATATGCTCTTTCATAACATCCACTACGAACAACGCAGACGGGAGACGAGTCAAATCGGCGATAGAACCCAAGGTCTTTTCCAATTTAGCACGCTGACGAGTGATTTGCAGTTTTTCTCTCTTCGACAGATTATCAAATGTACCATCTTTTTCCATCTTGTCGATAGTAGCCATCTTCTTGATAGCTTTACGAATAGTCGGGAAGTTCGTCAGCATACCGCCCGGCCAACGTTCGATAACATAAGGCATACCCACAGCAGCAGCCTTGTCAGCAACTACCTGCTTGGCCTGTTTTTTAGTAGCAACGAAAAGTACCTTCTTGCCTTGCTTAGCCAAGTTCTTCAATACTTCTGCTGCTTCATCTACTTTAGCAACTGTTTTATAAAGGTCAATGATATGAATACCATTGCGCTCCATAAAGATATACGGAGCCATTGCGGGGTTCCACTTTCTTTTCAAGTGTCCGAAGTGAACGCCGGCTTCTAATAACTGATCAAAATTAACTCTTGACATTGTTTTCTTCTTAAAATCGTTTACATTCTTTTTGTTATACAACCTTCAGGTAGTCCTCCCACACATCCACATGCCGAAAGAATCCTGCAGGTTTAGATACTAAACGCTTTGTCCTTGCAAGAAATTCCTTACAAAATACATTAACGTTTACTGAACTGGAATCTCTTACGAGCTTTTGGACGACCCGGTTTCTTACGTTCAACGGCACGCGGATCACGAGTGATGAATCCTTCTGCACGCAACGCAGCCTTGTCTTCCGGATTGATTTTCACCAAAGCACGAGCGATAGCCAAGCGAGCAGCTTCAGACTGGCCCTTGAAACCACCACCGTCCAAGTTGATCTTAATATCATATTGTTCTGCAACGTTCAGCTTTGCCAGAGGCTGCTTTACAATGAACTGAAGGATTGGAGAAGGAAAGTAATTTGCAAGATCGCGGTTGTTGATTGTAATCTTTCCTGTTCCTTCGCTAACGAATACGCGAGCAACTGCGGCTTTACGTCTTCCTATTGCATTTACTACTTCCATTGTGATTATTTATATAAGTTGATATCAATTGACTTAGGTTGCTGAGCCTCGTGCTTGTGTTCAGTGCCTGCATAAACATACATATTGTTCAACAGTTTTGCACCCAGACGATTCTTAGGCAACATACCTTTAACTACTTTACGGAACAAATAGCTCGGGCCTTTAGCCATCAGGTCGGCCGGAGTGTATTCGATCTGTCCACCAGGATAGCCCGTGTATCTCAGATAAACACGGCTGTGCATTTTGTCACGAGACATAACAACTTTGTCTGCATTGATGATAATTACGTTATCACCACAATCAACGTGCGGAGTAAAATTCGGTTTGTACTTGCCGCGCAAAAGCTTTGCTACTTTTGCACAAAGACGGCCCAGAGTCTGGCCTTCAGCATCAACAATGACCCATTCTTTGTTTACAGTTGCCTTGTTTGCAGAAATGGTCTTAAAACTTAAAGTATCCACTGCTTAAAATGTTTTATTAATTAATTAACCAATACTTTCCTCGTCAGCTGCTACTGCGGACACATGCAGCAACAACCTCCTAAGAATTAAACTTTTAGTACATTTTGATAATAATCGGCTTGCAAAGGTACGGATAATATTCGAAAAATAAAACTTTTGGCGTTTTTTATTTCGGCAGATTAACTTATCATGCCTATCCTCGCGTACATAGATTTACTTAATCCTTTCGGAAGAAATATCCCAACGAGAATGTGATATTATTCTGCAACAACTTCGACTCGCCATCACGTTTCACCGGACGCCGGTCTAATGTACCACAAATCGCATCAATGGAGAAAAAGAATTTGCTGTATTCTACGGCTAATCCAACCTTAACCCCCAAGTCAAACGTTCGGAGATTCTTCTCTTTCTCCGCACCAAACTGGATATTTGATTCAATATCATTATCCCGCGTCTTCATTTTTCCAAACAAAGAAAAATCAAGAGCCGGACCAGCATAGACAGACAGACGAATATCAGACACGTTGAATGTATAGGCTAAATCCAGCGGAATTTGGATGGAGTAATACTTATATTTATTATAAGCCGCCATCTCAGACAATACCGGCTGCGAATAATAGTTTCCACCTTGGTGCAAATAAGCGACCTCAGGCCGGAATGATAGACCTTTATAAATAGGAATATCAGCCAAACCTGCAATGCTGAAGCCAGCCTTCCCCCCGGAAACATACCCTTCATCAATACGCTGCGTCAAGGCTGAATAAGAGACACCGAAACGCACTCCGAAATCCACTTGCGCTTGGAGAGTAGTAATAACTATAGCCAAGAAACCTATTATCAACAGACTGATTCTTTTCATAATACGCATATTTTTATTAGAGTCAAACATCATTGGATAATGACAAATGATTTTTCAACGGATTGACATACATCTCCAATATCTTGTTCCGCAAGAATGCCTCATCCTTGTTAGGTATGACAATCTTGTCCAGCTGTCCTTGGAGATACGTTTCAAACGCCTTTTTCTCTTTCAACCCATACAAATGGCTGAAACGCCGTGAACCCGTCAATAAATCGTAAGCCACATAGTTACAAGGATAAAAACGATAATGCTTATATATTTCCTTATCCATGATAGAAGCTACCGTCGCAAACAATTCGTTCTTATCCATCTGAGCATCCAAAGTCTCGAGCTTCGGATTTATCGGACCAGCAATCGAGAAGTGGACACGCCCTTTGTTTGAAAGGATACCCGTCTCCATATTCAACATATCATCCTCCTTCGTCTTTTGGTAATCAGGATTATCTCGTTTCAACTGGAATTCTTTAGCTTTCAAATAATCACAGGGGTCATATTCATAGGAAATGGAAACCGGGACAATATTCAAATCCATCAAAGCCTTCAAAGTATTTTTATCGCCACTCATCGCCAGCATTTTCAAGACACTTGGTTGAGTCCGGTCGTTCGAATCCTTAGCACGTCCTTCCCGTTGCGCAATCCAAATAGAATCCTTTGTATCTTTAATCGTATGATTGATATAGGCAGAAAGCGTTCGACTCACTTCCAGCATCTGCCGAATAGACACGCCACGCTTAACAATGAAGCTGTTATTTAACTTGACAAACGTTTCTATCCAAGGACGAATCAATAGATTATCACCCATTGCTACCTGCGTCATCCCATACCCCGCCTCAAAAAGCAAAATATTCAGGAATGAAGCATCCAAAACGATATCACGATGATTCGAAATGAACGTACAAGCCTTCTTGTCTTTCGGCAAACGACTACGCCCGGACAACGTCAGCGAAAACGTCGTCATCTTAATCACCGTCGAAACGGCATCGTAGGACAACGTGGACTTAAACTCCGCTTTTGTCTTACAAGAGCGCATCCTTTCCGCAAACTGCACCCAATCGATATTAGGTTTAATGTAGCGAATCGCCCGCCGAAATTCGTCATTGGCTAACAATTGTTCTATCGCATCCTGCACCTCATCGTCGTTCAAAGGGCGGATGTCCTCAAAATTCGGGGAAACAGTTTCCATATCCATAACTTTATCTTCATTGTGAACAGAGGATAGAACTTATCCCCTATTCGTCGTTATCATTTTTCTTTATTCCTAAGCTCAGCTTCTATGATATCATCCATCACTTCCGTCATGGTCATACCGGCGGCCCGCACTTGCTGCGGGATGAAGCTGGTCGCCGTCATGCCTGGAGTCGTATTGATTTCCAACAGACAGGGCTCCCCGTCTTCCGGAATAATGTAGTCGATACGAATCAGGCCCTTCGCCCCCAGGATATCATAGATTCGCGAGGTCTCGCACTGTACCTTCTCCGTCAAGGTCGGACTGATACGCGCCGGGGTGATTTCCTGGACTTGTCCGTTATACTTGGCATCGAAATCGAAAAACTCGTTGCTGGTTACAACCTCCGTCAAAGGCAGCAGCACGGCCTTTCCTTTCACCTTATAGCAACCGCTCGTTACTTCCGTACCTTGGATAAAGCTTTCCAAGACGACTTCACTGCCTTCGGCAAACGCTTTGGCAATGGCTGGTTGCAGGGCCGACGCCTCTTTTACCTTCGTAATACCAAAACTACTACCCCCATCGTTGGGCTTGACGAAGATTGGCAGTCCCAATTCGGCAATAGCCTTGTCCGTCTCAATGCTCTCGCCATGGAAAAGACGGATGGAGGGAGCTATCCGCACGCCAAAACCTTTCAAATAATGATTGCATACATATTTATTAAAGGTAAGGGCGCTCACCAACGTATCGCAGGAGGAGTATGGCATCCCTATCATCTCAAAATAGCCTTGCAAACGTCCGTTTTCCCCCGGCGTCCCGTGGATGGTTATGTAAGCGAAGTCAAAATGCTTCACCTCCCCATCTTCTCCCCGGAAACTGAAATCGTTCTTATCGATAGGTGTTTCCGTGCCATCCGGGAGCACTACAGCCCATTCGCCTCTTTTCACGATGGCAATATAGGGATTATATTTCTTTTTATCAAGAAAAGAACGAATACCCTCCGCACTTTTCAAAGAAATTACAATTTCTGAGGAATCTCCTCCTGCTATGATAGCTATATTCCGTTTCATCGTTCTAAATCTTTTGTTGTTGCATACACTCGCCAACGCGCTATCAGTTCAGCCATATCGTCTGCTATTTCCGAGTCGAAGAACATTTCTTCTCCGGTACGCGGATGCACAAAGCCCAAGGTCTTCGCGTGCAAAGCCTGACGCGGACAGATCGCGAAGCAATTTTGTACGAATTGTTTATATTTGGAAAAAGTTGTACCCTTCAGTATTTCGTTACCTCCATAGCGGGCATCATTAAATAATACGTGCCCGATATGTTTCATGTGGACGCGGATTTGGTGGGTGCGTCCGGTCTCCAGCCGACATTCGACCAAGGTTACATAGCCCAACCGCTCGAGAACGGTATAATGCGTAACGGCATATTTCCCCTGCGAATTATCCGGGAAACAAGCCATCTGTAGGCGGTCTTTCGGATTCCGGCCGATACTTCCAATGACAGTACCCTCATCTTCTTGAATGATTCCCCACACCAACGCCCGGTATTTCCGCTTCGTTGTCTTGTTGAAAAATTGGAGGCTGAGGTTGGCTTTCGCCTCCGGATTCTTGGCTACAACCAACAAGCCAGAAGTATCTTTGTCTATCCGATGCACTAGTCCCATCCGAGGATTGGTTACATCAAAGCGCGGGTCGTCTTTCAGATGGTAGGCCAAAGCATTCAGCATGGTTCCGCTCCAATTTCCTACACCCGGATGCACAACCAGACCTGCCGGTTTATTAATCACCAGCAAATCATCATCTTCATAAACAATATTAAGGGGAATATCTTCCGGCACGATGTCATTGGAATAGCGCGGACGGTCGAGAACGATAGTTACGATATCCAGCGGCTTCACCCGGTAATTACTCTTTACCGGCGCATCGTTTACCCGAATACAACCAGCTTCCGCAGCCTGCTGTATCCGGTTGCGCGTCGTGTTCGTCATCCGATCGACCAGGAATTTATCGACACGCAAGAGGCTCTGTCCCTTGTCGGCTACGAAACGGAAGTGCTCGTATTCCGTTGGGGCTTGCTCTCCGTCGGCCTCATCCATCAGGTCGTCGTATAACGTATCGTCATCTATCTCGTTCAAATTCTCATCCATGCTAAAACCATTCCTCCAAGTCGCTATTCAATGATTCCACCGGCATGACGTTGAGGCTATCCAACGAAAGCGAGTCGATTTCCTTTTCGCCATTACTTATTATTAAGGTAAGGGTCGAGGCCAGCGGCACCCGTTCTCCCCTATTAATCATCTGCGCATTCCGCTCGACACCCACTGCCAAATCTTTATAGTCGCCTGGGACAAATTTCACTTCGATATTCTTGAACCCCAACGACCGGAGCAACGCATACGCCTGCCGGAACGACAGATCGGCCACTTCCGGGATAATCGCCATCTGCGCCGTCAGCGCATTTATCGTAACAAAAACAATGCGCCCTTCCTTCACCTTCGAACCCGGTTCGGGAACAACTTCCACGATAGCACCAGGATTCACATCGTTCGAAAAAACCGAATCGATAACGTTATACCGCAGCCCGGTATTATCGAAGAAACTCTTCGCCTCGTTCATCGACAACCCTTTGACATCCGGGACGATGACCGCCTCGTTATGCCGCGTATAGTGATCCAGCCAGGCCAACGTCCCGTAGATGAGCGCACAACCTACCACTATCATCAGCAGAAGATTCCAAACGAAGGGATTCTTTATACATTTTATTGCCCAATTACTCATAATGATTCGAATATTGAAACCTATCAGGAAGCAAAGTTAGGTATAAAAACAAAAAAAGTAAAGGCTTTTTCCTCAAAACCTTTACTTTCATGTAAGTTCTTTTACGTCTCGTACGCCGGATTAACCGTTGTATTCGTCTGAAACTGTTAATTTAGCTCTACCTTTAGCACGACGAGCTGCCAATACGCGGCGACCATTAGCCGTTGCCATTCTTGAACGGAATCCGTGTTTGTTCTTTCTTTTTCTGTTGTGGGGTTGGAATGTTCTTTTCATCTTTCTATCTTATTTTTATTTGTTTATTCTACAATTTCGGGCTGCAAAGATAGAGGCTTTTTCCGAATAAAGCAAACATCAGCCTCGGAAATGTTCAAAAAATGCCTCCCTTATAGAGATTATCGAAGTTCGAATGCTGCCCGTTGCAAAGCTGCGCCATCTCTCCTTGCGGATTTAACTCGATGGATTTCTTTACATCGTCGAAGGCACCTTTCTTGTCGCCCCGCAGGTTGCGGATGCGTCCCCGTTCGGCATAGAGGGCGGATGCGTCGGGTAGCGTCTCGAGAGATTCTGTCAGAAAGTCTTCCGCTTCCTGCAACTTATTCTCAGCAGCAAGCAGTTGGCTCTGCTGCACATACGCCTCGGCATTAAACGGATTCAACTCAATAGCCATTTGAAAGTCTGCACCCGCCTTCGCCAGTTCTCCGGTCAGCGCATGGATTCGTCCGCGCAGCATATAGGCCGTCTCTTCCTCCGGATTGAGGGCGACGATTTTTTCCACATCTTCCAATGCCTCCGCACCCTGCCTCATGGCAAGCAGCAACTCTGCCCGGAGCTGGTATGCCCCCGAAAAATCATCCTTGATAGCCACACATTTCGTCAAGTCGGCTATTGCCCCAAACAAATCGCCCGTTGCCTTCTTCGCTTTGGCCATTTGGAAATAGGCTTGGTAGTTTTCAGAGTCTATGGAAAGGATGTGTTGGCAGTCGGTAGGCACGTCGACATCCCTGTCGAGCAGGAAGAGTATCTGGATACGCATCAGCCGCGCCTCGATATTGTCGGGTTGCAACTCCACCAGCCGGTCCATCTGCTCCAGCGCCTCCTCCGGCTTGCCGGCAGAAATATAGGCGGCAGCCAGATGAGTCCGCGTCTCGGCATCCTCACGGATATTCAAGGCCTCGGTGAAACACTTGATGGCATAAGGCAGTTTGCCGCACATCCGCTGGGCACGCATCCCGTCATATTTTAAGATATCGAAGTTCTTTTCTTCGTTCCGATTCTTCTCTGCCTCCGGATTTTCCTCTTTACCCGAGAATATAGATTTGAAAAAGTTTACCATGGTCTGTTATATTTAGCGCGGCAAAGGTAGGGAAAAAACTGAAGGCACGCAACGGTTCTTCAGAAGCTATCTAACCCTCGAATTTGTAATCTTGATATCAAGAGCAATTAAAGCTATAATTCAACCTTCCCTAAAATAAAATCATCCTGAACTCCTATTAAATATATGGTATTGGATTTCGTATCCGAAGTAATGCGCATGACAGGCATGTTCAGATTGACGATTTCTTTCAGATTGAGCGCGTAATCATATACGAAGAGCGTCGTCGGGCGTTTATCCACGTCGCGCCCCACGGTCGTCTCGTCCGTATTGTCTTTCGCGTAATCCCGCTGCAGGGTAACGATATAGTCGCGGGTCAAGGTCAATTCGGGAGCTCCGATTCGCTTCCCATCCAGATGGATTTCGTTTTCGCTCAGCGTATATTCGAAGTCTTTTTTGGACTCCGCGAGCAAATCGAAACCCGTATCGGTCTTTTGATAAACCGCCAGATAGGGAAAACTGATAGTGGAATAGACCAGCCGCTGGTTTTCCGGGTTATAAGCCACATTCCCTTGCAGTACATCATATTTATTTTCGTAGTTCAAATCCAGCGGGTCCTTGCCAAAAGCCTTTCCTTCGTAAATGAAGGGTTTTTCTTTCATCAGGTCGAATGTCAAGAATTTTCCGTCCTCGATTTCGATAACCCGGATGGCGGCGAAAATATCGGCGTCCTCCCGTTTCAGCAACGGATTCCCCTTTGCCCTCAGACTATCCAACGCGTAATACCCGATTTGCTTCCGGCTGATATCGCAGGCCAATAGCATATTCCCCTCGGCCACTGTATAAATCGGGGCGATATACTCGTCCGGCCCTTGGCCGATATCAATCAGCGAGCCGACCTCCTCGGCAGTCGCCTTGTCAAGCACATGCGCTTGGTTTTGCACGCTCATGGGGTCGGTCCAGACAAAATAATTCTCGGTTACGTGGAGCGTGCCGGGCATCATGCTCGCGATCTCGCTCGTCAGCACTTCGACCTCGGCATTTCGTTCCGTTACTTGGTTTCCCGAGCAGGAAAAGAGGAAGCTGAGGGAGAGGATGGGGATTAGAAAGTTTTTCATATTATGTAGATTTTAGAAGTTTATATGCTGTTTCCATTCATTCGGACAGGGGAAGCCCACTCACCACAAACTCCCCCGTCTCCGGCTGCACGCTCAGCAGAAGTATCCGGTTCCTTTCCGCATCGACAGCCAGGTTCGTATAGCTTTGCCCGAGGGTGATGAGCTTGACGGGGTTGCCGTCCCAATCGAAAATCAAGATTTTGTCCCCGCCGTAGGCCCTGAGGTCTGTCCTCGCCTCGCCGGAGAAAAGGCCGACGCAGTAGTCGGGCGTAGCCTTAAGGTCGATGAAGCCGTCGGGGTTCTTCGCATCAAAAACAATCGGCTGCTCCTGGTCGCCGGTGCGGTTGTAGAGCGGATGCCCGAAGGTAAACTCCCGGACAAGCACCGGGTTATCTCTGTCCGAGAGGTCGTAGAACTGGATGGACTCGCCCATGGCTGTGGCGGCGGCGAGGAGGCTCCGTTCGCCCTGTGTCGCCAGCAGACTTTGATAGACAAAGCCATTCTCCATATCCGAGTTTTGGCTGTCGTGCCCCTCCGGATATTCCCCGAAGCCACCCACGACCCGCCCTTGGCCATCCATCAAAGCAAACCGATGTCCGCGAACGATTCCGGCGGCGACAAACAAATCCTCCCGCACCGGAGCAACTTGGAAAACAGCAAACAAACTACTGTCTTCCTGCATTTTCAAAATTCAAAGGCCGAGGCAGCCGGCTGATGGCGGTCGATACGGGCCAGCGCCACCGTCGATTTGCCCGCATCCCACAAACCGAGCTTGTCGCGGACGGAAGCGAGGCCGCCCAGATGGATAAACTCCTCCGGCCCGGCACCCCGGGAGGCGCAATCCCCCAAGAACTGCCCTGTCTCCCCGTCGAAAACGGAAATGAAGTAAGGTGCATGGATATTCCCGAAAACCAGCAGGCCCTGATGGTAGGTCATCAGGTACGGATTGCGGATGCTATCCGTTTCGATAGAAAGAGGTTGGGGCACTTCATGGCTTTGCTCTCTGAACAAGTCGGTCATACTGTTGCCTGTAGTTTCGAAACAGGAAGTGAGGCTAAGAAGAGGTAAAATATAGAGAAATGTTTTCATAAAATATTCTTTTTCGCAAAGGTAGTTATTACGGGGAGATAAATACTTGTCGGTTCAGATTTTTTGATCCATCGGTCGTAAACTTCCTTTCTATTGGAGGCAAACTTCACTTGCTTGGCACCTAAACTTAAAACTAAGTCTTAGTTTATAAAAACTAAAGTTCAGTTTTTGAAAACAAAGACTGCATTTTTAAAAACTAAGACTTAGTTTTAAGTATTCCTCCCGAGGAAAAGAAGAATACCCCATATAGGAGGAAACTTTTCCTTGGATGAGCGAAAGAATTTACTCCTAATGATAACTACGATAAAGTAACGATAAGTGCTTTAGGGATAGAACTCCACCAAACAAGGATTGTCATCTTCCGCTACTCGAATATGCGTGTTATTCTTATAGCAAAGAAGGCCTTCGTTCTCGGCTATGGTCAAGGCATCCATGTACAGAATAAGAGACTCCGCACTTTCACTCAGGAAAAGGGTTGGGAGAAAGGTGAAATCATTCAAGTTGAACAGGTCGTTCGTCAGCAAAGGTTCTTTTATCTCTGAAGAAATGGAGGTACCGGGCTGGATTTTTGTCAGGAACGGCTTACCGAAGTAATTGCTATGAATCCATACGTTATCATTCAGGACGGCAAACTGGTTGATATAGACTTTTTCTTTCATTTCCCGGAGAAATTCCATGCCATTGCTTTTATATAAATCGAGCAAGCCTTGTGAGGAAAGGAATTCCTTATTCCCTACCAATTTCTTTTGCGAAAATTGCTCGGTCGCTGTATCAAATGCAACGATGGCATTGGATACGCCAAATTGATAGCAAAGATTTTCTCCCCACGAGATGAATTGGACGGGGCGGAACATGAGAAAAGGAAATTCCTTATCCAAATAATCGGTAATTATTTCTCCATTTGCATCCGTCAGCGTCAGTGTTTTCTCGCGATTCCCGGTTACAAGTAAGATATGGGATGAATCTAATCGCTTAAATTTATAGATAAGGAAGTCGAAAGAGATATGCCGTAAGAAAGACATATCTTTAGCATCGTATATTTTCAATGTTTTATTGTCCGATATCCAGATTTCTGTCCGCCCGTCTATCGTATAAACGTCAAAATCTTCTATACGTATATATTCTTCCGGTCCTTCGCCTTGCTTCTCGAGTTTTGAGACAAACTTTCCATCCGCATCAAAACAAAACAAGGTTTGAGCGGATAGCACATAATAAAAATGATTATACTTCTTTATTTTGGTGATTTCACCGACCAGACTTTCATCGCTCGTTTCCAAAGGAACTATGCGAAAGCTATCTGTCAATAGCTCGGACAATTTGCATTCCTGCTGCTGACGTATCTCAAAATCATCAATCAAGGCCGACTCTCCCTTTTCCGATAAAGAACAAGAGGCGAAAAAGACAAACAACAAGAAGCTAAGACCATATTTTCCTATTCCTTTCATATTTCCTATCTCTTTATTTTCATTTTCAATAGAAAACTTTTTCCATTATCCTTGGCAAAGGTATATAAGTACTCCCCGTCTGAGCCGACAATGGGCCGATAGGCATCAGCGGATATTTCTTTTGGCAGAGAAGCTACGGAATAGACCTCGTTCGTTTTCAAATCAATCATACAGAAGTCCTCCCGTTTGCCGGACAGCTTGAAAAATAGTTTTTCGCTTGCCAAATAGAAGCTGGATGTGCCTGTGATATACTTTCGCTGGGTGATAATCTCATCCATTTCCTCGTCCGTCCATCCATTCTCCGGTGCATCTTGAGAACCTGTAGCTTTAGGTTCTGAACAGCCAAGTAACAAAAGCAAACCGAGACTTGACAAAGAAAATTTCCAGTAATTCATGGTGCGTATCTCCCTATTTTAAACTTATTTCTTTTTGAATAGATCCTAAGCTCTATATGGAGCCCTCTTCATAGTATGTTCCCAAGGTCTAAATACCCAAACTGTATCTCATCATCGAAGGTGAACAGCAACCGCTTGTTTTCCGCATCGTAACAGAAGGAGAGGATGGCGTATCCGATGTCTAAGGTGGAAAGATGATTCCCTTCGAGGTCGAAAACGAGCAATTTGTCCAGCCGATAGACTCGCGTCTGGCCGTCTTGTTCGTAAAACTAAGCTCGCCCCAAGTAGCTCGCCACGACTTTGTCCCCGCAAAAGACAGCCTCGTCGAAATATTGGTCGGCATTCGATGTCAAATCATTCCACTGCTTGCCATAAGCGTTGCACTTCAGTTCCCCGGCCAAGGTGCAGAATGATATCAAGTCGTGATGCTGGTAAAGTTCTACATACAAGCCGTGCTCGGGGGAGGCGGCGAACTTCACCCGCTTCCGCTCCACGTCTGGATGGCCGGTATATTTCATGAAAATCCGCTCGCCGGTCTTCATATTCCATTTCGCGATCAGGGGAACATAATCCCTGGCATTCAGAATATGCCAAAACATCCCGTAGGATACGGTATCACTGACATATTGCAACTGAATCGGAAATTCCGTCTGCTTGATGCCGGCCTTTTTCGTCGGGACATAGTCGGGATTGGTTAAAATACTATCCATCGGGAAGCTCTGCAGACCGAGATTGCCATAATCAATGGCGTAAAAGGTATTCGCCTTTCCGTCCGGAATGATATTGATCAGATTGGCTATCTCCCCTGGCCCCTGCCCCTTATTCCCGACGCTGGTCAAGTACTTAAACGTATTTTTTTCAAATATATGAATCAGTTTATCATAGGACATGACATCGCTCAGAAGCAAATAGTCATTCAGCAGGTAGGGTTTTCCCCAGGCAGAAATATCCACATCCTCGATAGAGACTTCCCGAATATCCTGCTTTACATCTATGACATTATCATAAGCACTATAATATTTCCGATGCCCGGAATCATGGTGGTTGCAGGCCGGGAGCAAAAGGAGAAACACGAGGAAGAGGGCCAGCGACGTCCTCAGACCTTGTGCAGCCTCTGTCCGCCTTCCTTTTCTCTTCAAAATCATTTGGAATGTATGTAACATGGTATTTTGAATTTAGCTATACAAAAGTAAAGAATTAAACTGAGGCATACAACAGACCTTCGGGAAAAAGAGCAGCCTCGAATGCGATGAGGGCAAAAGGACTTCCCAGTCAGCTTCACTGTACAGAAAACTTTTCACAAGCAGTTGCCTTGTAGAGAATAAGTCGTACCTTTGTATCGATTCTAAAACACAAGCATTATGACAACAAATCTTACCATCGAATTAGACAGCCACCTGCTTGAACGTATCACACACTACGCACAAGTCAAGGGAAGAACTGTCTCTGAATTAGTCGAAGCTCAACTACAGAAATTGCTGCAAAGCCAATCCGCACAGAGCGCGACACCCGTCTCGTCCAAACTGAGAGGGATTATCAAACTGCCTAAAGATTTCGATTATAAGAAAGAAATGGAATACCGGGAGCTATGAAACATTATTTTGTAGATACGAACGTTATCTTAGACATGCTGGCAGATAGAGAAGGGTTCGCGGATGCTGCGTCTGCCATCTTCGATGCTGCCGGGCGAAATGAAATACGGCTATCGATATGCGCATTGTCTTATTCCACGATTTATTATATCCTGCGCAGGTTCATTGGCCGAGAAAAAGCTCTGCAAAGTCTGCGCGAACTATCCAAATGCGTATCTATATTGCCCGTGAACCAAACTGTCATACAAATGGCTCTTAATTCCAACTTCCCGGACTATGAAGATGCTATCCAATATTATTGTGCCCGACAAGATAGCACTATTGATGGCATCATAACCCGGAATCTCAAAGATTTTAAGCTATCTGAAATTCCGGTTTTATCTCCCCAAAAAGTTTAGAAGTTGTAGCTGAGAAGAAATCTCTCCTCTCTATTATTTCCAAACACTTATTTTCCTTCAAATCCGCACATTCATCAGCTCCCGCCCCCAGCAAACCTGTCCGTAAATGTCCTGCAGCAGGGCAGGGGTTACTTTCGCGAAGTCTTCCTGGCGGGGGACGACGAAGAGACCACCTATATCGGCTGCTCCCGGGCTGGTGAGAAAATGTGTCTCATCCATCGCCCAATATTGACGGGGACGGTGCGCCCGGCGGGGAACGATAATGATCCGCCACTGGCGATCCTTGTAGTTGGCGAAGAGGTTCATCTTTGGTTCTTCATCGCCCTCGAGCGGCTGGAGGGGCAATGCATGATAAAGCGATTCAAACAGACGGAGTGCATCGGCTGAATTCGAAGACAATAAGACAAAGCCGCTCCGCAAACTGTCGCTAAACCAATAGAGTGTGGCCGTCCCTAAGCGTTTCACGATAGGCAATCCTTTTTTGAGCTTCCGCTCCACCTCAGCCTCGAGTGGCATTTCCCCGCTCATGACCGCCTGAAAATGCAGATGGTCGGGTAAAGAGGCTCCGCAGCGTGGCCCGTTGTAGAAAAGGGTATATCCGGACAGATTTTTGGATAGCCGCAGGAAATCTGCGAAATAAGGCAGAATACGCTGCGCCCGGTGATAGCGGTAGGGTAATGTGAAATGCGCCTGGAAGATAGGGTACGGATTGCAGAGTAGCCAATAAAGGGGATGAATGGCTATCTTTTCCTGCGCCGCAGGCAAACTCGTCAAGCAAAGGAAGCACGGCCGCTGGCGGACTTCGTGTGGCTCGACTTTGGCGTTCGACGATAGTATCCGCGCGGGGTTATATTGCACGCGGACGGTTTCCTCCTGGATGCGGACGGTCTTTATTTTTACGTCTTCCAGAGCCCTGTAATTTGTTGCCAGCAGGGGCCACGACTTTTTCTGCCGCTCCAATAAGGCGGAGGCAATATCCATAGCGTTTCTCTGTCCCATATTTTATTTCGTTAAATTATAAGGTCTGATGCTGGCGGGCCTCGAGCTCCCACGTACGCAGCCGGTCCTTATAAAGATTATACTGATTCATCTTCTCTATGCTCAAGGCGGCATCCGAGTTGTCCTCCCAGCGACGGCAGAGGTATAGCACGTCATAGATGCGACAGATACGATATTCCCGACTGATTCGCAAACCTACGGCATAGTCCTCGCCATAGCTTGTGTTGGGAAAATTCAGCTGGCGCATGAGCGGCGTATAGAATGCGCGTGGTGCTCCCAGCCCATTGATGCGCAACGCGTTGTTTCTTCCATTTTCATCTGTCCATTCCCGGTGGTCGATGATGCCGGGGGGTATTTCCTGCATCTGGAAGTTTGTCATCCGGTAGGAACCTATAACCATCGCACACGATTCGCTCCGGAACTTATTGACAACCTGCTGCAAGGTATCTGGCGCACTATACACATCGTCGCTATCCAGCTGCACGGCATATTTCCCGCACGCCGGATGGTGGATGCCCAGGTTCCAGCATCCTCCGATGCCGAGGTCGGTGCGCTCCGGACAAATCACAATCAAACGCGCGTCGCTCCCGGCACGGGCAAGAAGTTTTTCCGTCGTCCCATCCGTCGAATGGTTATCGACGACGATTACATTGAAGGGGAAGGTTGTCTCCTGAGACAGTGCGGAAGTAATAGCGTCCTCTATCGTCCGCGCCCGGTTGCGCACGGGGATAATTACGCTGGCCTCGACCGGGAATGTTTTTTCCTCCGGTGGCAATGCTTTAAATATGGGCGGGAGATAGGCGTCGATAGCTTTCAGGTGTCCAGTACATACCTGCTCCATCTCTACCTGGACTGCCCGATTGCGTGGATCCACGTAGTCGAACAGCTTCTCGCCTGTTGTCCGTCTATCTACCTCTTTCACGGTATAGAGGTACTCCGGTATATGTACAATGGAGTATGAGCGGGAGATGGCCAAGCGTAGTGCATACAGGGCGGCATACTGATATTCCGCCGCCGGGGTTCCCGTCATCGCATCATGCCACGCCGACATCCGGACGAGAATAATCGGTCCGAAGTCGAAATCGTCGCGCAGACTCCCGGACTGATAATCTATTAGGGGATGCAGCCGCTCTTCTTCGCGGTAGTCGGCATATATCCAGCCAGCAGAGGTCATGTCCGCCACCTGCAGGAATCGTTCCTCGGTGTGCTGCCCCAACTCAACCGGGGCATCGTTCAGACACAGCAGGGCAAACTCCGCCTTGCAACGAGCCGCTATCTGTGCCAACACCCTACTCCCCATCAAACGCCCCGTGGCCGGGAAATCCCGACCTGCATGGAATATCTGTATTCGCTCCATCTCTAAACTTTTTTATATAACAACGGGGGAGCAGACAGAAAACTCCATCTGCTCCCCCCTTCTCCTTTAATAGTTATTTAACGAATGAACGTTCTAACAAGTATTGCGCACAATCCTTGACACCGGCAAACTGTGTCCGTCCGTCCGGCATCCGCTCCAGTTCTACGAAGTAGTCCTGAATACCATTGGCATACATCTGCTTGAAGATCATTTCAAAGTTCATCATGCCACTCTGTCCGAGGACGGCACGATCTTTGATATGCAACACCTTGATACGGTCGGCGTGCTTCTTCATATACTCAACAGGATCGTTCTGTCCCATGACGGTCCAATAGACATCCATCTCGAAGAATACGAGCGACGGGTCGGTACCGGCGAGGAAGAGGTCGTAAATCTGGTCGCCCGGTTTCTCCCACGGACTAAACTTCTTACCCTTGTCTTCCGGCTTGAGGATGCGCTGGAACTCCATGTTATGATTGTGATAGCCGAATGGCAGGCCGGCAGCCTTCACGATTTCTCCTGCTTCGTTGAAGATTTCGCAAATCAACTTGGCGTCGTCGTGTGTCTCGCACTTTGGCATCATCGGTTGAATCAAATATTTGCAGCCCAACTTGGCATGGTCGGCAGCCGTCTTTTTCCAATAGTCCATGATCTGGGGCTTTAATTCCTTCGTATATTCGCGGAGGAAGGGAACGCCCTCGACGGAGGGATTGACATGCGAACTGATAATCTGAAGACCGGCGTCGTTGGCGACCTTCTTGTATTCCATCATGTCCACCTTGCCAATCTTGCCATTGTTATACCCAGCCAGCTCCAGCGTGGCATAGCCCATGTCCTTCAACTCCTTCATTCGTTTGGGAAGGTCGTCGAATACCTCGTTCTGCAAGGAATATACTTGCAAGCCGATACGTTTGCCGGCCGTAGTAACCGGTGCGGATACGGGCGCCGTCGCAGCTTGCAATGTGCTCGCTTTACCAGCCAGCAGACCGCCGGCGGTAAAGAGGGACACTTGTTTTAAAAAATCTCTTCTGTTTGTCATACGTCTATACTATTATTTATTGAAATACGGTAATGTATATGGATTGCGATACTGATACCAATACAGGCGGTGGGCGGCAGCTTCTTTGTCATCGACAAACGACAGAGTTGCCGGATTCCATTTCACCGGGCGACCCAACTCGCGGGCAATATTGTTCAGGCAGCAAAGCGTATTCGTGCTACAGCCTACTTCTACAGGAGCAATCGGGTTCTGGCGCGAGCGAACGCAATCTATGAAGTTCTGCATGTGCGGCGCGCTGGTCTCGTAGGAACCTGCCATGCCACCCTTCGACTTCTTGTTCTTCTTCTCGGCTTCCATCTTCTTCTTCATTTCTTCCCAGCGCTTCTTCATTTCTTCTGGAGGTAGCGGACGATGGCCGGCCAACTCTGCCGGGACTTTCGATGAGTCGGAGCAAGCCAGGTAGCCACGTGCCACCTCGATCCAACCCTCATCGCCGATAAATTTGATACCCTGTGCCGAATCATTATCGTCGAGGTACGGCTGCTCGGTCATCACAATGCCATTGGCATACTTCATGGTAGAATATTGGGTACCATTATAGCCCTTCGGAATGAATTCAACCGGGCCAGAGCCATCCATTCCGATAGCTGCCTGGGCGATGTCGAACATGTGGGCACCCCAGTCGGCGGTATAACCATTTCCGGTTTCCTGGTACCAACGCCATGCGCCCCAAAGTTTCTCGTTCTCTTCCGGGTCGAGGGATATCGGGGGACAAAGATCGGGATGGTAATGGATTTTGGGGTCGTTCAACGGACCCATCCACTGGTTGAAATTCAAGTTGGCTGGTACCGGCATTTCTGGCAGGTTGAGCGGCGTGGGCGGCTCACCGACGCGGGCATATATCTTCTCGATATGACCGATGGCGCCGGCCTGCACCAATTCGATAGCTTTCTGGAATTCCTTGCTGGAACGCTGCTGGCTTCCAACTTGCAGGACGCGTTTGTTTTCCCGTACCGCACGAACCATGGCGAGGCCTTCGGAAATCGTATAAGCCAGCGGTTTCTGGCAATATACGTCTTTGCTCGCCTGGCAAGCATGAATTGTGGCCAAGGCGTGCCAGTGGTCTGGTGTGGCGACCTCGATAGCATCGATATCCCTCCGTTCCAACATGTCCTCGTAGAATTCATACTTGTCGCAACGCTGGTTCATTCCCTTCGCGGCCTGCCATTCGGCGACGCGGCGGCGGAAACGCTCTGTCTTCAGCGTATCGACATCGCAACAAGCTGCCACCTGCACGCCGGGGCATGCAGCGAAGCCCTTGAAGTCCGACAACGCCTGTTGCCCCAGGCCGATAAAGCCCAAGACTACGCGGTCGCTTGGCGCGATGCGGACTCCCTCCATCTTCCAACTGGGTAAAATTGTCAAACTTGCCAAACCAAAAGCGGAAAGGCCTAAAAACTCTCTACGGCTAATACCTTTTTTTTTCTCTTTTTCTTTCATGGTCTCCTTTTTATAAGGTTAAAATTATGAACGCCCAAAGTTACAAGTTTTCTTTTGTAATCAAGAAATCTTTTTGGAATTTTTTTTAATGAGGCGAGGGTTCTACATTATTTTTCGATGCGGATGCGGGCATCCACGGCGAAAAGACCTTTCTCGGTCGCTACGATC
Organism: uncultured Parabacteroides sp.; assembly: GCA_944325345.1. Taxonomy (GTDB): domain Bacteria; phylum Bacteroidota; class Bacteroidia; order Bacteroidales; family Tannerellaceae; genus Parabacteroides. The sequence goes on from CALUZV010000002.1 coordinate 19,981, forward strand.
GGGTTGATGTCCATCTCTTTTATTTCGTTGGCGAAGCGCAGCAAAGTGGAGAGGCGGACGATAATGTCGGCATACTCTTGCTCGTCGATACCCCTTTGCCCGCGCGTACCTTTAATAATAGGGTAGCCGCGTAGAGCGTGGATCATGGAAAACGTTTCGTCGTACGACAGCGGCGCAAGCCCGGAGGCGACATCCTTTAACACCTCCACGAAGATACCCCCAAGGCCGCAAACCACGACATGACCGAAGCGGTCTTCGTACTTCGCCCCTAAGAAAAGCTCGCGCCCCTTCAGCATCGGCTGGACGAGGATACCGGTAACGTCGGGAAGCTTCATCATCCGGTCGAACTCCAAGGCAAGATGCTCTTCCGTCCGCACGTTCAGCGCCACGCCGCCGATGTCGCTCTTGTGCACCGGCCCGACGACTTTCGCGACTACGGGGAAACCTATCTTGCGGGCGAACGCCAGGACCTCGTCCTTTTTGTCGGATGTCTGCTCCTCGACCAGCGGGATGTTCGCCGCTTTCAGGAGAAGACGGACTTCCTCCGGACGGAGGTAACCGCTCTCGGGAAGCCGATCGATGATGCGGCGCACCTCGGGGACGTCCACGCCGTAAAGTTGGATATCGGTGCTGGCGGGCTTCGGGGTATTCAGAACACGAGCTAAGGCGGTACCGAGAGTAACCTCGTCCGAGAAATTCACATGTCCCTTGCGAACGAAGCTCTTTACCTCCGGGCCTGCTGTAACGATGGAGGGCAGGACGGGGAAGATGGGCTTGCGGCATTCTTCCATCTTGCGATGCAGGACCTCATAGGCATCGTAAAGTTTTACCAGGCCCGGACTACCGAAGATAACCATCATCAAGTCTATATTCTCAAAGCGGTTTTCGCAGTAATCGATTGCCGTAGCCAGATGCTCCGGGGTGCCGGTACCGATGATGTCGATGGGATTCCCGACGGCCGCGCCGGGGTAGAGCTTCGACTTCAGCTCCTCAGCAATCGGGCCGTTCAAGTCGGGAACATTCAAACGACCCTTGGAAAGCGCGTCGGCAAGCATGACCGCCGGGCCACCGGCGTGGGTAACGATAGCGCAATTTTTCCCCTTCACTTCTTTCAGCGTGAAGATACTCGCCACCGTCGCCAACTCCTCGCGGCTAAAGCAACGGACGATGCCCGCCTTGCGGAAAAGGGCTTCGACGGCGGAATCGGCGTTGGCAATGGCGCCGGTGTGGGAAGAAGCGGCGCGTTTGCCGGAGTCCGTGCTGCCCGCCTTGATAGCGGCAATGCGGCAACCTTTCCGAATCAATGACGAGGCATGATATAGAAGCTTGTCGGGGTCTTTGATTTGTTCGATGTATAACATTTTAATCTTGGAGTCCAGCGCCGGGTTGAACGTCTTGTCCATATATTCCAAAATATCCTCCACACCAATCTGTGCCGAATTACCAACCGACCAGACTGAGGAGAAACGCAGGCCCTTCGACAATGCAGACTCTATAATGAAGAGCGCCGTCCCGCCGGAACTCGAAATGAAATCTGCCCCCTCCGGATGGAACTCGGGGATAGGCTGGCTGAAAACGCCATGGAAATTCACATTCATCAGCCCGATGCAATTCGGTCCGATGAGCGACGCGCCAGCTTCGTTGGCAGCCTTCAGCATCCGAGCCTCCAACGCGGCACCCTCGGGAGTTTCCTCCCCGAAACCTGCAGATATAACGATGAAGGCGCGGACACCCTTTTTCTTTGCCAGAATCTCGACCGCCTCCGGACAGGCAGCGCTCGGGATGGAGAGGATGGCCATCTCCGTCTCGGGGATATCCTCCACGGAAGGATAAGACTTCAGACCTTGGACGTCAGTCTCTTTTCGGTTTACTACATATAGCTCGCCGCGATACTTACCGTCAAGCAGATTCCTGACTAGCCGGCCGCCAGGCTTATGCACATTATTTGAACCGCCAACGATGACAATGCTCTGGGGGTTCACCAGTTCTCGGTTTATCATAAAGAAACGTGTTAAATAGTTTGAGGAGTCAAATGTAGTGAGAATATATCAAACCTAATTGCGCTCAGGCGAAAAAATCATGTAAAAGGTCTGGGTGGGCAGTGTGTTTGTGGGATTTCAAATAGCATAATACTTGGCTTAGGATGGTCATCTCCCTTGTCGCCCGTAATCTTTTGAACAGCTTCTTGAAACGAGGGTCTTTCTTCGAATTTACTTTTTTCGTAATATTCGTAAAAACCTTCAAATCAGAAGCAAGACCATAATCCGTCAGGTCTATCCCAGCTTCCTCTGCACAATCAAGTATCAACTTATCCATCGCCGGTTGGATACGCAGAAAGTAATGATTATTCGTTCGATGTTTCAGCAAACTGATATGTTGCGAAGCAGCTATCTCCTCACATTCCTTTATATAGGATGGCTGCAGTTTATCCGCGTCGATAACTCCCAAGGCAAAAGCACCTTTCATCTTTTCGGTTATCGTCTTAACGACCGTATTACATCCTTTCTGATGATTCACACCGTCGGTAGGCTCTCCGGCCATATTCAGCAACGTCTCGACTAAATTCGTATCGATATAACATTCCGGTACTATATCCAAATCTTTCATTCGTCTGTAAAGGTTTCAAGGTTAAAGAATACATCCACGCCATTGTCATAGATTTCTTGAATATCTTGTTCGGAAGCTGTCTTCATATATGAAACTCCTTCTTTGAAATAGGTAAAGAATAGCCCCAGGTCTATAGTCTGCCTTTCCAACAGTGAAGTTACAATATAGGGACTATGCGTAGCTATAAACAGATTGCTGGCATGTTCTCCTTCCGTCATCTCAAGCAACCAGCTGACCAACTGCGTCTGTGTCGGCGGGAAAAGATTCTCCTCCGGTTCTTCCAGGAAGATATCGCAGAAGTGATTCGTACTGTATCGGGAATAAATCTCTTTGCACCGCTCCGCCGCTTCTCGGTCTGCAAAAGGCAACATGATCTGCCCAATGGTTTCCCATGTTGCTTCCTTAGGAGAAGAGAAAACATCCTCCCGAAACAATGTCCGATGAATATCATTGAGCAACTTCCAATTCTCGCTATCCCTCTTCACGCTCTCGCTCCGCTCCTCTGCATATTGCAGCTTGTCTAAATAATTAAGATGGACATACAGCGGTATGAGCGATTGCAGTCCGCTTGAGGTATTTGTAAAATCCAATTCTTTCCCATTTTCCAACTTCACTTTATCGGCATTCGAAGACGGTTCGTAGTGATAGGACACATCCAGATTGAGCACCCTTAGTTGCTCATGGGTCACCTTGCGTGCCATCTCCCAATCCGACATGAAATCGCGGATATTGTCGTCGGCCAATTTGACTTCAAACCAGTTTGGTATCACAGCTACCATATTCCGCTCGGCAGGGATATAGGTTACTTTCGAGCGTTTGTAGGCCCACCGCTCTTTCCATTCAAACTGCAACTGGCCCGTCGCATGGTCATACGAGAAATGCATGTAATCAGACTCATATTCTATAAAGGTGTCCGGCTTAAGGTAGCCTTTCAGCTTATGGAAACGAACCAACTCTTCCACAAACGCCCCTTCCCGCTGGAAAAACTCAGGGCTTTGCAGCAGTTCAATCCGTTTCTCCACCCAAGTACAATAGCACAAGGTCTTCAGGACACAACTCTTCCCCGAACTTTGAGGCCCGATAAGGACATTGACTCTCTTCAAATCAATATCCACGTCCCGCAACGGCCCCAGATTATGAATCTTTATGTGTTTCATGCCGAAAAAAGTATATTTGCTTGCAAAGATACTGGTTTCTGTGCATTATGCAACGGCATTTTTTGTTTCAGGTGGATTAAAAGGAAGGGACGAACCTCCCGGCCCATCCCTTCTCGACTAAACTTAAATATTTACAAACTAGGATACTTCTTAGAGCGTATCACTTTCTTACTTGCAATTTAACGACTGTCTCGCCCATGCGGACAATGTAAACGCCTTCCGTGAGGTTCGCAAACTCGCGCTGGCCGGTTACCTTGTCTGTCGCTACCACGGCGCCTGCCATCGAGATAATCTGTACGTCGGTCGGCTGCGGCGTGATGACGACGATCTTGTTCGGCTGGGCGTAGGCACGATAGTCGGCAGCGGAGATTTCTTCGTTGCCTACCGGGAATCCGTCGGCTGCATAGATCTTCACGTAAACATTGCTTTGTACGTTGCGGATCTGGAAGTATTCGCTTACGGTATCGAACTTCACTTCCTTGTATTCGCCATTAGCGCGGTTGCTCCAGAAGATGCGATAGCCACCGGCATTAGCGACACCGTCCTTTTCGTACCAAACAGTGAAGCTGCCACCTGCCTTGGTGTACTTCTTGTCGTGGCGAGAGAAGAGCTCGAGGCCTTCAGCGGCGTAATCTGCTTTGGCATCAACGACGTTGTAGTCTTTGTTGGCGAGATACAAGCGATAACGCTTCGTACCGATACCAGAAATACCCGTTTCATCATCAGGTTCGCTGATGTCGATGCCTTGTTCAGGATCATTATCACCACCAAACGTACCATTTCCATTTTCACCCAATTCGATTAGCTCACCATTCAAATAATATTTCGGTTTATAATTATCGGCATCGAAGTTTCCTTCTGTTCCAAGTTTAACACCTTCAAATGTTACCGCATATTTATCTTCTGAATTAGGAGTATCAGCGACTTTTATCTTTCCTTCCAATACAGGTTCTTCACTTTTTAATTCTCCACCAACCCAAACATTTTCTTCTACTTCAACAGGTTCGTATTCTGCTACATCTATAGCATCATATTCACCTCCTGCTTCAAGGATATAGTCATCCAAATTGAAATGAACTCCTAACGGACGTTGCTTAATCCACAACGGAATTGTCCCAGTCTTGCTTGTTCCTTCAACCGTTACAATGACCTCGGCTGTGTAATGACCGGCATCCAGAGGCAATTCGTCTTTTCCAAGTTCTACTCCTTCTTCATCAGAATAAGTTACTTTGATTTCTGTTGCTTCTACACCTGAAACAATGATAGATTCTATTCCATGCTCGTTGCCATCATAAATAAGAACATAAGCATTCTCGTCTGTATCCCATTCCCAGTTGCTTTCATCACCATCGCCATCATCGATATAGGTGTCATTGCCCGGAGTAATATCGCCGATAGTCTCCTCTATCTCATCTTCGATAGACTTTCCATTATAAGTATATGTTGCCGTATAGTTTGTTTCTACAAACTCACCACCATCAACACCATCTAACGTAAAGTTATCTTCTTCGACTGTAATCGAATAAGTTTTCTTGCCTTCTTCTGTAGATTCAGCAGGAGTAACAGTAATCGTTCCTACTACTACTGCATCTTCCTTTTCTTTTTCAACAATACCACTTTCTTCTTTGCCTTCAACAGCTTTGAATGTTACATCATCGGTTGTTATATCAATCGGTGTTGCACCCGTGATACCAGCCACATCTTCCACCGTCAGCTTGTTGATGTCGATTACCATCGGACGCGGAGTAATAACCAACGTAATATCTCCAACCGTACCACTATACAGAATGTCTTTTGCCTCTACAATAGATAACTTCACGGTATAAGTACCTTGATTCTTAATATCTCCTTCGGGAGAAACAGAAGTAACAGTGATTGCACTTGCAGGAACAGCTACCCACTCGTTTTCGCCACCTTTCTGTCTTACATAAACCAAGTTGTCAGCTTTCAAGGAATGTTTTTCACCGTCATATACGCGAGTATATCCGTTTTCGCTCCATTCCCAACCACCTTCTCCGTCGTTTATCTTGATTTCGGTATCGGGATCAGTTGGATTGCCCGGATTGATAGGATCATTGCCATCACCTGTCTTCTTAACAATCAAATCGCCTTTCGCCTCTATCGGCAAATTATAATTCGCTGCAGCTTCTGCATTTTTTTCTGCTACCTTAATTGTATAGGTAACGGCATCCTCATACGTTCCTGCTGTCAATGCAGCTGTTCCATCTACTCTACCTGTCCATGACAACAAAGCCAGTATGGTTTCTTTCTCACTTTCAATAATACCGCTGAATTCAATCTTTGTATCTGAATAGTCTGATAATTCCGTACCAGTATTCATATCGTAAGTTGCAGTTTCTACTGACGTAACTGTTACATCAGCTTTCTTTACTTCCACGATAGCCTCTGTCGTAGTATTAGGATCTTTATCAAAAGCTCCAGTAATCGAAGTAATTCTTACATAATACTTCCCAGCATTTTTCAAATCTTTAGACCAGCTTCCATCAGTTCCTGTCAAAGAATATTCAACATCAAACAAACTTGTGCTAACCGTCGTACCATCTTTCTTCGTTATAGCAATAGCTTTATCATTAATATATTTACCATCCGTTCCTTTATTCAGGATAGTGCCATTATAAGTTAAAACATTGCCTTCTGTAGTGGCAGCACTAATAACCAAATTACTTGCGTCATCCGGAGTATCATTTACCTTTACATTAATAATACCCTGCAATGCCGTTGCTGTTTGATCCTTAGGAGTAAAGTTCAATTGTATCTTATAATCACCCGCAGTAACTGTAGAATAAGAATCTGCTTTCTTCAACTGACGACCACTTATCTGCAAACCGAGATCTTCCAAAGATGTATAAGTATCGTTATCGGTTGCTTTGATATCAAATGAAGCTCCTTCCGGCCCATAAACATTCAAAGGCACGGCGAAACCTGCATCATCATTAAATTCTAATGAAGCTTCTTTCAATACCCACGCTGCACCATAAGGAATTGTAGAAAGTCCCGAAGGCACAGAAGCACTTGTCGTCTCATCCTTACCTGCAGCTACCCAAGCATTGCTATTGTTCAGCCAATGTGAAGATACTACTTGATAAGGATAACTATTTACTGTAGCTGTCAAATTGCTTACAGTAGCAAGTGCATAAGAGGTGGATGGACCATAAGCCATCGTAGCTGTAGGCATACTTCCGCCTGAAATTGTTGCACCCTCAGGAAGATTACTGTTATAAACTACCTTATAAGCATTCAACGTACTCGTCGGATCTGCCTTCAATACCATCTGCGTATTCTCTGGCATCGTTACCGTACCTTTCTGTGTAGCTGGTGTACCACCACGAACGTCTAAATAATTCGGGAAGTACTCAGTTTGACTAAGTCCATAACCATCGTTTCCTTTTTCTGTAATGGTTGGTGTTGTGGATTCATCCCAGCTTCCTAATATAATAGCAGGGCCATCATGACCTTCGTCATTGTTCTGACCAAGTCCAATTGTAAATCCGCAGTTATCACCCTCTACACTCGCTGTAACATTTCCACCTAAGATAGTAATGGATGTACAAGTACCTCCTTCACCACCACCAATACCAGCGCCAAGGGCTTGTTTTTGAACATAACCATCGTTGTCATAACACGTCGCATTTACGGTTCCTCCCGTTATGATAATCGTACCTTGCGTAGAGCCTGCTCCACCTCCAAGTCCAGCGGCATTGGCATGAGCGGAGACTCCCGCTGCACCGTTACAACGTGCGTTTACGGTTCCTCCCGTTATGATAATCGTACCAAAATCTGCGGTCATGCCGGAACCTTCCGTAGCTCCACCAATACCTGCACCATTTGCATGCTCTTCTCTTGCTGCTTGGCAAATCGCATTCAATGTTCCGTCTCCTTCGATAATCAAAGTAGAAGATACAGGCACGAATATACCGGGGAAATTATGTCCACTTTGTAAAGTATTTGTGCCTTCCAGCTTTAGATGGACGATACAATTGGGGCGAACTTGGCAAGCTGAAGCATCTACTTTATATTCGACGTTATTCAGCGTGTAATAATATACACCGGGGGTATTTCTATCACCTAAATAGATTTCTTTGCCATCCACATCTGTGAAATCATTAATATTAGATGAATTAATCTCTCTAGGATTATCAGCAGAACCAGTCTGTCCCCACACCGCCCCCGACACCGTCGTCAGAAACGCCACCAAAAATGTAAAAATCTTTTTCATATTACACTACTATTTAAATTGTTAATTAAAAAATAAAGTCTATCTAAATCTATCTCAACGCCAGGCGAAGCTGGCGTTATAAATAGCCGTAGGTTTCAACCTACGGTTCGTATGCGCCGTAGGTTGAAACCTACGGCTATTTATAATCCTCATTCCATTCGGATTGGGAATGATTTATTGCACCACCGGCCTGTCATCCGGTCCCTGCTCCTCGCCGCCCGTCGGCTTTTCTCCTTCGGTTGGTTCCTCGCCCTCCGTCGGTTCCTCGCCTTCCGCCGGCTTATCCTCGTGCGCGTCCTTTTGTCCCTGGCTTTGGTTGTAGCTCGTCCGGTATTCCTCGATGATACTGTTGATATGGTCGATGATTCCCTCGATGACGGTCAAATCCTCCGGAACTGTGCAGAGGAGCTGGGAGGCGTAGATGAGGTCGCAGATGCGCTTGAAGTTGGCATCGGTGCGCGGGCGAACCACCTTGGCCGGCTCCAACTTTTTAGCGCGCTTGTCGTCGCGGCGTTCCTGTTCCAAATCCTTGTATTCCTGGTTCGCTTCGTCTGCGGCAGACAAGGCAGCACCCAGGTTGAGTGAGAGAACGTAAGGGGAATTCTCCGGCTTACGGATGTCCTGGAGGCAACCGTCGATGGCGGCGCTCTCCTCCTTGTAGGCGAGTTGTTGGATTCCCTTATAAGGGAGGATGACCACACTGAGCGCCATTCCGCCCGCCTGGATATCGGGGACGACGGCCTCTTTCGCAGCCTCGATTACATTAAATAAATAGGACATGGCCTTGTCGCGTTTCGCGTCCGCCTCGTTCAGGGCAGCCGTGTTCACGTGGGCACGGGTTTCGCGGTTCAGTTCCGTTTCAGCCGCGATGTTGTTGCCGTATTCCGTCAGGAGCTCGTCGGACAGGTGGATTTTCGTCTTGTCCTCCAGGCTGCGCAGGTATTTCCATATCGTTGTATGGAAGCCGTTATGCAGGGCGTTGGAGAACAACTTGACATAACTGCCTTTAAATTCTTTTACTGCGTTCATAATCAATAATATTTTTATATTCTACATCTCATTCACATTCTTGGCAAACTGTTTTCTGCGCTCGAAAATCGATTTTCAGAGCCGGCAAACTGTTTGCCGAGACCCCCGACTCGATTTTCATCCTCGGCAAACTGTTTTCTGCGTTTGAAACTCAATTTTTTATGCCGCCAAACTGTTTTCTTCGAATCAAAATTCAATTTTCCATGCCGGAAAACACTTTGCGGAGCTTGAAACTCGATTTTTGATGTCGGAAAACAGTTTGCTACGCTTGCTAATCCAGTTGAAAACGCCGGCAAACAGTTTTCTAAAAACCTCAAAAGGGGTGGCAAGAATAAATGATCAATTAAATTGGCCACAATGGTGCCAATTTTTATGTTTTGCAACATAAAAGCTAAATTTCTTAGTACGAAAAGTTTGCGTATCTAAATTTTTGCCTAAATTTGCCGCCAGAAACCTCGAAAATCGTGGCCAATTTAATTGATGGTATTTTCTGGCCATTTCCAATTCTTATCCATTATCTATCAAGAGAATAAAATCCATATTCCCAAAAATCCGATTTAATTTGGCCACCGGCCGAAAAAAAGTCGAACCAAGACATTTTGAGGAAGAAAAAGGGGGCGGAAGGGCGATTGCCGCGCGTATGTCTTGTCCCACATTTGTTTCTTTCGGCAATAAAATGTACCTTTGGGCGATATTTTTAATACGAAATCATCTAATAAAAGAAAATTTATACACATGGAAAAACATCTTTTTCTCGGAGACGAGGCGATTGCGCAGGCTGCTATCGATGCCGGACTGTCGGGCGTATATGCCTATCCGGGAACACCTTCAACGGAAATAACCGAATACATCCAAAGCTCGCCCATAGCCAAGGAGCGGGGCATCCACTCCCGCTGGTGCGCCAACGAAAAGACGGCGATGGAAGCGGCCTTGGGTATGAGTTATGCCGGCAAGCGTTCGCTCTGCTGCATGAAGCACGTGGGCATGAACGTAGCGGCAGATTGCTTTATGAATGCAGCGATGAGCGGCATCAACGGCGGCATGATTATCGTAACCGCCGACGACCCCTCGATGCACTCGTCGCAGAACGAACAAGACAACCGCGTGTACGGCAATTTCGCGATGATTCCGATGCTCGAGCCCTCGAGCCAGCAGGAAGCCTACGATATGGTCTATCACGGCTTCGAACTTTCCGAGCGGTTGGGCTATCCTATCCTGCTCCGCATCACGACACGCATGGCACACTCGCGCGCCGGAGTCGTTACGCAGGAATTGAAACCGCAGAACCCGATGCACTGCCCCGAAGACGGGCGGCAACGCTATATCCTCCTCCCGGCGCTGGCCCGCAAACGCTACCAGGCCCTGATAGCTGCGCAGCCGGTATTCGAAGAGGCTTCGGAAAACTCTCCTTACAATATATATTATGATGCGCCGAACCGGAAGCTGGGCATTATCACGACCGGCATCGCCTTCAACTACCTCTCGGAAAACTATCCTGACGGGTTTGAATATCCGGTACTGAAGATTACGCAGTATCCCGTGCCCCGCAAGATGATCGGACGGTTGGTAGCCTCGTGCGACGAAATCCTGGTCTTGGAAGAAGGCTATCCGGTCGTCGAGCAACAACTGAAAGGCATCCTCAGCATCGACCTGACCGTACATGGCCGCTTGGACGGCACACTCCGCCGCGACGGAGAGCTGACACCCGATGCCGTGGGGAAAGCCTTGGGCAAAACGATAACGCAATACTATGCCACGCCGGAAGTCGTCGAACAACGTCCGCCCGCCCTCTGCCAAGGTTGCGGACACCGCGACATGTACGAAGCCCTCAACGAAGTATTGAAGGAATACGAAGGGGCGAAGGTGTTCGGCGATATCGGTTGCTATACGCTGGGCGCGCTGCCTCCGTTCCGGGCTATCGACACGTGCATCGATATGGGTTCATCCATTACGATGGCGAAGGGAGCGGCCGATGCAGGCGTATATCCCGCCGTGTCGGTCATCGGCGACTCGACCTTCACCCATTCAGGCATGACGGGCCTTTTGGACTGCGTGAATGAAAATACGAACATCACCATCGTCATCTCCGACAACGAGACGACAGCCATGACCGGAGGACAAGACTCCGCCGGGACGGGCCGCCTCGAATCCATCTGCGCCGGCATCGGCGTAGCTCCGGAGCATATCCGCGTGATGGTTCCCCTGAAGAAGAACTACGAAGAAATGAAACAGATCATCCGCGAAGAGTTGGAATACAAGGGCGTCTCCGTCCTCATCCCGCGCCGCGAATGTATCCAGACGCTAACCAGAAAAAAGAGAGCAAGTAAGAAATGAAAACAGATATTATCCTTTCCGGCGTAGGAGGACAAGGCATCCTCTCTATTGCAGCCGTTATCGGTGAGGCTGCGCTCTGCGAAGGCCTCTATATGAAACAGGCGGAAGTCCACGGGATGAGCCAGCGCGGAGGCGATGTACAATCGAATCTCCGCCTTTCAGACCAACCGATTGCTTCTGACCTTATCCCGCTCGGCGCGGCAGACCTCATTATCTCCCTCGAGCCGATGGAGGCGCTGCGCTACCTGCCATATTTGAAGAAAGACGGTTGGTTGGTTACCAACTCCCAGCCGTTGGTGAATATCCCCAACTATCCCGACGTGGAAAAGTTGAAGGCGGAATTGGACAAACTGCCGCATAAGGTCGTGCTCGACGTGGATGCGATTGCGAAGGAAGCCGGTTCCGTCCGCGCATCGAACATTGTGATGCTGGGAGCAGCTACACCTTTCCTCGGCATCGAGTTCGAGAAGATAGCCGACGGCGTCCGCCGCATCTTCGAACGCAAAGGGGAAGAGGTGGTGAACCTCAATCTCCGCGCCCTGCAAGCCGGGTATGATTTGGCCAAGAACTAATTATCCTCTTTTCAGGCACGGATTACACGGATTTCGCGGAATAGATTCAGACAAGCCGTGCGAATCCGCGCAATCCGTGCCTTGTTATCTTAATAAGCACTTCATTTTACCTTAATATATTACTTATGCGCTTTAAAAATATCCATGTTATCTACTTCTCTCCCACCCACACCTCGGCGCGCATCGCCCACGCCCTTGTCGAGGGGATGGGAATCACCGCCTATCACGAGACAGACCTGACCTACCGAACGCCCGACGCAGAAGAACACATCGACGACGAGCTGGCCATCATAGCCGTCCCGGTCTATGCCGGCCGCGTCCCTGCCGTAGCCCTCGAGCGGCTTCGCTATTTCAAAGGAAACAATACGCCGGCGGTGGCGGTTGTACTCTATGGCAATCGCGACTTCGACGATGCCTTGCTCGAACTCACCGATACCCTCACGGCACAAGGTTTCATCCCCTTCGCCGCCGGAGCCTTTATTGGCGAGCATTCCTTCAGCCGTCCGGAGTTCCCCGTGGCCGAGGGACGGCCCGACGAGGCAGACCTTGCCGCCGCCATGCACTTTGGCGAGGAAGCCCTGGCGAAACTCAATGCCGTAACCACGTTCGAAGACCTCAGCGTGCCGACAATCCGGGGAAACAGACCGTACAAGGCACCCAGAGCGGCACAGGCGCAGTCGCCTGCTTGGGATGCCGCCCTATGTACATTCTGCGAGACCTGCACCGAAGTATGTCCCGTAGATGCCATCCGGCTGGAGGGCGACGAAATCCGGAGCGATGCCGAGCGTTGTCTCAAATGCTGCGCCTGCGTCAAGGAATGCCCGACGGGAGCACTGACATTCGATACACCCTTCTCTGCGATGCTGGCCAAGAACTGCGCGGCACGCAAAGAACCCGAAGTATTTCTGTAGAAAATTAGGACGCAGATAACGCAGATTTACGCCAATTCTCGCAGATCGTTGTAATAAGCATCTGCGCTCTTCAGCGTCATCCGCGTCATCTGCGTCCCTTTTATCAACCAATTTCTCAACAAACGCACTGAACAACGTCATGCCCGTTATCAACACCCTTTTTCACCGGCTTGAAATCCCGGCCGATACACAGCTTCCCCGCTTATTCACCTATCCATTCCATTATACACCCCATCCACTCTGCCTCCGTGCGGCCGCCGAGGTGCAGCAATATCTGGCAAGCCAGAGTACATGGGCGGAAGAGTTGCAGCGGGGGAAGATGTTCGGGGTGTTGGTGGTGAAAAGTCCCGAAGGAGAGGTTGGATTCCTGGCTGCTTTCTCGGGAAACCTCTGCGGAACGAACAACCTACCGTATTTTGTTCCTCCCGTCTATGATTTGCTGTCGCCCAACAGCTTTTTCCCGGAGGAGGAGCGGAAGATAGACGAAATCAACGCAGTTATCAACCGGCTTATCCACCATCCTGACTATCTTTCCCGCAAAGAAAAGCTATCCCAGCTTGTTCGCAAGACAGAAACCGAACTGTCCGCTTTCCGCCAAGAAATCCGCGAAGCCAAACGCCGCCGCGAGGAACGTCGCCGCCAATCTCCCAGCGAGGAAGAGCTGGCTGCGATGGTTCGCGAGAGCCAATTCCAAAAGGCAGAACTGAAGCGCCGGGAGCGAAAGGCGAAAGAGGCTATCCACAACTTTCAACAGGATATTAACCGTTATGAAGATGCTATTAACCGGCTAAAGGAGGAAAGGCACCGCCGCTCGGTCGCCTTGCAGATGCGCCTCTTCCATGCCTTCCAGATGCGGAATGCACTCGGGGAAACCCGCGACCTTTGCGACATCTTCCGCGAGACGCCCCAAGCCATACCGCCTGCCGGAGCCGGGGAATGCGCCGCCCCGAAGCTCCTCCAATATGCCTACCTCAACGACTTCGAGCCGCTCGCCATGGCCGAGTTTTGGTGGGGAGACTCTCCGAAAGGCGAACTGCGACGCCATGGGCATTTCTATCCCGCCTGCCGAGGAAAGTGCCTGCCTATCCTAACCTTCATGCTCCAAGGGCTGAATGTCGAACCGGATCCGTTGATTGCGGAGGCCGAGGCGGAACATGTACCTATTATAATATATGAAGACGAATGGCTGGCGGTCGTGGATAAACCGGCGGGGATGCTCTCCGTGCCAGGAAAAGGGGAAGCCTGCTCGGTGCAGACATGGGCGAGGAGGCAATTCCCATCGGCCACCGGACCGCTCGTCGTCCACCGGCTCGACATGGCAACCTCCGGCCTGCTGCTTATTGCAAAGAACAAGGAAATCCATCAGAACCTCCAAGCACAGTTCAAGAATAAGACAGTCCGTAAGCGATACATCGCCCTCCTCGATGGTCGCCCGGCGGAACACGAGGGATTCATCTCGCTTCCCCTTCTCCCCGACCCACTGGACCGTCCGCGCCAAGTAGTCAGCCACGAACACGGGAAGCCCGCCATTACGCGCTACGAAGTATTGGCGTATGACGACCCGCGACCGGGCATCACCCGCATCGCCTTCTATCCTTTGACGGGACGAACGCACCAACTCCGCGTGCATGCCGCCCATCCCGAGGGACTGAACGCGCCCATCCTCGGCGACGCGCTCTATGGCAAACCCGGAGCACGGCTCTACCTCCACGCCGAACGCTTGGAATTCATCCATCCGGCAACCCATCAATCGCTCTGCATCGAAAGTCCGGCGGAGTTTTAAACAAGATTTTTAGCAGCATATCTGAATTATTTCTATCTTTGGGCGAGATTTACTTAAAAACAACAAGTCATGAACGAAGAAATCAAACAAATTGCAGCCCGGCTTGCCGGTTTGCGCGACGCCGTAGGGGCATCGCCCGAAGAGATGGCAGCGGTTTGCCACCTGACGCCAGAAGAATACCTCCGCCTCGAAAGCGGGACAGTCGATATATCGGTTAGCATCCTGACACAGATAGCCCATGCGTATGGCGTGGAACTGACAGCTCTTCTCTTCGGCAGCGAGCCGAAGATGAACTCCTACTTTGTTACCCGCCGGGGCAAAGGCGTGGCGGTGGAACGAGTAAAAGCCTATAAATACCAATCGCTTGCCGCCGGATTCTCGCATCGTAAGGCAGACCCCTTCCTGGTTACGGTACACCCGAAGCCGGAAGACGAGCCGATGTTCCTGAATACCCACCCGGGACAGGAATTTAATTTCGTCGTATTGGGTCGCCTCCTGCTGAGCATCAATGGTAAGGAAGTCATCTTGGAACCGGGCGACAGCATCTACTTCAACTCCGAACTGCCTCACGGGATGAAGGCGCTCGATGGGGAAAAAGTATGTTTCTTAGCAGTAATCATGTAAGATAAAGGAAGGAAAGATAGATTATGTTGGAAAGATTTCTAAGCAAGACGACTTTCGAGTCGCAAGACGACTTCAGGCAGAACCTGAAGATACAGGTGCCGGAGCGGTTCAACTTCGGCTACGATGTAGTAGATGCCTGGGCTGCGGAAGAGCCCAACAAGCGGGCACTCTGCTGGACTAATGACCACGGCGAACATATCGACTTCTCGTTTGCCGACATGAAGCAATGGACCGACCGGACGGCAGCTTATTTCCAATTGCTCGGCATCGGACGCGGCGACATGGTGATGCTGATATTGAAACGGCGGTACGAGTTCTGGTTCTCCATCATCGCGCTGCATAAGTTGGGCGCAGTCGTAATTCCCGCGACTCACCTGCTGACGAAGAAAGATATTGTCTATCGGGCAAATGCTGCGGACATCAAGATGATTGTCTGCGCCGGAGAGTCGGTTATCACGAAACATATCGCCGACGCGCTGCCGGAATCGCCAAGCATCAAGACGGTAGTTTCCGTCGGTCCCGAAGTCCCGGAAGGCTTCCTGGATTTCCATGCCGGATTGGAAGCGGCACCGGAGTTTGTCCGTCCGGAACATGCGAATAACAATGACGACATCTCCCTCCTCTACTTTACCTCCGGGACAAGCGGGGAGCCGAAGATGGTTGCCCACGACTTCACCTATCCGTTGGGACATATCGTTACCGGCTGCTTCTGGCACAACCTGCATCGCGACAGCCTGCACCTGACCATTGCCGATACGGGCTGGGGAAAGGCCGTCTGGGGAAAACTCTACGGGCAATGGATTGCCGGTGCGACGGTCTTCGTCTATGACCACGAGAAGTTTACTCCGGCGAATATGTTGCAGATGATTCAGGACTACAAGATTACTTCACTCTGCGCACCGCCTACTATCTTCCGTTTCCTGATTCGGGAGGATTTGACGAAATATGACCTTTCTTCTTTACAATATTGCACGATAGCTGGCGAGGCCCTCAACCCTGCCGTCTATGAGACTTTCTACAAGCTGACGGGCATCAAGCTGATGGAAGGCTTCGGTCAGACCGAAACGACCCTGACCATCGCCACCTTCCCGTGGATGGAGCCGAAGCCCGGCTCGATGGGTGTCCCCAATCCGCAATACGATGTGGACTTGATTCGTCCCGACGGCAGCAAGGCGGAAGACGGCGAGCAGGGACAAATCGTCATCCATACCGCCAACGGCAAACCGCTCGGCTTATTCAAGGAATACTATCGCGATGCCGAACTGACGCACGAGGCTTGGCACGACGGCCTCTACTATACCGGCGACGTGGCTTGGCGCGACGAGGATGGCTACTATTGGTTTGTTGGCCGTGCCGACGATGTGATTAAAAGCTCCGGCTACCGCATCGGCCCGTTCGAGGTGGAAAGTGCGCTGATGACTCATCCGGCAGTGGTGGAATGCGCCATCACGGGTGTTCCCGACGAAATCCGTGGGCAAGTGGTGAAAGCGACGATTGTCCTGGCCAAAGAATATAAGGATAAGGCTGGCGAGGAGTTGGTGAAAGAGCTGCAAGACCATGTGAAACGGGTTACGGCTCCCTACAAATACCCCCGCGTCGTCGAGTTCGTCGATGAATTGCCGAAGACTATCAGCGGAAAGATTCGCCGCGTGGAAATCAGAAACAAGGATAACAACTAAACTATAATAAGAATGAGAAATTTCACTTGTGTACAAGACATAGGCGACCTGAAGCAGGCCGTCAAGGAAGCGCTCGAAATCAAGCAAGACCGCTTCCGCTTCTCCTCAATGGGCAAGAATAAGACCTTGCTCATGGTTTTCTTCAACTCCAGCCTTCGCACCCGCCTTTCGACCCAGAAGGCTGCCATGAACTTAGGCATGAACACCATCGTCTTGGACGTAAACCAAGGCGCATGGAAGTTGGAAACCGAGCGTGGCGTCATCATGGACGGCGACAAGTCCGAACATCTGCTGGAGGCCATCCCCGTCATGGGTTGCTACTGCGATGTCATCGGCGTCCGCTCCTTCGCCCGCTTCGAGAGCAAGGAGGACGACTACAACGAGAAGATATTGAACCAATTCATCCAGTATTCCGGTCGCCCGGTATTCAGCATGGAGGCGGCAACCCGCCATCCCTTGCAGAGCTTCGCCGACTTGATTACCATCGAGGAATATAAGAAGACTGCGCGCCCGAAGGTCGTTATGACCTGGGCTCCGCATCCGAAGGCTCTCCCGCAGGCCGTCCCCAACAGCTTCGCCGAATGGATGAACGCTACGGACTACGACTTCGTCATCACCCATCCCGAAGGCTACGAGCTGGACCCGAAGTTCGTCGGCCATGCCCGCGTGGAATATGACCAGCGGAAAGCCCTCGAAGGCGCCGACTTCGTCTATGCCAAGAACTGGTCTGCCTACGCCGACCCGAACTACGGCAAGGTCATCAACACCGACCGCAGCTGGACAGTCGATACCGAGAAGATGGCGCTCACCAACAACGCCTACTTCATGCACTGCCTCCCGGTCCGCCGCAACATGATTGTTACCGACGACGTGATTGAAAGCCCGCAGAGTATCGTCATCCCCGAAGCTGCCAACCGCGAGATATCCGCCCAGACGGTTTTGAAAAAAATATTGGAAGGCTTAGGCCAATAAAAATGGATGTTTAGCCCGGCGTTTTAACGCCGGGACACGGCAAACCCTCTATAAAATGAGGCTCGGCGGGTTTAAACCCGCCGAGCCTTTGTTCTTTATTCATCTGCGACCCCGGCAATGAATTGCCGGGCTAAACATATCATTTATTGGACAACCGGCCTGTCGTCCGGTTCCTCGGTCTCTTCCCCGCCCTCTTCGGGTGTCTCCGGCTCTTCTCCTTCGCCTTCCTCCCCGTCCTCAGGCTTATCTTCCGACCCCGACTGCGCATCGGTCGTCTTGTATTCCTCAATCAGTTTATTAATCACCTTGATAAATTCCGTCAGCGGGTCGCCCTCTTCGCTGGCAGACTGTACTTCCGGCAGACTGGGTTCACCGCTCCCCGAACTCTCCTCGTCCACGAGGCTGCGGTACGTAACTTGCGAATTGACAGCCGCGACGATATCGCGATACGCCTCGTCGAGCGCGAGCCGCGCATCACGCGTCGCATTTTTCACCTGATCCTTTTTCGATTTCGTCCGCGACAGCGACAGCTCCTTGTAATCGTCATTCGCCTCAATCATCAAGTTGAGGTTGTCGGTCTGGCCGAGGTTTGAAACATAGTCCGCAAGCGGCGCCTCCTTCAAGGCTTTGCCCATATCATCCAGCGTGGCGGATTCGTCGCGCCGTCCGGCCCGCAGCGGATCGTCGTAGCTATCCAACCGGTTGATAACGTATTGAGCCTGTTTGCGACGCTCCGGGTCGAGGCTGTGCAGGTCAGCTTCGAAGTGCGCATATAGACAGCGGAACCCCTCGTCGCGCCTTTTGTCAAGCTCCAACAGCTCTGCCGTCAGGTTATTCTTGCGTTGCAACTTGTACACCTTGTCGTACGCCGCGAGCGCCGCCTTGAAAATGTCATAACGCTTCGTAATGCGCAGTGTCTCCGGCGTATATTCCTGGATGGTAGTGTTTACGTCGTTCATGAACTGGGCGTAAAGGGAATTGGAGAACGTAACCGTCCGTAAATTCTGAATTGTTTCCATATAACTTACTGTATTTACTGATTTATATAATTTGCTTATTTTCTTGTCTTTTTCCCGATGCGAAACAAAAATCGCGCAATCTGCAGAGTTATTCGCTACAGTGTAGCGAGAGCCGTTGCAACTTGCAGAGTTATTTGCTACAGTGTAGCGAGAGCCGTTGCAGCTTGCAGAGTTATTCGCTACAGTGTAGCGAGAGCCGTTGCAGCTTGCAGAGTTATTTGCTACACTGTAGCGAGAAGCGTTGCAGCTTGCAGAGTTGTTCGCTACACTGTAGCGAGAAGCGTTGCAGCTTGCACGATTTCCGCTCCGCCCGTTTCGATGCGCAAGTTAGGCACTTCCTTTTTCAAAACCAAGCGGGAAGGGGGGGAATTTTTCTGAAAAATTATTGCACAACCAACCGTATTATTCTATTCGCAGCAAATATCCTCCATACCCACAAATCGGTCCGCCTTTTTCCACCGTTTGGCCTTGTACGGGTCCGATATGCAACGTGCCGTAAGCGGTTTCAGAGTAAAAAATGATAGAATCATTAATGGACATATTTCCCGTACGAAGACCTAATGGATCCGGCACTATATTTTCTCCGCCCTTATAGGAATAAACGGAATCCGGGATTTCCTCCACGTCGCTTTCGATGATAAAGCGGCCGTCGGTCGTAAATTCGTAGGTGATATTATTGCACGAATAGTCCGTTATGGTATATTCCGGCGAACCATACTGTCCTCTTGTTGTACGCACCAATTTCCATTTTCCCAACACATTATCGGAGTCCGTCTTGTCGTAATCGAACGGGCACGAAAGGTCTTCGTACATTTCGGGCATGACAATTTGCTTGGAGGAATTGGGGGAGTCGTCATCGCAAGCCGAAAATATCAGCGATAGCACGATAAATAATCCCCCTAATATTTTAAATAAGATGTGTTTCATTTGTTCTCAACAATATATTATGTAGTTGAAATTATTCTACCCGCAACAAATAACTCGTATATTCCGCAATCGGAATAGACGGCAACCCTTCTAACGGCAACGGAGGCATTTTCAATGTTCCTTTTTCCACCGGGGCATAATATTCATATTCAGAATTGATAACCAAATTGGCCGGGAGGTCGATGATTAACACTGCGCCGTTTTCATCTATTACCTTTTCGCTTTCTTTGTAAGGCTGGAAGGTATAAGTGTAAGTCTCCGAAGGAATTTCATCCTCCATAGAACTTTCCACCACCAACTTCCCGTCCTCCTGAAAGTGATAAAATATCAGATTGCAGGAATAATCTTTCCATTCCGACTGTTGGGTATCGCGGTCGTAGCGTTCTGTGCGTACCAACCGCCACGTACCAATAATTTTGTCAGACTCCGCGTCGTCATAGGTCGCGGGACATTCTAAGTTGAGGAATTCTTCGGGGACAACGTACTCTTCTTCAACGGGAGGAGTGTCGTCATCGTCGCAGGCGGCAAAACACAAAGGGAAGATCAAGAAGAATCCCGATATTAATTTGGATAATTTCATACTTTATATTCTTTATAAGATTGTATAGGACAAAAACAGATAGTAAAGATTGCTATGATTGCCCAAAGCAATCTTTACTACACAAGCGTTTATTTCTAACGCTTAATGATTATTTGCTCAACAGAAATCTCAACGCCATCGCTAATCTGCAAAATATAATTGCCTTCTGATAAGTTAGAGACATCCAAAGAGACTTGCTCGCCTGATGATTTCGTTGAGAGTTTCAAAGAGCCATGAATATTATACAGTTTAATGTCATATTGCTTTTGCCCATTCGCACTATTCACCGAATTTTCCCCTTCATCAAACTTTATATTCAACGTATTTGCGACAGGGTTCGGATAAACGACTAACGAACGAGATGCGCTGTAAACATTACAGCCGGAAGTACGATATTCACCCATGCCGGCAGCGTTTTGTGCTCTTACAACGACCTGATAACTTCCCGTTTGATAAAAAGCCACATCAAGGACATCACTATTAGCTCCAAACATTGCACCCGGAGTCGGATTTACCTTCCATTCAAATTTCGTCGGATTGCAACGGGCATCGTAGATGGCACGGAAAGTGGCATAACCGGTATTGGGGGTGCGGGTTGGGCCGTCGATGCGGGTGATGACTGGAGTGCCAGCCCAAAATTCATTCTGATAGATGGTTCTGCTACCCGCTTTTATACTTATACTACCTAATCCTGCAGAAAGATATTTCACTAACATACTGCTGCCGCTCTGCGAAACAATCTCCAAGTTCGAACTAACCGATACAGTACATCCGGGAGCAGAATAGCTGAATGTACCCGTATTGCTCATGACGCTGGGGCCGGAGATGGAGTAGAGATTGACATAAGAGGAAATCCAGTTGTAGTAGTTACCAATATTTACAAAAAATTGTGCTGAAGTTGGATCATACTCTTCTCTTTCGGAACAAACACCTATTGCTTCCACATATCCTGAATGTTCTATAACTAATGCTCCACCACTATCACCTTCGAGTGGAGAACCATTCGTCGGAGAAGCAGTAATCCGTTCATCCGTACATGATTGAATTGTTACAGAACAACGTTGCAGTTGATTATGAGGAGCACCTCCATTTAAAGAAGTTTTTCCCCAACCAGTAACAGTTCCTACGGTATTTAACACATAAGATTTTGTGTTTGAAATATGAACAGGTGCGATTTTGTCCGTAAAAGAAACTGGAGTCGATAATTTTACCAATGCAATATCAGCACTTGAATGTTTGATAATTTGACTTATCGATTTATGATCATTATCCGCATTTGGATTAGTAGATTCACTCATAGGGTTATTATGCCCTAAACTTATTTCTATTCCAGAAACAGAAGAGCCATCAACTACATGTTTGGCTGTTAATATCCATTGGTTATTAAGGAGGAAACCGCCGCCAAAATGAGTTCCATCACTTTTCTTTGCAAAAATTCCAACTTGATATGGTGCTTGCGATATGTCTATCGTTTGGCCTCCTATAATTCTCTGTTGAGCATTCATTATAAAAGCACAACTAAAGAAACAAATTAACGAAATAATAAAACGTGTTTTCATATACCTATAAAGATTTAAAATTAATTATTCTCTTACTTTTAATCCTGTCAGATACGCCTTGCGACAAATGGGAACGGTTCCCTCAACTTGCAGCCAATCTTCCGTATCCGATATCCTACCAATATTGGTTATCTCGGCTGAAACATAAACTTTTGTACCTATCGACAAATCCAATCCGAATTCATTGAAATCATCAAGGGATACAGCGAAACGTTTATTCATTACATTCAAGTCTATCTTACGGAATTCATCATCGCTCATTTCTAACAAATATTCCCGATCGAAATAATATTCATAAGCATACTGTGCATAACAAAATGTTACATTACTATCATTTCTCCAAATGATACATGCAGGCACATCATCCAACACA
Source organism: uncultured Parabacteroides sp. (assembly GCA_944325345.1). Classification (GTDB taxonomy): domain Bacteria; phylum Bacteroidota; class Bacteroidia; order Bacteroidales; family Tannerellaceae; genus Parabacteroides. The sequence goes on from CALUZV010000002.1 coordinate 42,344, forward strand.
AAATCAATCTTCTCTCCTTCCGTATTAGTGAAATCATCTCGAATAATAACATTTTCATTAAAACCCTCTTCGTCATCGCTGCAGCCTGCAAACCCGCCGAAACAAGTAAGCAGGCACAGCCCCCAACAAATTTTTTTCACATCCATAATTCTCTCCGATTTAATTTATAATTCAAACACACCAACCAAATAGCATCCCCACTGGTTAGTCAATTCCAACGTATATTCGCCGCGCAACGACGAATCCAAATCAATAACAATGCAAGCAGAATTTTCTGCCGAATACGTAGCCTCGTACACGATACCCTCAGCGCCGGAGATCCGGACGGTGATGTCCGAGAAGCGGTCCGTGCTTTGGATGGTCTTATAGGCTCAATCATAAACTTCAACCTGAAGCATCAATAAATGCTACAAACCATTTTGTGAACAACGCATAGATTAAAATAGTTCAACAAAGCGTTATTCTTAACAATCGAGTAGGAGGAAAACAAAGTAGTTTTCTTCCAGCTTTCGTTTTCGACCTTGCACATATCTTTCAGATTCCAACTCGCGGAGGACACCTTTGCTCTTGGCTATATGATTCCTTCCGATAGCTGGAGTTGAAACCCCGGAGAGGGGGGATCCCGTAACCCCGGCAATGAATTGCCGGGCTATGCATAACACGGCGATTAATCCGGGGACGACGATTTCCACAAAATTATTCATCCTTTATTCCTCATTCTTCATTTATTTCCTACCTTTGTCCCAATATTCATCATTAACACAAACATTGACTATGAAATGGAAAGAAAAATTAGGTAATTATTTGATTGACCTATCCAAGTATTTCTTTACTGGCGTATTTGTTTCGTCGCTGTTAAAAAACATGGAAGGTTTGGAGATTTTGATACAGATTGTTGGCTTTACGGTAACAATCGTGTTTCTTTTGATAGGATTAGTATTAACTGAAAAGACGAAGGAGGATTAATATGGGCTCATTGGTTATTTTGTCGATAATGGGTATTCCTGGCCTTATCTTTTTGCTCTGGTGCCTCACCCCATCGGGCAAGCGTTGGCTCAAGGAAGGGCAGTGATGGATGTAGAAGGAGGCGCGGCAGATTCAGGGTCTGGCGCGCCTCCTTATTTATGGGGTTAAACCCATGCATACCCGGTCATTTCAACCCCGGGTTGAAATGGTCATAAAAAAACAGGCACGGATTCCGAAGAGCCCGTGCCTGTTTTGTCTTTTGTCTTACCTTAAATTAAGCCTCACCCTTGGGAGCGAAGTCCTGGAAATTGGCTGTCTTTGTCTGTGCAGCTTGCAGCTGTTCGCCAAATTTCTTCAGGTTATCCTGCAAAGCGAACAAGAGGCGCTGAGCGTTGTCCGGCGTCAAAATGATACGGCTCTGAACTTTTGCCTTCGGAGCACCCGGAACTACACGGATAAAATCTAAGATAAATTCTGAAGCAGAATGAGATATAATAGCTAAGTTAGCATAAGTACCCTGTGCTACTTCGTCTGACAATTCGATCTGAATCTCGTTGTTTGTCGGCTTGTTTTCTTCCATTGTTTTAAATGTTTAAATGTTATTAGTTGTTATTGACGGCACAAATATACATGAAAAATTTAAATATCCAACTATACAAGAAAGGCGACTTTCGCAAGCCGCCTTTCTTTCTTTGTGCTTTTTTCAGGCACAAGTCTTTAGACATTCTCAAAATAGTTCTGATTTTTCTTAGACTTAGATTTAGAACCAAGATGTATTTAGTGCTAACCAAATCTTATGAATGCGTGCAAAAGTAGTATTTGCTCGACAAATATCCAAATATTTTTTGACGTTCATCAATAAAACATGAAAATAATCGTACATTTGCCCCGCAAAAAAGGACAATATGAAGAAAATCGGTTTGTTATCAGATACTCATGCCTATTGGGATGAGAAGTTCAAACGCTACTTTGCCGAGTGCGACGAGATATGGCACGCGGGCGATATCGGTTCGCCCCTGCTTGCCGCCCGCTTTGCTGCGTGGAAACCGTTCCGGGCAGTTTATGGAAATATTGACGGACAGGAGTTGCGGGCGGAATATCCCAAAATAGCGCACTTCGAGGTGGAAGGCGTACGGGTCATGATGACACATATCGGCGGATACCCGGGGCGTTATAGTCCGGATATCCGTGCAGAACTTTACGCCACACGCCCGGCGTTGTTTATCTCCGGGCATTCGCATATACTGAAAGTCATGTACGACCGCCAGTTGCAATGCCTCCATATCAATCCCGGGGCAGCAGGGAAGAGTGGGTTCCAAAAAGTACGCACCCTCGTCCGTTTCGTTCTGGATAACGGGAATATTAAAGATTTAGAGGTAATCGAATTGGGGGAAAGAGAAGAAGGGAAGTTAGGCTGGGGTTAAACTCTGTTCTTGCCTCATACACTCGGCAAGCAGTACGGTGTTGCGCAAATAAGTATATTCCTCGGTGAAATATTCACTAAAAATACCTGAAGGAATGTTCTCCTCGATTTGGGCAGCTGTCCAGAATTTCGCCCGCTGGATGTTCATCTCCTTGACCTGGTCGTCGTGCAGGCAGATAGCAAAAAGGGAAACCAGATGCTTTACCCGTTCGGTCTCGTGCCTATATCGCACAAGGAGACGCGGGGCGGAAGTGATTTGCCCCAAGCTGGCAACGACATTGCGCGCGGCGTCCTCAATGCTTTGCTTAAATTGGATATGATTGTAGAACGGGGTATCCCATTTCCCGGGCGAGACGTAGGCATCCGCAGCCCGCTTACCAAGGTAGAGCATCCCTCGATAGACAACCATGACCCGCACGACGGGATGATAGAACTTCTTAGCTACGGATTTACTGACCGAACCGGCTATCTTGCCGATAACCCGCCCATCTTCGCTCAGAACTGGGAGCCATGTCTCCTGTCCTAACTGCTTTCGGAGCATGACGATCCGTAATTCCTCATAGACAATGATAAGTAACCCCAAGATGACGGGCAAGGTGCGGAACATAAACTGCTCGACAACGATAGACTGCACCGAGCGCGGCAAAGCACCGTAAAGTATAACAAAGAAAAGATGGATAATATAGACCCGCCTGACGATTGGCACAATGAAATAGAACTCGCTCAGCATATTCCTCATCTTTACCTTCTGGGAAGTCGGAACGCGGAGGTCGCGAACATAATGGAACACCCTTTTCCGGCAAATCCCCACTATCGCCAAGATGCAAACCAGCATCACTTCAATAAGCAAGGGTGAATAAATGAAAAGCATGGGATAAAGACGAACACTCATCAATAGAAAAAAGAGAACCAGCGTCCCAGCCGAGGGCAACAACATATATAAATATACCCTCTCCCGCCTTAGCGAGTAGTAAATCCCCAAGCTCAACACGCAAAAGGCTATGGCTACGAAAAAGGACAACTGATAGGCAAAGATATTGTCCAAAGCCATAAACAGCAAAATAGGCACCAAGCCGATTGATTGATTCTCTATCCTCCTCTTTAACCAGTTCATCTGAATAAACCTCCCGTCAGCTTTTTATTTTTTTGGAAAAACAGTCTTGCTGACGAAAAGGTTCATAAATTTACACATGTTTCTCTGCATGGTAGGAGGAACGAACGAGCGGAGCGCTCTCCACATGGCGGAATCCTTTCTCGAGAGCCTTCTCGCGATAGGCCGCAAACTGATCGGGATGTATATATTCCGAGACGGGGATGTTCTTACGCGAGGGCTGGAGGTATTGTCCGATTGTCAAGATACGAACTCCCTGATTCAGCACATCGTCCATCAGCTCCCAGACCTCTTCTTCCGTCTCGCCTAAGCCAACCATGATTCCCGTCTTCGCCGTAACTCCGCGTTCTGCTATATGACGGAGCACAGCGAGGCTGGTTTCATACTTGGCTGCACTCCGAACTGTCGGGGAAATGCGCCGCACGGTCTCCATATTGTGAGAAATGATTTCAGGATGCGCATCAACTACTAAATCCACCAAATCCAGCCTTCCCTGGAAGTCCGGAATCAGAACTTCCAAGCTCGTTCCCGGATTGACAGCCTTTATCTCCCGGATGGTAGCCGCCCAATGGCCTGCCCCGAGATCCGGAAGGTCGTCGCGGTCCACCGACGTTACGACGGCGTGCTTCAACTGCATGAGGCGGACACTCTCGGCCACGCTCCCGGGCTCCTGAGGGTCAAGGGGGAGCGGTTTCCCGGTCAGCGTATTGCAAAAACGGCATGAGCGGGTACAAATTTCCCCCGCAATCATGAACGTAGCCGTTCCGCGGCTCCAACATTCGCCCATATTGGGGCATTTACCGCTTGTGCATATCGTATGAAGGCAGTGCGACTCCACGATACGTTTCGTCTCTGCAAAATGTTCGTTTCCGCGAAGCCGAATCTTCAGCCATTCCGGCTTCTTCACGTGCTCAACCATCTCCTAAAGGTTTTCAAACAGGTAATTTGACATTTTGGTATATAGGTGATAGCGTGTGTTGCCCCCGGAAATGCCGTGGTTACGGTCTTTATACACGTGCATATCGAATTGTTTGCCGGCCTGGACAAGCGCCTCGGCATATTCCATCGACTGCATGAAGTGGACATTGTCATCAGCCGTCCCGTGGATAAGAAGTAGCTTGCCCTCGAGGTTCTTCACCTTCTTGAGAGGTGAAGTCGCCGCGTAGCCGTCGAAATTCTCCTGGGGCGTACGCATATAACGCTCGGTATAGACCGTATCATAGTATTTCCAGTCCGTCGGAGGCGCGACAGCGATCCCAACTTTGAAGGTTCCATGCCCGACACTCAAGGCCATGAGCGTATTATACCCGCCGAAGCTCCATCCCCAGATGGCCATACGTCCCGCATCTACGTACGGATACTGCCCCAGGGCCTGTGCCGCCTCTACCTGGTCTTGAGACTCCTTCTCGCCCATCCTCAGGTAGGTGCATTTCCGGAATGCCTCCCCGCGCGCGCCGGTTCCCCGTCCGTCCACGCAGACGACGATGATGCCGTTGGCCGCCAGATATTGTTCCCAGTCGAATGAGTAGCTGTCCAAGACCTGCTGCGAGTTCGGTCCGCTATATTGCGTCATCATGACGGGATATTTTTTGCTCTCATCGAAGTTTGCGGGCTTAACCATCCACGCATTCAGCTCAAATCCGGATTTTGTCGTCAAGGTGAAGAATTCTTTTTTCCCAAAACGATACTGCGCCAGCCGCTCCCGCAACTCAGCGTTGTCCTGAAGCGTCCGGAGCACCTTCCGACTCTTCGTCTCGTTCACCGTAATCTTCATGGGCGTATTCGCGTTCGAGTAGCGGTTCACGAAATAGGCATAGTTCGCACTGAACGCCGCGCTATTTGTCCCTTCCTCCGGTGTGAGCCTTGTCTTCACGCCTTTCGCGTCTATCTTATATACAGCACGCCGCAGGGGACTCTCCTCAGCCGACTCGTAATAGGTGTTTTTCGTCGCCTCGTCGTATCCGATAAGCCGCGTAACATCCCAGTTGCCCTGCGTTATCTGTTTCTGCAGTACGCCAGTGGGTGAATAGAGGTAAATGTGGGCGTAGCCGTCCTGCTCACTCACGTATGTAAAGCCGTTTGATAGGAAGTGAATGGAGCTTAACCACTCTGAGTCCACGTAGCACTCATTTTCCTCTCTCAGTATCAACCTTGACACCCCGCTCTTCGGATTCACGTAATATATATTGAAGATATTCTGGTGCCGATTGAGCGTCATCACTGCCAGCTGGCTCGCGTTCCGCGTAAATGTTATCCTCGGGATATAGCCATCCCCATCCATCGGCACGTCCAAGTGCTTCGTGTCGCGCGTCTGCACGCTATACGCCTTGACGGAGACCGTCGAGTTCTTCTGCCCCGCCTTCGGATACTTAAAGTTGTAGTACGACGGATACAATCCATCCCCATACACCTGCATCGAGTACTCCGGCACTTCCGTCTCATCCGTACGCACGTAGGCGAGGCACTCGCTGTCCGGCGACCATGCCATTAGGTTCGTAACCGCGAACTCCTCTTCATAGACCCAGTCCGTTGTCCCATTGAGAATCTTGTTCAACGCCCCGTCTTTCGTAACCTGCACCTCGGTGTCGAAATCAAATTTTCTGATCCAGATGTTATTGTCCTTGACGAAGGCGCACATCCGTCCGTCGGGGGAGAATGTCGGTATCATGACCTTCTCCTTCGAATCGGTTATGGGCTTTATGTAGTTGCGCCTGACGTCGTAATCATAGACCGCCGCCTTGTACGACCTGCGGTAAATCGGCTCCGTCTCGCGCCAGACAAGTATATGGTGTCCCGTGGAACTAATCGTATAGCCATCGAATTTTGTGAACTCGCACTCGCGCGCCGTCGTAGCATTAAAGAGTGTATCCACAGCCTTCCCCGTTCTGTACGAATATTTTACGATCATATTCCGATCGGCGTTCATCGCCGTATAGTGTTCTCCGTCCGGCAGCGACCTCATCTCGCCAACCGCCGTCTTTTGCCGGAACATTCCGTCAGTAATCTCTTTCAGGCTCACTGACTTATCCCCTGTTTGCGCACCGGCCGTGCCTGCGCTCACAAGGGTAGCCAGGATAATTGCATTGATTTTATTCATGAACAAGTTAGTTTTCCACATTTTTAGAACTGCCTCGTGCCACCTCAATATCTATTGCACCACCGGCCGATCATCTCCTTCCTCTCCGTCATCAACCGTCGGCTGGTCCGGTTCAACATCATCCTCGCCGCCTTCCTCGCCATCCGTCGGCGTCTTGTCAGCGTCCGTATCCGAGCTGCTCGTCGAGCTGCCTGCCTCGCTCGCGTAAACTTCGATGATGCCGTTCAGCTTTTCAATGAAGTTTTCGATTTCGTCCGAAGTCTGTACGATGGCATAGGCATTGACAACATCCACAATACTCTCAAAGAGGCCGTTTGCCTCCTTAACGAGGGTATCCGAATTTAAGGCACGGAGCTTTGCCTTCTCGCTGGCTTCCGCCGCCTTCTCTAAGAAGATCTTTTCGAAGTTCTGGTTGGCCTTCAACAGCATCGCTGTCTCCGGGTCCAGACCGAGCAAGGTTACCGCCGCCGTGTTTTTCTCCGCAGTGAGGACGGCGTACATACCCTTCACCTCGGCTGTCTGTTTTGAGTATTTGTGGTGGCGAATCGCCTTATAGGGCGAAAGCTGTGGCGAGAGTAATTCGGCCGCCGCGCGTTTCTCCTCGACCGGAGAGGTACGGTAGGCGTTAATCACCGAGTTGATTGTGCCGCACGCGCGGTCGCGGACGTAGTCGGCATCCTTCAGCGCCTTCGTTACGACAAAGGCGGGCTGCCTGTTCACTACCAATGCGAGCTGCTGCACAGCTTTTGTGTATGACGACGAGTACGCTTCGATATGAAGCGCTTCGGGCGTGGCCTCCGTAATGAAGCCATTGACCTTGTCGTGAAAGTCGGCGCACGAGCCGAGTGCCATCCTCGCCATTCCGAAGTTTCGTATCTTGTTTGGCATATTGTAAATAGTTTTATTCTGGTCGCAAAATTAAATCATTTTTTTTACATGCCAAATTTTTTATCCACTTTTTTGAAAAATATTTTTTATACACCGGTGTAAATGCGCTCCGACGCGCCTCAACGGATACTTACACCGGTGTGAGTGCCCGTCGAGGCTCCTCAACGGCTGTTTACACCGGTGTAAGTGTCCGTCGCATTTTCTTGACATATTTCTACACCGGTGTAAAACTTTCCCATCTTGCAATCTTGCTTAATATATGTAAAATACACACTCGTCTATACCTTTATTTAATATAAAAACGCCCTTTTGGAAAATATATTTTCTCCTCCTCTATTATTTTTTGCCCATTTGGAGTATAATTTAGAGAATCATGCGTATCTTTGCTGGGTTAATAAGAATTTTGAAAGTCATGCGATGTCTTCTCAAGCTCCTCATCTGGCTCTGCCTGCTCCCGCTCATCCTGGCGGGGGTCGTCTCGGTATTGCTGTATATCCCGCCGGTGCAGGATATGGCGGTGAGGATTGCGTCAAGTTATGTCGGAGATGCGACGGGGATGAAGATTGGTATCGAGAGGATTAGGCTCAAGTTCCCCATCGACCTGTCGGTCGAGGGCGTGGAGATTCTATCGGCAAATACGCCGAACGATACTATCCTTTTGCTCGACGAACTGACTGTAAGCATCCGACCGAGACCGTTGTTGGACAAGGAAGTGCTGATTGATGGCGTGGACTTGTCGGGCGTGCGCGTGGACACGGGCGAGCTGATCGAGGGGATAACGGTGAAGGGCGCGCTCGGGCAGCTTCATCTCCATGCCGATAGGATAAGTCTCGACAACGAGCGGGCAGTCTTCAACGAGATAAGGCTGAAAGACACGGCGATTACCGTACTGCTGCGTTCGGCTCCGGAAGATACGACCGAGAGCGAACCAAGTCGGTGGAGCCTGATTTTGCAGAAGATTTCGCTCGAAAATGTGGCGTTGGCCTGTCAGATGCCGGAGGATTCGCTCCGCATAGCTACCTATATAAAAAATTCTTGGCTGTCGGATGGCGAAATAAACCTGGGGAAAGAACTTTATCATGCGCTGGAGTTCGGAATAGAGGGGTCGGAACTTTGGTATGACGCGAATTATGCTGCGCCCGCAGATGGGCTGGACATTGAGCACCTTGTGCTGTCGGATATTGACCTGAAGATGAGTGCGCTCATGTACGCCGGGAAGGATATTGGGGCTACGCTGGAAAATTTTTCCTTTCGGGAGCGGTCCGGACTGGAGGTGAATAGTCTTGTGGGGCTTTTTCAGTCGGACGAGGAACGGATAGACCTCGCTGTTCCCATACTTCAAACCAAAAATTCAAAAGCCAAATTCGAGGCCGATATTCCTTGGTCGGCCATTGAAGAAAAGTCCTCCGGTGAGATGCGGGCGAGTCTGAAAGCCAGCCTTGGGAAGGACGATATTTTGCTCGCGGTGGGCGCCCTGCCCCGTGAGATGGGCGATGCGCTGCCTCGGCAAGCCGTTGAGGTAGAGGCACAAGTCGGGGGAAACCTCGCCCGGCTCCGGCTCGACCGGATGGAGATGCGCTGGCCGGGGATTCTGGACGTCAAAGGTCGGGGGGAAATCGTTGAGATGCTCGATTCGACGAAACAGAGTGGGGAGATAGAGGCTGAGATGCGAAGTCAGGACCTTAATTTCCTGCTGGATATGCTGCCCGCCGGTGAGCGGGCGAAATATGCCATTCCTAAAAATATGGAATTGCGCGCGAAGGCGGAATTTGACCCGGAGGAATACCGGGCGAAGCTGTATTTCCGTGAAAATGACGGGACGATAGTCGCGCGTGCGAAGTATAGGCCGAAAAATGAGGCTTATTCATTGGCTGTCAAGGTCGATAGCTTGGAGCCGGTACATTTCATGCCCGCTGATTCGCTGCTTTGGCTGGCTGCGACCCTTCGGGCAGAAGGCGCCGGGCGCGATTTCTTTGCCAAGGAGACCTGGGCGAAGGCTGATGGGATGATTTATGACATACGCTATGGGAATCAAAGCGTTTCCGACGTTCGGCTGGGTGCCTCCTTGCATGAGCATATCGCGAGGGTGAGGATGCAGAGCGAATATCCGCTAGCGAAGGCCGATGTGAGCCTCGATGCAGTCGTCAAGAAGGATTGGATAGACGCCAAACTGGTTGCTGATATGGAACACATAGACTTGCAGGGGCTGCACTTGCACGAGAGTCCGCTCAGCACCTCTTTCCGCCTTGTTGCCGAGGCATCTACCGACTTAGATAAGCGTTACGATGCCGATGTAACCCTTGGGGAGTGGGAAATATGCACGCTGAAACAAACGGCGCGGCCGAAGACGCTCGAACTAAAGGCGCACTCGGATCGGGATACTACGTCGGTAGCCTTCCATGCGGGCGATTTGAGTTTGACGTTGGCCGCCGACTCGGGCGTAATGGCCCTGGCCGACCAATTCACGAAAGTCGCCGAGGACGCAAACCGGCAGATGAGGGAAGATTCGGTCCTCCTCTTGCGGAAACTCCGGCCACTTCTGCCCAATCTCAGGCTAACGATGGCTGCCAAGGAGGATAATCCGCTTTACAATTTCCTTGCGCTGTACGGAATGGAGTTTGAGGAGATTGTGCTCGAGGCTCGGACCTCTCCGGAGGAAGGGATACATATCGACGGAGGCGTGTTTCGGTTAGCCAGAGACACTTTCCGGATCGATACCATCGCTCTTTGTGTCAAACAAGATAGTATAGGTATCTCGTATCGGGCTGACGTGAGGAAACACACCTACATGAAACAACCGCCGTTTACCCTCAGCGTGGACGGAACGCTGCAGCAGGACTACGCGGATGCCCTCCTCAGGTACGCCGATGGGCGCGACAGTACGGGCGTGCTCCTCGGGATGCGGATAGGGAAGGTGGGCGATGCCATCGGGCTGCATCTCTTCCCGAATACGCCCGTTTTGGCATTCAACCGGTTCACGCTCAACCCGGATAACTACATCTTGTATAAAAATGAGAAAGACATCAGGGCGAATATAATGCTGACGGGTCAGCGGGATGCCTCGTTCCGGGTGCATTCGCACGTGGAAGATGGGTCGATGCAGCAGATACATGCGGAAATAGCGCAGATAGATTTGGGGGAAATCGCGCGCGCCTTCCCGGAGTACCTGCCGGGAGTGTCTGGGATACTCAACGGGGACTTCCAGTACATACCCTCGGACAGCTCGTATCTGGTTGCCTCGGGAATGGCGATAGATAGTTTGCATTATAACGGCAGCAGGGTGGGCGATATGTTGTTGAACCTCATCTACCTCCCGGCCGGGCAGAATATGCACCAGGTGGATATGCATTTGATGCGCGACCAGCAGGAAATCGTCTCGGCGACTGCGTCGTATCGGCCGGGCGAGGAGGATAAAGAGGTAGAGGACTACGTCGAGGGCACGCTTGCCGTAACCTCGCTCCCATTGCCTATGTTGAATGCCTTCATTCCTGACGGAATGGCGCAGTTGAGCGGGAATTTGCAAGGGGAAATGGAGGTAAAGGGGAGCTCGGCTTCGCCGGATATCGAGGGATACCTGCAAATGGACTCGGCGAAGATGTATATTGGCATGGTTAATTCGACGCTGAGCTTCGATCCTAAGCGGATAACCGTCGGAGGGCAGCGCATATACTTCGATAAATACAGCATTTACTCCGCCGGGAAGAATCCGTTCGTCATAGATGGGTCGATAGACTTCCGGAATATGGATATGGCGGCAGATCTGACGCTCTCGGCCAACAACATGCAGCTGCTGGACGCGAAGAGGACGCGCGAGAGCCTGGTTTATGGGAAAATATTCGTGGATATGAACACGACGGTCAAGGGACCGCTGTCATCGCTATCGATGAGAGGGAATTTGCGCTTGCTTGGGGGGACAAATGTAACCTACGTCATGCAGGATTCCCCGCTTACGGTGCAGGATAGGTTATCGGGGTTGGTGTCGTTCGTTTCCTTCGCGGAAGATAGCGTACGGAGGAGGAGGCCGCTCCGCGAAAGTCTGCCCCTGGGCGGAATGGATATGTTGCTGACCATCGGCATCGACCAAGCGGTGCAAGCCAACGTGGATTTGACCCCGGACAAGTCGAGCCACGTGAATCTCGAAGGCGGCGGCGACCTCTCCTTCCAATATACGCCCCTGGGCGAGATGGTGTTGAGCGGGCGCTATACGCTATCGGGGGGAACGGTGCGGTATTCGCTCCCCGTCATCCCGCTAAAGGACTTTAGCATCCAGGAAGGGAGCTACGTCCAGTGGAGCGGGGACGTGATGGACCCGACGCTGAACCTCAGAGCGACGGAACGCATCCGCACGAGCGTAACGTCGGGCGAGAACTCTACTCGTATGGTGAACTTCGACGTCGGCATTGCCCTCACCCAGCGGCTGGAGAACCTTGGCCTGCAATTTATCCTCGAAGCTCCCGAGGACGCGGCGATGCAGGAAGAATTGGCGCGCATGGGCGAGGAGGAAAAGGCGAAACAGGCTGTCAGCATGCTCGTTACTGGGATGTATCTGGCGGGAGGCTCGAGCGGGACGAAGACAAATCTCAACATGGGGGATGCGTTGAATAGTTTCTTGCAGAGCGAAATCAACAATATCGCCGGGAGCGCCTTGAAGACGATCGACATCAACTTCGGCATGGAGAGTTATGATGAAGACGGGGACGGGTCCAAGCGGACGGACTACTCATTCCGCTTCGCCAAACGCTTCTACAACGACCGCATCCGCGTTGTCTTGGGTGGGCGAATCTCGACCGGGGCGGATATCAACCAGGGGCAGGCGCAGCCGTTCATCGACGATGTGTCCATCGAGTATCGGCTTGACGCTTCGGGCACGCGCTATGTGAAACTCTTCCATAACAAGGATTACGAGAGCCTCCTCGAGGGGGAATTGACCGAGACGGGAGCCGGCATCGTCCTCCGCAAGAAGATGAAGCGGATGCGTGAGCTGTTCATCTTCCGCCGCAATAAGCCCAAGGAGGAAAAGACGGCGGAACCGGCCTCCACCGAATCGAACTAACTAATATTGTCTATCAGCATGGAACAAAGATATACACGACTATTCATTTTCATAGCGTTTTCGCTCTTCTTCGCCAGCTGCTCTGTAACTAAGCATTTGCCCGCGGAAGAATTACTTTACACCGGCATCAAAGGCATCGAGATTTCGGCCCGCGACTCTTCCGCCATCGGCGAAAATACCATAGCGGAGATAGAAGCCGCCCTCGCCTATCCGCCGAACAATGCTTTGCTCGGCAGCTCCTCCGTGCGTATTCCCTTTCCCTTCGGATTGTGGATGTACAACGCGCTAATTAATAAAGAAGGGAAAATCGGGAAATGGATGTTCCGCAAGCTGGCGGCCAAACCGGTCTATATCTCGACCGTCAATCCCGAGGTGCGCGTCAAAGTCGCCCAAAATCTATTGAAGGAATACGGGTATTTCCGGGGTGAGGCGGATTTCGAGTTGGTTCCCCACGAGAAAGACCCGAAGCAGGCGGGTATCCGCTACCACATCGCCATGCGCAAACCCTATACCCTCGACAGCATCCGCCTGATTCGCCGGCGCCACCGCACGGATACGATTGTCCGACAGCGCCGCCTCGAGTCGCTCCTAAAGAAGGGAGACAATTTCAACGTAACGGTACTCGAGGCCGAGCGTCAGCGCATCTCCGCCCTCCTCCGCAACAACGGATATTACTATTTCCGCCCCGATTACATTGTCTATGAGGCGGATACGACCCGACGGCCCGAACACGTGGACCTCCGCCTCCGGTTTACGCCCGGTATGCCCCGCGAGGCGTTGCGCCCCTGGGGGATTGGCGACATTTCGGTCTATTTGAATGGCTACGACAACGAGCCGCCGACGGATTCCGTCCGCTACCGCGACCTCACGCTCTACTACGAAGGCAAACTGCGTGTCCGCCCCGCCGCCCTCTACCGGCGATTGCACTTGCACACCGGCGAGCGTTTCACCGCCACCGGCCAGGAGCGCACGCAGACTGCCCTCTCGCGCCTCGGCATCTTCCGCTATGCCGAACTGCAATTTTCCCCGAAGGACACGACCGCGCGCTGCGACACGTTGCAACTCCGCATCAATACCGCGTATGACTTGCCCCTCGATGGCGAGTTAGAACTAAACGTAACGACCAAGAGCAACGACCAGACCGGCCCCGGCGCCATCTTCAGCGTTACGAAGCACAACATTTTCGGCGGGGGCGAAACCTTCGGCGTGCAGCTCAAAGGCTCGTACGAATGGCAGACGGGCAACCGCGTGGACGGCGCCTCCTCGGTGATGAACAGCTACGAGCTGGGACTCAGCAGCACCCTCACGCTCCCGCAATTGTTCTTCCCTGGCTACCTGAACCGCGAGACATTGTATCCCTCGAGCACCACCTTCCGCGTCTATGCCGACCAGATGAACCGCGCGAAGTTCTTCAAGATGCTGTCGTTCGGCGGTAGCGCGACTTTGGAGTTCCAGACCAGCGCGACGAGCCACCATTCCATCGTCCCCTTCAAGCTGGCATATAACAAATTGCAGAAAACGACGGCCGAGTTCGACTCCATCGTCGGCGCCAACCGCGCCCTCGGGCTCAGCCTCCAGGACCAGTTCGTCCCCTCGATGTCTTATACCTATACCTACGACGACTCGCCGCAGACCGACCGCCGGCACCACATCTGGTGGCAGACCTCGTTCACGCAGGCCGGAAATATCCTTGCCGCCGGATATGCCATCGCCGGGAAGGGCTTCAATGTCGAAGGGAAACGACTGTTCGGCAATCCCTTCGCCCAGTTTGTCAAGCTCACGTCGGAAATCCGCTATAACTACCAACTCAAGAAGCGGCACAACCTCGTCGGCCGACTCATGGCGGGTGTCATCTACGGCTACGGCAACGCGCAGAACCACGCGACACCCTACAACGAGCAGTTCTACATCGGCGGCGCCAACAGTATCCGCGCATTTACCATCCGCAGCATCGGCCCCGGACGCTTCATCCCCGACGCTGCCAACCAATACGGCTACATCGACCAGACCGGCGACCTGAAGTTGGAGGCCAACCTCGAGTACCGCTTCCCCATCTTCGGCGATTTGTATGGAGCCGCCTTCCTCGATGCCGGGAATATCTGGACGATACACGACGACCCGAGCCGCCCGGGCGGGCAGATGAAGTGGGGCCGCTTCTTGAAGGACCTCGCCCTCGGGACGGGTCTCGGTTTGCGCTACGACCTGCAGTTCCTCGTCGTGCGCATCGACTGTGGCGTCGCCCTCCATGTGCCCTACGATACGGGCAAAAGCGGGTATTACAATATCCCGAATTTCCGCGACGGGTTGGGCGTGCATTTGGCCATCGGGTATCCATTCTAAAGAGAGGAGAAGCAAGATACGCCGCTCTCCGGATTGCCAACAAGCCAGACGAAAGCGGAGAGCCGCGCTCCGGACTGCCAACAGTCCAGACGAAAGCGGAGAGCCGCGCTCCGGATTGCCGACAGTCCAGACGGAAGCGGAGAGCCGCGCTCCGGATTGCCGACAGTCCAGACGGAAGCGGAGAGCCGCGCTCCGGATTGCCGACAGTCCAGACGAAACAAGATCGCGCCGCGCCGCTTTGCCGACGAGCCAGGAGAAGAAAGATCGCCCCTATTCTTGTCTCATCCGGCTCGCCGGGAACAAGATTTTCACTATTCTTCCTTCATCCGGACTGACGGCAAGCCGGAATCTGCCATTCTTGAAGTTCCCGGACTGCCGGGAAAGAAGAATCGCACTATTCTTGGTTGCCGACAAGCCAGACGGAAGAAGAATAGTGCGATTCCTGACAAAACTCATCCCCGATTCATTGGGAAATTCCCATTTCATCCTTACCTTTGCAGCGGTTCCTTCGGGAAAGTGTTCTCAGGGGAAGGAACCACATTATGTGCATAGCATTTATCGGAATTATTCCTTCAGTAAAATCGGCAAAATTTTAATTGTAGTGGAATAATAGACAATGAATGCTTGCGCTCTGTCGTATTCTTCTTTTCGAACGATTCATCTTTACAAAAAGAATGATACAATCGGAGCGCGGGCCGTTGTTTTTTATCACTACAAGGCGTTTGCCGATGCCTACTGAAGATAACGAGCAACAGAGCCCGCGCTTTTTTGTGCCATACGGTATGCGCGGGATAAAGAACCTTGCCAATATTAGTAATACATATATCCCGCGCGAACCAAAGGGTTTAAGTAAACTGGGAAGTTGAATAAGCGGGAAGATTAAACATTTATTTTTTTGATAAACTGAAAATTCATCCGGCGAGTACATTCGAGATGGACGAAAGACGGAATAGAACAGTTTCGAGCCCTGCTTCATCTCGGTGAGGCAGGGCTTTGTCATAGGGGAGCTCATTCTGCCTTTTTCCTTTTATCCTATCCAACCAAAAGATGAGGAAGAAGTTTTTTGCGATTCCAGACAAAACTCATCCCCGATTCATTGGGAAATTCCTATTTCATCCTTACCTTTGCAGCGGTTTCACGGGAAAAGCGTTCTCGGGAGAAGGAACCACATAATTTGCATAGCATTGAAGTTAATTATTCCAACTCTAAAAATCTGGGAAATTTTTATTACACGGAATAATGGACAATACATGCTTGCGCCCTTGACGTATATCATTCCAACTGATGGAAACGATAATACCGTTCAAGGCGCGGGCTGTTGTTTTGTTATTATTGTATAATAGGTAATTCCAGATACCTTAGAGTTAATAATAATGAGGCAACAGAGCCCGCGCTTTTTTTGTGTCTGCTCGCAAGCGGAAGGCGTCGGCTCGAGAGATTCGTAGATGATTGAAAATACAATAGACTAAAACACTCTACCTACGCGAATCTTTTGATTCAAGTACGCTGGGAAGCCGAAACAGTAGACAGAAGTTAATAAGTTTTTTTCTCTTACAATTTTAATAATTAGAAATTTAGCCGGCGCATAGCTTCGAGAGAAACGAAAGCCGGGCAAACGAAGGCTCTGCTTCCAGACAACTGTGAAGCAGGGCTTTTTTCGCTTATATCCTGAAAGAGAGGCATAGTCGTTCTGCTCTTTTTCTCACTGCTCCACCCCAAAGCGGAGAAAAAGAAGGCGGGCGTGAGTTTATTCTTTATCCAGAAATCTTCATTTCCCTTGTCCTTTTCCCAAATTCGCCGTACCTTTACGCCGCTTTCTGAAAACACAGCATATATGAATCCGTTTATCCATCTACACGTACATACGCAGTACTCGCTGCTCGACGGGCAGGCATCCATCGACGCGTTGCTCGACAAGGCGACGAAGGACGGGATGCGCGCCATCGCCGTTACCGACCACGGGAATATGTTCGGCATCAAGGAATTCTTCAACAAGGTGAATAAGAAGAACAGCAAGGTGCAGGGAACTATCAAAGACCTCCGGAAGGAACTGAAGGAGCTGGAGACGAAGGCGGAACGGAGTGCCGAGGAGGAGGCGCGGCTGGCGGAATTGCCGAAACTCGTTGCCGAGGCGGAGGCGTCGCTCTTCAAACCCATCATCGGCTGCGAATGCTACTGCGCCCGCGAAGGACGGAAGAAGAAAGATACGAAAGACGACTTGAGCGGCTGGCACTTGATTGTGCTTGCCAAGACGCTGAGGGGGTATCACAATCTGATTAAGATGGTTTCCTACGCGTGGACGGAAGGGTTCTATGGCCGGCCGCGCATCGACAAGGAGCTGCTGGAGAAATATCACGAAGATTTGATTGTTTGCTCGGCGTGCCTCGGCGGGGAGATTCCGCAGAAGATTATGGCGGGGAAGCTCAAGGAAGCGGAGGAAGCGGTGCTGTGGTTCAAGAACCTCTTTGGCGAGGATTACTATCTGGAAATGCAACGCCATCCGACCGACCGAGAGGATGCCGACCGCTTGGTCTATAAACATCAGGTGGAAGTAAACAAGGTCTTGATCGAATTGGCGCACAAGCATCATATCAAACTGATTGCCACAAACGATGTCCACTTCATCAACGAAGAAGATGCCGACGCGCACGACCGACTCATTTGCCTCAGTACGGGCAAGGACCTGAACGACCCGGCTCGTATGCGCTATACGAAGCAGGAGTGGCTGAAGACGACGGCGGAGATGAACGCGCTCTTCCACGACATCCCGGAGGCGCTGACGAATACCTTAGAGATAGCCGACAAGGTGGAGTTCTACTCGATAGACAGTGCGCCTATCATGCCGACTTTCGCCATCCCCGAATCATTCGGGACAGAAGAAGAATACCGCAAGCGGCTGACCGAAAAAGACCTCTTCGACGAGTTCACCCGCGATGAGAATGGGCAAGTTGTCTTGAGCGAAGAGGAGGCCAAGGCCAAGATAAAGAAATTAGGAGGCTACGACAAGTTGTACCGCATCAAGCTGGAGGCGGATTACTTGGCCAAGATAACCTACGAAGGAGCGAAACCGTTGTATGGAGACCCACTACCGCCGGAAGTGAAGGAACGGCTGAACTTCGAGTTGCATATTATGAAGACGATGGGTTTCCCCGGATACTTCCTCATTGTGCAGGACTTTATCCGGGCGGCACGCGAAGAATTAGGCGTGTCGGTAGGGCCAGGACGTGGGTCGGCGGCAGGATCGGCAGTGGCTTATTGTTTGGGGATTACGAAGATAGACCCGATAAAATACGACTTACTGTTCGAGCGCTTCCTGAATCCGGACCGAATCTCCTTGCCTGATATCGATACGGACTTCGACGATGACGGACGCGGGGAAGTTCTCCGCTGGGTAACGGAGAAATATGGAGCCGAACGCGTAGCACATATTATTACGTATGGCACGATGGCAACGAAATCGGCCATCAAAGACGTAGCCCGCGTGCAGAAAGTTCCCCTTGCCGAGGCAAACCGCTTGGCGAAGTTGGTGCCGGACAAGATTCCGGACATGAAGAAATTCAAGCTGAAAGACGCTATCGAATATGTACCCGAATTGAAGGAGGCGGCGACAGGGCCCGACCCGTTGGTGCGCGACACGCTGAAGTATGCGCAGATGCTGGAAGGGAATGTCCGCAATACCGGTGTCCATGCTTGCGGCGTCATCATCGGGCGATACGATATCTCGGATGTCGTGCCGGTCAGCACAGCGAAAGACAAAGATACGGGCGAGGAAATGCTCGTAACCCAATACGAAGGCTCAGTCATCGAAGAGACCGGGCTAATCAAGATGGACTTCTTAGGTTTGAAGACCTTGTCCATCATCAAGGAAGCGGTCGAGAATATCCGCCAGACAACGGGCGAAACGATAGACATCGACCACGTAAGCCTGGAAGACCCGGCGACCTACAAGCTCTATTGCGAAGGGAAGACTACGGGGACATTCCAGTTTGAATCCGCCGGGATGCAGAAGTATCTCCGTGAATTGCAACCCTCGAAGTTCGAAGATTTGATTGCCATGAATGCCCTCTACCGGCCGGGGCCGATGGATTATATCCCGTCGTTCATCCGCCGCAAGCATGGGCAGGAAGAAATCAAGTACGACATCCCGGTGATGGAGCGCTACCTGAAAGATACGTATGGCATTACGGTCTATCAGGAGCAGGTCATGCTTCTCTCGCGCCTCTTGGCTAACTTCACGCGAGGCCAAAGTGATGCTTTGCGTAAAGCGATGGGTAAGAAACTTATCGACAAGATGAACGCTCTGAAGGAGAAGTTCATGAAAGGCGGGGAAGCCAATGGGTACAAAGCCGAGACGCTCAACAAGATTTGGGCAGACTGGGAGAAGTTTGCTTCGTATGCCTTCAACAAGAGTCATGCGACGTGCTATTCGTGGGTGGCTTACCAGACAGCCTATTTGAAAGCGAATTATCCCTCAGAATATATGGCAGCCGTCTTGAGCCGAAGCTTGTCGAACATTGTTGATATCACAAAGTTCATGGATGAATGCCGGATGATGGGTATTCAGGTCTTGGGACCGGATGTCAATGAATCGATGCTGAAGTTCAGCGTAAACAAGAACAAGAATATTCGTTTCGGACTGGGCGCCATCAAAGGCGTGGGCGAAAGTGCCGTAGAGAACATCATTTCCGAACGGAAGAAGAACGGGCCGTATCGCGACTTGTTCAATTTCGTGGAAAGGGTAAACCTCTCAGCCTGCAACAAGAAAAACATGGAATCGCTGGCGCTTGCCGGAGCTTTCGATAATTTCGGCATCGACCGCGAGCAATTCTTTGCGGATACGGGCAAGGGAGAAATCTTCCTCGATACACTGGTCCGCTACGGAAGCAAATACCAGATGGATAAATCGACAGCGAGCAACTCGCTCTTTGGCGACGACGATTTCGTCTCTATCGCCAAGCCGGAAATCCCGAAGGCAGAACATTGGAGCGTCCTCGAACGTTTGAACAAGGAGAAAGACTTGGTTGGCATCTACCTCTCGGCGCACCCGCTGGATGATTACCGCATTATCTTGAAGTTTGTCTGCAATACCGGCATGATTGAATTTGCAGACAAAGACAACTTGATCGGACGCGACATCCTGGCCGGTGGCATCGTTACTGGATTCCGGGAAGGGATGACTAAGACAGGCAAGCCTTTCGGTATCTTGAAAATCGAAGACTTCACCGGAAGCGGCGAGATACCGCTTTTCGGACAAGACTATATCGAATATGGCAAATATGGCCGCGAAGGTGTCTATCTCCTGGTAAACGGGAAGATGGAACCGAGAAAATACAACGAGCATATCTATGATTTCCGTATCGTTTCCATGCGCCTGATGCAAGACGAGAAAGATAAACTGGTGGAGAATATCCACATCACCGTGCCGATTCATAGCCTCGACGAGACGACCATCAATGAGCTTTCAGCCTTGATTAAAAATCATCCGGGTTCTTGTATGCTCTATTTCAAAGTAGTGGACAGCGAAAATAATATATCGCTGGACTTATTCTCCCAAAAGGCAAGAATAAACATCACCCGCGAACTGATAGACTACCTGCAAGAGAACGATAATTTGGATTTCAAAATTAACAACTAAAGGGTTGGCCAAGGAACAAAGAATTTGTACTTTTGCTTCCCCACAGAAAATAATCAATAGCGAATACTAACAATAAATTGAATCATATTATGGCATTACAAATTACGAACTTGAATTTTTCAGAGCTGGTAAATTCCGGCAAACCAACCGTTGTCGATTTCTGGGCAGAATGGTGTGGCCCCTGTCGCGTGGTATCTCCTATCATCGACGAATTGGCGGAAGAATATGAAGGCCGTGTGAACATCGGCAAGGTCGATGTCGATGGCGACGGCAACGAGGAAGTAGTCGGGATGTTTGGCATCCGTAATATTCCGACAGTCTTATTCTTTAAAGACGGGAAATTGGTCGATAAGGTAGTTGGTGCTACAACAAAAGAAAATTTCCGGAAAAAGATTGACGCATTACTTTAATATAGTCATTCCCAAAAACGAAAGGCCGCAGTATGAGCGAAACTCTACTACGGCCCTTTTGCTTTTCTTTCCCGCATCGAAGCTTAATCTTCTTCGACATCCGTCAAGTCAATCGGCAGTTGCCGCTTGAATGCCTCCTTAAACGAAATGAGCGATTCCGTCCTTGCCAATCCCAAAGGCTGCAACTTGTTATGGATAATACTCAGCAGATGCTGATTATTCTTGGCGTAAATCTTGATAAACAAATCGTATTGCCCGGTCGTGTAATGGCATTCCACCACTTCGGGTATATCTTTCAAAGCCTCCGTAACGGCAGGGAACTGCCCCGGAGATTTCAGATATAAACCCATATACGCACAGGTTTCATATCCGACTTTCGTATTATCCACAATAAATTCAGAGCCTTTGATGACTCCCAAATTCGTTAACTTTTGGATGCGTTGATGAATAGCTGCTCCCGAAACATTGCATTCTCTGGCAACTTCAAGAAACGGCATTCGTGCATTTCCGATGATGAGTTTCAAGATTTTTTCATCCAACTCATCCAATTGATGATGTGCCATACAATATAATTATTTGTTACGTCTATAAATTCTTTCAAATTGACACAAATATACGGATAATTAAAAGAATTGCCTACATATTTTGGAGAATAAATTTTATTAACCAATTTCTTTTGACTCTAAGCAAAGATAATAGGCTAATACCTCCGATAAAAAGTTCTATTCGTCGCTACTAAACTTCGCCAGTTCCCAATGCAAACTTGAATAGGTCGGGAACAAAACTTAAAACCAAGCTTTAGTTTTTAAAAACGAAGACTTAGTTTTCAAAAACTAAAGTTTAGTTCTTACAAACTAAAGCTTAGTTTTAAGATTCCCTCGGATGCAAACAAAGTTTTCTTCCAAGGCTTCAAACTTTTTCTCCCAAGGAATTGAAGATTAGTTAGGGTATAGACAAAAAAAGTCCCTGCATCCACCGAGGGATACAGGGACTTTATCCGGTATCGAAAAGCTATTATTCCATTCTCAATGCGGCAGAATAGCTAATCTTCAATGCATACGCTTCACGAAGAGCCTGCTTGATATCAGTAATGATACCCATTCGCGTTTCTCTGTCCGCCTTGATGGAGACAGTCATAAACGGCTGGTCTTCTTCTTTCATACTCGACTTTTCCTGAGCGATGTAATCCTGAATTTCAGAAGTCTCAGCGAATTGGTCATTCAACTGGATACGAGTTTCAGAACCCATCTTGGCTTGCAGTTCTTGCAAAGGCTGGCCGACATAGATAAATGTTACCAATGACTTCTTTTCCAGCTTCTGAAGTTCTGTAGCCTGCGGTGCTCTAAACTGAACTTTCAATGTTACTTCACGCATGGTAGTTACCATCATGATGAAGAACAAGAAAGCGAACACGAGGTCAGGTAATGAAGAGGTATTCAATTCAGGCATCTCACGGCCACCTGCTTTACTAAACTTTCCCATTACTTCTTCTCCCCATAATTTTTAGGTTCAGCTTCAGAGATCTTTTGCGGATAAATCTGCTGAACCGCTTTTTGTTGTTCTTCGTCTAAATCCATGAAAGCCTTCCCGAATTTCTTCCGAGAAACATCATCTCTCAGTTCGTTGTAAGCTCTCGCCAATTCATTCTGCACGTCGATATATGCTTGGTAAGAAGTACCACGGTCATTCTGCAAAGAGATGATATGGTTCTTAGTTACCATCATTTTACCGAAATAAGGTACATCGACTTCAACCTTTTCAGGCATGTGTGCGTCGTTATACGGATTCTCTACGAATTCCTTTACCTTATCTTTCAATTGCTTAATATCAATGAGCTGATCACCACAAAGAATCTGGTTGCTACTGTTTACCAACACAACCAACAGATTTCTTTTCTTGATGTCCACATCTGCATTGTCTTTCTGATCTTTAGGTACTGGAGGCGGCAAACGTCTTGCCAAACCTTTATCCGTATCCATTGAGGTCGTAATAAGGAAGAAGATAAGCAACATGAAAGCAATATCGGCAGTAGAGGTCGCGTTAATCGGCGGAGTTTTTCTTTTACCCTTCTTTGCCATTTTACTTTACACTTTATCTAATTCGTTATTTACTCATCATTTTTTTGATAGTACCCCAAACTACAGCCGCAACGATCAAAATAATCAGAATGTAGCTTGAATAAATCCACATATCTGTAGTCTTCAACCAGAACGGCGTATTATAAGTCTGAGAATCGGCATTCAGTGTAGTCAAAGCAGTATCATCACCCATTACATAAGTAACAATCAAGATAATAGCTAAGAATGCAACTGCTGCAAATCCCATCAATGCTCCCTTTGTATCAACTTTGAGCGAGTTAGAGAACTGCCAAATCATCAACAAAGCGGTTACCACAATCGTGAATGCGAACAGGACGTAAGTCCAGTTCAGCAGAAGCCCTGTATAAACCGGCTCCTTCATTTCCGCAGAGGGATCAACGATACCTCCGAAGTAGAACATAAGCAGCGTAACGACACTGATTATAGAGCAAATCAGCAGCGTCCAACTGGATATCTTCCTTATTTTAGTTACTGCCATAAGTCTAAATTATTTTTTGAATTTTACGCTGTATTTGATAATGATATCCAGCAACGTGATAGAAGCATCTTCCATCTGGTTCAGGATAGTTTCAACCTTGCTCAGCAAATAGTTGTAGAATACCTGAAGGATCAAGGCAACGATCAAACCACCGATTGTTGTGATCAAGGCCACTTTCATACCACCTGCAACGACCGTCGGAGAGATATCACCAACCTGCTCGATTTTATCGAACGCCATCACCATACCAACCACAGTTCCCAAGAATCCTAATGACGGAGCCATCGCGATGAACAATGCAATCCAAGACAAGTTCTTTTCCAACAGACCGCCCTGAACACCACCGTAAGAAACGATTGACTTATCAACCACGTCGATGCCCTGGTCAATTCTCATCAAACCTTGGTAAGCGATAGAAGCGATAGGACCTCTCGTGTCGCGAGCGATAGCCTTTGCACCTTCAACATCACCTCTGTCAAGTGCTTCTTCGATACCTTTTAATAAAGTTGCAGGATTAGTTTCTGCCAAATTCAAGTAGATAATTCTTTCCAAGCAGAAAGCCAAACCGAAAATCAAAGGAATAGCAACCAAGCTCATGAAGTCGGCACCACCTTCGATAAATTTAGTTTTCAACGCTTGGTGGAAACCACCTTCAACAGCAACTTGTTCTGCTTCCTGAGCGAATGCCATAGCAGAAGTGCCTACGGCACATAAGCACAAAAATGCTTTTGCAAAATACTTTTTCATTGTGTGTTTAATTTTTAAGATTAATAATTCTCTTATTTGTTTTTTATCTTTTTAGTTATTAATATTTCCTTTTCCTATCATGGTATCCCACACATAGCGGAAAGACAGGGATTCGAACCCTGGGAACAGTTACCCGTTCACCGCATTTCGAGTGCGGCCCGATCGACCACTCCGGCACCTTTCCTTTCCTTTTGCGGAGAGAGCGGGATTCGAACCCGCGATACGCTTTAGGCGTATACACGCTTTCCAGGCGTGCCTCTTCAACCACTCGAGCATCTCTCCAAGTCTTGTTTTTCTGAAAACGACCGCAAATTACGAATTCTTTTCTACTCGCCTACGTTTTCTGTGCGCAAATCTATATTTTTTGATTGAAATACGCATCATATCTGAACAAGAAATTTTGCTTCTTTCTAAAATTATAGAATTATATTGGAATATTAACAAGAGAAAACGTTTTTAGGGCATTTTCTTTCGTTATTTCTACGACTTTTTCCAAGGTTATTCCAAAAATTTGCGCTACCTTTTCGGCCGTCTTCCAAATATAGACCGGCTCGTTCCGTTTTCCCCGGTAAGGAACCGGAGCCAAATAGGGTGCATCCGTTTCCAGCACCAACCTATCCAAGGTTGTCTGGCGAAGGACTTCCGGCAACTTGGAATTCTTAAAAGTTACCACACCATTCACGCCAATCCGGAATCCTCCCAACTTCTCGATTTCTCTCAACTCGTCGAGCGTCCCCGCGAAGCAATGAAACACGCCCCGCAATTTCTCCGCTCCTACCTTATATATACTATCGAGCACTTCGGGATAAGCATTGCGCGTATGGATGGCGACCGGCAAGTCCAAATCGATGCTCCATCGCAACTGTTCCTCGAAAACGGCCTTTTGTTCCTTCAAAAACGTCGTATCCCAATACAAGTCTATGCCGATTTCCCCGATAGCACAATACGAACGCCGCCCCAGCCAAGCCTCTGTCTCCTTCAAAGCCGACGCATAGTGCGCGTCCACGCTCGTCGGATGCAATCCCATCATGGGAAACAGATACTGCGGATAACGGTCTGCCAAAGCATTCATCCGCCCGATAGTCGTCGTATCGACATTGGGCAAAAGCAACGCGGCTATGCCCGACGCCTCGGCTTCGGCTATCAACTTATCCTGCTCTGGGTCGAAATCGTCCAGATAGATATGGTTATGTGTATCTATCAGCTGCATAAATCAAGATTGACGAAACATCAAACGCGAAGTAACCTCCTTCAGCACCGCCAGCCGTTCTTCCGACACGCTAAGTGCCGCCAAATTTTTCATTCCTTCGGCATAATACGTCTGCATCTTCGCTTCGGAAAGTTCTTTCAAGCCTAATACATTATATATATTAGTAACCGCCGCGATTTTTTCCGCCGCGTCGAAGTCTTTCCGCGCTATCCAATGCTCCAACTGGGCTTTCTGCTCTCCCTCGGCACGGCGGAGGGCGTTTATCAGCAGGAATGTCTTCTTGTTGCACAAGATATCCCCTCCGATATTCTTTCCGAAGGTTCTCGTATCGCCATAGACGTCCAACAAATCGTCCTGCAACTGGAATGCCAGCCCGATGTTGATGCCAAACCGATAAAGATTCTCCGCATCTTCCCGCGAAGCTCCTCCCAAGATTGCGCCCGTCTTCAGACTGCAAGCCAACAGCACTGCCGTCTTCAGACGAATCATCTCGAGGTATTCTTCTTCACTTACATCCATCCGGCTCTCAAATTCCATGTCGTATTGCTGGCCTCCGCAGATTTCCAGCGCCGTACGGGTAAACAAATCCAGCACTTCCTTCAAATGCTCCGGTGCTGTCTCGCCAATCAGCTGGTAAGCGGCTATCAGCATGGCATCGCCGGACAAGATTGCGGTGTTCGCATTCCACACTTTATGTACCGTCGGTTTGTTTCTCCGTTTGTCGGCTTGATCCATCAAGTCGTCGTGAAGGAGGGTGAAATTATGGAAGACCTCCAGTCCGATGGCCGGGCGAATCACCTTTTCCACATCTTCGCGGTATAAATTATAGGCCATCAAAACCAACGCTGGGCGAATACGTTTCCCGCCCAACGACAAGATATACGTTATCGGCTCGTAGAGGCTCTTCGGCGGACAGTCGAACTCCAACTGCCCTATCTCGCGCTCAATCTTCTCTTGTATTTCCTTAAACGAAAGCATAAAACTCATTCCTTAAATAAATAAAGAAGGCTGCTCGCCATGTAGCAGCCTTCTTCTTGTTCTTTCAATCGCTTATTACTGCAGGCGGAACATAACCGGCACAGTGTACTTCACACGTACTGGTTTACCACGCTGCTTACCCGGTTTCCACTTCGGCATCGTACCCAACACGCGAACGGCTTCCTTATCCAGCGACGGGTCAACACCACGTAACACCTGGATATCTACGATAGAACCGTCTCGGTTAACCACGAACGAGCAAACTACACGACCCTGGATACCGTTTTCCTGTGCGATAACCGGATACTTGATGCTCTTTGCCAGATACTTCAACAATCCTTGCATACCGCCGTCGGGGAATTCCGGCATCTCTTCTACTACGAGGAAAATCTGCTGAGCAGCTTCTTCTTCTTCCTCTTCTACGACTTCGGTCGGAGCCACGTAGGTCTCAGTCTGAGCGGCGCCCTGGGTATCCTCAGAAGTGATGATATCCTGCTGTTCCAACTCGACATCGTCATCGACGATATTCAACTCTTCGGCTACGGCCGGCGCTGCTGGAGGTGGTGGAGGAGGTGCTGGAGTGTTTTCCGGTCTCGTGATCTCAATTTCCTCTTCAGCGATGACATCCTGAACCTGATCGGCTTCAGTTACGACCTGGATATCGCGGCTTCCCCATTCGAAGCCTACGAACAGGACGGCAAAAGAGATTACCAAGCCCATGAGGACGCTCATCCCTTTGGTTCCTTCCAGATCCGCTTTCGGTGATTTTTTTACTTCCATATAATTTAGTTTTAAAATAAAAGAATGTGCTTTTCTAACGGGGACAAAAGTACGAATTATTTTATTTAATCAAGTGTTTGGGCTACTTTTTTTTCGTTTTTCGCGAAAAATTTTTCCCGGCGGGGCGGCGACAGGGCTTCCTGACGAAAAAAAGCACCGAAACCGCAGGATTTTTTGCTTCCTGGCAAAAAAACGCACTAAACCCGCCGGGAATTCGGCTTCCTGACGAAAAAAAGCAAAAAAACCGCCGGGAATTCTGCTTCCTGGCGAAAAAACGCAGAATTCCCAGGCAGGAAAGTGCTTCCCGGCGAAAAAATGCAAAATCCTGCCGCAGGAAAGTGCTCCCTGGCGAAAAAAAGCAGTTTCCTGCCCCAGGGAAGGGCTTCCTGGCCGGAAAAAGTTCGCCCGCCATATACCTTTTTGCCTTTTTCCCCGTTTCTATAAAAGCGGAAAGCCGTATCTTTGCCGCACTATCGAAAGACGTATGACGAAACGCTATTATATAATAATGTATATAGGCATCCTGCTGGCAGCCCTCCCCGCGTGGGCGCAGACGGGCAACGAAGCCTATACGTTCCTCCGGATGCCGACCTCGACGCGGGCCAACGCGCTGGGCGGGCACACGGTGTCGCTGGTCGAGAGCGACCCGTCGCTGATTTTCCACAACCCGGGGCTGCTCGGCGGCGAGATGGACGGGATGATTAACTTGAACTACATGAATTATATCTCGGACATCAACGTGGGCAGCGCGGTCTTCACCAAGGCGTTCAAGGACAAGGGGGCTTGGGGCGTCGGCGCGAGCTTCTTCAGCTTCGGGAAGGTCGATGAGTATTCGGCGGAGAACGTCTATCTGGGCGAAGCCTCGGCAAAGGACATCAGCGTGCAGGGCTTTTTCGCCTACGACCTGAGCGAGAGGTGGCGGGGCGGCGTCTCGCTGAAATTCCTCTATTCGACGCTGGCGGACTATACCTCCATCGGCCTCGGGGTGGATGCGGGACTGAGTTACTACGACTCGGACAAGAAATTCTCCTTCGGCTTCGCGCTGAAAAACATCGGCGCGCAGCTGAAACCCTATTACGAGGAGCGGCAACGGATGCCCTGGGACATCCAGGCGGGCATCAGCAAGCAGATGAAGCACGCGCCGCTGCGTTTTTCCTTAACGGCCATGTATCTGAACCACTGGAAATTCGACTACGTAGATGAAGTGCGTACGCAGAACGAGTCGGAGGAGAAAGACGGGGACAACTTCATGCAGACGCTGCTGAAACATTTCGTCGTAGGCGTGGACTTCGTGCCGTCGGACAACTTCTGGGTCGGCGTAGGCTTCAACCCCAAGACGCGGATGGATATGAAACTCACGGGAGGCGGCACGGGGCTGGCGGGATTCTCGGCCGGGGCCGGGGTACGCATCAAGATGTTCGACATCGGGGCGTCGGTGGCGCAGTATCATCCGTCGGCGCTGTCGTTGATGGTGAGCGTCAGCATGAGGCTCTCGGACTTCCGTCCGTAAAGTATATTTTCTCTTCAGAAACATAGATTCTAACCCCATAAAAACAGCATATATGAACGAACAAAACGTAGTAATCTGCCAAGATTTGAATGCCGACCTGCAAGGACTGCTTGCGTCGCTCGACTACGATAAGCTTTTCATCCTGACTGATACGAACACCCTCCGCGAGTGCTATCCGAGGGTCAAAGACGTGCCCGCACTGCAAGGCGCACCGGTCATCACGGTCGAGGCAAATGATTTGCACAAGAATATCGAATCCCTCGCCAGCATTTGGGCACAGTTGTCCAACGGCGGGGCCACGCGCCACTCGCTGCTGGTCAATCTGGGCGGCGGGATGGTAACCGACATGGGCGGGTTTGCCGGGGCGAGCTTCAAGCGCGGCATCCGAACGGTCAATATACCCACCACGCTGATGGCATCCGTGGATGCGGCGGTCGGGGGAAAGACAGGCATCAACTTCAATGGGCTGAAAAACGAAATCGGAGCCTTCTACCCTCCCCTCAGGGTATTCATCGATTGCGAATTTCTCCGGACGCTGGACCGCGACAATATCCTTTCGGGTTATGCCGAGATGATCAAGCATGGGTTGATCAGTTCGATGGAAGTATATACGCCCGTGATGCTCTACGACATCGACACGATGAACTACGGATACCTGAACCGGCTCGTCGCGCAGTCCGTCGCCGTCAAGGAAGACATCGTAGCCCAAGACCCGAAGGAGAAAGGCATCCGCAAGGCACTGAACTTCGGGCACACCGTGGGTCATGCCTACGAAAGTCTCTCGTTCCGCAAGGGGCGGCCGCTGCTGCATGGGCACGCGGTAGCCGCAGGCATCGTCAGCGAGCTCTATCTGTCGCACAAGCACTGCGACTTCCCGATGGAGAAGCTCAGCCAGGTGGTATATTATATAAAGGAATACTATCCGCCCTTCGCTTTCGATTGCGAGGACTACGAGACCCTCTACGAGCTCATGCGCCACGACAAGAAGAACGAAGGCGACGCCATCAACTTCACCCTGCTGGGGCAAATCGGCGATGTCCGCCTCAACCAACAGTTAAAAAAGGAAGAAATTCTCGCCTCACTGGATTTTTATCGCGAAAGTTTTGGAGTTTAAAATAAAAGTCCTACCTTTGCAGCCGTAAAAAGCAGACGGGATGTAGCTCAGCCCGGTTAGAGTACACGTCTGGGGGGCGTGTTGTCGCTGGTTCGAATCCAGTCATCCCGACGGGGGCTGAAAGGGGTCAGGTTTTATAATCTGGCTCCTTTTTTTATATCTATCCGATTGCCATTTGCCGGATAATCCCTACATTTGCGGCACGAAACAACTAAAACAGTTAATTATGAAGAAAGAATTAGGATTTTAAAACCCTTGCATTCGGCCTTTGGCTGGTGCGGGATAAAAAGGAAGGAGAATAATCTATGCTTACCATTCTGAGTTCTATTTTACTTGTACTTATTGGCCTCAGTGCTGTCCTCTATTTCAATTACCAGGAAAAGAAAGAGGCGGAGGCAAACAAAAGGCAGCAACAGAAGCAATAAACGCAGGCGGGTAGCTGAAACTGCCCAGGCGGGTAGCTGAAACTGCCCAGGCGGGTAGCCGGAACTGCCCAGGCGGGTAGCCAAACTTACCCGGGCGGGCAGTCTCAGCTACCCGCCCGGGCAATTTCAACCACCCGCCTTTCCCCCTCTTAGAACTGGATTCTCATCGTACAACGAACGCCGTGCGTCTGGATATCGGGATTATCGCGATAGTTGAGACGCCAAACGTAGTCGAGGCGCAAGAACTTGAAGATGTTCTCGATACCTACGCTGGCTTCCATATAAGGAGCCTTACCCAGCGTCATCGAACCCTCGGGGAAAGCGAAGAGGCCGGTGCTCTTGGCAGGATTATTCTTGTCCGATAGGTGTCCCCAAAGGCCCCGGAAGCAGAAGACCTCGCGCCATTTGAGCTTTTTGATAAGAGGGATACGGTTCAGCAGCAAACCATTCATGTAGTAAGTAACATCCCACGAGGCATATTCATCATTGATAAACTCCATCGCATTCATATTGGTATAAGCCTCCGGCTGGATGGTATAAGAGAGGTTGGCATTCGGCAGGATGAGGAGCGGATAAGGCACCTTCGTCCATACCTTCCCCGCCTTCAAGATAATATCCGTATAACCAAAGGCCGAGAACCAGAGCCGCTTTTGCAACCCGATATCCGTCCGCTGGTAATTATAGGATGAACCCAGGAAACCTTTCCAGCCCATGACGTGGCTCAGGTTGAAAATCCAGGCATCGAAAGTTATCGGGATACGGTTGTTACGTGTCTGATAGAACTTTTCGTTATAGCCGTAGCGGAAGTTCAGCTCAAGCTCGGTCATATCATAATGGTCGAGGGAAGTCAGCGAGCCATCGGCATTGATACGGTCGAAGACGGCGTAGGGAGTGGCATACTCCCGCTTGTTTCGCAGGACAGCACTATACGAGATGCCGTTGTAATGCTCGCGGGTGTAGGTCAGCTCTGCCTTGCGGAGATACGTTGCCCTCGTATCGCGTTTCCGGCGTATGGCCAGCAAGAAGTTATCTTTACTGGTGTACATATACTGCTGGCCGAGCTTATTAATATCATACATATACTCGAAACGGATAGAATGCATAGGGAACTCCTTGCGATATTGCTTGCGGTCTATGAAGGAATATTCCACCAAAGCATCGTATTTCATCTTCTTGTCGCGCACACCGTAGGCGGCAAAACCATCAAGTGTCAATCGCTTATGGAACTGGGGAGTCGTCGTACCACCGACACGGAAGCGTGCGCCCTCGATAGCATTACCGCTAATGGTCGTGTTCATCGGCCCGAATTCGAATTTGTTATTGGCCTCATCCTTTGTCGCCGGTACGTAGCCAGAGACAAGGATGGTAACGATCTTCTCGGTAACATAAAAGATAGGGATGGAACGAAGCTTGGCCATAAGTTTATCCACGGTATTGGGATTACGCCGACGCCCTTCCTGAGGACGGTTCTCCTCCCAGAATTTATCCGTTTGCGTATAGGCTTCTTTCAAGGTAATGGACGGAGCAGGCTGTTCAAAGATAGCAAGCTGCGCTGTATCCGGCTCGAAGGAATGATTCGAATAGACAATCAGACGCTGGGCAAACATTCCTTTGCTTTTCTCACTGAGTTTGAAGTTTACCCGAATATCATCTTTGGTAATGAGGCGTGTTCCATCCGGCTCGCGACGAAAAGTTTGGTCGATAGTCATGTGGGAGACGAAGTTCAGATTGATATCCTTAGGTACATTCAAGAGAACGCGACGGACGAAATAGGTAGAATCAAGCGTAACATAGAGATGTCCGGTGAATCCGAAAGATTCAGAGTTAAAAGGCACAAAGCCTAAATCCATGCATTTCTGCCCATCTATCTCCAAGGTATCCATCAAGTAATATTTATAGAAGGTAGGACCGAGAGAGGAGAGGGGACTGACGAAGCGTTGCAGAAAGAGTGGTATATTGTTCCGGAAAATATCCACCTCCCGAAAGGCTTCATTCAAAAACTGCTGGATACCATCACGCGAAAAGACTTCATCTACTCCTGCGGACTTGTCGCCCTTCACCAGCCGCTTCTCGGAATGGGGTTCTTTCCGATAATACACCGTCTCGAAATGTTCCTTCTCCGAGATAGGGAGAATGGTAGTTCCTACATCCAAGGTATCTATAAAATCCACCAAGAAATCGAACTTCCCCGTTTTCCCATCTTCCCGCTTCTTCGGTTTATAATCGTTCATGGCAAAGACCATCTTCTGATAGCGGTCGTAGGAGTAATAATCGTGGTTACGAGGGTCATTCGCATCACGACGCTCGATGACGTTCTTGACAAAAGCTACCGCCGGGTTATCACGTCGGCGATAACGCTCCCGCCCGGGCTTGACTACGACCTCGTTCAACGCGATGCCGGTCGGCGCCAACTGTATCGAAAGACTCTGTCCGCTCTTCAGGGGAACCTGCTTTGTAGAATACCCTAAGTAGGACACCTCCAGCATCTTCCCGGAAGCCGAAGACGGGACAGTCAAGGAGAAACGGCCGTCCAGGTCTGTCGCCGCCCCCGTAGTTGTCCCCTTCACAATGATAGAGACGTAAGGCAAAGGCTCGCCACTAACCGAATCCGTTACAAGTCCTTTTATCCGTATTTCATTTTGCCCCTCCAAGGAGAAAAGGCATAGCAAGCCCACCAAGCAGCATAGAATCTTCTTTCCCATGAAACCTAAACCATTTATTATATACTAAGATATTTCTCTTGCCAGTGCCGATAATAGTCGGGCAAATCCACCATTAGCTCGCCCGCCGGGTCGATAAAGAGCTGGGTAGTACTTCCTGAGACGCAGAGGACATGATTGCGCTCGCGATAGATTTCATATTCGTAATCCAGCCGCGCCCCGCGCTTGTGCACATAGCGCGTATGAATTTCAGCCACGTCTTCCATCCCCAACGGGGCATAATATCTCACATGCAAGTCGTATATCGGGGCATAGATGCCTGCCTCCTGCATATCATGATAAGCAATGCCGGGGTAATGTCGCCCGAAGGATTCGCGTCCGTCTTCAAAGTAGGCGACATAGCTCCCGTGCCAGGCGCGTTGCATCATATCCAGCTCGCTGAACTTCACCCGGACATAACATACGTCTTCCAATTCCATCTTTGTCTTTCTTTTTTTAAGTATAAAGCCCTCCGTTGATGGAGATGACCTCCCCGGTGATATAGCTTGCCGACGAAGAGGCTAAAAAGCCCACCAGCTCCGCCACTTCTTCCGGTTTGCCGAAGCGTCCCATGGGGATGGCTTTTTTAAGTCCTGCCGTATCCTCTAACTGGGCAGTCATATCGGTTTCGATGAAGCCTGGGGCTACGGCATTGACAGTTACCTTCTTCCGGGCTACTTCCTGGGCCAATGCCTTCGTTGCAGCGATGATTCCACCCTTGGCTGCGGAATAGTTCGCCTGTCCGGGCGTTCCTTTCTCCCCGCTCACGCTGGAGAGGTTGATTATCCGGCCGTATTTATGAACCAACATGGGCTGGAGCAAGGGTTGGGTAACATTATAGAAGCCGCCGAGGGTGGCGTTGAGGACTGCGTCCCAATCTTCATCGGGCATAAAGACCATCAGGTTGTCCCGACAGATTCCGGCGTTGTTTACCAGGACCTCGACATAGGCTTCGGGATTCGCCTCCTGCCAGGCTTCGAGTGCTTCGCGGACTTCCGCCCGGTTCGTAACGTCGAAAGGCATCAGGGTCCCGTCTTGTCCGGCTTCACGGACCAAGGCCAGGGTCTTCTCGGCTTCTTCCCGGTTATGGGCGTAGTTTATCAGGATATGGTAGCCCATCTCCGCCAGTTTTTTACAAACGGCGCGGCCGATTCCTCGGCTTCCGCCGGTTACTAATGCATATTTCATTGTCTTTATTCTATTTACTATTTATAATTTCATTCCACACATAGTCTTTTCCCAAGACCTCGGCGCAGGTGAAGAGCGCCGTCATCGTTACTCCCTGCACCCCGTGCAGGATCAGGTTCTGCCCGGTCAATAGCAGGTTCTCGACGGGTGTCCGGGGCGAAAGCAAGGTCAGGAGCGGCTCCCGAAAATCTTTCCGCAGTCCGTAAGCCGAGCCTTCCGGCGTCCCGGTATAGTCCCAATAGGTCAGCGGGGTACTGGTGTAGCGTTCGGCGATTTTCCCGGACAAGCCCGGGATGACTTTTTCCGCCAGCGCGATGCATTCGTCGGCCACACGGGTCTTCATTTCCTCGTAGGCTTCTCCCCGATGTCCGACACGGGTCCCTTTCCAGACTTCGCAAGCATCCCAAAGCATGGGCGTGAGCAGGTCTATCTGTCGGGCAAATTTTCCATCCTCGGGCACACGGCAACTCACCAACACGCCACCCACGGGAGCCTTCTTCCGATAGAAGTCCCACACGTCTGCCTCCCGATAGACATAGTGATTATGATTGAAATAGGGCAATGCGCCTTCTTTCAACCGGAGCGAGACGGTGAACATCCCGAAGGTATTTTCCAGCGCGGCGATACGGCGGCGATATACGGGCTTGCACCGCCGAGAACTGTCGCCCAGCCATCCGATTGTCGTTGCCGGATGCACATCACTGATAAACACCTCGCCTTCGTAGCGTTCCCCGTCGTCTGTGCGTGCCGCCACGATGCGTCCCGCCTCTTCTTCGAGGGCTACGACCCGCGAACGGCAATGGATTCCGCCTCCGTTTGCCCGGACAGTCTGCGCCAGCGCCTCGGCCAGCATCGAGCCGTCGCCCGCCAAGCGCCACGCGCTCTCGACGAAGGTACTGTTGCCGTGGGCAAAGGTAAACAGGGGCAGACTTTCCTTGCGGAGTTCCATTTTCAGCGAGGCACCGCTGAGGACGTTGCGTAAAAGCGGGTCGCGGAACGTCTCCGCGAGGTAGTCGTAGGCTCCGAGCTCGAAGAGGCGCGAAACGGAGTCCATCCCGCTGCTCCCGGGCCGGAGTGCAGCCCATTGCTCCGCCTGGCAGTCTTCCAGCAATTTAGCGTATGCTGCCAAGCCAGCTTTTTCCCCCGGAAAAATCTCCGCGAGGGCTGAGGCGAAGGCAGTAAAGCCTTGCGCGAAGGGATAGGCCGCGTCGCCGATGGTTACGCGGTCGAAAACCGTGTCGAGCTGTCGCCAAGGGAGTTGCAGCAAGCCTAAATAGCGGAAAACAGGGTAAAGAGACTGCCCCTCGCCCAGTCCGCCGACGTAGTGAAGGCCGGTATCGTAGGCCAATCCCCTTCGCCGGTAACTTTGCAGGCAACCGCCTATCTGTGTCCCCGCTTCCAAAACCACGACATGCTTGCCGGCACGCGCGAGCAGGGCTGCACATTCCAAACCACCCAGGCCACTGCCGATGACGACGACTTCCGCTTTCATGCCAACTCCCGCAACATCTCGCCTTTGAATTCCAGATACGTTTTACCCGCCGCACTGAGGGTGGCGCTTATCTGACAGCCCCCGGCCGTCTCGCCCAAGACATTGATTCGCACCTCGATGTCGGCATCGATATCCGGCGTGAGGACGGCCAGCATCCTGCACTGCTTGATAGCCCCTATATACTGCCTGCGTCCCATCCAATGGGTGAAGCAGGCTCGCAACATCTCGATATTGCAGGCCCCCGGACAGACCGGGCGACCCGGAAAGTGCCCGTGATAGACCTCGCACTGGGGCAGGAGGCGCAGATGGAACGTGGCCGAATCTGCCTCCCAATGGGCACTGCACATCTGATAATATTTTCCTTCCAAAGACATCGTTTTCAGGCTGAATCAATCGGGTTTCACATATATTTTAAGCTGGGTCTGGGCGACAAGCTCGCCGCCTACCTCTACTTTTCCGTCCACGATGGCGACACCGCCTACCTCCGCCCCTTGCCGGATTTCCGTATGCAGGACTTCGCCTTGGGCAGGCCTGCGGAAACAGCGGAACTTCTTGACCTCGCCGATGTAGCCCACCGGAGCCTCCTTAGCTCCCGACCTCAACGCGCGATAGCCCGCCAGCGCCGAAGCCGACTGCGCAATGTGCTCGATCAGACCCGTCTCGGCGAGTTTTCCCTCCTCATCGAGGAAGAAATTGTCGTCGCGGACTGTCAGGGAAGTCGTCGCGGCATCGTCCGAAGCCTCCAGCAGTTCATCGACCATCAAAACAGGGTCGCGCTGAGGGATTAGAGCCTCAATAGGTATCGTTTCCATCTCTTTATTCCTCTAAAGAACGGGAAGAAGCACCGACAAGGATATACATTTTGGCTGTAGAAAGTTCTACGATGCCGTTGTATATATACATTTTCATTGTAGAAAGTTCTACGGAACTGTTGTATATATACATCAACGCTGTAGAAAGTTCTACAAGCCTTTTGTATATATACATCGCGACCGTAGAAGTTTCTACAGTCAAAATGTATGCCTTTGCCACCCCTTCCCCGCGAGGAGAAGAAGCGGCACAAGGTCTTCCCGCATATAAAACATTTTCAGAAGATTCGTCGCGGGTTATTGCGGCAAATGCGTTTCGATATAGGTATATAAATCATCGAATGTTTGGATGGAGCGCAAATCCGTTACCGGGATTTTAATCTTGTATGTCTGCTGGATGATGGCCACCAGGTCCACCAAGCTCAGGCTATCCAGGGAAAGGGTTTCTTTTACGTTTGCCTCGGGCAAAAATGCGCTGGCCTCGACTTCAAACTCGTCGGCCAAGACGCTGTTTACTTGTTCAATAATTTCATTACGTGTCATATCAAACTTTATTTAGTAGGAAAAATCATTTTACATTCTTGACAATAAGGGTGGAGTTGGTTCCGCCGAAGCCGAAAGAGTTGGAGAGGAACGTGTCGAAGTCCGCCTCGCGGGTTTCGGGGATGACGTTGATGCAGGCCGTCTCGTCGTCGGGATTTTCAAAATTGACATTGCCCGCGATGAAATGATTCTTCATCATCAACATGGAATAAATCAGCTCGCTCGCGCCTGCCATCCACATTTCGTGGCCGGTCTGACTCTTGGTGGAAGTTACGGGAACCTTATAATCCCCGAAAATCTGCGCGATAGCCATTGCCTCGCGGCCGTCGCCCGCGCGCGTCGAAGTGGCGTGAGCATTGATGTAGCCGATGTCGCGGGGCGAGAGGCCGGCGTGCTTCAGACTCAATTCCAAGGAGCGGGCCGGGCCTGCGACATTAGGCGTGGAGATATGGTCGCCGTTTCCGGAGAAGCCCCAGCCCACAATCTCGGCCAAGATGGGCGCGCCACGCTTGACGGCACTCTCCAGACTCTCGACGATGACCGTCGCGCCACCACCGCCGGGGATAAGACCGTCGCGGTCGCGGTCGAAGGGGCGGCTCGCCTTTTCCGGAGCATCTTCACGGATGGAGAAGGCCTGGAGGCCGTCGAAAGAAGCCACGCCATACATATTCGCTTCCTGGGCTCCACCGCAAATAATGCAGTCTTGCAAACCATCACGGATGAGCAGGTATGCCAAACCTATTGCATGAGAACTCGAGGCACAGGCGCCGGATGCCGTAAGATTTATACCCCGAAGTTTGAAGAGGCAAGCCAGATTCATGGTGATTGTAGAGTTCATCGACTGGAAGATAGCCCCGCTTCCGCAGGCGGAGGTGTCTCCGAACTCGCGGAACTTGTCGAGGGCGCGCATCGTCGATTCCGCCGTCGAATCATTGCCATAAAGGATTCCCACTTCATGCGAATCCAGATAATCTTGGTCTAACTTGGCATTTTCCAAGGCCGACCGGGTGGCGATATAGGCATATTGAGCTTCCTCAGGCAAAAACTGCCGCTGGTTGCGGGGGAGGAAGGGTTTTAAGTCCGGACGCTCGACATTGGTGCAGAGTGCGGAGCGGAAGCCGGCGTCTTTACGCTCTTGGCTGAAGATGATGCCGCTTTTTCCGGTATAAAGTGAGTTGCGGACCTCATCCAATGTCTTTCCGAGGCAGGACCAGATGCCCATGCCGGTTATTACTACTTTTCTTTCCATATATCTTATTCTATTTTTTTCTTATAACATCTTCTTCTTTTGGTGAATGTAGGGTGGAGAGGCTTCCATTGGGAGAGCTCCTTGACGTTGTCCTCCAGTTGCGGGCCTGTCTCTGCCCATTTGAAATGATTCCGGTTATAGACCGGGATAAGATCGTTGAAAAACAAAGCATTCACACCCAGACCCTGATAGTCGGGACGGACGGCGATAAGGAACAACTCCGCTTTTTCCTCCTTTTTCCACTTCAGAGCACGAAGCAAGTAGAACCATCCGAAGGGCAAGAACTTCCCTTTAGCTTCCCGCAAGGCATTCGAGAGGCTACCCATCGTGATAGCCACGCCGATGACCTCGTGCTGCTCATTCTCGATGACCGGAACCATATCCCAGTCCAGGAGCGGGACGTAACGCTTGACATAAAGCTCAATCTGCCGGTCGGAAAGCTCTGTATAGCCAAACAAAGGAGCGTAGGCTTGGTTCAAGAGGTCGAAAACTTTCTTACCATAGCCGCGCTTCTCGACATCCTCGGTCGTGAGCTTCTTGACCTGCAGGCCAAACATCTCTTGGGAGAGGCGGGCGACACGGGCATACTTTTCAGGGATTTCTTTGGGCACGTCGATACGGATTTGGACCCAATCCACCTCCTTTTCGTAGCCCAAAGCCTCCAGGTGCTGCGGATAATAGGGATAATTATAGATGGTAATCATCGAACCAAGCTGGTCGAAGTCCTCGACGAGCATTCCTTCCTTGTCGAAATCGAAGATACCCATCGGGCCTTGGATACTTTCCATGCCGCGTTCCTTGCCCCACTCTTCTACGGCTTTCAGCAAAGCGGCAGAGACCTGCCTATCGTCGATGAACTCAATAAGGCCGAAGCGCACGTTCTTCGTATGCCACTTCTCGTTGGCATGGTGATTGATGATACCGGTGATACGGCCTACGGTAGTACCGTTTTCGTCGTAGGCAATGAAAGGTTGGATATCGGAAAAGTCTAATCCGGCATTCTTCTTCGGGTCGAAGGTCTCGCGAATATCCGTTTCCAAATCGGGCACGTAATAAGGGCACGTCTCGTATAACCTGCTCGGGAAAGCGACGAAATCATCCATCTCGCGCTTCGTTTCCACTTTCTTTACGTTTACAGTTCGCATACTTCTCCTTTCATAAGCGGCACGAAAGTACAAACATATTTCAATGCCGCCAACACTCCGGACTTGCGACTGCCCTTATAGAATAACTTTCCAACTATTAAGAACACTTTTGCCCCGGCTCGTCCGATAGGCAAAGACCGACGCTCTTCACGACTTTGAGGGAGATATCCGCATCGAGCGCCAAATATTTCCGAAGTTTAGAGATGAAGACATCCAGGCTTCGGGATGTATAAAAATCACTTGTCCCCCAGAGGTCTGTAAGGAGCTTCTCGCGATTCACGATTTTCCCCTTGTGCCGACATAGCTGCTCGAGTATCTGGCTTTCGCGTTTGGTCAGCGTCCATTGGCTCTCGCCGCACACGAGTTGGCTTTGCGCGGGAAGAAACCTATACTTTCCGAGGAGAAAAACGGTATTTTCGTCGGGGGAAACCGTAGTTTCGTCCTCGTGTTTCTTTAGTTTCAGCAAGGCTTGGATGTGCGCATCCAGTTCCTCGGGCAAGAAAGGCTTTTTGATATACATATCCGCCCCGGACTGGTATCCGTTGATGACGTCGCGGACATTCGTCATCCCCGTAATGAAGATAATCGGTATTTCGGGATGGCGGAGGCGGATTCGGCGCACCATTTCCGTCCCGTTCATCTCCGGCATGTCCACATCCGAGGCGATGAGGTCGAATTCGCCGCTATCCAATTGTGCCAAACCTTCTTTTCCGTTCTGCGCCACGGTTACGGCATACCCGCCGATGATTTGCTCCAAGGAGCTTTGAAGGATGAAGCTCAGATTCTTGTCATCTTCGACTAATAATACCCGTATCATATCGTTTCTATTTATTTCTGAGGAAGTTTGATGATAAATTCGCAGTATTGCCCTTCGATGCTATTGACGGAAACCGTCCCGCCCATCGCCGAGACCACGCGCGAGACGTAGTTGAGTCCCAAGCCGAAGCCTGCCACCTTCCCCACTCCTTTCCGGCTCATGCTGCCCCGCTGGAACTTCTCGAAGATGCGTTTCTGCTCTTTGAGGGGGATTCCCCAGCCGTTGTCCCAGACTTTGAGGCAGACATAGCCCGTCTCTTCCCTGGCGGAAAGGCGGATGGTTACTTGCTCGCCCGAATATTTCAGCGAATTGTCTATCAGATTGCTAATCGCCTCCTGCAAGAATTCCTTGTCGGTCGAAAGGGTGATGTCGCCGGGGCAATCGATGATAAACTCCGCCGGCTTCTGGCTTTTCACCCGGTATTTTGCCGCCAACTCTTCGAGCATCGGCCGGAGCGGCACGCGATTCATGACCAACTTCAGGCGCGCCTGCTCCA
The DNA here is from genome assembly GCA_944325345.1 of uncultured Parabacteroides sp. Classification (GTDB taxonomy): domain Bacteria; phylum Bacteroidota; class Bacteroidia; order Bacteroidales; family Tannerellaceae; genus Parabacteroides. The sequence goes on from CALUZV010000002.1 coordinate 83,046, forward strand.
GCTTGGCTATCGTCAATATTTTCTCCGAGAGATTCTGCAAATGCTCCGTCTCTTCGTTCAAGATAGCGAAATATTGCTTCTTCAAGTCCGGCAGCGCCTCCAATCTCCCACTTTCCAGGGCATTGCCGACCATCGAGATGGTCCCTATCGGCGTTTTCATGTCGTGAATCATGGCGTAGGTGAAGTCCTGCCGTATCCGGGCTATCTTACTTTGCCGCAAGATGATTCGGATTTGATAGACGATGCAATAGGCAATAAAGAGGATTAAGACAACGGTAGCGAGCAGCAGGATAGCCATCTGGCGGAATATGACGCCGTAGGGATTGACAATCACCGCCTCCACCGCCTCCGTCCGCTCTTGATTGAGAAATACCTTAGGCGTGCGGATCGTGGGCGCAAGGATTCCGCCTCCCTCCGCCCCGCCGCTTGGGATAATCCGCCCGGCGACATCTGTTTTCCGGCATACGACTTCCACGCGATAGCCTTCCTGAGCCAAACTTGCCGTGAAAAGGGAGTCCAAACGTGGGAGCGAGACCGGCTCGTGGTAAACCGAATCGCAATACTGGTTGAAGAAGATAGCCAGGAACTGCACAATGGCCTGCGCATCCAGCGAGTCGTTCTTCATATTCGCTTTGGCTTCCAACTCGTAGTGCTCGTCTGTCAAACTCCGCAAGGAATCGATGCGCAGGACGGCTTCGTCCACCACCGCCTGCGGAAACTTCCGCGCCGCGCTCTGCGCTATCTGCCCCTCGATGATTCGATAGGTATTCACCAGCCACAGCCCTTGCACGGCTATCACCGCAAGCAATCCCAGGATGGTCAGTATTCGGAGATATTTCTCGGACATCGTTCTTACCTTATTATAATATACGCGCCAGTCCGTTCAAATCGTCCGCCCCGAGCAGGTCCACGCCTTCGTCGAGGAAGAAGCGTTTGAATTGCTCCGTATCCGGTGCGCCCCACCAGCGGAATAGTTTCCCTTCGGCATGGACCCGGCGGATGATGTCGCGCATCTTCTTCTGTTCGTCTTGAGACATTTCGCCCTTGCCGTCCCACGTAAAGAAGTCGGCGTAGTTATCGCTGACCACGGGCATCAGGCTCGTCGGAATGCCTTTCCCCAGCTCGCTGATTTTCCCGTCGAGGAAGGCCATGCGGGTCTTTTCTTGGGGCAAAGTCTGCATCGGACGGTCGCCAGAGATGAAGAGCAGGATGGGTCCTTCCTTATACTCGCCGTCTTCCACCCGGCAGAAATATTCCTTGTACGGTTCCATCTCTTTCTTCAAAAGGGCATAGATGGATTCTCCTTTTTCCTTGAAATCGAGCATGAGATAGAACGGGCGATTGCTATCGGGATAGATTTTCCCGCCATTCGCCTTCGCACGGGCGATGAGCGGCTCGAGATAGAGCTGGCGGAAAGAAATCTCAGCCCGTGCCTCCGGTTTTTCGTGCGAAACGTAAAGCTCGCCGTCTATATTCCAGAGGTCGGCCTCAACGCAGTTGAATCCTAAGTCCAGCGCATCGTGCAAGGGCCGTGTGCGCCAATAATCATTGTGCGAAAAGGCGTTATAGTGTATCTTCCCGCTCCGGTCCTTCGCCGTCGGGAGCTGCAAGAGGTCGCTTATCTTCCAAAAGACATCCGTATTCTCGTAGATGCCCGTGAAGCGCTCCGAGCCGGGCCCGAACGCATAGACCGGCACCATCACGCCACTGTGCCCACCCGTCGAAAACTTGCCGACGATTCGTCCCGCCTGCAAATCGCCATCCACGAGTGTCAAGCCTCCTGTCTCGTGGTCGGCGGTTATCACGACGAGCGTTTCGCCGTCTTCAGCCGCCCATTGGAGGACGCGCCCGACGGTGCGGTCGAAGTCGTGCACCTCCTGCATCAACATATCCAAGTCATTGAAGTGCCCGTAGTCGTCGAGCTGCGACCCTTCTATCATCATAAAAAAGCCGTTCGGATTTTGGTCCAAAATATCGATACCCTTTAAGGATGCCCGCGCCAGCAAGTCGCCCCGCTCGGCAGGCACCGGCGTATCGACCGAATCGGTTACGCAGAAGACGCGTTGGCCTTTATATGCCTCCAACTCGTCCCAACTCCGCAAGACATCATACCCTTCCGCCTTCAATTCGTCGAAAATATTCCGTCCGTCCTTCCTATGCTCGAAGCGTTTTGCCCCGCCCCCGAAGACATAGTCCGCGCCGCAGGTCGGGTAGTCGGCAACAATCGCCTCTTCCTGGTCGCGGTCGATGTTATGGCAACAAAAATCGGCGGGCGTGGCATCCCACAGGCGGCACGTTACCGCGACGCCCCCGCTCAGCCCTTTCCGCTTCGCCAGCGCGAGCAGCGACTCCAGTTTGTTGCCTTCCGGGTCCACACCGACCATGTGGTAGTTCGTTTTATAGCCCGTGGCGAGCGCCGTGCCCCCCGCGCCCGAATCCGTAATCAGGCGGTCGGCGCAATAGGTCTTCGACAGGCCGGTTACGGGACAATTCTCGAGCCAGAGCTTCCCCCGGTTCGCGGTCCAGGCCGAATAGACGTGCATCAGGCTCATGCCGTCGCCAATCATCAGGATGACGTTCTTGACGCGCTTGCCCGCAGGCTGCGCAATCTTTTCTACCTCGTAAGGGGTCTCGAGCACGTAGGTTTGCTCCTTGTCGCGCCGTTCCTGGGCTGTGGCCGTGGGAACGAGGCTTGCCGGCGTCAGTGCCAGGCTCAAACAGAAAGTAATAAAGGATTTTCTCATCGTTTTTTGATTTAGTTCGCGTGCAAAGGTGCGAAAATATCCCGGAGAAAGCATGACAACGACGTAAAAATTGCTCGCCGCTCCGACGATAACTTTAAATTAACGATGAAATAACTTGCCGATAACCGAAAAGCTCTGCGACGGGCGGTATCTTTGCATACATGGGCGGGGCAAATCATGCTACGAAGTGTAAAGCTCTTTACCCCGTTGGGGCAAATTGCTATACTATCAGTAGAGTTAATTATCCCTGCGGGGCAAACTGCTCTACTATTCGTAGAGTTAATTATCCCTGTGGGGTAAATAGGTTTACGACCCGTAGCGTGATTTGCCCCGCCCATAAAAAGCCCCGCGACGGGCGATTTGATGTTTTATTTTATAAAAATGAAAAGAAGATGAAAGGATTGATGATTTTGACAGGCATGATGACCTGCGCCACAATGGTTTCGGAGGCGCAGCAGGTAGAGGGACGGGTAATCGACGCGGCGCGGATGCCTATCGAGGCGGCGACGGTCGTCCTGCAGGCGCGCGATTCGTCGTTCGTGGGTGCAACGGTTACGGATTCACTGGGTTACTTCCGTTTCGAGCAGTCCCCGGATTGTTATCGACTGATTTTTCAACACATTTTATACCGCACCGTGGAAAAAGAAGGGTGCGGGGCCGATGCCGGGGAGGTCGAACTGGCGGCACAGGATTATGCCCTCGACGAGGTCGTCGTAAGGGGCGAACGTCCTCTGGTCAAGGTCGAAAAGGGCGCGTTGAGCTACGACGCGGCGGTGTTGGCCGAGCGCACGACGGCGACGACGGTCTTCGAGGCACTGACCCGCGTGCCGGGCATCCGCGAGCAGGAAAACGACGTTATCCTCAGCGGTGCCGGGGATGTAAACCTCCTTATCAACGGGAAACCCTCGGGTATGAACCGGGAACAGTTGATAATGCTGTTAAAAAGTCTGCCCGCGTCGGAGGTGGGGCAAATCGAGGTGATGTACAACACACCGGCGCAGTACCGGGTGCGCGGCGCCTCGGTTAATATCCGGCTGAAGGCGGAAAAGTCCCGCGAGCCGCTGCTCAGGGGCGAAGTGCGGGGCGACTTCACCCAGTCGCGCTATTCACAAGGCGGTGGAAACGTAAATCTCTCGTACAGCGGCGAGAAGCTGTCGGCGGACGTGAGTTATTCACCGGGCTATACGAAAACGGATGCCAACGACATGGATTTGGAGGCTTTGCACACGCTTTCCACCGGTTCTCCATACGAAATCAACCAGAACGACCGGGGTTATCAACAGCGGACGGTGCACAACCTCCGCGTCGGCTTGGATTACCAGCCCGACGAGCGGAACAATTTCCAACTCGCCTATACCACAGCCCTCATGCGGCACGGGAAGTCGCTAAACCGCTCGTGGGGAACTTTTTCGGAGGCGGAAAACTTCAAAACCTCCGAAAATCAGATGCACAACGTCGCGGCAGACTACACGGCGGGCTTCGGACTGAACGTCGGACTCGACTATACCTATTATCAAAGCCCTGCGGTGCAAAATTATAGCGGGACGGATACGGACGGAGCGGCGGAGCGTTTCCGCGTGGACGATAGGCAGAAAATCAACCGCTGGAAGGTCTATGCCGGACAGAAACATGCCCTCGGCGGAGGGTGGGGACTGAATTACGGCCTCGACTTCACCTTCGCCGACGAGAAGAGCGGGCAGACCTACCATCGGCTGGATGGAAAACCGGCGGATAATCCTGTCGATACGCATATTAAGGAGGAAACGTATAATTTTTATGCCGGCGTGGAGAAGGCGTTCAGCGAGAAACTCGCGATGGCGCTCTCGGTGGCGGGGGAATGTTATCAACTGATGGATTATCGGAAATGGGCGGTGTATCCGACCTTTCAACTCAGTTATCAACAGAGTCCGGAACATATTTTCCAGCTCGGATTCTCGTCTGACAAGGCATACCCCGATTACTGGACGCTGCAGAATACGGTCAGCTATCTGAACGGCTATACGAAGATTGTGGGCAATCCGAATCTGCGTCCATCGTCCGAATATACAGCGAATTTGACCTACGTATGGCGGGGGAAGTACGTCGCGAACCTCTCGTATAGCTACACGAAGGATTATTTCGTCCAGTTGCCCTATCAGAGTCCGGAAGAGCTGTCGCTCGTCTATCAATTTATCAACTTCAATTATCAACAAGATATCACCCTGGCGTTCATCCTCCCGTTCACGGCGGGACAAGTCTGGAACGCCGACCTGACGCTCACGGGCAGTTATCTGAAAGAGAAATGCGACCCGTATCACGACATCGCCATCGATCGCGGACGATTCATGGGGGCAGCCATCCTGAACAACACGTTCCGCATCGCCTCGAAGCCCGACATACGCTTCGAACTGAACGGGATGTATGTCTCCTCGCCCCTGCAAGGGCTGATGACGCTCAGCGACGTTTGGAAACTCGACGCGGGCGTGAAATGGACCTCGGCGGATAAAAAGATGGAGCTGAAGCTGAGCGGAAACGACCTGCTGAATACCTCAATGCCCGACGCGCACATCGATTACCGGGGACAGAGGCTCGATATGCGGATGCTCGAAACGACACGCAATCTGATGGTTTCTTTCACCTACCGTTTCGGCGGCTATACCGAAAAGAAACATAAGGAAGTCGATACATCACGCTTCGGATATTGAAAAAGCAAGCCCGGCTGCACGACAAGCGAAATAAATCCGTACCTTTGCCCATCAAAAAACAGATTCAGAAGCATGGAAAAGCATTTTAAAAGAACATTGATAACGACGGCACTGCCCTACGCGAACGGGCCGGTGCATATCGGACATCTCGCGGGGGTTTACGTCCCGGCGGATATTTACGCCCGCTATCTCCGCTTGAAAGGCGAAGAGGTTTTGATGATTGGCGGGTCGGACGAGCATGGGGTGCCCATCACACTCCGCGCGAAGAAAGAAGGGATTACGCCGCAGGATGTGGTGGACCGCTACCATAATATTATTAAGAAGTCGTTCGAGGAGTTCGGCATTTCGTTCGATATTTATTCCCGCACGACGTCGGCGATACATCACCAGATGGCGTCGGATTTCTTCCGCACCTTGTATGATAAGGGAGAATTCATCGAGAAAACCTCCGAACAATATTACGACGAAGAAGCGAAGCAGTTCCTGGCCGACCGCTACATCACCGGGACTTGCCCGCACTGCGGAAACGAGAAAGCCTACGGCGACCAGTGCGAAGCCTGCGGGACATCGCTCAGTCCGACGGATTTGATTAATCCGAAGTCGGCTATCAGCGGCAGCAAGCCTGTGATGCGCGAAACGAAGCATTGGTATTTGCCGCTCGACAAGTGGGAGCCGTTCCTCCGCCAGTGGATTCTCGAAGGACATAAGGAATGGAAGCCGAATGTCTATGGACAATGCAAAAGCTGGCTGGATATGGGATTGCAGCCTCGTGCCGTGAGCCGCGACTTGGATTGGGGTATTCCCGTGCCGGTGGAAGGGGCTGAAGGAAAGGTATTATATGTTTGGTTTGATGCGCCTATCGGTTATATCTCCAACACGAAGGAATTGCTGCCCGACAGTTGGGAGAAATGGTGGAAAGACCCAGAGACGAAGATGATTCATTTCATCGGGAAAGACAATATCGTGTTCCACTGCATCGTTTTCCCGGCCATGCTGAAGGCCGAAGGGTCGTTTAACCTTCCGGAGAACGTGCCGGCCAACGAATTCCTGAATCTGGAAGGCGATAAGATTTCAACCTCGCGCAACTGGGCTGTCTGGTTGAACGAATACCTGGTCGATATGCCGGGCAAGCAGGATGTCTTGCGTTACGTCCTGACCGCCAATGCGCCGGAAACGAAAGACAACGATTTCACGTGGAAAGACTTCCAGGCTCGCAACAACAACGAGCTGGTGGCTATCCTCGGAAACTTCGTCAATCGCGCTTTGGTCCTGACCGAGAAATATTTCGACGGGAAAGTTCCTGCCGCCAACGAATTGACGGACTACGACCGCGAAACGATAGAAGAGTTCAAGCTGGTAAAGGGCAACGTAGAGCGTTTGCTGGATACCTTCCACTTCCGCGATGCCCAGAAAGAAGCGATGAACCTCGCCCGCATCGGAAACAAATACCTTGCCGATACGGAGCCTTGGAAACTGGCGAAGACCGATATGAATCGCGTGGCGACGATTATGAACATCGCCCTGCAAATCACGGCAAACTTGGCGATAGCCTTCGAACCGTTCCTGCCGTTCAGCATGAAGAAGTTGAATGCGATGCTGAATGTCGAACCGTTGGGCTGGAATCGCTTAGGCGCTACCGACCTCTTGGAAGCCGGCCATCAATTAGGGAAAGCCGAATTGCTCTTTGAAAAGATTGACGATAGCGTCATCGAGAAGCAAGTGCAGAAGCTCTTGGATACGAAGAAAGCCAATGAAGAGGCCAACTACAAGGCGAAACCGATCCGCGAGACTATCGCATACGAAGATTTCTCCAAATTGGATATCCGCGTAGGTACGATATTGGAATGCACGAAGGTGCCCAAGGCCGACAAACTCTTGCAATTCCGTATCGACGACGGTCTGGAGAAACGCACGATTGTTTCGGGCATTGCCCAACACTATAAGCCGGAAGAATTGGTCGGCAAGCAAGTTTGCTTTATCGCAAATCTGGCTCCGCGCAAGTTGAAAGGCATTGTTTCCGAAGGGATGATTCTCTCGGCAGAGAATTTCGATGGCAAACTTGCGGTGATTATGCCGGAGAAAGAAGTGAAGCCGGGAAGCGAGGTGAAGTAAATGGACAATTGACAATGAACAATGGACAATTCTGGAACAAACGATAATTGTCAATTCTCAATTGTCAATTGTCAATTATCTATGGTAGATCTGCATCGCCAATATCTGCGTCTGAAACCGGACGTGGATAGGGCGATGCAGCAAGTTTTAGAGAGTACGGCTTTCATCAATGGCCCGCAAGTCAAGGAATTTGCAACGAATTTTGCCAATTATCTGAACATACCCTATGTAATTCCTTGCGGGAATGGGACGGATGCATTGCAAATCGCATTAATGGCTTTGGACTTGCGGCCGGGGGATGAAGTGATTGTTCCGGCATTTACCTACGTGGCTGCGGCGGAAGTCGTGGCTTTATTGGGATTGATTCCCGTTTGGGTGGATGTCGAGTCGGAGACTTTCAACATCAATCCTTCGTTGATAGAAGGAGCCGTGTCCCCCCGGACGAAAGCGATCGTTGCCGTGCATCTTTTCGGACAGAGTTGCGATATGGAACCGATACTCCGGATTGCTTCGCAGAATAATCTGTATGTTATCGAAGACAACGCGCAATCGGTCGGTGCCGTTTATACGTTTTCCGACGGGACAAAGAAGAAAACAGGGACGATGGGACATATCGGAACGACTTCCTTTTTCCCTTCCAAGCCTTTGGCGTGTTACGGAGACGGCGGTGCCATCATGACGTCTGATTCGTATTGGGCCGAACGCCTGCGGATGATTGCTTCCCACGGACAACAAATCAAGTATCACCACAAGATTGTCGGATGTAATTCCCGATTAGATACATTGCAAGCGGCAGTGTTAAATGTGAAACTCCCGCATTTGGATGCATTCAATGAAGCACGTCGCCAAGTTGCCACTCGTTATGATGAAGCCTTAGGTGGAAATCCTCTATGGACGATACCAGAACGGCGTCCCTATTCCACCCACGTCTATCATCAATATACACTACGGGTAAAGGATGGAAAACGGGACGAACTTCAGGCCTATCTGAAAGAACAGGGTATCCCTTCGATGATATACTACCCGCTTCCATTGCAAAAGCAAGAAGCCTTTTATGGTTTTGTCCGGAAAGGAAGTTCTCTCCACGTAGCCGAGCAATTGACGAAAGAGGTGCTTTCCTTACCCATACACACCGAGATGACAGAAGCAGAAATAGATTTTATAATCGATAAAATGAATCGTTTTACTGGAAAATGAACAATAGCACACAAAAAATACGCTTTGCCGTTATCGGCTGCGGGCATATCGGCAAACGACACGCCGAAATGATTACCCGAGATGCCGGCGCAGAATTGGTCGCGCTCTGTGATATCCGCCCGAAAGAAAATCTGGGTATCGAAGCCTACGCTGTTCCTTTCTTTTCTTCCTTAGAGGAATTATTGAAGGCTGATTTCCCCATTGACGTCATCAACATTTGCACGCCGAACGGCTTACATGCGGCGATGGCTATCCGCTGCATGAAGGCGGGGCATCATGTCGTGATTGAAAAGCCTATGGCTCTGACGAAAGCGGATGCCGAGCAGGTTATCTTCGCCTCGTTGCGCTACAACCGTCAAGCGTTCTGTGTGATGCAGAACCGGTATTCTCCGCCTTCGGTTTGGATTAAGGATATGGTGGATTCCGGCAAGTTGGGGAAGATTTACATGGTGCAATTGAATTGCTACTGGAATCGGGACGAACGCTATTACAAGCCTGGGGGTTGGCACGGCGACAAACAGCTGGACGGCGGCACGCTTTTCACCCAGTTCTCTCATTTTATTGATATTATGTATTGGCTCTTCGGGGATATCACGAATATCCGCTCACGGATGGCTGATTTCAATCACGGGAAACTGACGGACTTCGAAGATTCCGGCATGATTACCTTCGACTTCGTGGAAGGCGGCATGGGCAGTCTGAACTTCTCCACATCCGTCTGGGACAAGAACTTGGAGAGCAGTTTGCTCATCGTAGCCGAAAACGGAAGCGTAAAAATCGGCGGACAATACATGAACGAGGTTACATATTGCCACATCAAGGACTACGAAATGCCTCAGCTCCCGCCGACAAACCCGGGCAACGACTACGGACCGTATAAGGGTTCGGCCCAGAACCACAATTTCGTCATCCGCAATGTCGTCGAGGTCCTTTCAGGGAATACGCAACAAACCATCACGACCAACGTATTGGAAGGCATGAAGGTTGTTGATATAATATGTAGAATGTACGAAGCAACGAACGAAACGAAGTCATGAAAATAGCCATAGTCGGAACAGGTTACGTCGGTCTGGTGAGCGGCACATGTTTTGCCGAGATGGGTACCGAAGTTTTTTGCGTCGATGTGAACGCCGAAAAGATTGCGAATCTAAACCAAGGCATCCTTCCTATCTACGAGCCGGGCTTGGAGGAAATGGTCTTACGAAACAAGGCTGCCGGCCGCCTGCATTTCCTTACAAATTTGTCGGCATGTTTAAACGAGGTGGAAATGGTTTTCAGCGCCGTCGGAACTCCACCGGATGAAGACGGGAGTGCGGATTTGCGTTACGTTTTGGAGGTGGCGCGCACGGTAGGCCGCTTTATGGAAAAACATTTGCTCATCGTTACGAAGAGTACCGTTCCTGTCGGCACAGCTCGTAAAGTTCGTGAGACGATACAGGAAGAATTGGACAAAAGGGGGTCTTCCCTAACGTTCGATGTCGCTTCCAATCCGGAATTTCTCAAAGAGGGGGCTGCCATCAAAGATTTCATGAGCCCGGACCGCATCGTGGTCGGTGTCGAAAGTGAACGGGCACGCGAACTGATGAGCCGTCTCTATCGTCCCTTCCTCCTGAACAATTTTCGGGTCATCTTCATGGATGTTCCCTCTGCCGAGATGACGAAATACGCTGCCAATGCGATGTTAGCCACCCGTATCTCGTTTATGAACGACATTGCCAACCTTTGCGAGATTGTCGGTGCCGATGTAAACATGGTGCGCAAAGGGATTGGCTCTGATATTCGTATAGGTCATCGTTTTCTCTATCCGGGATGCGGTTACGGCGGTTCATGTTTCCCTAAAGATGTGAAGGCACTCATAAAGACGGCGGCAAAAGAGGGCTATCCGATGCGCATCCTGCAAGCCGTCGAGGAAGTGAACGAAGCGCAGAAGTCTATCCTTTTCCGCAAACTCCAACAACATCTCGGCAACCTCCAAGGCAAACGTATAGCTCTTTGGGGACTGGCTTTCAAGCCGGAGACCGATGATATGCGCGAAGCTCCTTCCTTGGTGGTCATCCAGAAACTGCTTGAGGCCGGCTGTGTGGTTTCCGCCTATGACCCAGAGGCGATGAACGAAGCCAAACGCCGCTTAGGGGACAGCATTATGTATGCCAAAGACATGTACGACGCAGTGGTCGATGCCGATGCTTTGCTCCTCCTGACGGAATGGAAGGTGTTCCGCCTCCCTTCGTGGACAGCTATCCATAAGTTGATGGCACGCCCGCTGGTCATCGATGGCCGGAATATTTACGACCTCGACGAGATGCGGGAATACGGTTTCGAGTATCATTGTATCGGGCGGTAATCCGCATTAGCTTCTTTCCGCCATGCCTCCTTCGCTCAAGCAAACCACCGCCCGAGGTCTCTTCTGGGGACTTGTCAATAACGGGACACAGCAGGTTCTAAATCTCGTGTTTGGAATCTTTTTGGCTCGTTTGCTGACTCCTGCGGACTACGGTATGGTGGGAATGTTGAGCGTTTTCTCATTTATCGCCGCCGCTATTCAGGAAAGCGGGTTCATCTCGGCACTCGCCAATCGAAAAGTAGTAGAGCATCGGGATTTCAACGCTGTCTTTTGGTTTAGCACGCTTCTCAGCTTCAGCCTTTACTGGATTCTTTTTTTCTGTGCGCCCTTGATTGCCCGCTTCTACCATAATCCGGATTTGATTCCGCTGGCCCGCTACTCTTTCATCGGTTTCTTCATCTCCGGACTGGGTATTGTTCCGACGGCATACCTTTTCCGCAACATGCAAGTGAAGCAAAAGGCGGTGGGGACGATACTTGCGCTTGTCATTTCAGGCATTACAGGCATCACATTGGCCTATCACGGTTTCTCTTATTGGGGCATCGCGACCCAAAGTCTCGTTTACATCAGCGTTTTGACGCTTTTCCTTTGGTGTGTCTGTCCTTGGCGGCCGACGTTTAGCTTCGACTTCCGTCCGCTCCGCGAAATGCTGGCGTTTGGTTTCAAACTCTTGTTCACAAACATCTTCAACCACGTCAATAATAACCTCTTCGCCATCATCCTCGGCCGTTTCTATTCCGAGCGCGAAGTCGGACAATTCAATCAGGCTAACAAATGGAATTATATGGGTCATTCGCTCATCTCGGGCATGGTCGGCAGCGTGGCGCAACCTTTGTTCGCCCAGATAGCCGACGACAACGAGCGGCAACTCCGCGTCTTCCGCAAGATGCTCCGCTTTACGTCATTCATCTCCTTTCCCGCCATGCTCGGACTCTCCCTCGTCGCACCAGAGTTGATTACCATCGCGATTACGGAGAAATGGTTGCCCAGCGCACGCATTTTGCAACTGTTGGCGATAAGCGGAGCCTTTTTACCCATCATCACACTCTATTCCAACCTACTTATCAGCAAGGGACGGTCTGACATCTACCTCGGATGCACCGTTGCCCTCGGCATCTTGCAACTTGCGGCGATGCTCGTAACTTATCCCTATGGATTAACGGTTATGGTATCCCTTTTCGTTATCATCCAGATTCTATGGCTCTTGGTATGGCATCATTTCGTCCGCCGGGAAATCAAACTATCCTACTTTGCCGCGTTGAAAGACATCACGCCCTTCGCCTTAATTGCCACCTTCGCAATGACCCTCTCCTACTTTTTCACGTACAATATCGAGAATATCTACCTTCTCTTCGGCGCAAAAATCCTTATTGCCGCCACCGTTTACACCCTCATCCTGTGGGCAAGCAAGGCCGTAACCTTCCGGGAATGCCTTTCCTATTTGTTGAAAAAGAGGAAAGCAGACTGAATAGACATTTAAAACCGTCCTACCTCCCCACCATCTTCTCCCTCAACCTCAAACAAGAGCAAATAGCGCCTATGATGGTGAGGAAACCGCCGAGCAACAGGGCATCGTGCGGCGCCTTCGGCCCGAAAAGGTGGAATAACATGGCGACGAGGGCTGCTCCCAGTGTCTGACCCGTCAACCGCGCCGTGGCGAGCATTCCGCTTGCGCTGCCCGAACGTCCCGGCGGTGCCGAGGCTAATAGCAGGTGGTTGTTGGGGGATTGGAAGAAGCCGAAACCTGCCCCGCAGAGCAGAAGCCTCCAAACCAATCCGAAATGATCGGTATCGACGGGTATGAAGGATAATAAAAAGCAACCGACGCTCAACATCGTCAGCCCAATGCCTCCTAATATGCCGGGATGCACTTTATTGATTAGCAAACCTGCCATCGGCGCCACGAAAACTATCGCCAATGGCCAGGAGGTCATCAAAAGTCCGATGCCGACTGCATTGTAACCAAACGTATTGACTAACATGAACGGCATCCCGACCATCACGAGCATCTGCGCCGTAAACGAAATGATGCTTGTGGCTACCGAGGTCGTGAATATCGGTATCTTAAGCAAATCGAACGGCAACATCGGGAATTTTTTGCCCCTCTCCATGCGTACATAGCATACGGCCAGGACGAGCAACACAACGGCTCCGCCAAGTACCCATCGCGTCGGCACATCGTGCGAATAGGCTTCCACACATCCGATAAACAGTCCCATCGTGGCTGCATTGAGCACGGCTTCATGCCAATCGAAGTGCCGGCCGACCACACGCACGGGATTATCAGGCAAATAACGGCGCGCCATCACAAATGTCGCCACTCCAACCGGCACATTGATGGCAAAAAGCCAAGGCCACGGAGCTATGGCAAGGATGGCAGCCGAGAGCGTAGGCCCTGTTACCGACGCGATTGCCACTACGGTCGCATTGAGTCCCACTCCCTTCCCCAAATGTCGCTTGGGATAGATGAGTTTTACCATTGAGGTATTGACACTCATCAGCATCGCCGCGCCAATGCCCTGCACCACGCGCGAAATCACGAGTATAGGCAACGTGGTAGAGAACGCACACGCCACAGAACCGAGCGTGAACACGACTATGCCACAAAGATATACCCGCTTGTAGCCCCACAGCTCGCCCATCGAGGCAAACGGCAGGAGCAACATCATCACGGCCAACTGAAAAGCATTGACTATCCAAATGGAGTCTTCCGACGGCACGTCGAGCTGCGCTGCCATACTGGGAAGTGCCACATTGCAAATCGTCCCGTCGAGAACGGAGAGGAAAAGTCCACAAAATGTGGCCGCTACCGCATAATAAATCTGCGGACGATGCAGTCCGTCCCACTCAAGGTCTCCAACCAGATGTATATCTTCCTCTTTGCTCGTCGTTTTTCTCTTCATAACAAATCAAATTCCTGCCTGATAATTGTTTTCGAATAGTCCCGCAAATATATAAAATATACGACGAAGTGCGACCCTTCTTCCAAAAACAGGACTGCTCCTTTTCCGGAATTTCACACATATATCGCTAATAAAATGCTATTTAAATCCATTTATTTCCTACTTTTAATATTAAAAAGAAGAAATAAAGAGATTTATTTCTTACTTTTGATATTAAAAGTGAGACTTTAAGTCATTAATTTAACATATTCAAGCTTCAAAGTATAAACTTAATCGATTAAACTGTTACTTTTAATATTAAAAGGAAGAAATAAACTGATTAAAGTCTCATTTTTAATATCAAAAGTGAGAATTTAAGCCATTAATTTTATACTTCAAGACTCAAAGCACTATTTTAATCGATTAAAATCTCACTTTTGATACTAAAAAGAAGAAATAAAGAGATTAAAGTCTCATTTTTAATATTAAAAGTAACAGTTTAATCGATTTAGTTACCACTTTTAAAGGGGAAAATAGTGTATGAGCGGGCAGATATCCTTCTCTGAACGCCCAAAGCAGGAAACCAAGGGGCTGGTCGGTTATTTTGAACTTTTTTTGTACTTTTGCCCCCCAAAATAAGTAACCTATGGCAAAAAAAGGAGCGAAACGGAAGTTCTATGTCGTTTGGCAAGGCGTAAATCCCGGTATTTATGATAATTGGGCGGACTGCAAGGCGCAGGTCGAGGGTCAGGAGAACGCGAAATACAAGTCGTTCGAGACAAGAGAGGAGGCGGCCGAGGCGTTGGAAAAAGGCTACGCTCAGTATCTCCGCCGAGCGCCGCGAAAGCCGCAATGGGAGGCGGAAAAGCCCGTCGGTCAGCCTATTGAGAATAGTATCACCGTCGATGCGGCTTGCAGCGGGAATCCGGGCGACATGGAATACCGCGGAGTGTACACGGCGACGGGCCAGGAGCTATTCCACGTCGGGCCAATGGCGCAAGGGACGAACAACGTCGGGGAATTCCTCGCCATTGTACACGGACTCGCGCTGCTGGAGCAAAAACACAGTCCGCTTCCGCTCTATTCCGATAGCCGGAACGCTATCCTGTGGGTTAAAAAGAAGAAATGCAAGACCTTGCTGGAACAGACCGAGGCGAATCGGCCTATCTTCGACCTCATCAGCCGCGCCGAGCGCTGGCTCGAGACGCACGACTACACGACGGAGATTTTAAAATGGGAAACGTCGGTCTGGGGCGAGAACCCGGCGGACTTCGGACGGAAATAGCAGTCCGCAGCCTGGGCAGAACAAGATTATTTAACCAACTATAGACATATATATGACAGTGAACGAAGGTATTTCTGAAAAAGAAGTCTTCCTGCTGCGCCGCAAGCTCGATTTGCTGCTGCGCACAGGGAAAATGCTGATGGAGAGTGCTGCAGACACGAACCGAATCGACCGGAACATGAAGCGGGTGGCTGCTTTCATGGGCATTCCGGAAGACAAGTTGCACATCGACATACGTTGGACGATCATCATGGTCAATGTCAGCGACGAGAAACATTCTTTTTCCAAATTCCAGAAATGCGAGAAGCATGGAGTGAATATGACCGTGATTTCTCAAATCAGCGACCTCTCGTGGAAGGCAATCGAGGAAGATTATTCCCTCGACCGCTACGAAGAAGAGCTGGAAAAAATCGCCAAAGCACCCCGGAACTACAAGCCGTGGCTGGTGGCAGTCTGCGCAGGGTTTGCCTGCGGGGGATTTTGCAAGTTGTTCGGCGGGGACTGGGTTGCGTTCTTCCTCGCATCCTTGTGCGCGTACGCCGGGTTCCATGTGCGGGCGCAGTGCATCAAGTTTGGAATAAATCATTATATGTGCATGGCGATAGCAGCCTTTGTCGCAACGTGTTTGGCCTACGGGACGACGCTGTTCGGTTGGTCGGCGACACCCTATCATCCGCTGCTGGCCTGCGCGCTGTTTATCGTGCCGGGAGTGCCGCTCATCAACTTCGTGGACGACATGATAGACAATTTCCTACTCGTCGGCATCACGCGGGCGGCGAATACGGCGATGATGTTGGGAGCCTTGACATTCGGAATCGCCTTTGCCCTGCGCATCTTCCAGATGAGCGACGTGCAGATAGACTTGAAATTCTCCGAGTTGAGCATGGAGCCGCACGACTCCTACTATGTCTATGCGATAGCGGCGGCGATAGCAGCGATGGGCTTCTCCATGATATTCAATATCCAGCGGAGGCTGTTGTGGGTCGTTGCGCTGGGCGGGATTATCGCCGTGTGCACGCGAAACTTCGTAAATTTCGGCTTAGGTTACGGGCCGGTCATCGGGTCGTTTATGGGAAGTTTCGTAGTCAGTCTCATCGCGGTAAAAGCCGTACATTGGTTTCACGTACCGAATCACGTGCTGACCATACCGTCAGTTATCCCGATGATTCCCGGTGTTTTGATGTATCGTTCGCTACTGGCATTCATCAATATGCACGGCGTGATAGGCGAAGTAACACATGCGTTCGCCAATGGAATCAATTCGGCCCTCATCATCCTATGCATCTCCCTCGGAGTAGCCGTCCCGAACATCTTCGCCCGTCGTTACATCGCCAAAGACCGGCAACGGTTCTTGGAAGAAGAATTGAGGAAGAGGAAGGAGAGGGGGAAGTTTATTGAGTGGTAGTTAAATGAAGAGTGAAGAATGATGGATGATGCATAACCCGGCAAATTTATTGCCGGGATACGTATCCACCTATAAAGAAAAGCGTTCCGGGATTGGGCCGGGACGCTTTCTTTATATAAACTTTTTGTTGGAGCGTTAAAAATATCTCTAAACACTTTCCCAAAGTTTTTCATTTTCCCAATTTATAGGGAAGCCCATTGCTCTAACATCAATTGATGGATAACGATTTAAAAGCTCTTTGAATCGCGAAATAAACGAATGGTTGGGATTGACCGTATTCAGCAAGTAAATAATCATGCTTAACACAAAATACGTCTGCTGAGTTCCACTGGCGGGTAATGCTATAAAAGTATTGCGTGGTGACCGTGGCATCAACGGACGAATACTTAATATTCTGTTCCATAAACGGCTATGATGCGCACAGATATTACGCACATAAACAATACAATGCAACCAAGAAGCAAAAACAGTATCTGGCAGCCCGAAATAAGCGGCAATAGACCGTTTCGCCCGTCCTGGCTGTAAATTTCCATATAATATAGAAAGTGTCCCGAATGAAGCTATCTCCATTGTCATCCAACTCGGAGGGAAATGATCTGAATATTTAGCTTTGAATGCTGTTATAAATTCTTCATCACTACGGTTGTACTCTTCTTCTATTTTTGCTAAGACTTTTGTGTGGCGAACCGGGTTTGAAAAAAGCGAAGAGTCTTCAAACCAGTGCGCGTGATACTGTGTAGAAAGAATATAGGCCGTCTGTGTACGAACTGCCACCTCTATCTTTTCAAGTTCAGCAATAATCAGTTTACGAAGTTCACTGTCAAACTTATAAATGTTATAAGCAGCTTCAAATGTACTGCCAGGCTTGAAAATATGCCGTTGCTTGTCAGCCAACAAAGGATACCAATAACCGCTCAAACGGTAATAGCTGATATTCTGTAATAAATGGAGAGCTTTAGTTTCATTCCCCAGAACCATCCCTCTTTGTTTGAGTAAAGTTATCTGGTCTGTAAAGGATATAAGTTGTTTGGAATATGAAATTTTCATAGTCATTTGGTATAAAATAGAAAGCTTACCCTGAGCGCGCTGTTCTTACGGGAAGCGGGGTAAGCATGTTGCCGCAAAGGTAGTTTATTCCTTCCATTTGTCAAAAACTTCTTTCATTTTTTATCTTTATAAATGCGAGATAATTCACAAAAATCCCTGCCTCACACCGACGAGAAGCAGGGATTTTCCTTTAAAACTTTTCCGCCTTTTCCTTTTCACAAAGTACTTTTACTGTGGCGGATAGAACTTTTTCAATTACACTACTATTATTATTAATACTAATTAAAAGCGTTCACCCTCACGGGCTACTATTTCTTTTCAATTGACAGTTGAGAATTGACAATTGACAATTTTCAAGTTGCTCCCTAATCATTGTCAATTGTCAATTGTGAATTGTCAATTAGAGTTAGCGGACGCTAACTTTTACGGCTTCTTCACCATCGACGCTAACGATTGCGATACCTGCCGGTACGCTGATGGTAGCGTTGTCAGATGTCAAGACTTCGTTTGCAACGATCTGGCCGAGGATAGTAGAAACTACTACGTTCTTGCCGGCGGCGTTCTTGATGTTGATGGCACCGTCGTAAGCTACGACCTTAACTTCAGAAGCTGATACTGATTCGTTGGCGGTAGGAGCTTCAACGCTCTTGATAGCAAGATCCAAAGCGTATGCTCTGTTCGTTGTGAAGTACAGCTTCTGGCTGTTGCTTGCCAAGTAAACAGTTTCGTTATTCAGAGCCTTACCACTTGTCGGATCTACGTTACCTTCAACCTGACGAATGTTATACAAGCCTTCCATCTCTTCATTTTCAATGATCTGGAACTTGAAGCGATTCAAACCACCCCATACACTTTCATTGTCAGCTTCTTCGGCGATGACTTTCTTTTCACCCTTCAGACCTTCAACTGTCATTGTGTCGCGAGAAGCATCCAAAGTACCAGCCTTGAAGATAGCTTTCGTGTCATATTTAGACAATTGATAATCCGGATCATAAGTCATGTTTACAGGATAAGCTACAGAATCTACCGGGTTGAACAAGAACAGACGTTCACTCAAAGCATTGCTACCTTCGCCCTGTCCCAAAGAAATGTAGAAGGAAGGAGCTACCGCATTCTTGTCTGTTTCATGCAGATAGAATGTTTCTGCTGCATCGTTCAACAAGATACCTTCGTTGTCATCGTTTACAGTGATATAATCGCCAGCCATACCTGTTGCATTCTGCAATGTTACATGGCCTTCACCTTCCCAAGACAAGCTCGGAGCTTCAGCATCCAGATAAGTCTTCAGGTCAGAATCCTCAGAAGTAGCGGCATACATCTTTTCAGCAGCATTACCATAAGCATCATTATAAATGATCTTATTACCACTAATAGATGTAGTTACAACAGAACTCTGAGCCGGATTTGCTACGCGAACACCACCATTAGTTTCCTCAGTAAATACATAAGTCTCATCGTCATCGAAGAACGATACAGAACCGTCTGCATTTTCTTTGATATAGTAATAGTCAGGCTCACCGGTAGTAACTTTTTCCAAACTCAAATCATCATTAGCAGCTTGACCACCTGACAAATAATAATCCGTAGCCGTACCATCATTTACATAACGTAAAGCATACTTGTAAGCAGAAACCTTATCGGCATTAGGTACATTATCTACATCTTCTGTTGTCGTATTGTTGTAAACAAATGTACGTTCGATAGTTGTTGCTTCCGGAGCTTTAACCAGCTGGAATTGAGCGGCAGCATATACATCTTCAACAAAGATTGCATTGCTATTACTATCATACAAAGAGTTCTCAGCAGCACCAGTATACCAGCAATTGGAAGTATCAAACTTATCACGTGCGAAACGAATCATGCGAATAGATTCATTATCCACATTGTAGAAGCCAGCATATTCATCAACACTAACCGGTTCCAATTTGATAATCACATTTTCATCCAAAGCCTGAGCGCTGCCATCTGTTTCTACCTGATAAGTATTAGAAACGACCTTCAACGGCTGGATAGAGATAGGAGTAGTTGTCGGATTTCCATTTACAGCACTGAAAGCTACAGAGTAGCAGTTCTCGCCATAAGAAGGTTCCGGGAACAAGTTTACAGTGAACGATTCGTTCGTTTCACGGTTTGTGAAAGTAATCGCTGTGTACTTCTCAACATCATCTGTCAAATCTTCGTCCTCTACATTTGTGATGGTGTATTGGAATGAAGGATAAGCTGTATTCGCAATTGCGGAACCCTTGGCTACCCACTGGAATCCTGTTGAACCCTGAGCTACTGTCAAATATCTATTTATCAATTTTGCGTCTTCGCTATTGCCAGCAACAATCTTGATAGCATAAACGGCAGCTTCCTTAGTTGTCTTCAACAATTCCTTACCGTCTTTCAATGCAGAATCAGATAACTTGAAGATATTTTCAGCAGAGCCTTTAACTGTTGTTAGATACAGAACATTATCAGCAGTAAATTCAATCAGACCCAAAGCCATATCTTCCTGAGAAGTCAATATTTCTGTAGCTTCATCGTCATCATCTGCCTGATAATAAAAGTTCGGCAAAGAGATTGCAAACGGATAAGCACCTACTTGATTATCCTTTACATCGAAGCAAGCATTAGCAATAGGCAGGTCCCAACTTTATAATCAGAAACATTGTCTTCAAAGATAAAGTCTGAAACTTTTGCTGTCATCAGCTGGAAGCCTTGGCCTTCATCACGGTCATCCACAGTTGTTTCAACTGTTTTCGTCGGGCTGACATAAATTAAAGTAGATTTCAACCAATCGATATTTTCAGCCTTTAACCCCGTTGTTGCATCAACACCAGACTTTAATACACGTTCTGTGAAGAAATACATACCTTCCGGAATGTAAAGGTCTTCACCATTAGCGCCAGCCTTAGAAAGCTTGTAGCCTTTGCCTGCAACCCAATTATTCGTAGCATCATCACAATTACCAGACTTCACTTCGAATGCCCAGATACGGCTATCACCACCAAAGAAGTTTTCATCCAATGTGTAGTTTTCAGAATCATATTCTACAGCCAAGTTGAAGCCTTTGTTGTTGAAGAAATCGTTCAGATCTGTATCTACCACTGCGCGATCGGCCTCGCAGAAGAGAATCTTTGACGCACCCGTTGTTCCACCAACAGGATCGATTTTACCTGTAGACAGACCTAAATTATAATGACCACCTGCATTATTGTTTAAATAATTAGCAGTAGGTCCTGCATACTTAGCAATATTAGAAGCAGCTGTGCCATCATTGAAAGCCCACATATGACCAACGCCAGCATCAGTTTTTTCAGGATCTCCAATAACTGCATTATTAGCATCAAATGCTAAATAAGCTTCAGCATCATTGCTATATAATGTGTAAAGCTTATTGCCTGCAATAGATTGACTTGGAACTTCTGTAATCTTAAAAGAGATTCCCTTAGTATCAAAAGATGCAGAATTTAAAGCAGCAGTAGCCTCTCCTGTGAGAGCTCCACTTTTACTTTGTAGACTCAACAAGATGTCATCAGCGGTAAGTCCATCGCCTGTAACATCTGCTACAACATAATAGTTATTACCAGACACGAAATCATCTGCAGAAACAACCTTCAAATCCGTAGGATTGATTGCAGAGAACGCAAGTGCCGTCGATAACAACATTCCTGTTGAAATAGTAAGTACTTTCTTGTTCATAATTACTTTAATTTTAATTGTTAATATTGAAGTGTTTAAAATCATTCTCATATCAACAATTACGGAGGGGAACAGCCCCGCCACTTCAATTATGAACTTAGCGGACACAAAAAAAGCGCGGGTTCTGTTGTTTATTATCTACCTTAAGGCATCGGCAAACGCCCATCACAACGATAAAAACAACAGCCCGCGCTCTATTTCGTATAGTTCTTTTTCTCTCTAATTCCAAAAAAGAAGAATACACCCAGAGCGCAAGCATTCATTGTCTATCATTCCGTTGTGATAAAAATTTTGCCGATTTTTAAGATAGGAATAATATCCGTAAATGCTATAACATCATATAGCGATTCCGTCATCCTTGGGAACGCTATCCCATCGGGAATCGATGCAAAGGTAAGGACGATTTATGAATCTGCAAGAAAAAACTCAGAATTTTTTCCAGAACTATGCTTTCTTTGGACGAAAGTGTAGGTTTCGGGGGACGAAAGGATAGTTCTAGAGGTAAAAAAGCATCCAAGGGCTTGGACGAGTATTTGCAAACGCGAAAATGGTCGTCCAAGGGGTTGGACGAGTACTTTCAAGCGTGAAAATGGTCATCCAAGGCCTTGGACGAGTACTTTCAGACGTGAAAGTGGTCATCGTAGGCCTTCGCGGAGTACTTTCAAGCATGAAAGTGGTCATCCAAGGGCTACGCGGAGTACTTTCACGAGTGAAAATGGTTGTCGTAGGGCTACGAAGGTAAAAAACAAGAAAAAACCTGCCCGTACATCAACATCCACGCTTGCGCGGATGAACATCTACGGAAATTTTCCTCAGCATCCGCGAAGACGCGGGTGAACATCTATTTTTAATAAAGTATTATCCCCGCAATTCCCGCCAGCACAATCATCAGTATCGGATGGATTTTGAACTTCCACGTCAGAAAGAAGGCGGCCAGGAATATCAGGATACTCTTATAGTCGATGAAGTTCTCGTGATTCATCAAGAGAAGTGCAGCGGCGGCAATCAGGCCCACCGTAACCGGGCGCAATCCCAAAAAGGCAGCCTCTACATACTTGTTATTTTTGAATTTAGCAAAGAAATAAGAAATCGCAAGGACCAAAAGGAACGAGGGAAGACAGACAGCGAAGGTCGTCAGGCAGGAACCGAGGATGGCCATGGCCGAGGAATAGCCGGCGTTGTGAATCGCGGTGTAGCCGATATAGGTCGCACTGTTGATACCGATGGGGCCGGGCGTCATTTGCGAAATCGCCACGATGTCGGTAAACTCTTGGAGCGTAATCCAGCCGTAGCGGTCCACGACATCGGCTTGGATGAGCGAAAGCATCGCGTATCCCCCTCCAAATCCCAGAATACCAATCTTCAAATAGACGTAAAGCAACTGTAACCAAATCATAGCCGTCAAATTTTCTTTATTTTCAGTCCGTAATACAAACCTCCGGCGATGGCCACGAGGATAATCCAAGCGGGAGAGATGCCGACTTGCCAAATCAACAAAGCCGCAGCCACAGGGATGATAAGTTGGAGTTTCGTCAGCTTTATTGAACGCGCCGTAGTCAGACACGGTACCACAATCAGCGCAACGACCGCCGGGCGAAGACCCTTAAAGGCACGTTCGACCCATTCGTTATCGCGGACTTGTGTAAAGAAGAGCGCGATGAGCAAAATAATAAGGAAAGAGGGAAGTATGGTTCCCAAAGCACAACAAATCGCGCCGGGAGTCTTCTTTAGACGGTAGCCGACGAATATCGAGATGTTCACGGCAAAAATTCCCGGGAGAGATTGCGTTACGGCGAAGACATCGACAAAGTCTTCCTTCGAAAGCCAGCCGCGATCCACTACTTCCCGCTGAATCAGGGGCAACATGGCGTATCCACCGCCGATGGTGAACATTCCGATTTTGACGAAAGTAAGAAACAGAGTCCAATACATATCAATTGAGAATTGAAAATTGAGAATGGAGAATTAGGAATCGGTATCATCCGGTTTCTCTTGTGTTTGGCCGAGGATACGGGCATAACGCGCCGGGTCGTTGAGGATGCGGAGCGCTTCGACATAACTATCGTTTGCCGTATTGATGATTTGGAAATACTCGGTCATATCAAACAAATCACGTGCAATCAATGCCTTGAGTTGAAGGCGGATTAGCGGGAGCGAACGAGTATATTGTGCCTCATCAAAGGCAATCTTCTCAGCATCTGCCAGAGAACGGAGGTCGGAAAGGATTTCGTCGCCCGTCTCGAACTGCTCCTCATATTTGGCAAAGCGTTTGTATTCCTTCTTCAATTCTTCGCGGTGGCGGTCGATATAGTTCATCGCAGCACGGTTAATCAAACCCGTAGCGACGAGTTTCCGATGATAATCCGTATAACGCGTGGTATCGACAGGGATGAAAACGTCCGGCATGATTCCTCCGCCACCATAGACAGTGCGATGCGTTTCTAACGTCCCATATTTCAAGGAATCCGGGAAATGAATGCTATCCGCCGAAGTCAGTTCCCCGTGATTATAGCGGTTAATCAAGTCGCGAGCATAATCCTCCGCCTTCCCTTGCTCGTAAGGTTTTTGGATACAACGGCCCGTCGGGGTATAATAACGGGCGACCGTCAGGCGAATCATCGAGCCATCAGGGAGCGGGATAGGCTTTTGCACCAAGCCTTTTCCAAAAGTACGACGGCCAACGATAACCCCTCTGTCCCAATCCTGCACGGCACCGGAGACAATCTCACTGGCACTGGCAGAGGATTCATCGACAAGGACAACCAAGCGGCCTTCTTCCAATAAACCTCGGTAGGTAGCTTTCGCCTCATCCCGACGCTGGCGGGAACCCTCCGTGTAAACGATGAGCTTTCCTTTGGTCAGAAATTCATCCGCTAACTCAATGGCAATATTCAAATAGCCCCCGCCATTCCCTTGAAGGTCGAGGATAAGGTCTTTCATCCCCTTCTTTTTCAGTTTGAGGAGAGCCTCTTCTATTTCCTCAGTGGAAGAGGCGGCAAAACGGTTGAGCTTGATGTATCCCGTATGTTTATCCGCCATATAAGCGGCATCGAGACTGTGTACCGGAATCTTTCCACGGACAATACGAAAATCAAGCAGTTCTGATTGACCGCCACGTTTTACTTTAACATTTACTTCGGTACCTTTCGGACCTCTCAAACGCTTCATGATTTCACTGGTACGCATCTTTACTCCGGCAATGACCGTATCGTTTACAGCAACAATGCGGTCTCCTGCTATCAATCCCACTTTTTCAGAAGGGCCGCCGGGAATCACCTGGATAACATAAACCGTATCGGTAAGCATATTGAATTGGATACCGATGCCGTCGAAATTTCCTACTAAGGGAGTCGTCATCTCCTTCGTTTCTTCCGGGTCGGTATAGGTGGAATGCGGGTCCAGTTTGTCAAGCATTCCGATAATGGCATCTTCTACCAATTTCGTTTCATCCGTCTTATCGACGTACAGATTTTCGATGGCGTAAAGAGCCAGTTGAAGTTTTCGAGCGTTTTCATGCGTGGCATTCTTCTTTTGAGCAAACGCCGGGGGAAGAAGCGTAACGAAAACGAAGAGAATCAGAAAGCGTTTCATCGTATGCTAATGTTTTTATTTACTGATTAGGAATTCATGGATAACCGGAGGGATGAACATTTGTACATCCTTACCGAAATGAAGCAACTCACGAACCACACTGGAGCTGATGTGCGCGTATTCAGGTTCGGCTAATAAGAAAACCGTTTCAATGCCGGCAATCGAGCGATTCACATCGGCAATATTTTTCTCATATTCAAAATCAATTACCGACCGGATGCCTCGCAAAATAAAGTCCGCTCCTACCGCATGGGCAAAATCGACCGTCAGCGAATTATAGGTACAGACTTTAACGCGCGGCTCATCCTTATATAAAATATGGATAGCCTCAGCACGCGCTTCTGCCGGGAAGAATCCCTGCTTTTGTTCATTGATGCCAATAGCTATCACGATCTCATCGGCAAGTGCAAGACCCCGACTCACCAAAGACTGATGTCCGATCGTAAAAGGGTCAAAGGAGCCAGGGAAAAGGGCCCGACGGATAGAATATGGAGAATTGAGTATCGAGTTTGCTCCGTATTGTTCGCTATTCATATCTATTCTTTATCTATTCACCTGCAACTCATCATTAACCAAATCTTCCTCAATAACCAGATTGTCGATGATGAAATTCTGTCGTTCCATTGTATTTTTCCCCATATAAAATTCCAGCATTTCCTTGATAGCATCTTCCTTCTTCATCGTAACCGGGTCGAGACGCATATCTTTCCCAATGAAGTTACGGAATTCATCGGGAGATATTTCCCCTAAACCTTTGAAGCGCGTAATTTCGGGATTCTTGCCCAACGCTTCAATAGCAGCAAGACGCTCTTCCTCGTTATAGCAATAACAAGTCTTTTGCTTATTGCGGACACGGAAGAGCGGCGTCTGGAGGATATAAACATGATTACGCTTAATCAAGTCCGGGAAGAACTGGAGGAAAAAGGTAATCAACAAGAGGCGGATGTGCATCCCATCGACATCAGCATCCGTAGCAATGATGACCTTATTATAACGAAGTCCTTCCAAGCCGTCTTCAATATTGAGTGCGGCCTGCAACAGATTGAACTCTTCATTCTCATACACAATCTTCTTCGTCAAACCATAACTATTCAACGGTTTTCCTCGGAGACTGAAGACCGCTTGGAAATTCGGGTCGCGGCTTTTCGTGATAGAACCACTGGCAGAATCTCCCTCGGTAATGAAGATGCAACTTTCCTCTACCCGGTCGCCCTTTCCGTCATTCAGGTGGATGCGGCAATCGCGGAGTTTCTTATTGTGGAGGTTCGCTTTCTTGGCTCGCTCCCGGGCAAGTTTCGTAACGCCGGCAATCGCTTTGCGTTCTTTCTCCGAATCTTGGATTTTACGCAAAAGGATATCGGCTGTTTCAAGATTCTTATGGAGATAATTATCGAGTTCTTTCTTAATAAAGTCGTTGATGAACTTCGAGACCGTAGGACCATCAGGCCCCATATCCTTCGAGCCAAGCTTCGTCTTCGTCTGACTTTCAAACACCGGCTCTTCAACTTTGATACTGATAGCCGCAACGATACCGGCACGTATATCGGTATATTCAAAGCCTTTGTTGAAATATTCCTTGATGACACGACCCACAGCTTCCTTGAAAGCCGAGAGGTGCGTACCGCCTTGCGTTGTGAGCTGACCATTGACAAAAGAGTAATATTCCTCGCCGTATTGGTTGCTATGGGTGATGACTACCTCAATGTCTTCGCCTTTCAAATGGATAATCGGATAGAGAGGCTCGGTAGTCATGTTCTCATTCAAGAGGTCTTCCAATCCTTTGCGGGAATAAAACCGCTTTCCGTTATAGAGAATCGTTAGTCCTGAGTTGAGGAAAACATAGTTTTTCAACAAGGATTCCACAAATTCGTCTTTGTAATGATAATCCCGGAAGATATCTTTATCGGGGACAAAGCGGACAAGCGTCCCGTTGGGTTCCTCGGAGGGTTGGATGTCTTGCTCATGCGTAATGACGGCCTTGCTATATTCTACCTGTTTGTATTCTCCGTCGCGATAGCTGGCTATCAAGAAATAACTACTCAAGGCATTAACAGCTTTGATACCGACACCGTTCAGACCAACAGACTTCTTAAAGGCTTTGCTATCGTATTTGGCACCAGTATTCATCTTGCTGGAGACATCGACGACCTTGCCTAAGGGAACACCACGCCCGTGGTCGCGAACCGTTACCTCTCCATCGCGGATAGTTACCTCAATAGACTTTCCGAAGCCCATCATATATTCGTCGATAGAGTTGTCGAGCACTTCTTTCAGCAAGACATAGATACCATCATCGGCATACGAACCATCGCCCAGCTTTCCGATGTACATACCCGGACGACGGCGGATGTGTTCCATCCAGTCGAGCGTCTTGATGTCATCGTCGCTATAAGACGCAGCGTCGGCCTCTGTGTCAATTGACAATTGAGAATTGGCAATTGACAATTCCTTATCCTTTTCGTTATCCAAAATATCTTCTCCTTTAATTTTCAATTGTCAATTCTTAATTGTCAATTTTCTTTATGAACGCCCGCCGCGTCTTGTGGTGTTCGCGCTTAAAGTAGTTCCATTGAGCCTGCACCGCATTGTTATTTTCCAGTTCCGGATTGCTTTCGGCATAGACAACGCCCAGGCGGTTATAAACAGGAATCAAGTCGTTGAAGAGAAGCGCGTTCACGCCCTTGCTTTGATATTCGGGCAAAACGCCGGTCAAGTACAAATCAATCACCTTGGGCTTCGACTTCAACGCTTTCAAGAGATGAATCCATCCAAAGGGGAACAAATGTCCACGTGCCTTCTGCATCGCCTTCGAAAGGCTGGGGAGCGAGATGCCGAACCCGACCACCTCGTCGTCCGCGTCCCGCGTAATCACCGTAACCAAGTCGTAGCGCAACATCGGGATATACATCTTTATATAATAGTCGATTTGCTTATCTGTCAAAGGGGAGAAACCGTAGAGAGGTTCATAAGCGGCATTCAGCGTCCGAAACACTTTGCGTGCGTATGGCATGATTTCCTTTTCATTCTTAAACTTACGGATGGAAAGTCCGTATTTCTTCCGCACGATTTCGCCGATACGTTGGTGTTTCTCCGGGATACCCTCGCGGGGAACGAATATCTTGAACTCATGCCAATCCTGGTCTTTCTCGAATCCCATCCGCTCCATGTGTTTCGGATAGTAGGGATAATTATAGATGGTAGCCATCGTCCCGAGCTGGTCGAAGCCATCGACTAACATCCCTTCGTGATCCATATCCGTAAATCCCAGCGGTCCATGCAACTCCGTCATCCCGTGTTCTTTTGCCCAACGGATAACAGCGTCGAACAACGCATCAACCACCTCGGCATCGTCCACAAAATCCACGAACCCAAAACGCGCCCGCTTCTCGTCCCACGCCGCATTACTTCCACGATTGATGATTCCAGCGATACGCCCTACAATCTTTCCGTCCTTATAGGCCAGAAAGAGAATGGCGTCGCAGACTTCGAAGGCAGGATTCTTCTCCTTGTCCAACGTCATCATTTCTTCCTCTATCAAACAAGGCACATAATAGGGATTATCTTTATATAAGTCGATGCTGAATTTGACGAACTGTTTCAGCTCTTTCTTCGTTGTTACTTTTCTTATTTCTACGCTCATCGGTCTATTATATATCCAGTTTAGCGGGCAAAATTACGAATTTTATTTGATAACAACTTATAAAAAAGGCTCCTCTTCACAGAGAAGCCTTCTTATAGGTTAACAACTTTATGAGTAAAAACCACTAATGAATTAATTTATTGTCCAATTTGCTGGCAAAGATACATCTTTTTCTTAACCAGCAAATAGCCTATTTCATTTATTTATATTCTTTCCGGATACGAGCCGCGATTTCCGCCAGTTCATCCTGCGTCAGCGAGAGCTTCGCGCCGCCGAAATACATATCCGATTCTTTCGTAATAGGAATCAAATGGATATGGGCATGCGGCACTTCCAGTCCCATGACGGCCAATCCTACACGCTTACACGGTATCGCCGCTTCCTGAGCCCGGGCCACGCGCTTGGCAAACGCCATCATACGGCCCAACTTCGCATCGTCGATATCGAAAATATAATCCACTTCGGCTTTCGGAATCACCAGCGTGTGCCCTACGGCAACCGGATTGATATCCAGGAAAGCATAAAACTCTTCGTCTTCGGCAACCTTGTGGCTCGGGATTTCCCCTGCCGCGATTCTGCTAAATATAGTAGCCATCTCTATGTCCTCCTATCTTTATTAAATGGAAATATCCATGATTTCAAACGTCATCATGCCCGACGGCACCTTTATCTCGGCTACGTCGCCGACCTTCTTGCCCAGCAATCCCTGCGCAATCGGCGTGCTGATGGCGATTTTCCCTTCCTTCAGGTTCGCCTCCGAATCCGAGACAAGCGTGTAGGTCATCACGGCATTGTTCTTCGTGTTCTTGATTTTCACCTTGTTCAGGATTTGTACCTCGTCGGTCTGCACGCGCGACTGGTCGATCAGGCGGGCGTTCGCAATCAAGCCCTTCAGCTGTGCGAGCTTCGCCTCCATGATGCCTTGCGCTTCCTTGGCCGCATCATACTCGGCATTTTCCGACAAGTCGCCCTTGTCGCGAGCCTCCGCTATCTGGGCGGAAATCTCAGGACGTTTCACTGATTCCAAATAATTAATCTCGGCTAATATCTTGTTATAGCCTTCTTCTGTCATATAACTAACAGCCATAATTAAATCCTCCTATTTTTATTTTTTATGATTTATACGTTGCAATAAAAAAAGAATCCCAACCAACAACTTGGCTGGAACTCTTTTATCTTTCATCTATTTGACTGTGCAAATATAGACGTTGTTTCTGATATAAACAAATATCCCGCCTCTGCTTTACAACATCTATTTGCCCCAAAAAGTTTTCATCTGACCTTTTCGGCCACTTTTCACTCCGGAAACAACTCCAATTGCTGGGGCAAAAGCCGGAATGTCTTCCGGTGGTAAGGCGTAATCCCGTACTGGCGGATGGCCTCGCGGTGTGCCTTCGTCGGGTATCCCTTGTTCACATCCCAAGCATATTCGGGGTACTCGGTAGCCAGGCGGTTCATGTAGTCGTCCCTGTAGGTTTTCGCCAGGACCGAGGCGGCCGCGATGCTGAGGTATTTCCCGTCGCCCTTCACCACCGTCGTATGCCCGATGCCGGGATAGGGCGTGAAGCGGTTGCCGTCGATGAGCAAGTGCTCGGGGCGCACCTTCAGTTGCTCGATGGCGCGGTGCATGGCGAGGAACGAGGCCTTCAGGATGTTTATCCGGTCGATCTCCTCGGGCGTTACCACGCCGACGGCCCACGCCACGGCCTCGGCCTCGATGATGGGGCGCAGGGCGTAGCGCCTCCGTTCGCTCAGCTGTTTGCTGTCGTTCAACTCATCGTTGTGGAAATCGGGCGGGAGGATCACCGCTGCCGCATAGACCGCCCCGGCAAGGCATCCGCGCCCCGCTTCGTCGCAGCCGGCCTCTATCCGTCCGGCCTCCATATAGGGTAATAACATCTTTTTTTCGGTTTTCATGGGGCAAAAATACGGTTTTTAGGGGAAGGAATGCCTGGGTAGGGGGGTGGAAAATGCACGGCGACGCGTAAGATTTGACGATTACCCACCCCCAGACGACAAATCTACGCGTAAGATTTGACGATTACCCACCCACAGACGACAAATCTACGCGTAAAATTTGACGACTATCCACCCCCTAACGACAAACTGACGCATAAAATTTGATTACTCACCCCGTATATAGTCAAATCGATGAATAAAATTTGACTACTTGCCACCCATATAGTCAAGGACGATGTGTCAGTTTGCTCTATGCTGTATAGCACAGTCAAATCAGAGACGTCGATTTGCTTTATGCGGTATCGTATAGTCAAATCCGAGGCCTCCGTCGGCATTTTCCCCCGCATTCCTTTATCCTCTCAATACATTATTATATATTTGCAGACATAAACACATATACATTATATATATCTTATCATGGCACAATACAGACGAATATTGCTCAAGTTGAGCGGCGAGTCGCTGATGGGCGCGAAGCAGTACGGCATCGACGAGGTGCGCCTCGCGGAGTATGCGGCTCAAATTAAGGAAATCGCCGAGATGGGCGTGCAAATCGGCATCGTCATCGGTGGGGGAAATATCTTCCGTGGATTGAGCGGCGCCTCGAAAGGCTTCGACCGCGTCAAGGGCGACCAGATGGGAATGCTCGCGACGGTCATCAACAGTCTGGCGCTGAGTTCGGCGCTGACGGCTATCGGCGTCAAGGCTAACGTGCTGACGGCTATCCGGATGGAGCCCGTCGGCGAGTTCTACAACAAATGGCGCGCCATCGAACTGATGGAGCAGGGGCACGTGGTGATCATGTCTGCCGGGACGGGCAACCCGTTCTTCACGACCGATACAGGCTCGTCGCTGCGCGGCATCGAGATCGAGGCCGACGTGATGCTGAAGGGGACACGCGTGGACGGCATCTACACTGCCGACCCGGAGAAGGACCCGACGGCGACGAAGTTCACCGACATCACCTACGACGAGGTGCTCCGCCGGAACCTGAAGGTGATGGACCTCACCGCTACTTGTATGTGCAAGGAAAACAACCTGCCTATCATCGTCTTCGATATGGATACCGTCGGCAACCTGCGGCGCGTCCTCAGCGGCGAGAACATCGGGACTTTGGTGCATAATTGAGAAAAACTCCTTATATTTGTTCCCAATTAATTCTAAATACATAATTTCTAATTTCATAAAGATATGGCTGACACAAAACAGACTATCAAAGCGGCAGAAGAGAAGATGACTTTTGCCATTTCTTATTTGGATGAACAACTGGCGCATATCCGCGCAGGCAAGGCGAATCCGAAAATCCTCGACGGCATCCGTGTCCCCTACTACGGGAGCCAGGCGCCGCTGAGCAACGTAGCATCCATCACAACTCCGGATGCGAAGACCATCATCATCACCCCGTGGGAAAAGAACCTCATCAAGGAAATCGAAAAGGCTATCCTCAACTCCGAGGTCGGCATCACGCCCGAGAACAATGGCGAAGTCATCCGTCTCGGCATCCCGCCCCTCACCGAGGAACGCCGCCGCAACCTGGCCAAGCAGTCGAAGCAGGAGGCTGAGACGGCCAAGATTAGCGTCCGCAATGCCCGCCGCGATGCCATCGATGCCCTGAAGAAGAGCGTCAAGGCCGACGGTGTCCCCGAAGATGTAGCTAAGGATGCGGAAGGCGAAGTTCAGAAGATTCACGATAAGTATATCAAGAAAATCGACGAACTCTACGCAGCCAAGGAAAAAGAAATCATGACCGTATAAGCGAATGAAAGGACTGGTCGTCAAAAATACAGGGAGTTGGTACACGGTGCGGACCGACGATGGCATGGACATCGACAGCAAAGTGAAGGGGAACTTTCGCCTCAAAGGGTTGCGCACCACCAATCCTGTGGCCGTCGGAGACCGCGTGGAGATTGAAATCAATCCCGAAGGCACGGCGTTTATCACGGAAATCCACGACCGGAAGAACTACATCATCCGGCGTGCCTCAAACCTCTCGAAACTGTCCCACATCATCGCTGCCAACGTCGATCAAGCCTTGCTCATCGTAACGGTGAACTATCCGATTACGACGACTATCTTCATCGACCGCTTCTTGGCTACGGCGGAGGCGTACCGCGTGCCGGTCAAGTTGGTGTTCAACAAAATAGACCGTTATAATGCGGAGGACATGGAATATCTGAGCGGACTGATACATCTTTATACATCCATCGGGTATCCTTGCACCCGTTTATGTGCACGTACCGAGGAAGGATTGGATGCGCTCAGGGCAGATTTGAAAGATAAGGTTACGTTGCTCTCGGGGCATTCGGGCGTAGGGAAATCTACGATAATCAACAAGCTGGTGCCGAGCGCACGACTTCGGACCGGAGACATATCGGAATACCATAACAAGGGGATGCACACGACGACGTTCTCCGAGATGATAGCCCTCCCCGGGGGTGGCTACCTGATTGATACGCCGGGCATCAAAGGCTTCGGTACCATCGATATGGAAGGCGTCGAAATCTCCCACTACTTTCCGGAAATCTTCCGCGCGTCGGAAAACTGCCGCTTCAGCAATTGTACCCATCGCCACGAGCCGGGTTGCGCAGTCTTGAAGGCTGTCGAAAACCATCTCATCAGCGAATCGCGCTACAAGAGCTATCTGAGCATTCTCAACGACCACGACGAAAGTAAATATCGCGAAGAGTTTTAAGTGAATAATTAAGGCACGGATTTCACGGATTACACAGATAAGTTCTAGTTTTTAATATTATCTGTGTAATCCGCGTAATCCGTGCCTCTCTATTTTTAGATTACAGATTACAGGTCGAACCCGATGTCCCGACGGTAATACATCTTATCGAAATGTATCTTCCGGGCTCCTTCAAAAGAACGCGCAAGCGCATCTTCCTTGTCCTTACCGTAAGAACTGATGGCGATGACACGGCCGCCGCTGGTCAGAACCTTTCCTTCCTCGGCCTTTGTCCCGGCATGGAACAAAATATTGTCGGTAATATCTTCCAAACCCGTGATAACCTTCCCCTTTTCGTAAGCTTCCGGATAGCCACCGCTGACAAGCATCACCGTAACCGCCGCGCGCGGGTCTTCTGCTAAAGTCCGGCTGGCCAAGTCTCCGGCAGCCACACCTTCGAGCAAATCCACCAGGTCGCTCTGGATACGGAGCATGACGACTTCCGTCTCCGGGTCTCCCATGCGGCAATTATATTCAATCACCAGCGGCTCGCCCTTGACGTTGATTAAACCTAAGAAGATAAAGCCCTTGTAATCCAATCCTTCTTCTCGTAATCCTTCAACGGTCGGACGGATAATCCTTTCTTCTACTTTCTGCATGAAGGCAGCATCCGCGAAAGGAACCGGAGAAACAGCACCCATACCACCGGTATTCAATCCCGTATTGCCCTCGCCAATACGCTTGTAATCCTTGGCCACGGGAAGGATTTTATAGCTTTTTCCATCCGTAAGGACGAAGACCGAACACTCAATACCATCAAGGAACTCCTCGATAACCACCGTCTTGCTGGCATCGCCGAACATACCGCCCAGCATGATGCCCAATTCGCGTTTGGCCTCTTCCAAAGAGTCGATAATCAAGACCCCTTTCCCAGCAGCCAAGCCGTCGGCCTTCAGGACATACGGAGCAGAGAGGGATTCGAGGAACGCGTAGCCTTCGTCGATGTTCTCGGCCGAGATGCTCTTATAACGAGCCGTCGGGATATGGTGGCGCATCATGAAAGCTTTGGCAAAATCCTTGCTGCCTTCGAGTTGGGCACCAGCCTTGCTCGGACCGATGACGGGGATATGGCAGAGTGCCGCATCCTGTTTAAAATAATCGTAAACACCTTTGACCAGCGGGTCTTCGGGACCCACCACCACCATATCTATCTGATTGGCCAAGGCGAAATCCTTGATGGCGGCGAAATCGTCGGCCTTCATATTGACGTTTGTGCCCACTTGAGCCGTTCCGGCATTACCGGGGGCGATGAAAAGATGCTCTACTTTCGGACTTTGAGCTATTTTCCAAGCGATGGCGTGCTCGCGACCGCCTGAACCTAATAATAAGATGTTCATAGAAACTCGTATAGTTTTATTTGCTTCGTTCGTTTATTAAAGATGGTCATCGAAATACCTCGTAATCAACTCGTGCAGATGCGGACGGTCTTTTCCGATGACATTGTGCTCGTGGCGCGGATAGACGAAATAATCGGGATAGGTATTCGCGTCCACGCAAGCCTTGAGGAAACCGAGGCTGTGCTGCCAAACAACCACCGGGTCTATATCGCCGTGAATCAGCAAGAGGCGGCCGCGCAGGTTCTTAGCCTTGAGCTTCAGGTTGGCATTCTTATAGCCCTCAGGGTTCTCTTTCGGATGATCCATATAGCGTTCGCCATACATGATTTCATAGTTGCTCCAGTCGATGACCGGGCCGCCGGCGACTCCCACTTTGAAAATATCCGGATAAGAACACATCAGGTTAGTCGTCATAAAGCCGCCGTAGCTCCAGCCGTGCACGCCGATGCGGTCTTTGTCGATAAAGGACTTCGTCTTCAGGAACTCGACACCCTTCACTTGGTCGGCCATTTCATTGACTCCCAAGTTCCGATGGATAACTGTCTCGAAGGCATGTCCCCGGTTTACCGAACCCCGACTATCTACCGTGAATATCGCATAGCCGCGCCGTGCCATGTAAATATCCCAACCACTGACTCCGCCCATCCACGAGCCGGTTACCAACTGGGCATGAGGACCGCCGTAAACATAGACGATAGCCGGGTATTGCTTCGTGCTATCCATATTCAGAGGCTTGACGAGGAAATAGTTCAGCTTCGTCTTCCCATCGGCCGCCGTGATTTGGCCTCGCTCCACTTCCGGCATATCGTAACCGGCATACGGGTTCTCGGCTTCGAGCAACGTATCTACGACCTTGTTGCGCTTCGTATCGGTAATGACAATCTTGCGAGGAATGTCCCAAGAAGAATAGGAATCCACGATATATCTTCCCGAAGGACTTACCTCGGCACGATGGACACCATTGACCATAATTGCTTCGTGATTTAAGCAAACAGACTCCCCTTTCTTCAGATTCAGCTTCCAGTTCGTCATGCAAAGCGGTGTCCCGTAGCTATAAGAGCTGAGCGGATGAGGTTTTGTTGCCGTATAAAACAGATTCTCACCCTTCTCGTCGAAGCCCTCAACGGAAAGAACGACCCATTCACCCTTCGTCAGCTGCTTCAGGAGTTCGCCCTTCGTATTATATAAGTATAAATGATTGTAGCCGTCCCGCTCGCTTTGCCAGATAAATTGTTCCGGATGGCCGGGGACAAACAAGGCCGGATGTTGGGGCTCTACATAATGTTTATCTGTTTCCGTAAACAATAACGCCTTCTTCTCGCCCGTGATAGCAGAATAGGCAACCAGCTTCATCGTATCCTGACCACGGTTCAGCTCGGCAATGTAAATAGTCTGTTCGTCCGGACTCCACGCGATATTCGTCAGGTATTTTTCCTTGGGGGTACCTGTCTTGAGCCAAGTTGTTTTGCCCGAAGCCAAGTTATAAACGCCCACTGTAACGTGATGGCTCTTCATTCCAGCCATCGGATACTTATGAGGCTCGGCCGTAGCCACCCGTTTATCGATATTCACAAACGGATAATCCGTTACCATGCTCTCGTCCATCCGATAGAAGGCAAGTGCCGAACCGTTGGGAGACCAGAATGTTCCCTTACGTATCCCAAACTCGTTCTGATGCACCGAAGTACCACAAACAATACCCGGCTTATCCTCATTCGTTACATCCTTTATCGTCCCATCGGGCAAAAGCACTTTCAAATTCTGCCCTTCGGTAAACGCAAAGCTATGGTTTGCGGGGCAGAAATCATAGTTTTCTCCTGCCTTAGGCATAGTGTAATCAGCGACAATCCGGCCTTCTTCCAAATCGTAATGGAGGGTACGCCCTTTATGACTGAACGCCAATACCGATTTATCTTTATACGGAACAGTGAACTTAGGCAAGCGGGAAAGCGTATCCAACCCCATCTCCTGCAACTTTTTGTTCAACGTCGTGCGGCTTACACGTATCTCCGGATAATGGTTCGGCTTTGCCCCGGTATAAGCATCCTTACCTTCCATCTCCAAATACATATCGTCGCCCACCCAGATAACCGATTTATTCTCCGGCTGGAACTTCGCGTAGTTCTTGCCTCCGGGTATCAAATCCTGCAACGTCAAGTCTTTCTTCTGAGCCATTACACACAAAGGGAATAGCAAGAATCCGATAATCCAAACATTAATCTTCATAAAAACGTCCTTTCTTCTTATTAAACGACTTACGGTCTTTGTCGAAACGCTTGCGGTCATCATTATCACGATAGCGCATCTTGGCCGGCCGCTTCTCTTGATAACGTCCACGACGCTCTTCGTCGTCCTCCCGATGGGCAGCGGCAAAGCGACGCTCCGGGCGGTCCATTTTCTTTATTCGCTTATCTTTAGGGATATATGTACGGGCAGACGAAGTCTCTGAAGTCTTCTCCCGACTCCAATCTTTGGACTTCCGTTCCTCATTCTTCTGAGCTTTGAAATCCTTCTTCCGGCCTTCGAACATTTCATAATGACGGTATTCGCACTCCAACGAGCCGTTCATCAACTTCATCCGATCTGAGGCATGAAGCCCTATCTTGTCAAAGCATTCCTCTTTATAACTCAATACCCACGCATTGTAACCGGCAAACACATGTTTCAAGCGTTCCCCTATCATGCCGTACAAGCCCAGCAAATCGTGGCTGGAGATACGTTCACCGTAGGGTGGATTGGTAATCAAGATGCCCGGTTGCGGTGCTTTGTCATATTGTTGGAAGGGCTTAACCTCTAACTCGATGTATTTCGTCAAGCCGGCTCCCCGGACATTTTCCCGGGCGATTTCTATCGCCTGCGGAGAGATATCCGAGCCGTAGCACTTGAAGTTGAACTCCCGCTCCTGGCTATCATCGTTGTATATATGGTGGAACAACTCTTCGTCGTAGTCTATCCACTTTTGGAAAGCATATTCTTTGCGATAGACTCCCGGCGCGATGTTGCGGGCAATCAAGGCTGCTTCTATCAAAAGCGTACCCGAGCCACACATCGGATCGACGAAATTCGATTCGCCTTTCCAGCCGGTTTTCAATATCATACCGGCAGCCAGGACTTCATTCAGCGGAGCTTCCGTCTGCTCGACACGGTATCCCCGTTTATGGAGGCTTTCGCCCGAACTATCGATAGAAAGGGTACAGTCGTTGTGCGAGATATGGATATTAATGTATAAGTCCGGATTGTTCACACGGACAGATGGGCGCTTTTGGTATTTCTCCATGAAATAATCCATAATAGCATCTTTCGTCCGGTATGCAACAAACTTAGAGTGGTTGAAGTCTTCGGAATAAATGACAGAGTCGATGGCAAAGGTCTTGTCCAGCGTCAAGTACTTTTCCCATTCGACGGTCTTTACTTCCTTATAGACCGTATCTGCATCTTTCGCCTTGAAATGATAAATCGGCTTCAAGATACGCAAGGCCGTGCGGCAACAGAAATTGGCGCGATAAAGTAACTCTTTGTCGCCCGTAAAGGAAACCATGCGGCGGCCTATC
This sequence comes from uncultured Parabacteroides sp., assembly GCA_944325345.1. Lineage (GTDB taxonomy): Bacteria > Bacteroidota > Bacteroidia > Bacteroidales > Tannerellaceae > Parabacteroides. Next base: position 121,242 of record CALUZV010000002.1, read on the forward strand.
TGCAAATCATTGGCGTGCAAGGCTGATAATTCTTCGGCCAATGTTTCTTCCAACCCATACAGGGTCTTGGCCACCATTTCAAATGTTTCGTTCATTGTGTAGAAATTGACAATGTTGTCGTGTTTTTAGGTGTATATTATTATTAATGTATATCTCTATTTCTCGATGGAATGGCAAACCCATTGGTTACCTTGTATCACCACGCCGTCGCCGATATGTATCCGTCCTATCAGCGTTGCGTTGGAATAAATGGTTACATGGTCGCCAATGACCGGGTGCCGCGCGATTCCTCGGATGGTATTCCCGCATTCATCAGGAGGAAGTTTTTCTCCGGCAAGGCTGACACCTTGGAAGATGCGGACATAATTTCCAATGATGCTGGTCTCGCCTATCACGGTTCCTGTCCCGTGGTCTATTGCGAAGTGATGCCCTATCTCGGCTCCCGGGTGGATATCTATTCCTGTCTCGGAATGAGCCATCTCGGTAATGATTCGTGGGATATAGGGTACATCCAAACGATACAACTCATGGGCTATCCGATAATTCACAATGGCTCGGAAACCCGGATAGCAGAAGATAACCTCGCTCCGATTCCGTGCCGCCGGGTCGGCATCGTAGTTGGCTTCGGCATCCGTCGCAAGGATATCACGCATAGCGGGTAACGTTGTGATAAAAGATTCGGATAGGGATGCTGCCTTGCTCCACAACGCCGCTTGGTTACATTCCGGGCAATCGGGGTCGGCAAAGCACAACCCGGCATAGATTTCCTTCGACAAAAGCGTATGCAACTGCTCCACCAACACTCCCGTATGGAAATGGATGGTCTGCCTGCATACACGGGCTGGCCCATAATATCCAGGGAAAAGAATGGCGCGGCATAAGTCCACAAGCTCTTTCAGCACTTTCGTGGAAGGCAGTTCTTCTTCGTCCCGATAGGCATGGAACAACTTCTGATAAGATGCTTCGTCCGACAGGCGGTCGATGGCAAGGCTGATTCCGGTATTTGTTTCTTTGTCCATCGTGCTATGTATATTTACCACATCAAGATGACACGGAAAGTCATCGAAGGCGGACGCTGGTCCACAAAGAAGTCGCTGTAAGTCGCATAGAAGGCAACTGAACCGGGACTATAATCGAAATCATATGTCTCTTCCCAAGTTATATAGTTCCCTTGGTCGTCCACAGCCTCGCGATGCACGATGTAGGGCAGCGGAGTCTGTGTCTCTATCCCCATATCCTTATACACATAGGCTTGGAACGAGCCGTCGGTATAGACAAAGTCAAACTCTTCGTCCGTCAGGTCGTGCAACGTAATCTCGGCCATATAGCGCGGATGCGAACCGTCCTCATCTTGTATCAATTCCCAATCCCCGCTATTTACCACGATGTTATCATACACTTGCCAATTCGTCCCATACCCTGCCGGTCCTTCGGGTCCCATCGGCCCCGTCGGTCCCTCGCAGGAAACGAGCGTCAGCATAAATGCCACAATGCAAAATAGTGCTTTCTTCATATTCTTCGATATATCACTCTTTGTAAGTGTTGCAAATATATGACATTATCCGTTGCCAACCTTTTTTTCTCTCATTTTTTTTCTCAACAGATAAAAAACAAGCGGTTTTGAGGCGCGATGACCTCAGAATCGCCTTTATGTCGCAGGGGGAAATTTAAAGTAAAGAAATCTCCTCCTCGCTTAACCCCGTAAATTCCATAATAGCCGATGGCGAAACACCTTTTGCTTTCATTTGGCGAGCAATCTCTATGGACTGCTCTTTACGACCCTCTTCACGCCCTTCCGCAAGTCCTTCTGCTCGCCCTTCTTCACGTCCTTCTGCTCGCCCTTCAGCAAGTCCTTCCGCTCTCGCCTTTATCTTCGCCGTATCTATCGTATTCTCCCAATCCCGATAATTCTTCAGACTTTCCTCATAATCAATGGACTCCTTCTTTGTAAACTTTGCAATTTCTGCAGCTTCGAACAACCGCGTGAAGATACGCTCCTGCAAGGCGCGGGGGCGTTCCATCAGGCGGGAGAGGTTGCGCAGGACGAAAAGCCATTTGTCGAAGATGCCGTCCAACTCGTCTTCGCTCTTATTGAATTTCGGCATCTCCAGATAGATAAAGGTTAGTTTGTTATAAAAGACGGTCTTGCTCTCCATATCTACCAGTTGCACGGTGTGGCGGCAGTTCTTGTCGCTGTTATCGTCAAAGGTGAAGTTCAGGATGCCGATAACATAGACCGCCTTCAATTCATAATTCCATCGGCCTTTCGGGGCTTGTTCCCGAATCGGAAACGTAGCGTAATAGATACTTCTATCCTTGAAATATTGCTGCTCGCCGCACTGCATCTCGACCAAGAACATTTCGTTCCGCTCGTTCTGGCAATAGACATCAAACACGGCCTTGCGGTCATCTTCTCCCGTGCCCAAGTGCTCCGTATTCAAGTATGTTAGATTCCAAATCGTCTCCCGCCCATTGAGCAAACAATTCAGGAAACTAATCAACAGGTCTTTATTTACCTCCGAACCAAACAATTTCTTAAAACCAAAGTCGGTATAGGGATTGACGTAACGCTCTTTTCTATTTTCCATAATGATATATTATTATATGTATGTGCGCAAAGATACAGCATTTTTTGAAATTATGGTCTTATTCAATCTCTGAACTCTGCCCCTGAATTAGGAGAAGTCCCCGAAGAGGGATGGGGTATTTTGCTCCCGCCAAACCTCAACAGGTCGCATGAAAAGGCTTTGCGACCTCGAAAAACGCTTAAATGTCGCATGAAAACGTTTGGCGACCCCGAAAAGCCCTTTAATGTCGCACGAAAAGGCTTTGCGACCCCGAAAAGCGTTAAAATGTCGCACGAAAAGGCTTTGCGAGGTCGCAAAGCCCTAAAATGTCGCATGATGAATTGAACCTAACAGAATAATGCACCATGCACCGTAGGTTGAAACCTACGGCTATTGATAACCCTCATTGCATTCGGGTTGGAATACTATCCGAACTCTTCCCCTGATTCTGGAGAAATCCCCAAAGGGGGATGGGGTACAACGCTCCAGAACCACTCAGTGATGGTATGTCGCGACCTCACGTCGCATCAGAATCATCCAACAATGAGACAAAGCGACCTCGCAACGCGTTAGAATCACTGATTCCAAGGCAACGCGACCTCGCAACGCATCAGAATCACCCGACAATGAGGCAAAGCGACCTCGCAACGCGTTAGAATCAGTGATTCTAGGGTAACGCAACCTCGCTTTGTGTCAGAATCACCCGACAATCGTTTTTATCAAGTATTCTATCTAAACTCTTCCCCTGCCCGCAGGGGGATGGGGTTAATTTGGGGTTAAAACCCGGGAAATGAGAGGACTTGCCCGATCACGGCGATAAATCGCCGTGCTAAACATAATTGCCAATTATCCATTGAAATAAAAACCCCGCCTCACACCGACGCGAGGCAGGGTCTTCGTCTTTTGCCGTTGTTCGTTCCTCACGAAACTACTAACCCGGATAGAACTTTATTTTTCAATTACACTATATTAATAACACCTTCCGCTTGTTCCGCCTCGCGACGTACTTGAAGCCTCAATGCTTCGCGCGGTAGTTGTATCTTTTACTCTTGTCAATTTTCCAATTAGCGTACGCTAACCTTAACAGCTTCTTCGCCATCGATGCTTACGATTGCGATACCAGCCGGAACAGAGATTGTAGCGTTGTCAGAAGTCAAGACTTCGTTAGCCACGATCTGACCAAGGATTGTAGAGATAACTACATTCTTGCCAGCAGCATTCTTGATGTTGATTGCACCGTCAGTTGCGATAACTTTAACTTCTGTAGCAGAAACACCTTCGTTTGCTGTCGGAGCAGCCTGGCCTTCGACGATGACACGCATAGCATCTTCCTTGTTAGAGATAAAGCCGAGGACACCATTGAAGTTAGACAAGTAAGTAAATTCGTTAGCAACACGAATTACATAATTATCTTCTGCATCAGACGGCTTAACAATCTGGAACTGGAAGTTCTTGATGTCGCCAAGGATACCCTTGTTCTGATCAGCCTTTTCTGCTACGATAACTTCCTTGTTATCAACTGTAGTTTTCAATGTATCAGAATTTACCAACTCGCCAGCTTTGAAGATAGCCTTTGCATAAGAATCACCATCAACAAGTATTTCATACGGATTAACTTTGTCTTTGTGAAGTACAGCATAGTTATCCAAAGAGTCAGTTGAGTTATACATAAACTTGCCACCCTTAGAGATATAGAATGACGGAATAATCTTTTCAGATGCAGTCGTATCCAACCAGAATGTCAAGTCTTCACCAGCTTCTGTACGAATAGCAATGATACCTTCGTTAGCGTCGTTTACATTTACGAAACCACCATTTTCAGCTTCGAATGTGAAGTGGCCAGAAGCAGCAGGCAGGCTAACACCGAGTTCCTCAGCTTCGAGATACAATCTTACTGCACTCAAATTAGGAACTTCGTATGCATTCCAACTATAAGTTGCTTTCTTAGTAATATTAGTTATATTACCTTCGCTATCTGTAGTTGTCGCTAATGTCAATGCCTTTGTAGAAGCATCATCATTGTCGAAATCGCTCATAAGAGATACAGAACCATCGTAGTTATATTTAACCACAAATTCAGTTGCGGCATTCTTATTATCTACAATCTTGAAGTTTGTAGTTCCAGTACTTACTGTATTAGCCAAATATTCATTTTCAGCATCAACAACACGCAATCTGTAAGTATAATAGCTTACCAAGTCAGCAGAAGCTCTGTAAACCTTACCATCCTTATTGTAAACGTAGTTTGTAGCGATGTTTGCTACTCTAACTTCGTCCTTCGATGTAATAGTAACCGGTTCGAATACAACCTGCAAGCTCTTAGTTTCGCTGATTTCAGTAGCTTTGCCATCTTTCGTTTCAGAAACATACCACTTGTCATTTGTTGTTGCATTCTGAGCGAATACCAAACGATACGGTTCGTTGTTATCGATTTCTTTCTTGAAGAAACCTGCGTAAGCATCAACAGTTACCTTATCTAACTGAACAACCATTGTGCTCATGCCGTCTCGATTATAGTTCTTTATAGACTTGGCATTTTCTTCAGCTACATAAACGTCTGCAGAAGCACCATTGAATTCCGGACCAACCAACTTATATTGACCCTCTACATCTGTTGCATACAACTGTGTCTTAAAAGATACAGCCGTTTCGATATTCTCAAATGTTACAATCTGAGATTCTGTATCTACGCCTGTAATAGCAAATTGATACTGAGGCAACTTAATATCAATTAAGTCATCACCTTGTGCAACCAAAGTAAATGCGGTCTTATTATCTTTATCACCATTAGCAACAGCCAAATACTTGCCATATTCGCTATCTTCTTCACCTTCTCCGCTAACAAACTTCATTGTATAAACGGCAGCAGCTTGTGTCTTATTCAATAAGCTAATGCCTTTAACCAAAGAAGAAGTCGTGATTTTGAATGAAGAAGGACTTGCTGTTGTTGTTACATAGTTTACGCCTGCAATCTTTGTAACACCAATATTCAACAAACCACGAGTTTGTTCTGTCTTTCCGCTTTCTTTAATATAAGAAGCATCCTTAACAGTCAATTGATATTCTCCAGGATTTGCATATTGATCTTTTTCTGTTACTGTAAACGCTGCATTGCCAACATAAATATCCTTATCGCTAACTTGATATTTCTTAATGGTCTGATCATATTTGTTCAGCTCAGCACCAGTAATCGTGATTAACTTCAAACCATTCTGCTGTTCACCAACTGTTGTAGTCTGATAATTGTCATAAGAAGAAACAGCAACAAAAGTACATTCATTGAAAGCTTGAATATAAGCCTCAATCATGTCTTGTCTATCTCTGCCATCTTCCCCAAAGTCATCGACAGTAACGCTTTCAAGATCTGCAATTTCTTCCGGAGCATCTACAACAAAATACATACCAGCAGGAATGATTTCATCTGTTTCTGTATTCTTTACTTGTGCGAAATTGATAGCCTTAATCTGCTGAGAGAATACGTTGTTTTCGTCAGCTACTGTAGTTCCGACCGGAGCTAAAGAGAAGCCGTCACCACCCAACATACCATTCAACACATCAGCTGTGATATCATTCTCAGCCACAGTATAAGCAGCAAATGTTGTTGCTTCAGCTTTGTTTGCTTCATCAACCAGAGTCAATTTACCATCAGCAAATTTAACATACTGGCCATCCTTTGTCTTCAACAAGCCATTTGCAGCTTCAGCCATATCGAAGTAAATAACACCACCAGCTGCAGAAGCATTGTCAGCATTAGTTACAAGACTTGAACCAGAGAAAGTCAAATACTTTCCTGTCTTTGCATTTGTAAAAGTGAAATAATCTTTGCCTTCATTCTTTTCTTGCTTTACAGTCCAGAAGAAGTTAGTAACATCAGCATCTCCACTTTCATAAGTACCATCATAAATAGGTTCTTCACCTTCAGGTGCAACATTTACAGCATCAGCAGAAACCGCAGCAAGAGTCTTGCCTGACAATGTTACCCCCATTGCAAGATCACCAGCACTATGATCCGCTACTCCATCTTCCGCTACTAAATAAATCTTAGCGTCTTTTTTGATTGTTGCTTCGTCGGCCAATGTGAACGGTTCTGCCATCGCAGAAAAGCTTCCGCCAGCCAACAACGCAGCTACAAGCATAGTAAACTTCTTGTTCATAACTAATAATTTAATTGTTAATAATAAAAGTAGTAATTTAAAGTCTAATCGAATTATTCACGAGGACTATCACAGCCCCACGCATCAGTTCATGAACAAGCATAAAAAAAGCGCGGGCACTGTTGTTAATTATCTAACCAAAGGCATCTGGAATTGCCCACACAACGATAAAAACAACAGCCCGCGCTCTATACGGTATAGTTCTTTTCTTCAACTAATACAAAAAGAAACATACGCGCCCAGAGCGCAAGCATTTATTGTCCATTATTCCGTTGTGTAAAAAATTTTCCAGATTTTTTGATTAGGAATAATCGCCGTAAATGCTATACATCTAATATAGGATTCCGTCATTCCGGGAACGCTTTCCGCCGAGGAATCGATGCAAAGGTAAGGACGATTTATGAATCTGCAAGAAAAATCTCGGAATTTTTTCCAGAACTATGCTTTCTTTGGACGAAAGAGTAGGTTTCGGGGGACGAAACATACGTAGAAATACATCAACACCTACGCTTTCGCGGATGAACATCTACGAGAATTTTCCTCAACATCCGCAAAGACGTAGATGTTGATGTATTTTTCAGGGGTAGAACGGCCCCAGAGGGATGTCTGTATAATGCAAGCCGCCGACTAAGCCTATCCCACCTTCGACATTCGAGAAGAGCAGGAAGGGGTCGCTCATTCCCTGGTTGGCAAAGTCTTGCAGGATATTATCATAGCTATAGTTCTGGAGACTTTTCAGAAAGCGATAGTAGGTCTCGGACAGACTATAGACGCGGAGATAATATTGCCCGCCATGTTCCAAATGCAGATTCTTGTCCAATAGGAAGTAGGAATTCGCAGCCGAGAAACTGAGGGTATAAGTCTGTCCATCGATGGTTTCGTCCGTAAAGATCTGAGCAGTCAAGGCTCCACTCCCGCCAAAAGAATCCGAGAAGATGCCCTCCAAGATACCTTCCTGTTCTTTTTCTAAAATATCGTCTGACATATAAAGAGAGGAACAGAACATCGGCCGTTCCATCAACGTATCTTGGGCATAGAGGGCAAGGGCATAATAGTTCGGTTCGCCTGCCGAATCGCGGAAAGTAAAGGCGCCTTCGCCCCTCGGTGCATTTATCCAAGGAGAATAAGATATAGTATCCTCAGGTGTTGCCTCTTCCCAAACAAACTGATGCGCCGTGATTTGCGGAGCAGAAGGGACAACATCTTCAGCTACTACGTCGGGATAGCCCTCCCGTGTTGCTTCGAGCCGAACGACATCGCCGACCTTGGGAATGTAGGCAGCACAATAGACTGTACCTGCCGAATCGGTCGAGAGAGGAACCATCTCCTCCGCCCAAGTACCGTTTACATAGAGTTGAATCTCGGCCCCTTCCAGTCCGAGATTAGGATGTTTCGTCCCGATAAACCACGTCTTTGACAGGGTCAGACTAAGCGGTTGGCCGGCTACGACATCGGCATTCATCACCATGCGGGCGGGAATACTATACTCGCTCAAATCCACCTCGCGCAAACAGGATGGAAGAAGCAAGAAGATACTTATTATTATAAGGTATAGTCGTCTGTTCATCTTTGTTTCATTCGGTTTAGAATTTCCATGTATAAGAAGCCATCGGGATGATAGGGAGGAAGGACATCGACTTGGCATTCGCCTCCTGCTTGTCCCGCGAACTCTCTACGCGGATGGTAAACACATTCATCCGGCAATATGCATTATAGATAGAGATATTCCAGATACCCAGGCGCCCCCGCTTCGTCCGATGGTAGATATTCAGTCCCAAGTCTAAACGATGGTAGTTGGGTAACTGCACATTGTTCCTCTCTCCGTATGCCCAAGCCGGCATCTGCTGGCTCCACTTGCCTTCTCCATTCGGCAAAGCATAGGCTTCGAGCGGGAGTGTTATCCTGTTTCCACTATGGAACATCCACGCTGCATTCAGCTCCAGTTTCTTGTTAATCCGCCAGAGAGCGACGATATTCACCTTGTGCCGGTTGTCGAAACGCGAGGGGAAGCGCTTTCCTCCGTTTAGTTCGGGGAAGTGGCGGTCGCTCCACGAGAGGGTATAACCTACCCAGCCCGTTATCTTTCCCTTGTCTCGATGGGCTGAAAACTCCAGACCATACGACCTGCCAGAGCCTTCTGCCAACCTTTCCCGCCAGTCTTCAAAGCCTTCGAACTGTATAGCCCCGTGCCTAAATTCAAGCAGATTATCCATTCGCTTGAAATAACCTTCGAGGGCGAAACGATAGACGGGATTCGGTCGATAGTATATACCCCCGGCTATCTGGTCGGACACCATAGGCCGTATCTCCTCCGTAGTGGGGAACCATACATCATTAGGCAGGGCAAAGTAGGTACTCGGCACCAAGTGGACAAATTGGCTCATTCTACTATAAGCCAGCTTTGCTTTCCATTGCTTCGTAAAAGCATACTGCATCGCCAGGCGAGGTTGCAGACTCCAGTAGTTCCGACCGGAGGAAAAGACCGAGAGGTGCAGACCTGCGTTCACCCTAAACCGCCTCCCGATACGCATTTCATCCTCCAGATAGGCCAACCACTCGCTCCCTTTCGAGGTACTTTCCTTAATGGGCAATATTTCTACATTCGTACCTGCCTCGGTCTTGAGCTTCGTCTTCGACTGATATCGAATAGGCCGATAATCATGAAACTGATAACCTGTCCCGAAGCGAAGGTCATTGTCCTTCCCCAATTTAGCCAGGAAACGGAGGCGAAGCCCGTAGTCTTGGATGAGCGAACGGTTATAGATGCTCTCCCATTTCGTGTATTTAGGCACATTCTCCCCGGTGGGTTTATTGTTCGGCAGAGGGTAGTAGATGATTCCTCCTAACTCATCATACTCCATCCCCCATCCATAGTTGGGATAGTTCAGATACGACTTTTCGGTCTCCTTCTCCGAGCGTTCGATGTCGGAATAGTAGCGGGTATAAGTCAGCGAGGCATCGAATTTCAGGCGGGTAGAGAGGTAGGACTCCCATTTCAGAGCCGAGGCAAAGTTGCCCCACTTCGTATGGTAGAGCTTCTCTCGACCGTACATATCCCCATCCCCCATCGTAAAGCGGTCGCTTCCTGAGTACGCAACCAGCGAGAGCCTATTCCCGGGATTAATCTGGTAGTCGATACGGGCATTCAAATCGTGGAAAGCATAATGAAAGGTGAGGTCGCTACTGTTTCCCTCGCGTCGGTCCTTCCAATTGATGATGGCCAATGTCGGCGAGGAGATGACATCTACCCACGAACGTCGCAACCCGAAATGGAAGGTCAATCTATCCTTCAGAATAGGACCTTCTACATAAACACTCCCGGACGTAAGTCCCAGCGACAGTGCACCATGATACTCTCGTGAATTCTCCTGCCGCGTCCGGATATCGACGACAGACGAGAGCCTTCCTCCGTAACGTGCCGGGAAGCCGCTCTTGTAGAAATCTACTTGCTTGATAGCATCCGGATTGAAGGGCGAGAATAGTCCACCGAGATGGCTCACGGCATAGAGCGACATATCATCCAGCAGGAAGAGGTTCTCATCATTGTTTCCACCCCGCACGTACATCCCGGCTATTCCCTCCGCTCCTGCCGAGACACCGGGCAGCTGCTGTAGGCTCCGCACGACATCTGATTGCCCGAATATGACCGGGATACGTTGTATCTGCTCGGCGGATAGGGTCTCGACACCGGCATTCTCCTCCCCGGTGTTGTGCCTCAGGCTGTCCGCCTCGACGAGGATTTCCTGTAGCTGGTGATTGCGCAATGTGTCCGGGGAAACGTCTATCTCCTCCCGCCGTTTCAGCACGATATAGTCGCCCAAGCGTGTCCATGCAGCCCAAGTTCCCTGCAAGATACAGTCTAAGGCATCTTCCAGCGGCACCCTATCCAAGTCGATGGATACAGGGGGCAGACCCTGGAGCAAGAGCGACTCGTAGGAGCACGTCAGCCCCGTCTGCCGCTCCACTTCGCGCAGCGCATCCTCCACCTTCGCCTCGTGCAGGTGCAACGTAACCCTACGCTCTTGTGCCTGTATATTAAAAGAAAGGAAGAACAAGAGGCAGACTATCCACCTCATCACTCGTAACTCATCACTCATAACTCCACTCTGTATTAAGCGTCTCGTTTATAATCTGCAATACATCTTCTACCGGCAGTTCCCTGAACGTAGCCGTAAGCTTTTGCCCCGTCTCCTTATAATTCAGGATATGGATACCATAGCATTCCTCAAGGTCATGCACTACCTCCGCCAGCGGCGTATTCTCGAACCTGAGCACCTTCGTCTCCCACGAAAGGACATTCGCACTCTGCCTCTGCGCCAGCTCTATCCGCCGACGACCGTGCTCGTAGGTTGCCGACATCCCCTCGGTCAGTACCACCTTTTCGCCCGCTGCCTCCAGACGTACCCGGCCCGTGAGTACATCCACCGAAGTCTGTCCCCGGCGTTCAGCCACCTGGAAGGTCGTACCCAAGACGGTTACTTCAGTAGCCTCTGTCCGGACGCTGAAGGGTAATGCCTCCTCATGTTTCACCCGGAAGAACGCCTTTCCCCGGAGGCGGATATCGCGCCGCTCCACGCCGAATGCCTTCCTATCGTAGCGCACCTCGCTGGCCGCTGCCAAGGATATGCACGAGCTGTCGGGCAAGTAAACCTCCTTCATCCCCCGCGCGTCGGTGGCCACTACAATCCATTCAGGCTGCCTCTCCCTATACATTATATAATATATAGAGCAGACGAACAACAACGCTACTGCCGCAGCCGACGCCCATCTCCATACGAACCGATTGGCCCGCCGGATACCATGCGATGAGGCAAAACGCCGCCAGGCAGCCTCCTCGTCGAAGCGGCCCTCGCGGTAATGACGGGCGACGAAGCGGATGCGGTCGTCCAGTGTGGGTTGTTGCTTGTCTCTCTCCATCTCTCTTCTTATTTGCCAAAATTAAACTTGTAGCCTATGCTGAGCGACACGGTATGGAAGTAGTCGTTGGGCTTTCCATAGTGATAAACGCCCGGATAGCGCCCCTGCATCGACAGTTCATACCCTGCCGAGAGAGTCCATTGCCGCACTTCCAACCCCAGTTGGAAACAGAGTCCCCAGTCGAAATGCTTATCCCACCGGATGCGTGGCTCCGAGAGCGGGGCGTCGTTCAGTTCCTCCTGCGAGGCTTCTCCCATAGGCATCGTGATGGAATTCCAGCTACGCACCTTGTTGTGAAATGCGTATCCGACGTACGGCCCCAGGGCGAGCGAAAGCTCCGTCTCCCCTTTCAAAGGGAAAAACACCTTCGCCATCAGGGGGACATAGAAGCTGGTTTCCATCTTCCTACCCTCGTCGGCCTGGAACCATAGCTGCCGTCCGTCGTTGGCTTCCACCGGGGGAATCACCACCATCGACTGCCCGTTGCCGAACATCGCACCGCCTAAATAATCTCCCGACGGCGTTTCCACGAAGTTCATAGACCGGAACGTCGAAGTCCTTTCGGTAAAGAACAACCCGCTGCTTACAGCCCACCGACTCTCCGGAAACCGATACTCTGCGCCGATGCCCAACCGCCACGAAGGATTCCATTGGTCCCGACCCGACGACTCGGCAGCATAGACCGCCGTCATCCCAACCTCCGGACGGACGCTCCACTGCGCCCTAACCTCACTACCTGCTACAGCCGCCAGCAAAAGGCAGCCCAAAAGTACACTTTTTCTCATTTCATCTCATGTTTTTTGAAAATAGATTTACCCATAAGACAAGGCAGAGTAGAAAAACCCCTATCGCAGGTCGTAAAAAAGCAAGAAAGTACATTATAATGTAGCATGTCGGTACATTATAATGTAGGAAGGTGTTACATTATAATGTAAGGAGGTGCTACATTATAATGTAGGGAGATGGTACATTATAATGTAGTTACATGGTAGGGTATAGTGGAGGGAGATGGTAGATTAGACCTAAATACAATATACTATAAATGAAGTATATACAAAAAGTAAAGGGAGAAGGCTCTATCCGAAAAAGAACATATAAATCCGGATGGCTGTATCGCGGAGCGTCTTCAGCGCCTTCGACATCTGATTCTCTACCGTTTTGATAGAGATGTGCAGGAGGTCGGCAATCTCTTGGTACTTCATACCGTCGCGCTTCGATAGGAGGAAGATGCGGCGACGTTCGGGAGGAAGACGGTCGATGGCACTCCAGAGGCGGGCGTCGCGCTCGGCGAGGGCGATTTGTTCGTCCGGTTCGAGGTCGGGCTTGTCGGGGAGTTGCTCGGTGGTTTCGTAGAGCGGGGCGTGCGAGGCAAGGGATAAAGAGCGGTTGCGGACAGCCTGGAAGAGGTAGGCTTTGAGGTTGAGGATGGTCTCTCCGGCGCGTATTTTCTCCCAGACATCGGCGAAAGCCTGCTGCACAATATCCTCGGCATCTTCGGCTGCACCCTGGAATTGGAGCGAGAAGAGGCAGAGGGGCTTGTAGAGGGATTTGAAGTTATACTCGAAGTCGGCGGTAGAAACCATGGGGAAATGAAGAATTATGAATTACGAATTATGGGAGGGAGAGCTCCTTCCTATAACTCATAATTCATAACTCATTATTCATAATTCTTTAAATATATTTCTTGAAGCCAATGATTTCGCGCACCTCATTGAGCGTCTTGGCAGCACTTTCGCGGGCCTTGGCGGCACCGTCGCGGGCTACTTTATCGAGCAGAGCATCGTTGGAGCGAATATCCAAGATGCGCTCGCGGATGGGGGCACAGAAGGCGTTGATATCCTCGGCCAGCTGCTTCTTCATATCGCCGTAACGGATTTCACACGCGTTGTACTTCTCGTTGAAGTAGTCGTAGGTGTCTTTTGTAGAGACGATTTCCATCATCGTGAATAGGTTGGCGATGGGTTCTGGCTTCGGGCTGTTCGGCTCGGTAGGTCCGGAATCAGTTACGGCCTTCATTACCTTTTTCTTGATGGTTTTCTCGTCGTCGATGAGGTAAATAGCGTTTCCTTCGCTCTTGCCCATCTTGCCGGAGCCGTCCAAACCGGGGACTTTGACAGCCTTGTGGGAATAATAGAACGACGCGGGTTCGGGGAAGAAATCGACGCCGTAAGTCGTGTTGAAACGACGGGCGAAACGGCGCGCCATCTCCATATTCTGCTCCTGGTCCTTGCCGACGGGGACTTTGACGGCCTTGTGGATGATGATGTCGGCAGCCATCAGGGTCGGATAAGTCAGGAGGCCGGCGCTGACGCTGTGCTTGTTGCCCTCGTTGAAGATTTCGCGTTCCACGTCGCCTTCGGTCGTATGCACACGGTCGATATGCAACTGCTGGCGGGCTTTATCCTTGAAAGAAGTGGTGCGCATCAGCTCGCCGATACCGGCATTCATATTTAAATAAAGGTAAAGCTCCACCACTTCGGGGACATCGCTCTGGACATAGATAGTCGCCACGTTCGGGTCGATGCCGCAGGCGAGGTATTCAGAGAGGATAGTCTTCACGCTGTTCTGGATGTTCTCGGGATGCGGGTGTGTCGTCAGCGAGTGCCAGTCGGCGATAAAGAACAGGCAGTTATATTCATGCTGCATTTGCAAAAAGCCTTTTACGGCTCCGAAATAATTTCCCAGATGGAGATTTCCGGTCGGTCGGATGCCACTTACTACAGTTTCCATATTTATTCTATTTATATCGTTTACTTTTCAGACGGCGGCAAAGATAGCAATAAATATATTAAAAATGGGAAAAGCCCTCCGCGCCTTCCCGCAAAATCGTATATTTGTCTCCGTCAAACATAGATTTTAGCGCAATGAAAAAGTACCTTTTTATAGTCCTGACTGCGGCTATCCTGGCTTCATGCCAAAGCAAAGAATCGTATATCAAAGATTTCGACGCCTTTATCGAAGACGTAAAGGCTGAGTGCGACGAGTACACCCTGGAAGATTGGGAGAAGGCCGACAAGAAGTTCGCCCGCTTCTCGGAAGAAACCTACAAGAAGTTCGCCGACGAACTTTCCCTCGAAGAAAAAATGGAAATCGCCAAGTGCCAAACAGCCTACGCCGCGATGAAGGCCAAGGCGGGCATCAAGAACCTGGGCAAAGACATCCAGGAAGCAGCCAAGAAGCTGGACGAGGCGATGAAGGAGGAGTAATCACGCCATGAAACTGCTCAACGCTCTCAAAATCGCCGGCGCCACCTGCCTCTTCGCTTTCTGTGCGTTTGGGGCGAAGGCTGCCGAGCCTGCCGCAAAGGAGGCGACCAACGTCATCCTCTTCATCGGCGACGGCATGAGCCTCGCCCAATGGCAGACGGGCATGATTGCCCACCAAGCGCCGCTGAACATCGAGAAGATGCGCTCGATTGGCATCGTCAAGACCCATTCGGCTACCGACTTCAACGGCGACGGACCGACACACGGCACGGCGATGGCTTCGGGCATCGCGACACGCAAGGGGGCTGTCGGCCTCGATGTCGAGGGACGCCCGGTGAAGTCGATCACCGAATACGCCTCGGAAAACGGCCTGGCGACGGGCATCGTCTCCGCCAACACCTTGCTGGAAGGCAGCATCGCCCCCTTCGTCGCCCATGTGAAAAGCAGGATGATGACCGAGGAGATTGCAGCGGCCTACGTCGATGGTCCTGCCTTGGATGTCTTCATCGGCGGTGGCCTCTCCGCATTCCGCAACCGGAAAGACGGGCGGGACTTGACCGCCGAACTTCGCGACAAAGGGTTCCAAGTCACCACGTCTTTTGACGAAATGAAAAACATCCGAAGCGGGAAGCTCGCGGGTTTCACGGCAGAAAAAAACGTGCCCGACATCCGCGAAGGGCGGGGCGCGCAGTTCCCCGAATCCGTCCAGCTGGCCATCTCGCTTTTAAATCAAAATGAAAAGGGATTCTTCCTCCTCGTCGGGGATATGTTCGTTGATAGGGCGTCGCACGCCGGGGATACGGAACTGGTCGGGGCGGAAACGATAGACCTCGACAAGGCCGTCGGCGAGGCGCTGGCGTTTGCCGCGAAAGACGGACGGACGCTGGTCATCGTCGTGGGTGGTCCCGAGGCTTCGGGGATGACGCTCGTAGGCGGCAACCTGACTGAAGGGAAGGCCGAAGCGAAGTGGACGATGCCCGGCATGATTCACACGGGGACGATGGTGCCCGTCTTCGCCTTCGGTCCGGGTGCCGAGGCGTTCCAAGGCATACAAGAAGACACCGCGTTATTTGAGAAGATGAAAAACGCACTGCTGGAAAGTCCCAAATCATTTGCAGAGTAGCAGGAAGCAGTGCTTCTCGCTACTCCGCAAAATGCAGGAAACTTTTCCGCCCTCCGGCGGCGATAAAAACAGCAGATTGCTTGCCTACTTCGGGGAAAGGCGTTATCTTTGCCGAAAATTTGAAGGAATAAGTTCATGGATGACCGCATTTACACATCTCAACAACGGATGGCGGCCGGCCTAAAGCCGGTTCACGGAACTAATTTCTGTTATTTCGGAGAAAATATTTCTTTATATCAAATGCGTTAGTTACTTTTACTGACGCATTTTTTTTGCATAATCAACAAACATAATATACTAAACAAAACAACCGTTTTTACTATGTCGAGAAGTGGTATTAAAAAGGTGATTGTTCTGGGCTCGGGAGCCCTGAAAATCGGGCAAGCCGGAGAATTTGACTATTCAGGCTCGCAGGCGCTGAAAGCCTTACGGGAAGAAGGCATCAGCACGGTTCTGCTGAATCCGAACATTGCGACGATTCAGACATCTGAAGGCGTGGCAGACAAGGTTTACTTCCTGCCTATTACTCCCTATTTTGTGGAGGAAGTGATTAAGAAAGAAAAGCCCGACGGCATCCTGCTGGCTTTCGGCGGACAGACGGCGCTGAACTGCGGGACGGAGTTGTACACGAGCGGCACGCTGGCCAAATACGGCGTGAAAGTCCTCGGTACGTCCGTCGAAGCTATCATGTACACGGAAGACCGCGACTTGTTTGTCAAGAAACTGAAGGAAATCGACATCAAGACGCCGGTGAGCCAGGCGGTCGAGACGATGGAAGATGCCGTGGCTGCGGCAGCGCGTATCGGTTATCCGATTATGATCCGCTCGGCGTATGCCCTCGGCGGTATGGGTAGCGGCATCTGCAAGAATGAAGCCGAACTGCGCGAATTGGCGGAGAGTGCCTTTGCATACGCTCCGCAAATCCTCGTCGAAGAATCCCTGAAGGGCTGGAAGGAGATTGAGTTCGAAGTCATCCGCGACAAGAACGACCACTGCTTCACCGTAGTAAGTATGGAAAATGTGGACCCGCTGGGCGTGCATACGGGCGAGAGTATCGTAGTCGCTCCGACGTGTTCGCTGACGGAGGCCGAACTGACGTGGCTGCAAGACCTGTCGCGGCAGACGATCCGCCACCTCGGTATTGTGGGCGAATGCAACATCCAGTATGCCTTCAATTCGGAGACGAACGATTACCGTGTCATCGAGGTGAATGCTCGCTTGAGCCGCTCGTCGGCCTTGGCATCGAAGGCTTCGGGCTATCCGCTGGCTTTCGTGGCTGCTAAGTTGGCGCTGGGCTATGGCTTGGACGAAATCGGCGAGATGGGGACACCGAACTCGGCGTACAAGGCTCCGGAAGTGGACTACATGATTGTCAAGATTCCGCGCTGGGACTTGACGAAGTTCGTCGGTGTGGACCGCAAGATTGGTTCGAGCATGAAGTCCGTCGGCGAAATCATGTCTATCGGCAAGAGCTTCGAAGAGATTATGCAGAAAGGTCTGCGTATGATCGGGCAAGGGATGCACGGCTTCGTAGGCAACAACGGCGTGGAGTTCGAAGACCTCGACAACGAATTGGCCAACCCGACTGACCTCCGTATCTTCGCCATCGCCCAGGCTCTGGAGAAAGGTTACTCCGTGGGCCGCATCTACGAACTGACGAAGATTAACCCCTGGTTCCTCGAGAAACTGAAGAATATCGTGGACTATACGAAGGTCCTCGAACAATACCATAAGATTGAAGACCTGCCTGCCGACGTCCTCCGCGAGGCCAAGCGTCTGGGCTTCTCCGACTTCCAGATTGCCCGCTACGTCGAGAACCCGACTGGCAAGATGGAATCCGAGAACATCCGCGTCCGCAACCTCCGCAAGAAGCTGGGCATCCTCCCGAGCGTGAAGCGTATCAACACGGTGGCATCCGAACACCCGGAACTCACCAACTACCTCTACCTCACCTACGACGGGAGCGAGCACGATATTCCCTACTATCCCAACGAGAAGAACGTCGTCATCCTCGGCTCGGGTGCTTACCGCATCGGCTCGTCGGTCGAGTTCGACTGGTGCTCAGTCAATACGGCACAGACGGCGCGCAAGCTCGGCTACAAGGCTATCATGATCAACTATAACCCGGAGACAGTCTCTACGGACTACGATATGTGCGACCGCCTCTACTTCGACGAACTCTCCTTCGAACGTGTCCTCGACGTCATCGACCTCGAGATGCCCAAGGGTGTCGTCGTATCTGTCGGCGGCCAGATTCCGAACAACCTCGCGATGAAGCTCCACCGTCAGCAAGTGCCTATCCTCGGAACATCACCCCTCTCCATCGACCGCGCCGAGAACCGACACAAGTTCTCTGCCATGCTCGACTCGCTGGGTATCGACCAGCCGCGCTGGGCTGAGGTTACCAGCATGGAGGAGATCGATGCCTTTATCGCTGAGGTAGGTTTCCCGATCCTTATCCGCCCGTCGTACGTCCTCTCCGGCGCAGCGATGAATGTCTGCCATTCGAAGGAACAGATGATCGAGTTCCTCGGTCTTGCCGCCAAGGTATCCAAGGACTTCCCGGTTGTCGTATCAGAGTTCATGCAGGGGACTAAGGAGATAGAGTTCGATGCCGTTGCCAAGAATGGCGAGGTGGTAGAATACGCCATCTCCGAGCACGTCGAGTTCGCAGGTGTCCACTCCGGCGACGCGACATTGGTCTTCCCTGCTCAGAAGATCTACTTCGAGACGGCCCGCAGAATCAAGAAGGTCGCCAAGACCATCGCCAAGGAGCTCAACATCTCAGGCCCATTCAACATCCAGTTCCTGGCCAAGAACAACTTCGTCAAGGTCATCGAGTGTAACCTCCGTGCGTCGCGCAGCTTCCCCTTTGTCTCAAAGGTCTTGAAGCGCAACTTCATCGAGACCGCTACCCGCATCATGCTGGGTGCCGAATACACACGCCCGGACAAGAGCGCCTTCGACATCGACTGGATCGGCGTCAAGGCTTCGCAGTTCTCCTTCGCCCGTCTGCACAATGCCGACCCGGTACTCGGCGTCGATATGAGTTCGACCGGCGAGGTAGGTTGCCTGGGCGACGACTTCAACGAGGCGTTGCTCTCTGCCATGATTGCCGTCGGCAACACAGTGCCTAAGAAGAACGTCCTCGTCTCGTCGGGTGCTGCCAAGAGCAAGGTGGATTTGCTCGAACCTTGCCAGCGTCTGCAGAGCAAGGGCTACACCATCTATGCTACGCACGGTACGGCGAAGTTCCTCAACGACAACGGCATCAAGGCTATCCCTGCCTGCTGGCCGGACGAGGAGGGCGAGCTCCGCATCATGGACCTCATCTCCCAGCACGTCATCGAGCTGGTAGTCAATATCCCGAAAGACCATAGCAAGCGGGAACTGACCAACGGATACCGCATCCGCCGTGCCGCTATCGACCACAACATCCCGTTGATAACGAACGCACGCCTCGCCAGCGCCTTCATCGATGCCTTCTGCACCATGAACGTAGAGGACATCCAAATCAAGAGCTGGCAAGAGTATAAGTAACATGTCTTGCGTTTTCTCATAAAAGCCGCGGGAGGGGCGGTGGTTCGCCACCAGTCTCTCCCGCTTTTTTTGTGCAAAGGGGTGAAAAGTACCTCCGCAGAGGAGCCGGGTGTTCCTCCGCAGAGGAGCTGCTGGTTCCTCCGCAGAGGAGGTCGGTGCTCCTCCGCAGAGGAGCAGGTGGCTCCTCCGCAGAGTTACTACCAGCGACTCCGCAGAGTCTCTACCAACGACTCCGCAGAGTCATCGCCAACGACTCTGCAGAGTCATCACCAGCAACTCTCCAGAGTTATCACCACCAACTCTCCAGAGTTTCCCCCACCAACTCTCCAGAGTTTCCGCACCCCCCTCCGGGGAAAGAAAAATGGGCACACGGAAGAGGCTACGGCTCTGCTATTTCGGAAATGTTTCCTATCTTTGCGCTCAGATTGAAATAGAGACAGATGAGAGTTTGGTTGCATACCTTATATATATGTCTGGCAGCACTTTGCCTGCTGCCCGGGCCGTCCCGCGCCGAGGAGAACACCTCCGTGCTGGTGCAAAACTATACCATCAACGACTACCGGGCGAGCTGCCAGAACTGGGACATCGCCATCTCCTACCGTGGGCTCTTGTATGTCGCCAACAACTCGGGGCTGCTCGAGTTCGACGGCAACACGTGGACGCTCTATCCCCTGCCCGACCGGAGCCGGCTCTTCCGCCTCTCGTTCAGCAACGACACGGTCTATTCGCGGGGCGAAAGCGGGGATGGCTACTGGATGCACGACGAGATGGGGAGGATGCACTTCACACCCGTCGATGAGCCTTATCCGCAGAGTTACTTCCGCGAAGACAGCATACCGAGCGGACTTTCTCCTGAGATACAAGCAGATAAACCTTTGGCGTATGCCTCGACACACCGCCTCGACCTCATCGGGACCGAGCGCGGGGGGTTATATATCACCGATAAGGAAGGCCGGGTGGTGCATCACATCGAAGCTCCCGGGCTATTGCAGGACAACATGGTGTACGACATTAGCGTACAAGATGATAACCTCGTCTGGCTTGCCCTCGACAACGGTATTGCACAGGTTGATATCAACCCTCCCCTGTTCATGCTGGGGAGACGGAGCATAGTGGGGCAACTCTATGATGCAGAGCTGGTTGATTCGACCCTGTACATCCAGACGAACCGAGGCTGCTTCCGGCGGAGCATACGCCCCAGCGACACGTTTGTGCCCATCCCGAAGCAAGAGGCGCTGCCCCTCTTCACTCCGAAGGAACAGCTTGAGCCGGAGGAACTTCCCGATGTGTTGCAGACTCCGGAACTGGTGGATGCCTTTGCCCATCCCGAGAAGGTCTATCCCGTGCGGCAAGACCTCTACTGGCTGGTGAAGGGGAACGAAGCCGGACTGTTCGCCATCGATGAGGGAAAGGGGCGGTTAAAGTGCCGCATCCTCTTCGACAACTACAACCTCAACCTGGCGACGCGGGGACACCAGGTGATACCGTTTAACGACTCGCTATGTGTAATCTCCAGTATGCAAGGAGTTTTCCTCTTGAACACACAGGATGTGATGAAGAGCATGACGCAGCTAACCATGCCCACGTTCCGCCGGATAAGCTATACCGACAATGCGGGGCTGCACGAGCTGCCGACGGATACGGCGAGCATCACGCTTCCCCATAATTTCCAGGAAGTAAACCTCAGTATCGGGACAACCATCTTCACACCCAGCCACCAGATATGTTACCGGATAGAAGGGGTAACATCCGGGTGGTCGGAATGGCAGAAGAGTGGAAAGATATCGTTCTTCCAACTGCCGTCGGGGGAATACGACCTGCGCGTCCGGAAATACGTCGCCAAGGGCATCTATCCGGAGCTGACGCTGCACATCGATGTGCGGCCGCCTTGGTATAAGACCTTCTATGCATACGCCATCTATCTGATTGTGATACTGTTTATCCTCCGGAGCGGCATCCGCATCTACCTACGCCATCTCCGCAAGGAGGAAGAAGTACGGAAAGCGCAGAGGCAGAGGGAGGAAGAACGCAAGGAGGCACAGATGAGGAATGAGATGCTCGAGGCCGAGCTTCGCAATAAGGATACGGAGCTGATGATGCAGACTACCGCCCTCGTGAAGCGCAACCAGGCAGTCCAGACCATCCTCGAGGAGTTCGAGAAGCAGAAGGAGACCTTGGGCGACCGCTATCCCAACAAACTATACACGAAGCTCCATGCCCTGATGGAAGAGACGATGGAGAACAAGGCGGACTGGGTTCTCTTCGAGTCGTACTTCAACAGTGCACACCATAACTTCCTCGATCGCCTGCGCCAGCAATACTCGGACTTGACGACGGGGGACCTGCGTATCTGCTGTCTCTTGCGCATGAACCTTTCGACGAAGGAGATTGCCTCGCTGATGAATGTCTCGGTGCGAGCCATAGAGTTGAGGAGGTACAGGCTCCGCAAGAGGCTGGGTTTGGAGGGTGAGACGAATCTCGTGGACTTCCTGATGAATTTCTAATCCATAGTCTGCATTATAGAAAGGTATAACACTTAACACACTATACACCAAACTTCTAATACATACTGAGAAAGCCATGAGCAAGGGATAAAGGCTACTACACCACCTCAAAAAGCACTTGCGCAACTCGTGTTGTATCGAAAAATATGGCATTCCTTTATGAATGTTGTTCCTTTGTTAGCAAATCTAAAAACGAAGAAAGATGTCAGCACACGAGCTGGGTAAATTAATTGAACATATCGAGCAGAAAGGAGTAAGCCGTCGCCACTTCTTCCGGGTAATGGCCGCCGCAGGATTGCTATCCATGGCTGGGACAGAAAAGGCAAAAGCTTCCTCAAGCAAAGCGAAAGGAAAAGTCGTTATCGTCGGAGGCGGTGCCGCCGGCATTGCGATGGCAGCCCGCTTGAAGCGCTGGCTGGACGAGCCGGATATCACTTTGATAGATCCGAGCGACCGGCAATATTACCAACCGGGATTCACCCTTATTGCCTCAGGCGTATATCAACCGGACGATGTCTGGAAGAAACAGGCAGACTGCATACCGAGCGGTATCAAGTGGGTCAAGGATTCCGTTGTGGCCATTGACCCGGTATGGAATCAAGTAACAACGGCAACCAATGGGAAGATTGCCTACGACTTCTTGGTCTTGACACCCGGGCTTCAGATAAACTGGAACCAAGTGGAGGGTATGTCATACGAACAGCTGGGTACCGGCAATGCCCATTGCATCTACGACTTCCAAGGTGCGCAAAAGACGTGGAAAGCCATGCGGGAGTTCACAGAGAAAGGCGGTCGGGGTATTTATACTGATACCTATACGAAGCATAAGTGCGGAGGTGCGCCGAAGAAGATATGCCTCCTGACCGATGATTATGCCCGTAAGCATGGTACACGCGAAGGTCTCCAACTGGATTATTTCACCGCCGAACGCGACCTTTATGATGTGAAGTTCTTCACTCCGCGCCTGAAAGAGATTTACAAAGAACGCAATGTCCCTATTAACCTAAATACTCGGCTGAAAGGTATCGATACCGCAGCCAAGCAGGTGCACTTCGAACGGAGAGAGAAGAGGGGAGACGAGACGATCGTTACCCCATTCGTAGAAGATTATGACTTCCTGCATTTCACCCCGCCGATGTCCGCACCCGACTTCGTTAAGGAAGCCGGATTAGGTTTCTCGGAAGGCTCTCTGGCTGAAGGAGGCTGGGTAATGGTAGATAAAGAGACATTGGTACATAAGAAATATCCTAACATCGTTTCCTTGGGTGATGTCGCTGGGCTACCGACAAGTAAGACTTCAGCAGCAGCCCGCGTCCAAGTTCCCATTGCGGCAAAGAACCTGATATCCCTCATGGAAGGAAAGGAACCGAAGGAGAAGTACAATGGATATGCCGCTTGTCCCATCGTAACAGATTACGGACACGTACTTCTCTGCGAGTTTGATTATAAGAAAGAACCTATGATTTCTTTCCCCTTCTCGCTCCTCGACATGTCGAAAGAGCAGTGGGTAGCGTGGTTATTGAAGGTTTATATCCTTAAGCCGCTCTACTTCTATGGAATGTTGAAAGGATATGCTTAACAAATTGAACATTAAACTACTCCCTTTTTTACACAATAAAACTAATTACTAACATCAAAACACAAACGCAACCAAACCTGACAAAAGCCCCGATTCTCGGAAGAGGACCGGGGCTTTTGATTATCGGATAGCAACCTTTCGAACGGTTCCTCCTATCCGGATAATATAATATCCTTTGGCAAGATTCACGTAGTAATCCCCCGAAGGTTGTTTCATCTCTATCTCTTTTACCTTAATACCTACAACGCTATAGACTTCCAATACGCTTCCAACGGGAGCATTCTTGACGCGAATGACCCCTTCACTGGCCGAAATCTCAACCGCCGGCGTATCTTGCGATGTAGCAGATACACCCTCTCTCCGCGCTCCATCATTCTGGGCATCAAGCGGGAGCCAAGCCATTGAGATTATCCATAATATGAAAACATACAAGATCTTCATCGTTGCACTAATCTTTGTTGAGCACAAAGATACGTATTATAATTAGGAAAGCTATATTCTGTCTGACGAATTTTGATAGGTTGGGGAAAAGCCGGCGTTCTGCAATGGCGAGTTTCCGATAGGCTTAACTTCTTTTTGCGTTTTCTAATGCAGCAAAAAATATCAGCCGTGCATCCATAGAAATGGAAACAAAAAAACGATAGAGCGTATGAGACTATTTTTCGTAATGCTAGCAGCCATTGCTGGAATGTGGACTTTTCAGTCATGCGATAACGATGACGACAGTTATTCTTTAGGCGCATTTGCGGTTGAAATCATGACAGCCCAACCGATAAGCGAGGATTCGTATTATTTCATCCGTGATAATGGAGAAACATTATGGCCATTAGCCAACAGCGATTATCGCTTTTCTCCCCAATACCGCCAACGGGCGCAGGTGAATTACACGTTGCTTTCCGATTCGATTTCGGGCTATAGCCACGGCATCAAAGTAAATTGGGTGGACGAAATACTCACCAAAGCAATCGCACCTAATTTGGGAGAACGCAACGATTCGATTTATGGAACCGACCCCATCAAGTTACTGGCGGTAGAAGCTGGCGGTGGTTTCCTGGATATTTTATTCGGAGCTAATTATGGGAACTCTGGGGAAAGTCATTATGTCAATTTGATTCCTTCTTCGGCAAACGATAGTTTGTCTTACGATTTCGAGTTCCGGCATAATGCATACAACGACCCTCCTATGGTTGGCGCACAAGGTTTGGTATCGTTCGACTTATCTTCTTTGCCCGAGACGAATGGAAAAACAGTTACACTTCGTATCAAATTCCATACTTTCGATGGTGATGTTGTACGAGAAATTGCCTACAACAGTGCGAAGAATACTTATACGGGGAGCGTATTGCTATCATCATCCCGAGAAGCATCGTCCCTATCCAGAGAATTGAAATAAACCTTCCCACATAACTTTTATTTTTATCATTTTTCAAAAAGAGAGTCATCGTGAGGTGGCTCTTTTTTTATGCCCAATTTGCAACGTCTCGCCGATTCCTTACGTTATATATAGTAGAATGGATAAAAAATGCATACAACTGATAGAAGGCTGCCGCCGTAGAGAACGGAAAGCGCAACAAACCTTGTACAAGGAATACGCTCCTTGGCTTTACCGGGTTTGCCTGCGTTTTCTTTCGAATCCGGCTGAGGCTGAGGAAGCCATGCAGGACAGCGTGATGAAAATCCTGACGCATCTCGACGAATATAAGGAAACGGCAAGTTTCGAGGGATGGATGCAACGGATAACTGTCCGTACAGCCATCGACTACCTTCGCAAGCAAGATGAGGAATGGGATGAACTCCCCGAGAATTTTCAAGTAGCCGACGAAGATACAACGGAGGAAGAGGAGAATATCCAATACTCCGTTGAGAAAATCAAGGTAGCCATGAAAAAATTAGCTCCTGGCTTCCGCGTCATCCTCTCGCTCTACCTTTTCGAGGGGTATGATATGGAGGAAATCGCTTCTATCCTGCATTTGCAACAAGCAAGTGTCCGCAGCCAATATCTGAGAGGCAAAAAGAAACTAATTGAACAACTGAAAAAAACAACGTATCATGAGTAACTTAGAAGACTTTATAAAACAGCATCGCTCTGAATTCGAGCAAGAGTCCTTACCCGAAGGCCATTGGGAACGGTTTAACCAAAGGCTGGATGCAGCAATGCCTACGGAGGTTCAGCCCAAGAAACGGCGCAATCTGCTCTTCCTCTGGACCGCCTCTGCCGTTGCCGCCTGCATTGCCCTTTTCTTGATATTTTCTCCGAAGACAGAAGAAAATGGCGAGACAGACCCTATGATTCTGCAAGCGATGGAGATTAGTCGCGAATTTAACGAGGTCCAATTCTATTATACCATGCAAATGGAAGAAATCCTCAGCGAAATGGAGCAAATCCATCAGGCAGAGAATACGGAGGCCAGCCTCCAGCTACTCTCGGAATCGAAGCGCATCATGCAGCAGAACATCCACTTCGAGCAAGAGATTGCCCCGCACCTCCCCTGCTCTTCCGATGGATTAAACACTATCAACCTTTATTATCAATGTAGTCTCGGCAGCATGGAGCAAATGCTCGCTCGGATGAAACAATTGAATTCAACCAATCATTAAATAGTTAAACACATGACACGCAACAGTATTTATCACAGTCTTTACCGTAGCACGCTTCTCCTTGTCGCGTTGCTCTTCTGTTGCCATCTCGGTTATGGCAAAGAATTGGAAGCCAAGGAGACAAAAGAGATTAACAAGACTTTCCGCTGGTCTCCCGCCTCGGAGGTCGAGATTTCCAACAAATATGGAGAAATTACCATCACGCATTGGGCTAAGTCCGAAGTAGCTATGCGTATTGTCATCGAGGCGAAGGCTCGCAACCAGAAACTGGCCAAGGAAACCTTAGACCGCATCTCGGTCGATTTCTCTGACGCTGCCGGCTCTATTTCCGCCCAGACGCAGATAGCTCCCGAGAAAAAGGGCTGGGGGGTGAACTTCGGTGGGGATGTCCAATTCAACATCCGTTACTACGTCAGCCTTCCCGCCGAGGCTATCTGCGACTTGGAGCAAAAATATGGAAACATTCTGATGCTCGAGCGGCATACGGGCAATTGTACCATCGAGGCTAAGTATGGAAACATCGAATTGGGCGATTTGGGGGGTCTTCTCTCTCTCACTTCGAAATATGGCAATGTCAAGATGGGGAATTTCACCCGTGCCGAACTTGACCTCGGATATAGCGGGAATGTCCGCGTAGGTTCGGGCGAGGCTCTCGATATTGAGGCAAAATATTCCAACATCTGGGTTAAAGATGTCAAATGGATTGACATGGATATCAAATACGGGCAACTGGAGGCAGGCAACATCTCGCATATCGAACTGGATTCCAAGTACAGCAACATTACCCTCGAGGAACTGCAAGAAAGTTTTGTCGCCTCCGAACTGGACTACGGCAAGCTCATCATCCAGCAGGTAGGCAAGGATTTCCTGGATATCGACATCGAAGCGCGTTATAGCACCGTCGAACTCAACATCCCAGCCTCCTCTTCTTTCAGCCTCGACGCCGAGGGCTTCCGCTATGCTTCTTGCAAAATCCGGGGGTTCAATAACATGAATAATTTCGAGCAGGACGAAGATCGCACCTCCTGCACCGTAAACGGAGGGAAAAAGGGAAAGATTTCTTTCGAAGGCAATGGCTATAGCAACCTGATTATTAAAGGGGAATAGAAATAAAGGACGAGCAATGAAGAATGAAGAATTAATGGCTACAAGCCCTTCTTCATTCTTCATTTTTTATTTTTCCTTACTTACAAATCCTGCATTCCGCACATTTCGCCAATTCCCCACGGAACCGCTTCTCCACCAGCTTGTGCAGCCGGTCTTTCAGGGCTTCCATGCGGACGTGCTCGATAACGTCGGAGGTGAAGGCCACGCTGAGTAGCATCCGGGCCTCCTCGCGGGGAATTCCTCGGCTCTGCATATAGAACAGGGCGTTCTCGTCAAGTTGCCCGGTCGTCATCCCGTGCGAACACTTCACATCGTCGGCATATATCTCCAATTGGGGTTTGCTGTACATCCTTGCCTCGCGGGTAGCACAAAGATTGCTGTTCGTCTGGTACGCCTCAGTTTTATCGGCTCCCTCCTGCACATAGATGCGGCCGGAAAACGCACCGACGGCATGGTCATTCAAGACATTCTTAAATAGCTCGTTGCAGGTGCAGCGCGGCGCCAGATGGTTCACCAACGTGAAAGTATCCAGTTGCTGCTCCTTATCCAGGACGGACATTCCGCAAAGCGAGAGTCCGGCGCCTTCGCCTTCCAGACTGACGTAATAGTTGTTGCGCGTAAGCCCGTTCGTCAAGGTAATCCCGTTTACCACGACTTGCGAGTTCGCCGCCTGGCGGACATAGAGCGAAGAAAAGCGCGTGGTCGATACGGAACTTTCCTCCAAATCGTAGTAGTCGAAGCGTGCGTTCGCCTCGGCATAAATCTCGATGACTTGGGTCGCAAGAAACTTCACATCGTCGATACTGTGGTCGCAGACAAGCATTTTTGCCTCCGCGTCAGGCTCTACGATAACAAGGGTGCGGCGGTTGGCCATCATATCGATATCGCTGCGGAAGATGTTCACCAACTGGATAGGCCGCTCCACCACCGTCCCTTTCGGTACGTACAACACGAAACCGTCCTGTGCCAGCATCGTATTGAGGGCCACAATGCCGTTGTCCGCCGTCTTCGCCAGTTTGCCATAGTAACGGGCCAGCACGTCGGGGTACTGACGGGCAAACTCCTGCATCCCGCCGGCATACACGCCCTCCGGGAGATGAGCCTTCGGCAACGCCTTGTCGTAAAACGTATCATTGACGACGAAATAGAGCGAAGTGCTCAGATTGGGGACATCGCAGCGGAAAACATCGTACGGATTGACGGGAATCTCCAGCCGCTGCAAATTCAGCCCGTAGTCGGGGGCAAAGGCCTTCTCCACATCCGTATAGTGGTAATCTTCGCTCTTCAGGGAGGGGAAACCGAGACGCTCGAAGTCTGCGAGGGCGGCGGCGCGAACGGCGTTCATAGCCGGCACGCTTTTGCGGCAGACGAGGTCTTCGTGCTGCGAGAAGAGGTCGATATATTGTTGTTCAGCTTTCATAAATCTATTATATTAGACGCGGAGGGATTTTTTGACGCGGATGACGCGGATAACGCGGATTTTAAGGAACTTCGATAGGAATGGGAGAAGATTTTCCTCCGGACTTCCGGCTTCTTTCCGAAATTCAGCAAAAGCCCTACTTCCATCCCTGTCGCTTTCAGGTAATTCACCAATTGCAACTCATGTTCTTCCTTCAACATACTGACAGCTTTCAATTCCAAGATAATCGTATCGTCCACGACTATATCTGCAATATAATTGCCTACCAATTCCCCTTTATAAT
This sequence comes from uncultured Parabacteroides sp., assembly GCA_944325345.1. Lineage (GTDB taxonomy): Bacteria > Bacteroidota > Bacteroidia > Bacteroidales > Tannerellaceae > Parabacteroides. The sequence continues at coordinate 150,240 of CALUZV010000002.1, forward strand.
AAACCTTTATCGGCTGCTGTGCCACACAAGGGATATTCCGCCTCAACAATTCCTTATAAAGGGCGTTTTGATAGACTTGCTCCAAAAATCCATAGCCAAGTTCGTTATAGACATCATAGAATGCGCCCAAGATGTCAGCTGTCTCTAATTGATACAACATAATGTTCTCTTTAAAATCCGCGTAATCCGTGTCATCCGCGTCTAAAATATTTCCGCGTAGTTATTATTCTCCCATCTCTTTCTTTATCCAATCATACCCTTTTTCTTCCAGCTCCAGCGCCAGCTCCGGCCCGGCGGTCTTCACGATGCGCCCTTTGTAGAGGACGTGCACGATGTCGGGTTTGATGTAGTCCAAGAGGCGTTGATAGTGCGTGATGACGATAGTCGATGTCTCCGGCGTCTTCAGCTTGTTCACCCCGTTGGCAACGATGCGGAGGGCGTCGATATCCAGCCCGCTATCCGTCTCGTCGAGGATAGAGAGCTTCGGCTCGAACATCGCCATCTGGAATATCTCGTTCCGCTTCTTCTCCCCGCCCGAAAAACCTTCGTTCACGCTGCGGCTGGCGAGTTTGTTGTCCAACTCGACGATGGCCCGCTTCTCGCGCATCAGCTTCAGGAAGTCCGTGGCGGATACCGCCGGCAGCCCCTTGTATTTCCGGTGTTCGTTCACCGCAGCGCGCATGAAGTTCACCATGCTCACGCCCGGAATTTCGACCGGGTATTGGAAACTCAGGAACAGTCCCTCGCGGCTCCGGTCTTCGGGCGACATCGCGAGGAGGTCTTTTCCGTTGAACACGACCTCGCCTTCCGTAACGCTGAAGGCGGGATTACCCACGAGCACGCTGCTGAGCGTACTCTTGCCCGAACCGTTCGGGCCCATGATGGCATGAACCTCGCCGTCGCGGACGGTAAGGTTGATGCCCTTCAATATCTCTTTGCCATTGATGCTGGCGTGTAGATTCTTTATCTCTAACATACTTTTCGTATTTATTTGTCCATTTCTTTTTTTCAATAGCGACGACAGCACAACTTCGTCTCAATTCATTAACAAATTTTCACCACCAGAGCGACTTTTTCTCAAGAAGTGCTGTCGTAGGGTACGACAAGGCTACTTTTTCCCAAGAAGTGCCGTCGTAGGGTACAACAGGGCTACTTTTTCCCAAGAAATGCTTTCGTAGCCTACGACAAGGCGACTTTTTCTCAAGAAGTGCCGTCGTAGCCTACGACAGCCCCGCTTTTTCCCAAGAAGTCTTGTCGTAGCTCTATCCGACGCTCCCTTCGAGCGAGATGCTCAGCAGTTTCTGCGCTTCGACCGCAAACTCCATCGGCAGCTTGTTCATCACCTCGCGCGCGTATCCGTTTACAATAAGACCCACGGCCTCCTCGACAGAGATGCCGCGTTGCTGGCAGTAGAAGAGCTGCTCCTCGCTGATCTTGCTCGTCGTCGCTTCGTGCTCGACGATAGCCGTTTCGTTCTGGATATCGGCGTAAGGGAAGGTATGCGCGCCACAAGTCGGACTGAGCAGCAGGCTGTCGCACTGGCTGTGGTTGCGCGCGCCCTCGGCCCGGGGAGAAACCTTCACCAGACCCCGGTAGCTGTTCTGACTGTGCCCGGCGGAGATACCCTTCGATACGATGGTACTGCGGGTGTTGCGGCCGAGGTGAATCATCTTCGTGCCGGTGTCCGCCTGCTGGTAATTGTTCGTAACCGCCACGGAGTAGAATTCCCCGACGGAATTGTCGCCGGCGAGGATACAGCTGGGATATTTCCAGGTGATGGCCGAGCCGGTTTCGACTTGCGTCCACGAAATCTTGCTTCCTTCGCCTTTACACAGGCCGCGCTTGGTTACAAAATTGTAGATACCGCCCTTGCCCTCCTTGTCGCCGGGATACCAGTTCTGGACGGTGGAATATTTGATTTCCGCATGTTCCAAGGCGATAAGTTCTACGATGGCGGCGTGCAGCTGGTTCTCGTCGCGCATCGGGGCGGTGCAACCCTCGAGGTAGCTGACGTACGAGTCGTCGTCGGCGATGATGAGGGTACGTTCGAACTGCCCGGTGTTCGCGGCGTTGATTCGGAAGTACGTGCTCAGTTCCATCGGGCAACGCACGCCTTTGGGGATATAAATGAACGAACCGTCGGAGAAGACCGCCGAGTTGAGGGCTGCGAAGAAGTTATCGCGATAACTTACCACCGAGCCCAGATATTTCTGCACCAAATCCGGATGATGCTGGACGGCCTCGCTGAAGGAGCAGAAAATGATGCCCTTTTCAGCCAGATTCTCCTTAAACGTCGTCTTCACCGAGACACTATCCATCACCGCATCGACCGCCATGCCGCTGAGGACCTTTTGCTCCTCGAGGGGGATGCCGAGCTTGTCGAAAGTCTTGAGGAGCTCGGGATCGACCTCGCTCAGGTCCTTCGGCCCCTCTTTTTTCTGCTTCGGGGCAGCATAATAGATAATATCCTGGTAATCGATGGGCGGGATGTCGAGATGAGCCCAGGTAGGCATTTCGAGCGTCTGCCAGTGGCGAAAGGCGCGGAGGCGGAACTCAAGAAGCCAGTCGGGTTCGTTTTTCTTGGCGGAAATGAGGCGGACGGTCTCTTCGTCGAGGCCCCGGTGTATCGTTTCCGTATCTATATGGGTAACGAAGCCGTATTTATACTCGCCGGTCGTTACTTCGTCCAATACTTTGTTTGAATCCTGCATATATACATTCTATATGATTAAACACACCTTAAAAACTCACAATTTAAACAAGCCAACGGGGAAAATGGTTGGGACAACTTCGACCATGGGATAGTAGAGGTGGGATTCCATTTTGGCCTCCCTCGGAATCAACACCGAGCCAGGGTCGATGTATTCCAGCACATTCAGCGTCAAACTGGAGAAGAAAAGGATAAAGATGAATCCGAATAACCCTCCGCCGAGGTGGTTGAGGAGGCTGAGGGGCGTCGTGTCAATCAGGCGGCTTATCAGATAACCCGCGAGGTTGAGCAGCACGAGAATCAGCACGAATCCCAGGATGTAGCTGACCACCGTAACCCCGTTCTCCGGAAACCAGCCCAAAGCGAGGACATAACCGCGCAGCCATGCCGCCGCTTCCGCGCAGAACAGCACCGCAGCTACAAAGGCTATAAGCGAAACAACCTGCTTGACAACTCCGTCAAACAGGCCCTTCACGAAACCTAAACCCACCAAAAGGAGGAGGAGGATATCTAACCAATTCATTTCAATTGACAATTAAAAATGGATAATTGACAATTAGCTATTTCTCCATTGTCCATTGTCAATTATCCATTGTCAATTCTTACAGCGTTTTCTTCACTTCTGTTTCTTCGTAAGCCTCGATAATGTCGCCTACTTGGATGTCATTGAAGTTTGTAACGTTCAAACCGCAGTCCTGACCGGCCACGACTTCTTTGACATCGTCCTTGAATCGGCGCAAAGAACCCAGTTCTCCGGCGTGGATGACGATACCGTCGCGGATGACGCGGACTTTGTTCGTGCGTTTGATTTTTCCTTCCTTCACCATACAACCGGCAACCGTACCGACCTTCGAGATCTTGAAAACCTGCTGGACTTCCACATTCGCCGTAATCTCTTCCTTGATTTCGGGCGAAAGCATACCTTCCATCGCGCTCTTCACGTCCGCTATGGCGTCATAAATGATGGAGTAGAGACGAATCTCGACGCCTTCCTTCTCGGCATTCCGTCGAGCCGGCAACGAAGGACGCACTTGGAAACCGATGATAATCGCGTTGGAAGCGGCGGCCAAGACAACATCCGACTCGGAAATCTGGCCGACTGCCTTATGGATTACGTTCACCTGAATCTCTTCTGTGGACAGACGAATCAACGAATCGGAAAGGGCTTCGACTGAACCGTCCACGTCGCCCTTGACAATCACATTCAATTCCTGGAAGTTTCCGACGGCGATACGACGGCCGATATCGTCGAGGGTCAGCATCTTCTGCGTACGCAAACCTAATTCGCGCTGCAACTGCTGGCGACGGTTGGCAATCTCGCGGGCTTCTTGTTCTGTCTCCAACACATTGAAGGTATCACCCGCCTGAGGAGCACCGTCCAGACCCAAAATCAGGACCGGTTCGGAAGGACCAGCCTGTTCGACGCGTTGGTTACGTTCGTTGAACATCGCCTTGATACGTCCGTGGTGCGTTCCGGCCAGAACGACGTCGCCCATCCTCAGCGTACCGTTTTCAACCAAGACCGTAGCGATATAACCCCGGCCTTTGTCCAAAGAAGACTCGATGATGGAGCCGGTGGCACGACGTTTCGGATTTGCCTTCAAATCGAGCAAATCCGCTTCGAGCAAGACCTTTTCCAGAAGCTCCTCGACACCGATACCCTTCTTGGCAGAGATTTCCTGAGACTGGTATTTACCGCCCCAGTCCTCGACCAGATAATTCATGTTCGCCAGCTCTTCCTTAATCTTATCCGGATTCGCATGAGGCTTATCAATCTTATTAATAGCAAATACGATAGGGACACCGGCAGCCGAGGCGTGGTTGATGGCTTCGACCGTCTGCGGCATCACCGCATCGTCGGCTGCTACAATAATAATCGCGATATCCGTTACCTTGGCACCACGGGCACGCATGGCGGTAAATGCCTCATGTCCCGGCGTATCGAGGAAGGTGATATGGCGACCGTTGGGCAATTTCACATTATAGGCACCGATATGCTGCGTGATACCACCGGCTTCACCGGCAATAACGTTGGCATTGCGGATATTATCCAAAAGCGAGGTTTTACCGTGGTCCACATGACCCATCACGGTTACGATAGGCGGACGCGGTACCCAATCGTCCTCATTATCGTCATCTTCCGTTTCCTTGATGGCCTCAACCACATCCGCGCTGACATATTCCGTCTGGAAACCGAATTCTTCGGCCACAATGTTAATCGTTTCCGCATCCAGACGCTGATTGATGGAAACCATGATGCCGATACTCATACAAGTGGCGATGACCTTCGTAACAGGGACATCCATCATGTTGGCCAAGTCGTTGGCGGTAACGAATTCTGTCAGCTTCAGGATTTTGCTTTCTTTTTCCTCCTGCTCGAGCAATTCGTGTTCACGTTTTTGGACGGCCTCGCGTTTATCACGACGATATTTCGCACCCTTGTTAGATTTACCACCTTTGTTCGTCAGACGCGCCAAGGTCTCTTTGATTTGCTTCTGAACATCCTCCTCGCTGACTTCCGCCTTCACCGGCTTCTTCAAGCGAGCCTTACGGTCTTCATGACGCTTCTCGGGACGGACATTCGTACCCGGCGTGTTGTTGATATCAACCCGGTCTTTCTTGATGCGCTTCCGCTTCTTTTTGACATCGCTTTCTTCACCCGCAACCTTCGGAGCGACTCCCGGTTTGCCCTGGACATCTTTAGGAGTAGCCTTGAATACCGGCTGGCCGGGACGAGCGATGCGTTGCTTCTCATCGCGCTCTTTTTTCCGTTCCTCTTTCGTTTTCTTTTTCGGACGCGTCGATTGGTTCAAAGCATCCAAGTCGATTTTACCCGTTACTTTAATATTCGATTCCAATCGGGCTGTATTCAAACGGAAAAGTTCACCGTCGGTTGTCCCCGTCTCGGCAGGAGAAACTGCCGGAGCAGAGGACTCCGCTTCCTTGTTTACAGGTTCACTGACTTCTTTGTTTACTTCAACTTCCGTCTCCTTTACGTCTTCTTTCCTTGTTTCCATTATATTATCTGCTACTACGTTATTATCACTCTCAGGAGACGAGCTGACAGGCTGATGAACAGGCACTGCTTCAGAAGGCTTCGCTTCGTCTTCTACCGGCTTTGTCGTTTGTTCATTCGTTTCCTTATCCACTGGCACACCTTTTTCTAAATCAATATGTCCTTTCGTAACAATTCGTGGACGATACTCTTCGGGAATAACGGTCTTGATTTCAACACTGCCACCTTCCGTCGCAGAAGGCGCAACCTTCTTTTTCTCTATCAGTTTATCACCCTGACCTTTTTTCCACTTATCTCCGTCTTTCGGGAGATTTTTACCAAACTCTTTAACGAGAGCATCGTATTGCTCATCGCTAATTCGCGTGTTGGGATTAGAATCCTCAACCACAAATCCCTTGCTGCGCAGGAAATCAACTACCGTGTTGATTCCTACATTTAATTTTCGTTGTACTTGTATTAACTTTATAGGCATATTCGTTATAATCAAGTTGCGAGTTATGGGCTATGAGCCACGTCATAACTCATAACCCGTAACTTTTAATGTTCTTCTTTTTCGTTATTGTTCTCATCGCTACCGTCGCTGTTTTCAGCTTCGTCTTCTGGGATTTCACCATTATCCTCATATTCTTCTTCTGCCTCCGGACCTTCTTCGATAGGCTCGTCGTCCTCGAATTCAGCCGCAAGGATTGCCAAGACGTCATCAACGGTTGATTCTTCCAAGTCTGCGCGTTCTATCAATTCCTCACGAGGGGTAGCCAGCACGTTCTTGGCCGTATAGCAACCGATATTCTTCAATGCATCGATTACCCAGCCATCAATTTCATCCGCGAACTCATCCAGATAAATATCTTCTTCGTCGGCCTCATCAATATCCCGGAATACATCGATAGTATAATCCGTCAGCATACAAGCCAGCTTGATGTTCAATCCGCCTTTACCGATTGCCAGAGATACTTCTTCCGGACGCAGGTAAACCTCCGCTTTCTTTTCTTCTTCATTCACGCGGATGGATGAAATCTTCGCCGGGCTCAGGGCACGCTGGATAAACAAAGATATGTTCGAAGTATAATTAATCACATCGATATTTTCATTGCGAAGCTCGCGAACGATTCCATGAATACGCGAACCCTTCATACCTACGCAAGCCCCGACCGGATCGATACGGTCATCATACGATTCCACCGCCACCTTCGCTCTCTCTCCAGGGATACGGGCTATGGCTTTTATCGTAATCAAGCCATCATTGATTTCCGGCACCTCTAATTCGAACAAACGCTGGAGGAACATCTTGTCCGTGCGTGAAAGGATAATCTTCGGATTATTATTCACATTGTCCACACGCTGCACAATGGCCCGGACGGTCTCCCCTTTACGATAAAAGTCTGAAGGTATCTGCTCCGACTTCGGCAGCAGCAGTTCATTGCCCTCGTCATCGAGCAAAAGAATCTCACGCTTCCATACCTGATAGACATCCGCCGCGATAATCGTCCCGATTTTATCCTTGTACTTGGCATACAAGTTATCCTTCTGCAACTCGAGGATTTTAGAGGCCAATGTCTGACGAAGATTCAAGATAGCACGTCGGCCGAAATCGGCGAAATGCACTTCATCCGTTACTTCTTCACCCACCTCGCAATCGGCATCAATCTTGCGTGCTTCTGTCAATGTCAGCTGCAGGTTAGGATCTTCCAGCTCGTCATCAGCCACTACTTTGCGGTTCCGCCAAATCTCGAAATCGCCTTTTTCAGGATTGATAATCACGTCGTAGTTCTCGTCCGTCCCGAACATCTTTGCGATTACGTTGCGGAACGATTCCTCCAAGACGTTAATCATCGTCTCCTTGTCAATATTCTTCAACTCCTTGAACTCCGCAAGGGTGTCAATCATGCTGATAGTTTCCACTTTCTTGGCCATAGTCTTACTTGAATCTTATTAAGTATTTCGTATATTTTATTTCATCATAGGAATATGTCTGGTCTTCCTCGACCGTTATTTTTCGTTTCGCCCCCTCCGGTTTCACTTGCTTCTCGACCGTGAGCGTTACGTTTTCTTCGTTGGCATCCTTCAAAATGCCTGTTAGTTTCTTTCCTGCTTTCAAGAGCATCTCTACTTCATTCCCAATATTCTTGCGATATTGGCGCAATACCTTAAAGGGAGAAGTTATACCTGCCGAACCGACCTCCAGCTCGAAGTCTTCCGCGTCGCGGTCCAAATGTTCCTCGATATACCGGCTCAATTCCGCGCAATCGTCTATCGAAACTGCCTTGTCGCTATCTATTTCCACCACAATCACGTTGCCGGGCTTGATTTCCACATCTACCACGAAATAATCCGAAGATGCCAGCTTCTCTTCGGCCAGTTGCCGTATCGTATTTTTTTCTATCATAATCCTTTCTTTGTTTGAAAACAAAAAGGAGGGGACTGCCCGCCCCCTCCCTCTGATTCGTTGAATCGCTGCAAATATACGACAAATCAGCGACTTTTCAAAAACTTAGCATCTTTTTTGACAGAATATAGGAAATTCCCCTCCTTATAACTTTTTTTATCAAATGAGAAATGTAGATAGTGCTTCTTAGAAATTTTGAGCACTGGTGCAGGGGTGAAATAGTACTTCCTGAAAAATTTTAGCACTAATACAGGCCTGAAATAGCGCTTCCTGAAAATTTTGAGCATTAATACAGGCCTGAAATAGTACTTCTTGAAAATTTTAAGCACTAATGCAGGCCTGTATTTGTGCTTCCAGAAAATTTTGAGCCCCGTCGGAGATTCTCCTCGGGGGCTCTTAGGAATATTTAAAGGGAAACGATTATTTCACCAGCTTCAATTCATCGATTAGCCGCGTGCATTTGCCCCATTTGTCTATCATAAAGAGGACGCTACGGATATCGACGCCGATGCACCGCTGTAATTCCGGTTCAAAAGCGATGTCGCCACTCATGGCCTCCCAGTTACCGTCGAAGGCAAGGCCGATCAGACGCGCGTTCTTGTCGAAAATCGGACTTCCGGAGTTGCCTCCCGTGATGTCGTTGTTCGTCAGGAAGCAGACCTGCAAATCACCGTCGGCATTGGCATAGGTGCCGAAATCGCGGTTGCGCACCAGGTCGAGAATCTCATCCTGAACCCAGAACTCGCTGCTCGTCGGGTCTTCTTTCTCTAAAATTCCTTTTTCAGTGGAATAATAGTTGTACCACGCGGCATCATACGGGCGATAGCCACCGATGCTGCCATAGCTCAGGCGCATAGTGAAGTTTGCATTCGAGTAGAAGGTCCGTTCGGGATACATTTCGTGCAAACCAGCCTCGTAGAGACGCTCGCCCTTGGCTATTTCAAACGTAGATTCGGAGAGCAGCTGGTCGAGCTCCAGGGCAGCGAGATTTACAGACTGCGCCAACTTCATCGCCGGGTCTTTCTCCAGTTTTTTACGCGTCTTCGGGTCGGTCAGGAACTTCTCTACATTGGCGGCAGAGAGCAACTGGGTCTTTTTGAAGACGTCGGCGGCGTATTTCGCATAGTCGCCCTTGTATTTCTTATCTACTTCCTGGAAAATATCGGGCAAATACTTCGCGGGGATACGCTTTTTGGCGATAGCCATCATCGCGCCCAGCACTTCCTGGTCGAGCGTCGGCTCATAATCCTTGAAGAAGGGGCGGATGCGGTCTTCCATATAGACTTTGCGCTCGTCGGCCGTCGAGCCTTCGGGGTCAAAGCGATCTACCATGATGGCGAGGCGGGTGATTTCCGTTCCGTTCATCAGCGACTCGCGGAGGTAGGTCATGGCGTTCACATATTCGCCGGAAGAGGTGTAACCATCCTTCAAGAGGTCGAGTACTTTGCCATATTTCTGTTGTCTCGCAGCATCTTTTGCTACCCAATCGGCAAAAGCCTTCTCCTCAGCCTGCTTGCGGGCAACTACATCGAGGCGGGCAAGCCCTTTGTTCATACCGATGGAGTTCTTCCAATAGTTAGAGCTGCCGGCATACTTCGAGGCATACTTGATACGGACGGCATCGCTGGCAGACATCGCCTTGGTCCAGATGTCCTGCTTGATTCCGCGCACTTCGATACGCGGTTTATTGCTGTCCTCGATGCGCTGCTCAACGCCCCACGAGGAGAGGTAGCGGTCCGTGCTGCCGGGGAAACCAATTGTCATCGCGTAGTCCTTCTCCTGATAGCCTTGGAGAGAGACTTCGGCAACGAACTTCGGCTTGTACGGCTTGTTGTCGGCGCTATATTCCGCCGGCTGGTTCTGTCCGTTGGCATAGACACGGAACACGGAGAAGTCTATCGTATGCCGGGGCCACATCCAGTTGTCCGTATCCCCACCGAACTTACCCATGGACGAAGGCGGGGCAAACACCATGCGCACATCGCGGAAGATATTGTAAGTTATCAGGTAATACTTATTGTCGGAATAGAAGGGAATGACATCCGCACTCTTGAACTCATTCGTCCCGATGGAGTCGCAGAGCACCTGACCGATGGAATCGGCTGCCGCCATACGCTGAGCCTCATCCGTATATTTCTCCAGCTCCGGCATGATGCGTCCGGTTACATCAATCGTTTTATCCAGGTAGCGGACGGCTAAACCCGGCACCGGAAGCTCTTCCTCCTTGCTTTGCGAGACGAAACCATCTTTTAAATAGTCGTGCTCTACGCTACTCAACTGCTGAATGGCTCCATAGCCGCAATGATGGTTCGTGAAAATCAATCCTTCTTCAGAAACAGTGATGCCCGTGCACCCGCCACCGAAGATAACGACGGCATTAGCTACGCAAGGGTCGGTCTCGCTATACAGCTGTTCATACGTTGGCGTGAATCCCAGTTCCTGCATCCGCGCCAGATTCTGCTTGTTCAATTCCTTCAGCACCCACATTCCCTCGTCGGCGTGCGCAGTGCCAGCCGCCAGCAGACAGAAAAGGGCGGCTTTGATTGTTCGTTTGATATTCATGCTCTATTCTATATAATATTATAATAGGTATATGTTTTGAGGGCGCAAACTTACAAAAAAACGGGGAATCCAAAAGCAGGACTCCCTTATCATTTACGCCTCGGGGATACTCAGCTTCGCCTTATTGCGCGTCCGGTCTTTCAGGATGGCTTCCATATTCTCTTTCGCCCAAGCGATAAGGTTATTCACGCAGGGCAAGAGGGAAAAGGCTCGTTCGGTCAGCGAATACTCTACCTTTGGAGGTACTTCGGCATAGACTTTCCGGCGGATAAACCCGTCTTCCTCCAAGGTGCGCAGCGTTACGGTCAGCATCTTCTGGGATATATCGGGGATATGTTTCCGCAAGGTATTGAAGCGCATCACTTCGCCTTCGCTCAGGGTGTAAAGCACTAAAAGCGACCACTTGTCGCTCATCCGTGCCAGGATGTTCCGTATCGGACAATCCGGCACTACGGCATCGACTAATTCTTTCCGGTTCATCTTCCTTTTTTCTTTTAGTACACAAAAGTAAGTAAGTCTATCGAAGGATGCAACAAAGAAAAACATTTTATTTTTTCGCCTCCGCCCTCAAGACGGCCTTCCCCAACCTGCCCGGAGAAGCGGATGTAGATGAACTGGCCAAGGCATTATACCGCTGATAGAGAGAGGCTCAAAAACAACACTTGCGCAAGTAAACAAGGCTACTTGCGCAAGTCGTTCGTTTTTTTCTTTGGCTATTGGACAACCGGCCGGTCGTCCTCCCCATCACCGCCGTCGTCGATGGAAGGCTGGCCCGGATTCTCCTCCTCTTCGCCCTCGTCCTCTTGCTTTGTTGAGAAACCAGACTTCCACTTTCTTCCTTGCCGACGGCGTCGGGAAAGCGGATGCAGAGAATCCGGCTCTCAACGGCTGTAAAATTAGGGAAAAATGGGGGAAGGGCAAAAGAAATGTGCAAAAATAATTTGGGAACTATACATTTCCCTTAATTTTGTGGGCAAATCATAAACATTCATCTGTCTCAATGAACAAATACTTTCTCATTTTTATAAGCGTCATTCTTTTGAGTTCTTGTAGCGACAACGAAGAAGTAGAAAATCTCCAGAGCATCCGGGCTGAACTGGTTGATAATATTGAATATAGTTGTAGCGGGAGTGCAACGGAGATTTCGGTGGACAATACCGGTTGGTGTTTGCTGAAAGCTTGGACTATCGAGGGTACGGACACGACGGAATATGTCAATTCTATCGATCCGGCGACAGGCGCGTATGCCGATACTTTCCGCACGGAGATGATTACTTATATCCGACATGAAAATTGGGTGGAAGGATGGCTCCAGCAGAATATTGAAGGAGGCAAGCGGGTTTCTGTCTTGGAAATTGGCGGAGAAGGATTTATCCCGGCCTATGTAACGACGCGACAGGAGGAAGATATATTCGCCGGGCTGGTTGAACCGGAGCCGCCGGCGGAATAAGCCTTTTTCTTCTTACCTTTGCCCCCATGACATCGAAACGCTACACCGATTTCAGCGACTTCCTCCGCGCACGGTTCCCGGGGAAGGTCCAGAAGATTTCCATCAACGCGGGGTTTACGTGCCCCAACCGCGACGGGGCGAAGGGCTTCGGCGGATGCACATATTGTAATAATCAGACGTTTAGCCCGGAGTATTGCCGGACGGACAAGAGCGTCAGCGAGCAATTGGAGGAGGGCGTGCGGTTCTTCGCGCGCAAATACCCCTCGATGCAGTATCTCGCCTATTTCCAGGCTTATACCAGCACGTATGGCGAGCTGGAGGAGTTGAAGCGGAAGTACGAGGAGGCGCTCGCCTGCCCGGGCGTGGTGGGGCTGATCATCGGCACGCGGCCGGATTGCATGCCCGATGAGCTGCTGGAATATTTCGTCGCGCTGGCTCGCCGCTGCTTCATCCTTATCGAATACGGCGTGGAGAGCACGCTCGACCGGACGCTGGAGCGCATCAACCGGGGGCATTCCGAGGCGGCGACGGAAGATGCCATCCGTCGGACGGCGGCGGCGGGGATTCCGGCGGGGGCTCACCTCATACTCGGACTGCCCGGCGAGTCGCGCGACGAGATGCTGCACCATGCCGACGTGCTGTCGTCGCTGCCGCTCACCACGCTCAAGCTACACCAGTTGCAGTTGATACGGGGGACGCGGATGGCGCGGGAGTATCAGGAGCAACCGGCGGATTTCCACCTCTATACGGCAGATGAATACATCGACTTGGTCATCGATTTCGTGGAGCGGCTGAGGCCCGGCATCGTCGTCGAGCGCTTCGTCTCGCAATCGCCCAAGGAGCTGCTGATCGCGCCGGACTGGGGGCTGAAGAACTACGAGTTCACCGAGAAGGTGCGGAGGCGGATGGAGGAGCGGGATGCGTGGCAAGGGAAAAAGTATGGCGGATGAAGGAAGCTTTTAGTTTCTTTTTCTCCAAGAATTTACTACTTTTGCGACAAATTTTCAGAAACAGATGAATGTCGCTATCATAAAATACAATGCAGGGAATATCTATTCCGTTGATTATGCCCTCAAACGGCTGGGGATAACACCCCGGATTACGGCGGATGCCGAGGAACTCCGCGCGGCGGACAAGGTTATCTTTCCGGGCGTGGGCGAGGCTTCGACGACAATGAATTACCTCCGCGAGCACGGGCTTGATGAAGTTATCCGCAGCCTGCGGCAACCGGTGCTGGGGATATGCCTCGGGATGCAGCTCCTTTGCCGGGCATCGGAAGAGGGGGACACGGAATGTCTGGGCATCTTCGACACGGAGGTGAAGCGTTTCGTGGCTCGGAAGCACGAGGACAAGATTCCGCACATGGGCTGGAATACGATTACGGAGGTGCAAGACGGGTTGTTCACGCCTGCCGAGGAGGGGCAGTTCGTTTACTTCGTGCACAGTTTTTATGTTCCGAAGAATCCTTGGACGGCGGCGACGACCGACTACATCCTCCCCTTCAGCGCAGCCCTGCACCGCGACAATTTCTACGCGACACAGTTCCACCCCGAGAAGAGCGGCTCGGTGGGCGAACGGATATTGAAGAACTTCCTTACCTTATAATATATAGATATGATAGAAATTATTCCGGCCATCGACATGATAGAAGGCAAATGCGTCCGACTGACGCAGGGCGACTACGCGACACGGAAAGTCTATAACGAAGACCCGCTGGAAGTGGCGAAGGCTTTCGAGGACGCCGGCATCCGTCGCCTCCACGTCGTCGATTTGGACGGGGCGAAAGCCGGGCATATCGTCAATTACCGCGTGCTCGAAAAGTTGGCGGGACATACCAGCCTCATCATCGACTTCGGGGGCGGACTGAAGCAGACAAAGGATGTAGAGATCGCCTTCGACTGCGGGGCGCAAATGGTAACGGGCGGCAGCATCGCCGTCAAAGACCCGGAGACTTTCACTGCGTGGATTGCCCGCTTCGGGAGCGAGCGCATCATCCTCGGGGCTGATGCCAAGGACCGGCGCATTGCCATCAGCGGTTGGGAGGAAGCGACGGACGCGGAGCTTCTGCCCTTCATCCAGAAGTACCGCGAGCAAGGTATCGAGAAGGTGATTTGCACGGATATCAGCCGCGACGGGATGCTCGAAGGGCCGGCGGTGGATTTATATCAAGAAATCTTAGAGGCTGTCCCTGAGATTTATCTGATAGCCAGCGGGGGCGTCAGCTCCATCGCCGATATCGAAAAACTGGCCGAGGCGAATGTCCCGGCCGTCATCTTCGGCAAGGCGCTCTACGAGGGGCGCATCACGCTGAAGGAACTGGAACGGTTTGTATAAAACAACGATAGATTGTCAATCATGTTAGCAAAAAGAATTGTCCCCTGTTTGGACATCAAAGACGGGAAGACCGTCAAGGGCATCAACTTCGTCAATTTCCGCGATGCCGGCGACCCAGTGGAGCTGGGTGCCGCCTACAGCCGCGCGGGTGCCGACGAGCTGGTCTATCTCGACATCACCGCCTCGCACGAAGGCCGGAAAACCTTCACGGAGTTGGTCAAGCAAGTGGCTGCGAACATCAGCATTCCCTTCACCGTCGGCGGGGGCATCAATGAGATGAAAGACGTGGAGCGTCTGCTCGGTGCCGGCGCGGATAAGGTGTCGATAAACTCCGCCGCCATCCGGAATCCGCAGCTGATAGACGAGATTGCCCGCAACTTCGGCGTGCAGGTCTGCGTCGTCGCCATCGACGCCAATTACGAGAACGGCGAATGGATATGCTACCTCAACGGCGGACGCATCCCCACCGAACGTCGTCTCTTCGACTGGGCCTCGGAAGCCGAATCCCGGGGCGCAGGGGAAATCCTTTTCACCAGCATGACGCACGACGGAGTCAAGGAGGGCTATCCCAACGAAGCCCTCGCGACGCTGGCCGACCGCCTGCATATCCCCATCATCGCCTCGGGTGGTGCGGGGAAGAAGGAACATTTCCGCGACGCCTTTACCTTAGGGAAGGCCGACGCAGCCCTTGCCGCCAGCGTTTTCCACTTCGGGGAAATACGGATAGACGAGCTGAAGGCTTATCTCCGGCAAGAGGGTATTAACGTAAGAATTTAAAATAGGTTATCATACATGGATATGGAATTGAATTTTGAGAAAATGGGCGGCCTTGTTCCCGCCATCATACAAGACAACAACACAGGCAAAGTCCTGATGTTGGGCTTCATGAACGAAGAAGCCTATAAGAAAACGGTAGAGACCGGCAAGGTTACTTTCTATAGCCGCACCCGGCAGCAGCTCTGGACCAAGGGCGAGACGAGTGGTAATTTCCTCCAGGTTGTCAATATCCTGCAGGATTGCGACCAAGACACGCTCTTGATTAAGGCCATCCCTTCCGGTCCGGTCTGCCACACAGGTGCGGATACCTGCTTCGGTGAACGCAACCACGAGGACATCATGTTCTTGAAGTACCTCCAGAACTTCATCGAACGCCGCCGCCAGGAAATGCCCGAAGGCTCTTACACGACTTCGCTTTTCCAAAAAGGAGTGAACCGCATGGCGCAGAAAGTGGGCGAAGAAGCCGTTGAAACTGTTATCGAAGCGACGAACGGAACAGAAGACCGCCTGATTTACGAGGCATCCGACCTGATTTATCACCTCATCGTCCTGCTGACCAGCAAGGGTCTGCGTATCGAAGACCTGGCGCGCGAACTGGAGCGGCGGCATAAATGAGCGGCTCCGCTCGCGGTTTTTCCCTGCCGCTGAGTCGCTCAGAAACTTCGAAAATGAATTTTTATACACGCCGAGTGGCTCGAAATGTATAAAAATTCATTTTCGAGGCTTCCGAGTCGCTCGGAATGAATAAAAATCCATTTTCAGTGTTTCCGAGTGGCTCGGAATGTATAAAAATCCATTTTCGAAGCTTTCGAAGTCTTCGGAATGTATAAAAATTCATTTTCGAGGTTTCCGAACACTTCGGAATGAATAAAAATTCATTTTCTAAGTTTCCGAAGTGTTCGGAAGCTTTTAAAACACCTTTTTAATCGTACAGACAAGATGGAACCGCTCCTATCGCTAACGAACGTTGATATCTGCCGCGAAGAAAACACGATTCTTCACGACACATGCTTCTCCGTGCAGAACGGAGAGTTTGTTTACGTCATCGGGAAAGTCGGGACGGGGAAAAGCAGCCTCCTGAAATCCCTCTATTGCGAAATCCCCATCCGCACGGGCGAGGCACGCCTGCTCGACTTCGACCTGCGGCGCATCAAGCGGAAGCAAATCCCCTACCTCCGTCGGTGCTTGGGCATCGTGTTCCAGGATTTCCAACTCTTGACCGACCGCTCGGTCTATCACAACCTCGCCTTCGTCCTCAAAGCCACCGGCTGGCGGAAGAAGCACGAAATCGACGCCCGCATCAATAAAGTCCTGACGCAAGTCGATATGCAGACGAAAGGCTACAAGATGCCCCACGAGCTTTCGGGTGGCGAACAGCAGCGCATCTGCATCGCACGGGCCTTGCTGAACAATCCCGCCCTCATCCTGGCCGACGAACCGACGGGGAACCTCGACCCGGAGACGAGCAGCCAGATTGTCCAGCTCTTGCACGACATTTGCGGGCAGGGGACGGCCGTCATCATGACGACGCACAACTACAATATCGTCCGCTCGTTCCCCGCACGGGTAGTCAAATGCGAGAATGCAGCGCTCAACGATGTAGGCAAATGATTTTTTTTATACCTTTGCACCCGCATCGTAATAATTGACAACGAATAGTTTAAAATATAGAATTAAAGACGAAAAATGAAAGTTTTAAAGTTTGGCGGTACTTCTGTGGGATCGGCACAGAGGATGAAAGATGTAGCAAAACTGATTACAGGCAGCCGCAACCTCGTTGTTCTGTCTGCCATGTCGGGCACAACCAATTCGCTGGTTGAAATCTCCGATTACTTGTACAAAAAGAACCCGGACGGCGCGAACGAAATCATCAACAAGCTCGCGATGAAGTACTACGGGCACATCGATGAACTCTATAAGACAGACGAATATAAGCAGAAGGCTAAGGAACTGGTAACTTTTCATTTTGACAAAATCCGTTCTTTCACCAAAGACTTGTTCACGCTGTTCGAAGAGAAGGTTATCCTGGCTCAGGGTGAATTAATGTCCACGGGAATGATGAACCTCTATCTCCACGAATGCGGAGTCAATTCGGTTCTCCTCCCGGCGCTGGATTTCATGCGGACAGACAAAAATGCTGAGCCGGACCCGCTGTATATCCGCGAGAAACTCCAGAAGCTGCTCGACGAGCACCCGGAGGCAGACTTGTACATCACTCAGGGTTATATCTGCCGCAATGCTTACGGAGAAATCGACAACCTCCAGCGCGGCGGAAGCGACTACACAGCTTCCCTCATCGGCGCCGCTATCAAGGCCGAGGAAATCCAAATCTGGACGGACATCGACGGGATGCACAACAACGACCCACGCGTTGTGGACAAGACTTCACCCGTACGCCAGTTGCATTTCGAAGAGGCAGCAGAGTTAGCTTATTTCGGCGCGAAAATCTTGCATCCGACGTGCATTCTCCCGGCGAAAATCAACAACATCCCCGTTCGCCTTTTGAACACCATGCAGCCCGACGCCCCCGGCACGTTAATCTCCAACGAAACCGAGAAGGGGAAAATCAAAGCCGTGGCTGCGAAAGACAATATCACTTCTATCAAAATCAAAAGCGGACGGATGCTGCTGGCTACCGGTTTCTTGCGCAAGGTCTTCGAGATCTTCGAGAACTACCAGACGCCGATCGACATGGTTACGACATCGGAAGTGGGTGTTTCCGTTACCATCGACAACCGCAAGCACTTGGACGAAATCGTGAACGACCTGAAAAAGTACGGCACGGTTTCCGTTGATGAAGACATGGTGATTGTCTGTGTCGTCGGCGACTTGGAATGGGACAACGTAGGCTTCGAGGCCCGCATCGTACAGGCGATGAAGGAAGTCCCCGTCCGCATGATATCCTACGGTGGCAGCAACTACAACGTCTCTTTGCTCATCAAGGCGAGCGACAAGAAGCGCGCGTTGCAGGCATTGAGCGACCACTTGTTTCAGAATTAAGAATCAATAATGAAGAATGAAGGATCCGTGCTCTCGGAATCCTTCATTCTCCACTCTTCATTTAGCTTATGTTGAAAGGTACATTCCCCATCGCGAAGTTCCAGGAACTTCAGACTCCCTTCTATTATTACGATTTATCCCTCCTCCAAAATACATTGGATGTCATCCGGAACGAAGCTGGCAAATATGGCTATAACGTCCATTACGCTATCAAGGCCAACGCCAATCCCCGCGTGCTGGAGCTTATCGCCCGCAACGGCCTCGGAGCCGACTGCGTAAGCGGCGGTGAGATTCAGGCAGCGTTGAATGCCGGTTTCCCTGCCAATAAGATAGTTTTTGCAGGTGTTGGCAAGGCGGATTGGGAGATCAACCTCGGTTTGGATAACGACATCTTCTGCTTCAACGTCGAGTCGCTCGCCGAGCTGAGAGTCATCAACGAATTGGCCGGGAAGAAAGGCAAAGTCGCCCCCATCGCTCTCCGCATCAATCCGGAAGTCGATGCGCACACCCATGCAAAGATTACCACGGGCATGAAGGAAAACAAATTCGGTATCAACCTCAGCCTCCTGCCCTCCGTCTTCCAGGAAATTAAGGTTTCACCGCACGTGAAACTCATCGGCATACACGCGCACATCGGTTCGCAAATCACCGATATGTCTGCTTTCCGCAATTTGGCCATCCGCATCAATGAAATCCAGGACGAGTTGGAGCAAGTAGGCCTACAGGTCGAAAACCTCAACCTCGGCGGAGGCTTGGGCATCGATTATTACCATCCCAACCATCTGCCGATAGCCGCTTTCGACAACTACTTTGCGGTCTTCAACAAGCTGCTGCAACTTCGCCCGGGTCAGCGCGTGCATTTCGAACCGGGACGTTCGGTTGTGGCACAATGTGGCTCGCTCATCTCCCGCGTACTTTATGTCAAAGAAGGAGAGACACGTAAATTTGCCATCCTCGATGCCGGCTTTACCGAACTTATCCGTCCGGCCATGTACGATGCTTACCATCGTATCGAAAACATTTCGAGCGACGAGCCGGTAGAGCTTTACGATGTCGTTGGCCCCATCTGCGAATCTTCGGATGTCTTCGGAAAAGACGTGGAACTGAACCGCGCCCACCGTGGCGACTTCATCGCCCTCCGTTCTGCCGGGGCATACGGTGAGGTGATGGCTTCGCAGTACAACTGCCGCAAGTTGCCGACAGCCTACTATTCAGACCAGTTTTAATTGAACCATATTGCAAGGCGGGTCAGAGGCTTCGGGGCAAACACCGGAACCACTGGCCCGCCATTTATAAGCTATCATTTATTATGTTGTTTCTTCTGATTACCTTTCTGCTTGTCCTCGTCTATCAACTCCGTTTCCTCCGTCTGGTAACATCTTCCATCCGGGAAAAAGAGGGAAAGCAGGAAGATTGCCCACCCGTTTCCGTCTTGCTCTACGCGGATGACTGCAACGATACGCTCCCCGAAATGCTTCGCGCCTTATCCGACCAGGATTACCCTGCCTTCGAGGTCATTGTCGTCAATAACGACCGCGACAAGGATACGGAAGCCCTCCTGAACCACTTTGCCGCCGAGCATCGGAACTTCTATCACACCTACATTCCCCGCGACGCCCGCTACCTGAGCCGTAAAAAGCTCGCCCTCACCCTCGCTGTCAAGGCAGCGCACTACGACCATTTCCTTCTCTTGGAAACAGACTGCCTCCCGACGTCCCGCCATTGGATTCACGCGATGATGCAGTCCTATCGGGAACAGACCGAAATCGTCCTTGGCTATTGCGTCTATCCTTTCAACAACGGCATCACTCAGAAACTGATAGCCTATGCCAATCTGACGGACGGAATGAGTTACCTCTCGTCCGCCCTCGCCTCCCGCTTTTATCGCGGAAACGGGCGCAACCTCTCCTACACCCGCGCCATCTTTGAAAAAGCGCAGGGTTTCCGTCGCCACCTCAACCTCGTGGCAGGCGACGACGACCTTTTCGTCCACGAAGCTGCGCGCGAAGGAAACACAGCCGTTTCCCTTACCCCCGACAGCTTTACTCGCCGCCGCGAACCCCTGACACGAGCTGCTTGGAGGCAAGAAAACCTCACGCACGCCGTTTCAGCCCAGCATGTCCGTGGCGTGCTGCCTGTTTTGCTTCGTCTCGAGCCGTTTGTTTGTGCCGTCTTTTGGGTTACAGCAATTTATGGAATAGCACATCTTGTGCAAGATTGGAAATTACCCGTCCTCGCCTTCGTTCTTTTCTTGGTTTATTATGGAATCAAGGCGTGGATATACCGCCGCGCGTCTGCTCTGTTTCGGACGCCACTGAATCCCTTCCTTTTGCCTCTCCTGGATGTACTCAACATTGCAGAACACATCACCTTGCTTCTCCATTATCCTTTTGCGAAGCGGAGCAACTATATCTTTTGGGTGGATAGGAGGAAAAAGGAGCGGAAAGAGTAAATCCCTATTCCTGCATATTTCGTTTACCCGGAATTATCCTCTGATTGCCTTTCGTACCGGGCATTAGGGAACCGGCTCGTAACGGACAAGTTTCTGAATAGCTTCTTAAGGGACTTTAAAACATAAAAAATCCTTATGTAAACCTTCATTTCTCACTTTTAATAATAAAAAGGAGAAATGAAGACCTTCAGAAGCCTGTTCAAAAGTTTGAAGTGGGTTTTGAAGACCTTCATTTACTCCATTTAATATTAAAAGGAAGAAATGTAAACCTTCATTTCTTCTTTTTATTATCAAAAGTGAGAAATGTAAGCATACATTTCTTCTTTTTGATAACAAAAGTGAGAAATGAATGGATTCAATACATATAATACCAGCGATTTAAACGCTTGCATTTTCTTCACGGAATGAAAACAAACAATGGGGCAGAAATCCCTTTCACCCCTTTTTCTTCAACGCCACGACATGCCGCCAAAGGAATATCCAAGCCAGCACCGCCGCGAGGAAATCGGAAAGAGGGCCGGCGAGCCATACACCATCCAAATCGAAGGCCAAAGGCATCAGTAGGGTTGCCGGGATAAGGAAGATACATTGGCGACTCAGGCTAAGAAACATGGCTTTCCACGCGATACCTATGCTTTGGAAAAACTGACTGATGGATATTTGCGAACCGACGACGAGGAAGGCCAGCAGGTTCAATCGAAGTCCGTTGGCTGTGATGCGCAACAATTCTTCGTCCGAAGTGAAGCCCTTGGCTATCCATTCAGGACAAAAGAAACTGAGGAGAAAGCCGAGACCTGTGATGATAGTCGAGAGTTTGATAACTTTATAAAGCGTCTGTTGCACACGGTCGTGATGTCCCGCTCCATAATTGAAGCCGACAATCGGTTGCATCCCCTGCGCGATGCCGATAACCAGCATCACGACGAGCATCGCCACGCTGGTGATGATGCCGCACGCACCGATGGCCAAGTCGCCCCCGTAGGTTTTGAGTGCGTGGTTCATCACAACATTGACCAAACTTCCCGCCAACTGCATGGAGAAAGGCGAAACGCCGATGGCCAGAATTGCCCAGACGATGCGCCTATCCAGACTGAAACAACCGCGCCGGAAATGGATGAGACTCTCCTTGCTCAGAAAATGCCCCATCACCAAAGCCGCACCGACCGCCATGGAGATGACTGTGGCAATAGCCGCTCCCCGGATACCCATATCGAAGACAAAGATGAAAATAGGGTCGAGGATGATGTTCATCACCGCCCCGGCCAACATCGTCAGCATCGCCTTCTTGGGATAACCTGAGGCGCGCATGACGGCATTGAAACTGAAACTCAACGCCGCTAAGATATTGCCCGGCACCACGATATACAAATAATCTTTGGCATAAGGGATGGTTTGTTCGCTTCCGCCGAAAGCCTTCAGTAGGGGATCCATGAAAATCATGCAAGGGGTAATGGTGAGGGCTGAGATGATAAATGTCAGTGTCAAGGCATTCCCCAAGATTCGTTCAGCTTGCGGCGTATCCTTCCGTCCGAGACAAATGGAAATATGGGTTGCCGCACCTGCCCCGATGAGCATCCCGAAAGCCTGGAGGAAAAGTAGGATAGGGAATGTCAGCGTCAAGCCGGAAATAGCCAGTGGCCCGACACCCTGACCGATAAAGACACGATCCACAATGTTATACAAGGCATTGACCATCGTCCCGATAACAGCCGGAATCGCATAGAAAAGCAGGAGCTTGCCAATCTTCTCGTGCTCCAAGCGCCAAGTAATTTCGTTTGCCATCGATTTATCCTCTGTAATAATAACGGGGTTCGCGTTCCCGCTCTTGAATAAAGCCGTTGCGGTAAGCGTATAACAATTTCTCTAAATCCCGAATTTGCATCTGGAGTTCCGCGCCCTTGTCGGTATCCTTCACCATCTGGCGATGCGAACTCAACTCGACTACAATCGTCGTCGAGCGGATATCCAATCCCTCCTCAATAGCCTTCGCCGTCGATTCGAACGGTTCGTGCTGGACGAGCTGGAAACCGCGCGAGTGGTAAACCAGCGTATAGCCCGCGATGCCTGTTTCCGTATGGTAAGCCTTCGAGAATCCACCGTCGATGACCAGCAGTTTGCCGTTAGCCTTAATCGGATTCTCTCCTTTGATAGAACGGACGGGGACATGGCCGTTGATGATGTGGCGATGTTGGCCGGTAACACCAAACTCATCCAAGAGCATGTCGCAAATCTTCTCCTCCGTGCGGAGCGTATAGTAATACCCTTTTTCTTCCTTATGCGTTTCCTTGTCCTCAATGAAGCAACGCTCGAATGTCGCCATCCGGCTCTTGTCGAAGAGCGGAGAGTCGGCGCCGCACCAGAGGTACCAGACGTAATCCATCGCGAATTGCTGTTCGGGCGTTTCCTCGGTCTCGAAATACGCCGTGCGTACCAGCTGATCCACGCGGTCGAGCAATGCCTTTCCTTTATAATAGACACCATCCACGCAGATTTCCTTCAGCGTCCCGTCCTCATTCAGAGGAACCGAAGCATGAAACAAAAGGTTGGAATTGCATACCGTGTACATGCTTCCGTGGCGGAAAAGGCAACGGACGTGCTTATGAAGTTTCTCGCTGCTCTTGAAGGAATGGAGCATCCGCTGCATCAAATCCTCTTCTTCAATGGATAGGCGGTACGGGTCCTTCGGGTCAATCGTCGGCCAAAAGGTATCGCGGAGCGGGTATTCCTTCCCATTGGCCAAGCGAATCGTTCCTTTCTTCAAGTCCATCCGGTGCAACAGCAGGCGGTCGTCCATTTGGAACTCCGGACGGCGGCGAATAATCTCGCCTTCCAATTTAAACTGGATAACCGTCATGGCTTTCTGCATCTGCGAAATCAGACGAATCGTTTTCTCGTCGAACGTTCCATCCGAACCTCCGGTCTTGGGCAAGAACAATTCACAAGGGTCGTTGGCATACGTTTCCATCGCGAAGGTTGCGAGAGGAAGGAGGTTGATGCCGTAGCCATCCTCCAGTGTCGCCAGATTCCCGTAGCGCAAGCACATGCGGATGACATTCGCGATACTCCCCATGTTGCCGGCAGCCGCGCCCATCCACAAGATGTCGTGGTTGCCCCACTGGATGTCGAAGTTGTGGTAATCGCATATCGTATCCATGATGATATGCGCGCCGGGGCCGCGGTCGTAAATGTCGCCGATGATATGCAGCAAGTCGATCGTCAGCCGCTGAATCAAATTGCAGATAGCGATGATGAACTCATCCGCCCGCCCGGTCGAGATAATCGTATTGATAATCTTATCGACGTATGCCGACTTATTCGGCTCCGTCGAAGACTCGTGCAGCAACTCCTGGATGATGTAGGAAAATTCCCGGGGCAACGCCTTGCGCACTTTCGAGCGCGTATATTTCGACGAGACGTTGCGGCAGACGCGCACCAGCTGGTTCAGCCGAATCATATACCAGTCGTCGATTTCCTTCTCCTTCGCCTTGACCAGTTCCAGCTTGGCTTCGGGATAATAGATCAAAGTGCAAAGCTCTTTCTTCTCGCTCTCGCGCAGGGTTGTGCTGAAAATCTCGTTCACCTTGCGCTTGATGGCGCCCGAGGCATTCCTTAGCACATGGATAAACGCCTCGTACTCGCCGTGGACGTCGCTCAAGAAATGCTCCGTTCCCTTCGGCAAATTCAGAATCGCCTCGAGGTTGATAATCTCCGTGCTGGCATCCGCAATCGTCGGGAAGCTACGCGAGAGGAGCTGCAAATAACGCAAGTCGTTCGTTATTGTTTCTGGGGTAATATCTTTTGTCATAATGGCATGTCTTTTTCTTCGGGCAAAGATACGGCTTTGGCAACACAATAACAAAAGGAAAAGGGACGAACCTCACGGCCCATCCCTCCTCTGCAAAACTTAAAATTATAAACGATCATATTGATACTTCGCGAGTATCAATTTCTTACTTGCAATTTGACAATCGTCTCGCCCATGCGGACAATGTAAACGCCCTCGGCGAGGTTCGCAAACTCGCACTGGCCTGTAACCTTGTCTGCCGCTACTACGGCACCCGCCATCGAGATGATTTGGACGTCGGTCGGTTCCGGGGTGATGACGATGATCTTGTTGGGTTGAGCGTAGGCACGGAAGTCGGTGGCTGCGATTTCTTCGTTACCAACTGGGAAACCATCGGCAGCATAAATCTTCACGTAGATATCGCTCTGGACGTTGCGGATCTGGAAGTATTCGCTTACAGGATCGAACTTCACTTCCTGATAGTCTCCGGATTTTCCTCTCTTGATAAAGATGCGATAACCGCCCTCATTGGCTACACCGTCCTTTTCGTACCAAACTGTGAAGCTGCCACCAGCATCAGTGTACTTTCTGTCATGGCGAGAGAAGAGTTCAAGACCTTCGGCAGCGTAATCTGTCTTGACATCTAAGAATGTATAATCTTTGTTCGCCAAGAAGAGCTGATAACGCTTGGTTACGATGCCAGAACCGCCACCTATCGAACCGCCTTCGTCCGGATCAACAACTTCGATGCCTGTATCATCACCATCATCCTCATCGGTCGGAGGCAAAATGATACTACCGTCATCTTCCAACGCTACTTCTGTTTCACCATACATCCATGTCGGAGTATAATTATCCTTCAAGAATCCATCTTTTCCATCCTTAAGAGCTGCACCCTCAAGCTTTACTTTTACGATATCGCCATCAGCCAAGCGTTCAATCTCTGTTCCATTTTCATCTACCAATATAATTCTGGTATATGTGAATTCAGGCTCTACTTCATTTAGATAAGTAACATCATCCCATGGACTCCACCATTCTTCCAGATTATCCATATCAACATCATCCGGGATAGTCGTAGGAACTTCGGTCAAATTAACAGTCAGAGAGCGTGGTATAATTTCGATTGTCTTTGTAACCGTTGCACTTCCATAGATGTCGCTATCGAAGGTAATTGATGCGGTGTATGTACCGACGTTTTTGACTTCGTCTGCATCACCCCAAGAAATAGTGCCGTTATATTCATCCGGATTTATGGTTTGCAATGTACCATCGCTTAGTGTTATCTTCACTGCAATTTCTTGCTGTGAATAATCCACACCGTTATAGATGTACTTGCCATTGTCGTCGGTTTCTGCACCTTCTATTTCAAGAACGATATCCTCTACATCTTCTGGATCATTACCATCAATTATTTTCGTTACGATTGCGTCTCCTGCCTTGAAATCCATATTATAATTCTTAGCCAAAAATGAACTATTGTCTTTAAACGCAACCGTTCCCTGTGTGATAGCATCTGCATATTCACCCGGGACATTAACCTTAGCAGTAATCTTCAATTCTCCCTGTAATGCTGCTGTCTCGCCACTTACTCCAGTTGTAATAGTTTCAATATTCGGATTCTCAGAACCAACAATAACAGGAGTCGTCTTAAATGTTCCACCTACTTCGATTTCCTGATCCATCGCCGTAACAGTTATGGGTCTCGGCTTGACTATTACTTCAATGTTATCATCTGTATAATCAATCGTTCCATAATAACCACTACCGGCATCTTCAGTACTTGTCCCTTTTACAGAAAGTAATTGATAAGTACCTGCGTCTTTTACTGAGGTTACATTCGGTTGCGTCGGTGTAACAGAAGTTTCAACTCCCGGCTCCCAATAATTATAAGTTACAGTAAAGTCTTTATCTGCGCCTTCCTCCAGATTAACAGGTTGAGAGCCGTTACCTTTAACAGTTACATTTACTACCGTATGAGATGTACCATCATAAGTAAACCCTTCTCCAATATCTGTTTTAACCGTTACATCTTCTTTAGTAATTTCCTCAGCTTTTCCCTGAATATTAAATGTAACTTTAACCTCTACAGGTTCTGTTCCTCCGGTTGGAGTAACATTATAAACATATTCACTCGTTCCTGCTTGGGTTGTATTATCTGTTATAAAAGCTAGACTAGCATAGTCGATACCTGTAGGCAATTCTTTTGTTGTTGTCTTTTCTGCTGTAGCTGCCAAACCTTCAGACATAGTAAACGAGGCCGTTACACCTTCCTCTCCTGCTTCTGCCGTTAATGTTAATGCTTTACGAATCCAAGCACCAGCGACTTCCGTTATCGTTGTCGCATTAGGGACATTCGAGTCTGTTGTTATTTGGGTTGATACCTTATTATCTCCACTCTTCATCCACCCTACAAAAGCATCTTGATCTGTAGAACAAGAAAGTTCTTTATCAGATAATATTACTTCCGTCGATGGTCCATAACGATTATAGTCCGTAGGCAACTGTGCTTCTTGAGCAGAACATCCTTCTAACTGCCCATAATCATAATCAACGCGATAAGCCTTAACCGTACCACTACCTGTGATATCTTCCTCTGCATCGCATTTCAAGGTATAGCCGGATGCTAAGGTTAAGGTATGACCGTTGGTATTTAATGTTGCAGTCAAATTATTGTCAGTTAAATCCAGCGGAGAACTCAATGTAACATCACTATACATATAGCCTTTGCCATTATTTCCGGCTGAACTATTATCAAAGAAAATACCTTTAAAATTATTTTTATTCCACTTGATATATTGGAAAGGTTTATTCGTTACAACCACCCCATTTCCTTGCATCTCAAAAGAACCTGATGGTGTCAATGTCCGCAACCCACTTATAGCACTATCTGTGGTATCGAAAATTACCGTACCTCCATTGATTGTAACATCTCCAGGATATCCAGCATCTCCATCAATACCAGTTTTTCCTTTAATAGTCAAAGAGCCAGTACTTGATTCTTGAACTATAAGGTGCCCTAGAGTTGTATTTTTAATACACATCTCGTCTGGAGCTTCAAATGTATTTTCTCCTAAAAGAATTAATTTGACATCACCGCCTGAGCTAATATTTATTTCTAAAACTGAGCCGCCTTCATGTTTCAAATAAACATTTTCTAAGGTAATCGTCGGATTATCATTCGTAACGATATAATAATCCTTCGGCTGACCATCGCCAATAATCTTAAAACTACCATCGCCAGAGATTGTGATTTTATTACCAGAAACGTCTATTCCGGAAGAAGATGTTGGATTAGATAAGTTTAGTTCTTGCCCCCAAACCGCATTCCCCGCCATAACCAGGAACGCCATCATTAAAGTAAAAATTCTCTTTTTCATGTTTACAAATATTTAAGTTAATCAAAAAATAAAGTTCGTGCTGTTCAAATCATCCTCACAAGCCCTAAAAACTGTATTTCAGGGGTTTCATCATTATTTGCTACCTTAGAAAACTGTTTTCTACGAGCGAAAATGAATTTTCAAGCCAGGAAAACTGTTTGCTGGGACTTCCAACTCGATTTTCAGCCCCGGAAAAGTGTTTTCTCGAGTCAAAAATCAATTTTCGACCGCGGAAAACTGTTTTCTTGCGTCGCTAACGCATTTTTGAGTCCGAGAAAACTGTTTTCTAAGCTCAAAAATGGATTTTCAGCGTCGGAAAACTGTTTGCCACGAATGTAAATCGGCTCATAAATAACAGAAAATATTTTCTTAGAGTCGATTTTCAGGGGGTCATAAAAAACGATCCTTTTTTCTGGCCACGTTTTCGAGGGTTTCGGCGGCAAATTTAGGCAAAATTTTAAATACGCAAACATTTCTCTATAAAATAATTAGCGTTTTCTGCTCAAAAACATAAAAACAGGCAGTTAGCGACCAAATTAATTGATCGTTAATCTGGCCTTCTATCCCGAAATCCCCGGAACTTCCTCCAAACGGCTTCCCCGACCCATCTCTTTGATAGCTCAGTCCTTTGCTATCTCGGAGGAATACGCTAAATTTGCGCTATCGAGCGAAAAAAACGAGCAGAATATGGGTAGATTTATCAATCCGTTCACCGATGTCGGTTTCAAACGCATCTTCGGGCAGGAAGTCAACAAGGATTTGCTGATTGATTTCCTGAACGATTTGCTGGTGGGCGAGCGGCACATCAAAGACATTCAATTTATTGATAAAGAAGTGCTGGGGAATACGGTGGAAGACCGCAACAGCATCTATGACGTTTATTGCACGTCCGACAATGGAGAGCAATTCATCGTCGAGATGCAGAACCGGAGCCAGCAGAATTTCCGCGAGCGGGCGTTGTTCTACCTCTCGCAGGCCATCACCGGGCAGGGGCAGAAGGGGACGCGGTGGAAATTCGAACTGAAGGCCGTCTATGGCGTCTTCTTTATGAATTTCAGGCTGGAAGATTCGCCGCGAAAGCTCAGGACGGACGTGATACTGAGCGACCGGGAGACGCACGAGCTGTTTTGCGACAAGTTGCGCTTCATCTTTTTGGAACTCCCATCCTTCAACAAGGAAGAGGAGGAATGCGAGAATGATTTCGAACGTTGGATTTATGTATTAAAGAACATGGAAACTTTACAGAGATTACCTTTCAAGGCAAGAAAGTCCGTCTTCAAGCGGCTGGAAGAGATTGTCGATATCGCGGCCCTGTCGAAGGAAGACCGGGAGAAGTATGACGAGAGCATCAAGGTCTATCGGGATAATTTGGCGACGGAGGCGGCGGCGTTGGAGAAAGGGAAGAGGATTGGAGAAAGGATTGGAGAAAGAAGAGAGCGTTACAAGAATGCCCGCAAGCTGAGAGCCATGGGTTGCACTCCGGACTTTATCGCCGAGGCCACAGGTCTCTCTTTAGACGAACTCTCTACATTATAACATCCATCATGAACCAAGAAATATTATCCTATCTAAAAGAATTGGCGGCGAACAACAACCGCCCGTGGTTTCAAGAAAACAAACCGCGATACGAGGTGTTGCACCAAGCATTCATCGACGAGGTGCAGCAATTGATTAACCGGATTGCCCTCTTCGATCCGGAGATTGCCGGGCTGGAGGCCAAGAGCTGCCTCTTCCGTATTTACCGAGACATCCGCTTCTCGCCGGACAAGACGCCTTACAAGCGGCACTTCTCCGCTTATATTGCGCGGGGCGGACGGTCGAGCGAATGGGGCGGTTACTATTTCCACCTCGAACCGGGCAACTGCCACTTGGCGGGCGGCATCTGGTGTCCGTCGCCCAAGCTGTTGAAGCGGCTGAGGCAGGATATTTATGACCATATCGACGAGTTTGCGTCGATTATCGAGAATCCGGATTTCAAGGCGACTTACCCGACGTTGGAAGGCGAGACGCTGAAGCGGATGCCGGTGGGCTTCCCGACGGATTTCCCATACGGGGAGGTCTTGCGACATAAGGATTTCTGCGTATCCACGACCTTGCCCGACGAGTTTTTCTTCGCGGAGGACTGGGTGGAGCAGACGGCGAAGCTCCTGGAGAAGCTCTTGCCCTTTAACCGCTTCCTGAATTATACGCTGGAAGAATACTACGGACTCATCTAATATATAATATAAGGTATAGCATGAAACGTTTCTTTCTGACACTCCTGGCTTCGACGCTGGGAGTTTTTATTGCCGCCGGCCTCCTCTTGTTTATCGGTATTGGAATGCTGATGAGCATAGCTATGTCGAGCACGAAGCAAACAGTTTACGAACCAAAGGCGAATACGATTTACAAATTGGATTTACAAGGCTCCTTAGTCGAGCAGGCACAGGATAACCCGCTGGAACTTCTCTTCGGCAACGCCGAGAAGCAACTGGGTGTCTCTGATGTCATCAAGGCTATCCGGAATGCACGGATGAATCCGAATATCTCCGGGATTTACTTGGACGCCGGCAACCTTTCCGCCGGTTTCGCCTCGCTGGAATCCATCCGCGAGGAGCTGAAGGCATTCAAGGCGGCCGACAAGTTCATCGTCGCGTATGCCGACAACTATACGCAAGGGACGTACTACCTCGCCAGCGTCGCCGACTCGCTCTTCCTGAATCCGCAAGGGACAGTCGGACTGACGGGCTTGGCCTCGCAGGGGTTGTTCTTCACTGGCTTGGGCGACAAGCTGGGTATCCACTACGAGATTTTCAAGGCGGGGAAATACAAGAGCGCGGTCGAGCCATATATGCTGGACAAGTTCAGTGCCGAGAACCGCGAGCAGCTGACTTCCCTCCTCAACGACATCTGGTATCACTGGCTGGAGAACATCGCCAAAGACCGCAACACCACGACCGGCGACCTCAACCGCTACGCCAACGAAGGCCGTGCCCTGGGTGAGGCTCAGAACGCTTTGCAGTTCCGCCTCGCCGACCGTCTCTGCTACTGCTTCGAGGCCGAGAACTGCGCCAAGCGGATGGCGGGTCAGCCGGATGCGGAGGAAATGCGCTGCGCCTCAACATCCAAGTTGCTTTCGATGAACACCTACGACTCCACGGGTCCGGATAAAATCGCGGTGGTCTATGCGGAGGGCACCATCATGTCGGATGCCAACAACGAGGGATATTTGGAGACCTTAGTCTCGGAGGATATTATCAGCGACCTGCGCAACTTGATGAAGAAGGACGAGGTGAAGGCCGTCGTCCTCCGCATCAACTCCCCGGGCGGTGATGCGTATCTGGCGGAACAAATCTGGAAGGCCGTCGCCGACCTGAAGGCGGTCAAGCCGGTCGTCGTCTCGATGGGCGACTATGCGGCTTCGGGGGGCTACTACATCGCGTGCGCCGCCAACAAGATTGTGGCCGAGCCGACGACGCTGACCGGCTCCATCGGGGTCTTCGGGGTGATGCCAAACCTCGCGGGCACGTTCCAAAAGATTGGGATTACGAGCGATATGGTCAAGACGAATGCCTTCGCCGACTTGGGCGACCTCTCGCGTCCGATGCTCCCCGACGAACGCCTCCTTATCCAGCGCTCCGTCGAACGGACGTACGACCTCTTCCTCTCGCGTTGCGCCGAGGGACGGGGAAAGAGCAAAGCGGACATCAACGCCGTGGCTCAGGGCCGCGTCTGGACGGGTAGCCAAGCCTTGGAGGTGGGTTTGGTGGACCGCTTGGGCAGTATGCAGACGGCGATTGACGAGGCGATGTCCCTCGCGGGACCGGGCGACTATTCGGTCTATACGGTGAATGCGCCCAAGGACTTCTGGACGGAGTCGATGGAGCTGTTGATGGACGACGCGCAGCTCTCCCTCTCCCGTCTGCTGATGGACGACGAGACGCTCCGCCTCTACCAGGCCGTCCACGAGGCGCGCTCGCTGCGGGGGATACAGGCGAGGATGCCGTTCTGGTATTTCTAAACAGATATTATAGTAGGCACGGATTACGCGGATTTCACGGTTTGAAGATTTTCCTTCGCCGTGAAGTCCGCGTTTTTGTTTCTTTAACGCAAATTCGTTTGCAGCATTACGAATTATTCGTAGTTTTGCGTCATAATCGTAAACAACTAACAGATATGGATAAATTAACAACACAAGAAGAAGAAGCGATGCGCGGAATCTGGAAAATCGGTCCCTGCGTCCTCCGCGATTTACTCGCCGTCTATCCCGACCCGAAGCCGCCCTACACCACCCTCGCCTCGGTAGTCAAAAACCTCGAGCGCAAGCACTACGTCCGGGCACAGCGCGTCGGCAACGTCTATCTCTACCACGCCACGGTGCAGCCCGGCGACTACAAACGCGCTTGCATGAGCGGCATCGTCTCGAACCTCTTCGGCAACTCCTACAAAGAGTTGGTCTCTTTCTTCGCCCGCGACGAGAAGATTTCGGCGGACGACCTGAAGGACATTATCAACATGATTGAACAACAGAACACCGAAAAATAATCGCTGCCATGAATCCCCTCCTCCTCTACCTCCTGAAGGTAAACCTGGCGCTGCTCATTTTCTACGCCGTTTACCGCCTCCTCTTTGCTACGGACACGTTTTTCCGCCTCCGCCGCGCCATCCTGCTTGCGTTTTTCGGGATTGCCCTGCTCTATCCGCTGGTCGATGTGCAAGGTTTATTGGGAGAAAAGCCTGCCGTGCAGCAAGTGGCAGTCCTTTACGCTACCTGGCTCCCCGAAGTAACCGTTACGGCGGCGGGCGGCGGTTGGAATCTTGCGGATGTCCTGAATACGGCCTGTCTCGCGCTTTGCATCGGCGGCTGGGTCGTGCTCTCGCTCCGTTTCGCGGCTCGCCTCGCCGGGATTGTCCGGCTGATACGTCAATCTCCGAAGATGCGCGTGCGGGGCATCGAGATTCGCTGCCTCGCTCGTCCGGACAGCCCGTTCTCCTTCTTCCGCGCCATCTTTATCCACCCCGCGTCGCACACCGACAGCGAGTTGGACGAAATCCTGCTCCACGAAGAGACGCACGCGCGGCAAATACACTCCGCCGACGTCCTCATCGCCGAGCTCCTCACCATCTTCTGCTGGATGAATCCCGTCGCCTGGCTCTTCCGCCGCGAAGTCCGCGACAATCTGGAGTATCTGGCAGACCGCCAAGTCCTCCGCCACGGTATCGACAGCCGTCGCTATCAGTACCATCTGCTCGGACTGGCCTATCCTCAGGCTGCAGCTAACTTATATAACAATTTCAATGTTTTATCACTCAAAAATCGAATTGTCATGATGAACAAACAACAGACAAAAGGCATCGGCCGGGCAAAATATCTCGTCGCCCTGCCCCTCGCCGCCGCCCTCGTCGCGGTCAATCAAGTGGATGCGCTGGCGCGTGTCGCTGAGGAACCGACAACGGTAGTCCTCCAGCAAGATAAGGTTTATAAAGTTGTCGAATATATGCCCGAATTCCCCGGAGGAATGAATAGTTTACTGGATTATATTGCAAAAAATATCAAATATCCGGAAGAGGCTCAGAAAAAAGGCATCAACGGACGGGTTATTCTCCAATTTATCGTGAATACGGATGGTAGCCTGAGCGATTTCAAAATTATTCGAGGCGTAGATCCGCAGCTCGATGCCGAGGCTCTGCGAGTTGTCAAGTCCATGCCGAAGTGGACACCCGGTAAAGATAAAGGTCAAGTAGTCCCAGTTTACTACACGCTCCCGGTTATCTTTGAACTTCAGTAATAAGTATGGAAACAACGGGGCGGGCGATGGCTTAGAGCGGTCGCCCGCCTTTTTTAGGCTCTTTCTCTACCTCTCCAACCGCCCCAACTACTCTTTGTCCCTCTAAATTTGACACTTCAAGCTGTGAAAAGTGTCAATGCCATAATGCATTTACTACTTCTTCATGAAAAAGTACTCCATGCATTATTGAATTTACCACTTCTTCACGAAAAAGTACTCCGCGCATTATTGCTTTTACCACTTCTTCATGAAAAAGTACTCCGCGCATTATTGCTTTTACCACTTCTTCATGAAAAAGTACTCCGCGCATTATTGAATTTACCACTTCTTCACGGAAAAGTACTCCATGCATTATTGAATTTACCACTTCTTCTGGAAGAAGAGGCGAAATTGGAGGCTACTGCGGAGGTTGCTGCGCTACGACCGCTCCGGCTCGGTGTGG
Source organism: uncultured Parabacteroides sp. (assembly GCA_944325345.1). Taxonomy (GTDB): domain Bacteria; phylum Bacteroidota; class Bacteroidia; order Bacteroidales; family Tannerellaceae; genus Parabacteroides. Next base: position 184,301 of record CALUZV010000002.1, read on the forward strand.
GTGGAGGACTCAAAGTGCGCCCGGGGGTGGTGCTGGAGGATTTCTTGGCGCAGCGACTCGCGGTCGATGTGCGTATAAATCTCGGTGGTAGTGATTTTCTCGTGCCCCAACATCGCTTGGATGGCGCGGAGGTTGGCCCCGCCCTCGAGGAGGTGCGTCGCGAAGGAGTGGCGGAAGGTGTGCGGGCTGACGGTCTTGTGGATACCCGCGAGCGCGGCCTGCTGCTTGACGATGGTGAAGACCATGACGCGGGTGAGGGCCGCGCCGCGACGGTTGAGGAAAAGGTAGTCCTCGAAGCCGGGCTTGGGGGTGATGGCCTCGCGGTCGGGCAGGTAGAGGCGGATTTCGTGGAGGGCGGTCTTGGAGATGGGGACGAGGCGCTGCTTGCTGCCCTTGCCCCAGACACGGATAAACTGTTCCTTGGGATAAACGTCGCTGTACCGGAGGTTTACCAGCTCGGAGACACGGAGGCCGCAGCTGTAGAGCACCTCGAGCATGGCGCGGTTGCGGTGGCCCTCGGGCTTGCTGAGGTCGATGCTGGCGAGGATGGCGTTGATTTCATCGACGGAGAGGACCTCGGGGAGGCGCATCCCAATCTTGGGAGATTCGAGGAACTCCGTCGGGTCGGCGTCGAGGTAATTTTCGAGGACGAGGTAATGGTAGAACGACTTGATACCGGAGATGATGCGCGCCTGCGAGCGGGGGTGGATGCCGATGTCGCGGAGCTGGGCGACGAACTGCTGGAGGTCGTCGTAGGTGATGTTGAGCGGCGACTTGCCGAGGTCGTCGGCGAAGCGGCGGAGCTTGTCCACGTCGGAGGTGTAAGCCTCTATCGAGTTGGGGGAAAGGCCACGCTCGAGCTTGAGGAAGTTCTCGTAGGCCCGGAAGAGGTTGCGATGTTTTTGTTGATAATTCATAATTCGTAAGTTATAATTCCGGCAATCTGCAGGAATTTCGTATCTTTGCGCCAAATTTTTTCTTTCTCCGGGCTAAAGACCCGCAAAGATACTAAAATCGCTAACAAAATGAAGAAGATTCAAATCATCAATGGGCCTAATCTCAACCTGCTGGGCAAGCGGGAACCGTCGATATACGGCGACGCGTCGTTCGAGGGTTACCTCCGGAAGTTGAGGGAGCACTATCCGCAGTGCGAAATCGCCTATTTCCAGAGCAATATCGAGGGCGAGTTAATCAACAAGATACACGAAGTAGGGTTCGACTACGACGGCATCGTGCTGAACGCCGGGGCCTACACGCATACGTCCATCGCGCTGCTCGATGCCATCAAAGCGGTAACGACGCCGGTGGTGGAGGTGCACATTTCGAACGTACACGCACGGGAGGCGTTCCGCCATGTGTCGATGATTTCCGCCGGCTGCAAAGGGGTAGTGCTGGGGTTCGGGTTGGACTCCTACCGGTTGGCGATTGAAGGAATAATAAATGGTGAATCATTATAAATAAGATAAGTTTTATGTTGAAGCATACGAAAATTGTTGCTACGATTTCAGACAAGCGTTGTGATGTACCGTTCATCGAAGCGCTGTATAAGGCGGGGATGAATGTAGTTCGTCTGAATACAGCGCACCTGGATGCCGAAGGGCTTTCACGCATTGTAAATAACGTCCGTGCGGTTTCCAACCGAATCGGCATCTTGATTGATACGAAGGGGCCGGAAGTCCGGACAACCGTAACAACCGACGGCCAACCGATCGATTTCAAAATCGGAGACAAAGTCCAGATTTCAGGCAACCCGGAAGCGAAAACATCTCACGAACATATTTATGTTTCTTACCGCAACTTCGTGAACGACTTGTCGGTAGGAAGCGACATCCTGATCGACGACGGCGATTTGGAATTGCGCGTCGTCGAGAAGCAAGCGGACTGTCTGGTCTGCGAGGCGCTGAACGAAGCCTCCCTCGGCAGCCGCAAGAGCGTGAACGTCCCGGGCGTGCGCATCAACTTGCCATCGCTGACTGAGCGCGACCGCCAGAATATCATCTGGGCTATCGAGAACGACCTCGACTTCATCGCCCATTCGTTCGTCCGCACGAAGCAGGATGTCTTGGATATCCAACGCATCCTGGACGAATACAACAGCCCGATCAAGATTATCGCCAAGATTGAGAACCAGGAGGGCGTGGACAACGCCGACGAAATCCTCGAGGCAGCCTACGGCATCATGATTGCACGCGGCGACTTGGGTATCGAAGTGCCCGCCGAGAAGATTCCGGGCATCCAGCGCATCTTGATCCGCAAGTGCGTGGAGGTGAAGAAGCCGGTTATCGTCGCCACCCAGATGTTGCACTCGATGATCAACAACCCGCGCCCGACACGCGCCGAGGTTACCGATATCGCCAACGCGATTTACTACCGCACCGACGCCTTGATGCTGAGTGGCGAAACCGCCTACGGCAAATACCCGGTCGAGGCTGTGGAGACGATGACGAAGGTCGCCCGCGAAGCCGAAAAGACGAAGCTCGCCGCCAACGACATCCGCGTGCCTATCGAGGGGAACGACTTGGACGTTACCTCGTTCCTGGCAAAGCAGGCCGTGAAGTCGTCGTCGAAGTTGCACGTGAAGGCCATCATCACCGATAGCTATACGGGACGGACGGCACGCTATCTGGCCGCTTTCCGTGGGACATCGACGGTCTTCGCCATCTGCTACAACGAGCGGGTAATGCGTATGCTGTCCCTCTCCTACGGTGTATGGGCCGTACACCAGCCGTGGAACGACAGCCGCCGCAAGTATTTCTACGAGGCATTGAACCAGCTCATCAAGAGCGGACGCATCACGCGCAACGACATGGTGGCTTACCTGAGCGGAAGCTACGGCGAAGGCGGCGGCACGACATTCCTCGAAATCAACAACGTGGGGAAGGTGCTGGATGCCGGGAAGAATTATCAACTGCCGACGTTCAAAGACTAAACAATTGACAATTGAGAATTGACAATTGACAATTATAAGTCCCCTCTCTCTTAATTGTCAATTGTCCATTCTCAATTGTCAATTATCAATTCCCATCATGCCGCACGATAAATACCTGACCCACCTCCCCCCTCGCGTGGAGGAAGAATCGATAGACGACTACATCCTGTCGCATTCCGACGACGAAGGTGCTCTGCTCGCCGCCCTCACGCGGGACGCGAACGTGAACCTCCTCCGTCCCCGGATGCTTTCGGGACATCTGCAAGGCCGCATCCTGAAGATGTTTTGCCGCATGATGTGCCCGCAGCGCGTCTTGGAAATCGGGACGTACACGGGCTACGCCACGCTCTGCATGGCCGAGGGCTTGGAATACGGGGCTTTGATTCACACGGTGGAAATCAACGACGAGATGGAGGACTTCATCCGGAAGTATCTGGAGCAATCGCCCGACCGCGACAAAATCCGGCTGCACATCGGCGACGCGCTCGATATCATCCCCCGGCTGGACGAGACGTTCGACATGGTTTTCATCGATGCCGACAAGCGGCTCTACTCCCGCTACTTCGATTTGGTCTTCCCCTACGTCCGCCCCGGCGGTCTGATTCTCGCGGACAATACGCTGTGGGACGGGAAGGTCGTCGAGGACAAGATTCCGCAGTCCGACCGCCAGACGCACGGCATCCTGGACTTCAACGACAAAATCAAGCAGGACGAGCGCGTCGAGAAAGTCATCCTCCCCCTCCGCGACGGCTTGACGATGATTTGGAAAAAGTACGAATAACTTCTAATTATATAAATGTATAAGCAATGGAAAATACGCGATTGAACAAAATAGACCGCCTACTGCAAAAAGAGCTGGGAGACATCTTCCAGAAGCAGACCCAGGCCATGCACGGCGTCCTGGTCTCCGTTACCGCCGTCCGTGTCAGTCCCGACCTGAGCGTGGCCAAAGCCTACCTCAGCATCTTCCCCTCGGACAAAGCCGACGAGTTGATTAAGGCCATCCGCGCCAACACGAAGTCTATCCGCTACGACCTCGGCCAGCGCGTCCGCCTCCAGCTCCGCAAAATCCCGGACCTGACGTTCTTCATCGACGACTCGCTGGACTACATCGAAAATATCGACAAGTTGTTGAAGCAATAACCCCGAGCCGCCTTGAACTTCCCGTTCTACATAGCCCGCCGCTACCTCTTCTCCAAGAAATCGCACAACGCCATCAACGTGATTTCCCTGGTCTCGGTCTGCGGCGTGATGGTGGCGACCGTCGCGCTCGTCTGCGCCCTCTCGGTCTATAACGGCTTCGGCGATTTGGTCTCCACGCTCTTCAGCCACTTCGACCCGGAGCTGAAAATCACCCCGCGCTACGGGAAAGTCTTCGACCCCGCCGACGAACGTATCCGCCAGATCCGCCAGCTCCCCGCCATCGAGCTTGCGAGCGAAGTCCTGGAGGAAAACGCGCTGGTGAAGTACCGCGAGCGGCAAGTCGTCGGCGTCGTCGTCAAGGGCGTGGACGACAACTTCCCCCGGCTGGTGGAAATCGACAGCGTCCTGATAGACGGACGTTTCGCCCTGGCCGAGGACGTGGTGAACTACGCCACGCTGGGCATCGGCCTCGCCTCGTCGCTGGGCATCAACGCGGGCTTCGTCTCCCCGCTGGAGCTATACGCCCCGAAGCGCGACGAGCGGGTGAACCTCGCAAATCCCGCCGCCTCGTTCCGCGTCGAATATGCCTACATCGGCGGCGTTTACCGCATCAACGAGCAGGCTTACGACGAGAACTACATGATTGTCCCCCTCGACCTCGCCCGCTCGCTCTTCCATTATGAAAAAGAAATCAGCGCGCTGGAGCTGAAGCTGAAACCCGGCACCGACACGGCCGCCGCCGAGCGCGAAATCCAGTCTATCGCCGGCGCGGACTACCTCGTCCAGAACCGTTTCGAGCAGCAGGAAGCCTCGTTCCGCATGATGCAGGTCGAGAAATGGGTTACGTTCCTCATTCTCTGCTTCATCCTCGCCATCGCGCTGTTCAACATCGTCGGCTCCCTTTCGATGCTGATGATAGAGAAGAAAAACGACGTCCGGACGCTCCGCAACATGGGCGCGAGCGAGGCGCAAATCCGCCACATCTTCCTCCTCGAGGGCTGGATGATATCGGCCTTCGGCGGCTTGATAGGCATCGCCATCGGCGTCATCCTCTGCATCTTGCAGCAAGAATACGGGCTGATAGCGCTGGGCGACACGGCGGGCGCCTTCATCGTCGATGCCTATCCCGTACGCGTGGTGGCGACCGACGTGGTGGCGGTCCTGCTCACCGTCCTCGGCATCGGATTCCTGGCGGCGTGGTACCCGTCGCACTATTTTGGGAAAAAGTGGTTCCGCTAACCCCACTTTTTCCATCTGCCATGCAGCATTCCGCCCGCCCTTTCCATCATCTTTATATATCTTTTGTTGAAACATTTAAATCTATAAAACATGGAGATGAATACGTTTATTCGAATGATTGGGGTGGCTGTTCTGCCACTCGTTTCCCTATTGTCGTGCGATGATGAGCCTGCGCCCGGCCCACGTCCGGCTCACCAGACTGTGGACGTCATGCTCCAAGACGAAAACGGAAGGGATTTGCTCGACCAGGAGCAGCCGGACGCATACAACCCGGACGACATCCAGCTCTATTTCCTCATCGACAACCAAGAAGTGCTGATGGCCAACGTGCCATATATCGGAGACCCGTCGGGAATCACCTACCACGGCCCGGAAGGGACTTACACCCCTAAGATATGCTCCGTCAGCCTCTTCCTGGCGTATGACAAAGCCGTCGAAAACGGCCGCACGACCGCCATCGTGAAATGGAACAAGACGGATGCCGACACCATCGTCTGCGAAGTGAACCCGGACTACCTCAACGAAATCGAAAAAATATACCTGAACGGGGAATTCGTCTGGGACACCCGCACGGTCTCCCCGATTTACAAGGTAGCCGGCGAACCGGAGGTCATCATCGTGAAATAAAAGCCGCCCCACCCGGCCAATTTTGAAAAAATATTCCCCGCAAGGCTTGTTTTTGAAAGAAAATGGGTAAATTGCGCAGCGAAACGGGTGAGAAAAGCGGCGTTGCCACGGCAACGGACTTATGAACGCCGTTCATAACAGCATTGCCACGGCAACGGACCTATGAACGCTGTTCATAACAGCATTGCCACGGCAACAGACCTATGAACGCCGTTCATAACAGCATTGCCACGGCAACGGGCCTATGAACGCCGTTCATAACAGCATTGCCACGGCAACAGACCTATGGACGCTGTTCATAACCGCGTTGCCACGGCAACGGGCTTTTTCCTCTTGGGAATAGAGATTGAGAAAACAAATTATTTATTAACAATAAAAAAGAAAGAGCTTTATGGAAGTTATAGAAGACATTAGGCTGAGAGATTTGAATAACGACTTGTATTCACGCTACATGCGTGCCGTGAACGTCCAAATTGAGCGCGTAACGCCAACCGCCTTGAAGATTTCGAAGTGCTACACCGTGTTTTCGGGTGCCCGCGAACAACTGGATGACGTGTATAAAACGCAAAAGAAGAACAACCTGACGGAAGCCCTTAGGCTGAAGGACAAAGAAAGGGATGAATATGCCCGTTGCCTGCTCACACACATCGAGGCAGACCTTTATAGTTCAGACCCGGCAAAACGTGCAGGCGCACAGATTCTCCAAAACAAAATTGATTCGTATGATCCTTTTTCCAAGTTAGGCCGCCGCGCCGAATCCGAACAAATGCAAGATATGGGGCAGGCGTTCTGTACTTCGCCTTGGGTTGAAGAAATCGAAAAGTTAGGTCGCGAGGAAGACCGCGATGCCATGATTACGGCCAATGATGAATATATGGAAATGGACGACGAACGGGAACAAAGTCAAAAAAATGTAGTTACAAACGCTGTTATCAATGCACGGGATGCCCTTGACGAGGCATATCGCAATATCGTCTCGGCTGTAAACGCCCAAGTCATGTACAAATCCCTCGTGGACGAGGATTCGGGCAGCAGCGAACCGGGATTGCCCGAAGTTCAGTCCGAAGAACTCGACCCGCTCGAGGATTTCGTTAAAAGTATCAACCGTTTAATCAAGTCGTACAAGACGACGGCTGAACAATCCGGCTCGGAGACGAAGCCGGAGGAAGGCGAAGGCGAGACGCCGGATACCGAAGAGCCTGACACCGAAACTCCCGGAAGCGAGACGCCGGAAGAGCCGGACGACAGGCCGGTTGTCCAATAATCTGATAAAAAAAGCCTCGGGCACGGGCCCGGGGCTTTTTTGTTTCTATTTGAAATCCTTACCGTATTTCATCAGCGCGTCGGCGATGAACTGCTTGATGCGCACCTCCTCCTCGCGCTTGCAAATCATCAGGACATTGCCCGCCTCGGCGACAATGTAATCCTTCAGTCCCTGCAAGACAGCCAGGCGGTTAGGGTCGTTGAGGGCAATCATGTTGCCTTCGCACTCGTAGAGGATGGCCTTGCTCTTCGGGACGGCGTTGCCCTTGGAGTCCTTGTCGGCGATGTCGTAGAGCGAGCCCCAGGTACCGAGGTCGGCCCAGCCGAAATCGACGCACAACATATAGACATTCTCGGCCTTTTCCATCACCCCGTAATCGATGGAAATGTTTGGGCAATAGGGGAAATGCTCGCGGATGAAGACCTGCTCCTCGGCGGTGTTGAAGAGGCCCTGGCCGATGTCGAAGCGGGCGGTGATGTCCGGCAGGTATTTCGCCAGCGCCTGGTGGATGGTGTCCACGTTCCAGATGAAGATACCGGAGTTCCAGAAGAACTCGCCGCTCTCGTAGAAGACCTTGGCGAGGTCGTAGTTCGGCTTTTCGGTGAAAGTCTTGACCTTGGTGAACTCGCCGTTCATCGTGTCGCTGCTCTGGATATAGCCGTAGCCCGTCTCGGGGCGGCTCGGCTTGATGCCGAGGGTAACGAGCGCCTTGTGTTCCTTGACGAACGCCAGGCTTTTCTGCACATCCTGGAGGAAAGCATCCTCGCGGAGGATCAGATGGTCGCAGGGGGCGACAACCATGTTGGCCTTTGGGTTGCGAGCCTTGATGTGATACGTGGCGTAGGCGATACACGGAGCGGTATTGCGGCGGGCGGGTTCGAGGAGGATTTGCGCCTCGTCCAGCTCGGGCAACTGCTCGCGGACAAGTGCCGCATAGCGTTCATTGGTAACCACGAAGATATTGCCGAGCGACATTATCTTTCGGAAGCGGTCAAAAGTCATTTGCAAAAGGGTCCGTCCCGTGCCGAAGAAATCCAGGAACTGCTTTGGCAAGTGTTCGCGACTGAATGGCCAGAAACGGCTGCCGATTCCACCGGCCATGATAACGCAATAATTGTCTGTCATGATATAGAGAGATTTTAATGTTACATATAAATTATACGACCCCACAAAACTAAGTAAATAATCCATAGAAACCACCTCCAGAAGAAAAAAGTTGAAAAAAAACTCTCAATTGTTTGCAGGTTCAAAAAAAAGCCTTACCTTTGCAGCGCAATTGAGAAACAAAGCACCCCGAGCGAGGGGAGCCACTCAAAGCAAAGAGATGCCCAGATGGCGGAATTGGTAGACGCGCTGGTCTCAAACACCAGTGGATTCACTTCCATGCCGGTTCGATCCCGGCTCTGGGTACGAGCTTAACTCGAAAGTAATCGCTAAACCTCTAATAGCAAGAGATTTAGCGATTTTTCTTTTCTCGAATTTCCCCACATTTTCCCCACATCTGCAAGAATTCGTGCAAAGTTAGTCTCATCTTCTCCACCAGAAAAGTACGAATTAGGGAAGAAAAGGTAGATTCATTGCCAGAATAAAGAGAATATTGCAGGTCGCCAATCAATGACTTTAATCGCCAATCAATACGATTAAAAACGGCGCAGTAGAAATTTAGTGGGGATATCCGTATAGCTTAGCGATTCTGAATAGGAAGAACTTTTTGTCAGTAACTCCATGCAGGTTAGCCCTGAATAGTTTGATTTTTGCATTGAATGATTCGGCAGCAGCATTTGATGAACGGTTGTTGTAGAAGTTTAGGATTTCATCATAGTGCTCATAGAAAGTAGCCGCGATGACATTAAACTGCTTCATTCTTGACTCATCCACTTTGTTGTACCATCTGGCCATGCTTAGGCGTGCGGCATCCTTAATTGTGTTCTTGGAGAATATCATCCTTAGGGAATGTGACAATCCGTAAGCGAGTTTGATGTCGGGATACTCCTTAAACAGGATTTCCGCCCTTTCCTTTTGCCTTTCCGTCCACTTGTCCGCCGATTTGAACAGGAGGTAACGGCTTCTGATAAGCAGTTCCGGGCGCGTGTCCCCGTTGGGAAAACGAAACGGTACATAGGTTTTACCCGTGTGTTTGCACTCTTCCATTTCATCGTTGGCTTGTTGCAAGGCGTCCCAGCGGTGCGCTACACGGATTTCCTGCACGGCATCACAGGCCAGTTTCTGTATGTGGAAGCGGTCTATCACCCTTTGGGCTTTGGGGAATGCGACTGAGACAATCTTGCGCATCGAATCGGAAAGGTCAAGAGTCACTTCTTTTACCTTATGCGTTCCTCCTCGTCTATCAGCTTCAGCACCTGTATCACATCCTCGGACTTCGTGCCGGAAACGACCGCTACCAGACTTCCTTCACCCGTGTGACGGTCACGGTTGGTGACAAACGTGTACAGCTCGCCGTTCGAAAGGGAGGACTCGTCTATGGCCAAGTGCGGGCCAATATTTTCAGGAAACAGTAGCCACGTATCGGCATGAGCAAGTTGCTCCCAGATACGGAAACCGCTCAGCGTTTCCTTGTATTGTTTCTCAAATGTATGTGCGTTTATATGGTAGTATGCCTCAAGCGTACGGCAGGTCACTGGGGATGTCTCCATACGTCTCTTTTAAAAAAGCCCCGAACTCTTTGGAGTAACGGGTGCCCTTACATACCACCTCAAGGTTAATCGGGATGCTGAAACTCTTACCGGTACGGACATCAGTCCATCTGCGGCGGCGGATGACCAATATTACCTTATGATCACGGATCGGGAAATCGGTGACCTCCACAGCCTCCATAAAGCCTTTGGACTCAAAATGAACATCATCCGACAATGCTGGATTCTTCAATTCGTCCAGATGAATATGAATTTCTGTCGAACTCTGTTCAACACCTGTTATCTCAAAATAATCCAGTATCTCTGAAGGTAGCACGATACGCGCTAGCACTTCCAATTGATTCTTTTCCATAAAGCAAAGGTCGGAATTATTAGGGATTTTGAAAAATAAATCCCCACTGAATTTCTACTGCCCCTTAAAAAACCTCGTAGTAACTCCCGCAATCTCGATTAGAGTTGAGAATTGATCTCGTTCTGAGCATAGATAATGGCATCGCTCTTTATCTCATCCTC
>CALUZV010000003.1 GCA_944325345.1 uncultured Parabacteroides sp.
ATCGATAGGTTGAGCTTTTCAAGGCTGTGAAAAGGCAAATCCATCGATAGGTTGAGCTTTTCAAGGCTATGAAAATGCAAATCCATCGATAGGTTGAGCTTTTCAAGGCTATGAAAATGCAAATCCATCGATAGGTTGAGCTTTTCAAGGCTATGAAAATGCGAATCTATCGATAGAACAGGCTTTTCCAAGGTCTGAAAAGGATTTTCTATCGTTACAAGAGACTTTTCGAGAGTTAGAAAAGCAAAATTGGCTGGTTGCCGAGTATAATCGGGACTTATGAGAAAGTTTTCCTTCGCTCAGTCCGGATATTTGAGGGATTATTTGTAAGTTTGTGGCCAATAAATTAATATAAAGATTTTAATATAACGACAGAGGTATGAAATATATAATATTGTTCTTTTGTATATTGCTTTCAGCAACAACTTACGCTCAAACCCTTACAGGTAGGATTATCGACCAACAGAATCAGCCGGTGTCTTTTGCAAATGTTATTGTCTTGGATTCTGATTCCACTTTTATTAATGGAAATGTTTCCGGAGAAGATGGAAAATTTCAGATAGAGGTTGCGAAACAAGCCGCTTTACTCAAAATCTCTTATCTCGGCTACCAGGACCTTTTTCTGCCGATTCAAAATAAAATGGATATGGGTATTATTCAACTTCAAGAAGATGTAACTACTCTTGACGAGGTTGTGGTAAAAGGAACTTTACCTGTAACGAAAATAAAAGGGGATGCAATGGTAACAAGTATTGAAAATACGGTATTGTCAAAAGTAGGTTCGGCTAACGATGTATTGCAAAAGATACCCGGCGTTACAAAAAATGATAATGCTTTTACTGTTTTTGGAAAAGGAGAGCCGCTTATTTATATCAATGGTCGCGAAGTAATGAATAAAGAGGAGTTGGAGCGTTTGAATTCTGACGAAATAAAGAATGTGGAATTGATAACCAATCCCGGTTCGAGATATAATGCGACGGTGAAAGCGGTAATTCGTATTCAAACAGTAAAACGACAGGGCGATGGTTTCGGTATGGATTTACGTTCTTCCTATTATCAATCTCAAAATGCGGATACATATAATCATTGGAATATAAATTACCGACATAATAATTGGGATGTATTTGTAGATGGCTATTACAAACTGATGAACTTTGATTGGAAACAGGAATCGGAGATTGCAAATAATGTGGATGATGTTTGGACACAAACAGATGTTTCCGAAGAAAAAGTACGCGAAAACGAATTAAATTCAACATTGGGTTTTAATTATATGCCAAAAGAAAACCATTCACTCGGTATGAAATATGATATCACAGGATATTTGGATTATAATTCAGACGTGTCGATGGAGAGTACTGTCGGTTTAAACGGGAATCGTTACGATAAATTGCATAATCAATCTCATGCCTATTATAAAAATCATCTTACTCATACTTTAAATGGCTATTATAATGGAAAGGCAGGAGATTTATCTATTAATTTGAATATCGATTATTATAAACAATTATACGATTATAATTCAACTACTTTTGAAAATAGCGAAGACAAAGAGAATCGGGAAATCTGCTCGAAAAATCCTGTCGATAATCAATTGGCCGCCGCTAAATTGATTTTTGAATATCCCTTATTGGGTGGAAATCTATCTTTCGGCTCTGAATATACTTATACGCTTCGCTCGGATGATTATTTAAGCTATTCAGAAACATATATCCCGACTTCATATAGCAAAATTCGCGAGCACAATATCGCGGCATTTCTTGAATATCAACATGCGCTATTTTTCGGGCAATTTTCAGCCGGTCTGCGTTACGAACAATATGATATATTACAATCGTTTCACTCGTCGAATAGGTAATCCGACCTTGAAGCCGGCTATTACGCACGACATAACGCTGACGGGAGTGTGGCGATTTTTCCAAGCAATGATCAGTTTCCAACAAAAGCCCGACCCTATTCTGCAATGGAGCAATCCGGATGCGGACGATCATTCTATAGCTATCACCACTCACCAAAATTTTGACAAATTGCCAACCTTAAGTGCTTTACTTGCAGCTACACTGACGATTGGCTGTTGGTCTCCGACCTTTGCGATTGCCGTAACCAAACAATGGTTCGACATAACGTATGATAATCAAAAGATAAACATGAGCGACCCGATGTTGATGGCCTCTTTCAAGAATCTAATCACTCTTCCTTGGGGCTTGACTTTCGGGGCCGACTTTTCGTTCCGAGGAAAAGGGCACGTTGAGAACTTTTATAAAAATGAGAATGCATATATATGTGATATATCTCTCCAAAAGAACTTCTTAAAGGATACACTGACGGTTGAGTTGCGTGGAACAGACTTGCTTCACGAACCATATCGAAGCGGGGTAAGATATATGAATCGCTTAATGATGTTTGGTAAGACAACTTCTGATACTCGCGAGTTTGCATTTACCCTCCGCTACAAGTTCAACATGACTCCGAGCAAGTACAAAGGGACTGGGGCGGGCGCGGAACAGAAGAGTCGGTTCTAATTTGAAATTCAAGGCTGTGAAAAGTCTAACCCTGACGAAGGTTTCAGTTTTCAAGGCCTAGAAAAGTTCAACCCTGACGAGGTTTTTGCTTTTCGAGGGTTAGAAAATGCAAAACCTGACGAAGTTTGGGGTTTTCAAGGGTTGGAAAGTTAAAAACTGTTTAGGAATTGGCATTTTCAAGGGTCTGAAAAGGCAAATCCTGATGAAGTTTGAGGTTTTCAAGGGTCTGAAAATTAAAAACCGTTTAAAGGTTGGCTTTTCAAGGCTGTGAAAAGGAAAAACCTGACGAAGGTTGGTGTTTTCATGGCCTTGAAAGGTAAAATCCTGATGAAGGTTGGCATTTTCAAGGGTTAAAAAGTTAAAAACTGTTTAAAGGTTGGGGCTTTCGAGGCCTTGAAAAGCAAAATCCTGACGAAGGTTTCAGTTTTCAAGGCCCTGAAAAGCTAAATCTTCCTTTTAATTCTTCATTCCGCATCCTTCATTGCAGGGAAGAGCGCGAATTCCTTCTCAAAATTAGGCGTTAAGATGCCTTTCCCGATTGCTTCCTTGATTTCCGCGATTTTCCAGAAGCGGCAACCGTCCAGTTCCTCGGGGTCGGGGTTGAAAGGTCCTTCATAGATGGTGCGGAAGCTGTACACCAGCTCGCGCTCGATTTTCGACTCGAACAAATAGGTGCGCCAGAGCTGCGGAGTGAAATCCGTAACGCCCAATTCCTCACGCACTTCGCGACGAAGCGCTTCGTCGATGGATTCGCCGTAATCCACATGCCCGCCGACGGCCGTGTCCCATTTCCCTGGCTGGATATCCTTGCGGAGAGAACGTTTTTGGAGGAGAAGGTCGCCCGCGCGATTGAAGATATGTAGGTGGACGACGGGGTGGAGGAGTTTGCTCCCGCTGTGGCATTCCGCGCGCGTCGCTTTGCCGACGACCTCGCCCGATTCATTGACTAAAGGAAAAAATTCTGTGCTCATAGCGTTTGAAAGTGATTATTCTTTATTGTTGATTTCCAATTTGCTGATAATATCCGAGAGTTGCTCGTCGGAGAGGTCGCTGCCATACTGCTCGTAGCTGAGTCGGAAGGTGCAACCCGCCTTATACTCCGAGCAACCATAGGCCGTCTTGCCCCGGAGGATAGTCCCCTTCTTGCAAAGCGGGCAACGCGGCGGCGGGGCAGGCGTCTCGCGCTTTTTCCGAGGCTTCTTGGCCGTCTTGCTTTCCTTTTTCGCCGGTTTGGAAGGCTTTTCGGGTACCTGCTCGATGGTAATTTGGCGGCCGGATTGGTCGGAGAGGACATTGAAGACGACTTGGTTCACCATTTGCTTCAGTTCGTCGAGGAAAGTCCGCGCCTCGTACGTCCCACGCTCGATTTGTCGCAACTTTTTCTCCCACAGACCGGTGAGCTCGGCACTTTTGAGCAACTCCTCGTGGATGGTGGCGATGAGTTCCTTGCCCGTCAGCGTCGGGAAGAGGTTTTTGCGTTCCTTGCGGATATAATTTCGTTTGAAAAGCGTCTCGATGATGGCGGCGCGGGTCGAGGGACGGCCGATTCCGTTCTCCTTCAGCGCGTCGCGGAGTTCGTCATTGTCCACCAGCTTCCCGGCGGTCTCCATGGCACGGAGGAGCGTCGCTTCGGTGTAAGGCTTGGGCGGGACGGTCTGTTTCTCATAAAGAATCGGCTCGTGCGGACCCGACTCGCCCTTTTGGAAGGCCGGAAGGACACCGTTCTCCTCCTCGGCGGGAGCATCGCCATCCGTATCCTTCTGTTCGAGACCGAAGACGACGCGCCAGCCCGGACTGAGAATCTGTTTCCCGGTTACTTTGAACTCAACTTTGCCTGCCTTGCCCAAAACCGTGGTCGTGGAGATTTCGCAATCCGGATAAAATGCCGCGATGAAGCGCCGGGCAACTAAATCGTACACACGCTTCTCTTGCTCCGAGAGGTTGCAGGCAGGGACGCCGGTCGGGATGATGGCGTGGTGGTCCGTAACCTTGGAGTTATCGAAGACGCGCTTCGTTTTCGGGAGCTTTTTGCCCTGGAGGACGGCGGTGAACTGCGTATAATCGACAAGGCCATTCAAGATATTCGGAACTTTCGGATAAATATCGTCGCTGAGGAAAGTCGTATCGACGCGGGGATAGGTCGTAACCTTCTTTTCATATAATGATTGGATAAGTTTCAATGTCTCGTCGGCAGTATAGGCAAATTTCTTGTTGCACTCGACCTGCAAGGAGGTGAGGTCGAAGAGACGCGGGGCGTATTCCTTTCCTTTCTTCTCGGAAACATCCGTAACCGTGAAGTCCGAACCCTTCACCGACTCAAGAAAGGCTTCCCCCTCTTCCTTTTTCGTAAAGCGGCCCTTGGTAGCCGAGAAAGTCGTGTTCCGATAGATAGTCTTCAGCTCCCAATACGGCTCCGGCTTGAAATTATCAATCTCCGCCTGCCGATTAACAATCAAGGCGAGCGTCGGCGTCTGTACCCGGCCGATGGAAAGCACCTGGCGGTTCTGCCCGTAGCGAAGCGTATAGAGGCGGGTCGCGTTCATCCCCAGCAACCAGTCGCCGATGGCACGGGAAAGTCCCGCCTCATAAAGCCTCGTGAATTCCGACTGCTCTTTCAGCTGCTGGAAGCCCTCGCGGATAGATTCCTCGGTCAGGGAGGAAATCCAGAGGCGGTAAACCGGACACTTGCAGCCCGCCTTTTGCATCACCCAGCGCTGGATAAGCTCGCCCTCCTGCCCGGCATCGCCGCAGTTGATGACCATCTCGGCCTTCTGCATCAAGGATTCGATGATGTGGAACTGCTCTTCATACGTCGGGTTGCTGATGAGCTTGATACCGAAGCGCGGGGGAATCATCGGGAGCGAGGAGAGGTTCCACGACTTCCAACTCGGAGTGTAGTCGTGCGGTTCCTTCAAGGTACAGAGGTGGCCGAACGTCCACGTAACCTGGTAGCCGTTTCCCTCGATATACCCTTTCTTTTTCTCCGTAGCGCCCAAGACAGTAGCGATTTCCCTTGCCACGCTCGGCTTTTCGGCAATGCAAACTTTCATACTTTATACCTTTTTTGAACGTGCAAAGGTAGCGAATCGCGTCGAAAATATTGTACTTTTGCAGCCGATTCAATAGAAGAAGAAGAAAATGCAAAGCAGACAGATTGTATATACTCCCCAGGGAGTCTGCTCGAAACTCATGATGGTCGAGCTGAATGAAAAGAACGTTATCGAAGATGTCCGCATCATCGGCGGCTGCAACGGGAACACGCAGGGCCTCTGCGCCTTGCTCAAGGGCATGGATGCGGACGAGGCCATCCGGCGCCTCGAGGGTATCGACTGCGGAGGGAAGGGAACTTCCTGTCCCGACCAGATGTCGAAGGCTCTGAAGCAGGCAAGGGCGAAAAATTCCTGAACCATTTCCACCTTCGTTTGTTCTATCAAAAGACAATTTTAAATCATGTAGTCTATGAATACACTAACAAATGAAAAGCTGACTATCGTCGGCGCAGCAGGTATGATTGGTTCCAACATGGCGCAGACCGCGCTCATGATGCGTTTGAGTTCCGAAGTTTGCCTCTACGACCCGTACGCTCAGGGTCTGGAAGGCGTCGCTGAGGAAATGTTCCACTGTAGTTTCGATTACGCCCACATTACTTATACCTCGGATATCAAGGAAGCCTTGACGGGCGCCAAATACGTTATCTCTTCCGGCGGCGCTGCCCGCAAGGCCGGCATGACCCGCGAGGACTTGCTGAAGGGCAACGCAAAGATTGCCGAGGACTTTGGCCGGAACATCCGCGAATATTGTCCGGACGTAAAGCACGTCGTCGTCATCTTCAACCCCGCCGATATTACCGGCTTGATTACCCTCTTATACTCCGGCTTGAAACCTTCGCAGGTTACGACCCTCGCCGCCCTCGACAGCACCCGCTTGCAGAGCGCATTGGCTAAGCACTTCGGTGTGCCCCAGGGCGAGGTCAAGAACTGCCGCACCTACGGAGGCCACGGCGAACAGATGGCGGTCTTCGCTTCTACGGCGACGGTTGCCGGCACTCCGCTGTTGGATTTAATCGGCACCGACAAGCTCACGGCCGAGCAATGGGCGGCTATCCGTCAGGATGTCATCCAGGGCGGCAAGAAGATTATCGACCTCCGTGGCCGCTCCTCGTTCCAGAGTCCGGCGTATGTCTCTGTCGAGATGATTCGCGCTGCGATGGGCGGCGAGGCTTTCCGCTGGCCGGCTGGTACCTACGTTCACAGCAACGGATTTGACCACATCATGATGGCGATGGAAACGACCATCGATGCCACGGGTGTCCACTACGCCGACGTCAAGGGTACGGACGAAGAGAAGGCCGAACTCGCGAAGAGCTACGAACATCTCTGCACCCTCCGCGACGAGGTTATTGGCATGGGCGTCCTCCCGCCGATTTCAGAATGGCACAACTTGAACCCGAACATTTTATAAAACAACTGAAATATGATTAGATTGAATGTATTTATCCGTGTGGATGAAGCAAAGCGGGCAGAAGTTTTAGCTATCGCCAAAGAGTTGGTTGCCGCTTCATTGAAAGATAATGGCTGCGTGGCCTACGATGTATTCGAGAGTGCGACGCGCCCGGATGTCCTGATGATCTGCGAGACTTGGAAGGACCAAGCTTGCCTCGACGTACACATGAAGGCTCCGCATTTCACGACCATGGTTCCCCAGATCGAAGCGTTGGCTGAGATGAAGCTCGAACAGTTTTCCTTTTAATTAGAGCGTAAAGCAATGCGAAGGCGTGTCGGTTTCCCCGGCACGCCTTTTTTCGCGTCTTTCCTATTCAAACCATGCTTGGAAGTCCCGGACAGTCTTGCCCTCGAGGTTTGGGATTACCCGTTCGGTCTTCTCCTTCAGTTTCCCGGCCTCATTCGTCGTGGCGAGGGCGACGACACGCATCCCCGCTGCCTTGGCGGCCTCAATCCCGGCAAAGGAATCCTCGAAGACGAGGCACGCCGACGGTTTCGCCCCCAGTTTCTTCGCCGCGAGCAGGTAGCAGTCCGGCGCCGGCTTCCCGTGCTCGATCATGTCGGCGGTAACGATGGCATCGAACAGTCCGACGATGCCCATTTCCCGGAACGCCCGTTCCATCTTGATGTCGTCCGAACTCGTGGCCAGCGCCACCGGAATCCCGTTTGCCTTCAGCTCGCGGACGAACTCCAGCGAGCCGGGTATCGGGGGAAAGGGGATATCCTCGTGGTCGAACTTATTCGATTCCTGGGCGATGCGCTGCCGGGTTTCTTCCGTCCGGTCGGCAAAGTATTTGGCCAGGATGTGCGGGAGAGTCGTCCCTTTGATGACCCCGGCAAAGTGGGGAATGCCGGTCTCGTACCGCTCGCCCATCTCGTCCCAAAACACATCGTAATACCGTTCCGTGTCGGCCAGCACGCCGTCGAAATCGAAGATTGCATACTTCTTTTCTTCCATCTGTCTTTCGTTTATCTGAAAATTTGCGGGCAAAAATAGGAAAATAATCTCTACTTTTGCGCCATCTTGTAGAATGAAATCATACAAACTCATGGATAAAAAAAGAACTTACTTCCTCGCTTTGGCCGCCTTGTGCCTCATCGCGCTTTTCCTCTTCTTGGGCGAATCGTCGTTTCACACACGGGGCGAACCCCGCGAAGCCGTCGTCGCCCTCTCGATGCTCGAACGCGGGAACTGGATTTTGCCCGTAAACAACGGTGTGGACATCGCCTATAAGCCGCCCTTGTTCCACTGGATGATTGCCGCCACCTCCTCGCTCGCCGGTTCCGTCTCGGAATACACCGCGCGCTTCCCGTCGGCCCTCGCCTTGACGGTGATGCTCCTCGCGGGCTTCCTCTTTTTTGCCAAACGCCGGGGCACGGAGCTTGCGATGGTTACCTCGCTGCTGACCTTGACAAACTTCGAGGTGCACCGCGCCGGGTTGAACTGTCGCGTCGATATGCTCCTCGCCGCGTTTATGGTGCTGGCGCTCTATCAGCTATACTTCTGGTACGAGCGAAATCTGAAGGGCATCCCCTGGCTTGCCATCCTCTTTATGGGCGGTGCCGCGCTGACGAAAGGGCCGGTGGGCATCGTCGTCCCCTGCCTCGTGGCCTTCGTCTTCTTATTAATTAAAGGAAAGAAATTCTTGCCGCTGTGCGGAAAGTTCATCGTCGTGGGACTGCTCTCGTGCGTGCTGCCCCTCGTGTGGTATGTCGCTGCCTATCAGCAAGGAGGGGAGCGCTTCTTGGCTTTAGTCTTGGAGGAAAACTTCCTGCGTTTCGCGGGCAAGATGTCCTACGCTTCGCACGAAAACCCGGCGTATTACAACGTCCTGACGCTCCTCGCCGGCTTCGTTCCCTATACCCTCTTCGTCGTCATCTCCCTCTTCGTTTTGAAATACAAGAAGCCTGATTTCCACGGCCTCTGGGGTCAGACGAAAGCGGCAATCGCCTCCATGGACGATACCCGCCTCTACGCCCTCGTCAGCGCCGCCGTCATCTTCATCTTCTATTGCATCCCGAAGAGCAAGCGCAGCGTTTACCTCCTCCCGATGTACCCCTTCGTGGCGTATTTCCTGGCCGAATACTTTCTGTATCTCCGGCGGAAACACCCGCAGGTCATCCGCGTTTCGACTTGGATACTGGCCATCCTCAGTACGGCCTTATTCCTTGTCTTCGTGGTCGTTCGCTTGGGGTTGATTCCCGAATCGTGGATATGCGGGCGGCATCCCGAAGAGACATGGGCCTACATCGAAGCCATCCGCACCGCGCCCCTCGGCCTTTGGAACGGCTTGCTCATCCTCTTGCCCTTCGGCATCCTCGCGGACTTCGTTTGGCGATTGCGCCGTCGCGCCGCGAACCTCCTCCCGACGCTCTTCGGCTTTGTCATCACCGTTTTCATCGCCTTGGACGGCTTCTACCAGCCGACGGTACTCAACGTGAAGTCCGACAAGCCGATGGCGCAACACATCGCCACCCTCGTGCCCGACGGTCGCCTCTATTCCTACCGCAAAAACTTCGTGGAGGGCAACCGGATGCACCCCTTCACCCTTAACTTCTACCTCGGTGACCGCATCGTCCCCTTCCAGGACTTCGCCCCGGTTGAGGGCTACCTCGTGATGGGTGAAAACGAGCTGGCAAACTTCCAGGAGACCTACGGCACCACCTACACCCTCAAGGACTTATACGACTCCAACCGCCGTAGCTGCGACGACCATAGCGTCGTGCATTTGTATTGGTTCGAGAAGCGGTGATTCCGAATATTCTTCGTACCTTTGTTCCAAGTTTTAATAGAAAATCCTAAAGAATCATGACACAGATATTAGTAACCATCGAAGACCGCTCTATCGCGAACCAGCTGCTGAAAGCAATCGAGAAACTGAAGGGTGTCGTCAATGCATCTCTCTATGAAGACGTGCCCGCAGCGAATCCTGCAAAACCCGCCGAAACCTATTCCGCCCGCATCCGGCGTCTCCGGGGAATCGCAAAAAACATTTCGGCAGAAGATATTGAAAAGGATGAACGGTTGGCCTATTTGTTAGAGAAATGAAGACGTTATTCTTAGATACCAATATCCTGGTGGATTTTGTCCTCGAACGCGAGAGGGCCGACGACGCTGCCCAGCTGTTGCAACTCGGCGAGGACGGGAAGGTGCGCATTGCCGTTTCATTCTTAACCATAGCGAACTTGGCCTACATTATTCGAAAGGGGCGCTCCCAGGAAGAAATCTATGCCATAATCACTGATTTTCAGGAAATGTTCGATGTCCTCTCAATGGACAGCCGACAATTGAAGAAAGCCTTGCATTCCCCAGCTGCCGATTTTGAATATATATTGCAGTATCAATGTGCTCGCGCCCACCATTGCGACCTGATAATCACCCGGAACGGCAAACATTTTCGTTTCTCGGAAATCAGAGTAGCGACACCCAAGGAATATCTGGCGAGTAGGTAAGTTCGAGAAGCGGTGAACGTCATCCATCCCAACCTCGTGCCAGCACGAGGTTATAAATAGCCGTAGGTTTCAACCTGCGGTGTAAGGAGAGCGTCATGTTTAGCCCGGCATTTCAATGCCGGGTATAGCGCAACGCCCCCTCAACCAGGGGTTTTAACCCCGGAGATAAGAAGATCTGCCGCGCGCGGCTTTGCCGACGGCTCAGGAGAAGCAGGAGCGGCGCGCTCCTGTCTGCCGACGGTTGCGGAGAGCCAGGAGCGTGGCGCTCCTGCTTCCCAACGAGCCAGGAGACTCAGGAGCGCGTCGCGCCGTTTTGCCGACGAGCGTGGAGACTCCGGTGCGGCACGCTCTTGCTTGCCGACAATCGCGGAGAGTGCGGCGCGCGCTACTCCTATATATTTTTTCCCGATTTTATTTTTTATCTACGAAGAAATGCTTACATTCGTTCCGAAAATAGAACGAAGAGCTATAGCTCTTTTTTGTTTAACAAGAAAATATGTAAAGAAATGGCTGATATTAAATCGATTGATGCTGGGCACATGAACAACGGCGCCCACTTCACCTACATGACCAACGTCCTCAACCGCGCGGAAGCCGATGAGCATATCAAGGTGGATGCCGCTACGCAGGTGGCTGACCTCAAGGCGGCTCTGGCTATGGAGGACAAGTATTTCAAGACGTCGGACAAGAACCTGAAGACAGACATCATCGCGGCGGCCGATGCCGAGCGCGACAAGTTGTGCCGGAACTATCTAAAGACGCTCAAAGCGTTGATGAACATGCCGGACGAGACGATCGCAAACTCGGCCAAGGCGCTCGTCCAGATGTTTATCGACTACGAGTTTGACCCCGACGCGCAGCTCGACAAGCAGACGGGTATCTTGCTCAACATGGTGGCCGACTGGGAGGGCAAGCACGCCCAGGATGTTACGAACACGAATACCGGCAAGTTTGTCGAGCTTATCAAGGCGGCGAACGAGAAGGTGCACTCGCTGATGGTCGAACGCTCGGACGAGCAAAAGGAAATCCCCGTCGGTGCGCTGAAGTCGGCTCGCAAGCAGACTGACATCGCCTACCGTGCGCTCGTAAAGATGGTCAATGCACTCATCATGGTCAATGGCGAGACGGACTACGCGGACTTCGTCAAGTTCTTGAACTACGAAATCAAGCGGTACAAGGAAGAGGTTTTGAACCAGAAGGTTCCGGAGGGCACGAAGCCGGACGACACCACGCCTGTGGACCCGACGCCGGAGGAACCCGATGAGGGCGAGGACGTGAATCCCGGACAGCCCTCGATAGACGATGACGACGAAGAGGACCGCCCCGTCGTCCAGTGATGCAACGAGAACCGAGGAGCCGGAATGCCTGAGGGCGAGCGGCTCCCCGGTTTTATTATGTAGAAAAAGAACAGATAAGAAGGCATGTCAAATCCTATTTTATACATTGTCGTCCCATGCTACAACGAGGAAGAGGTGCTACACGAGACGAACCGCCGCCTCGCCGCCCTCCTCGATTCGCTTGTGAAAGACAACATGATAGCCGCGGGCCGCATCCTCTATGTCGATGACGGCAGTCGCGACCACACCTGGCAACTCGTCGAGGAGTTTGTCGCCGCCGGCTCGCCCGTGAAGGGACTCAAACTGGCGCACAACGTCGGGCACCAGCAGGCGCTCTGGGCCGGACTCGAATATGCGGCCGCGCACGCCGACGCGGTGGTCTCCATCGACGCCGACTTGCAGGACAACGTGGACAGCATCCGCGAGATGGTCGATTATTTCAACAAGGGCATCGATATCGTCTATGGCGTGCGGCGCGAACGCCGGACGGATTCGTTCTTCAAAAAGACGACGGCGCAGCTTTTCTACCGCCTGATGAGCAACTTGGGGGGCGAGATTGTCTATAACCACGCCGACTTCCGGCTGATGAGCCGGCGGGCGGTGGAAGCGTTGATGAGCTATCCGGAGCGGAACCTGTTTCTGCGTGGGATGGTCTGCTCGATGGGCTACCCCTCGGCGGTAGTCTATTACGACAGGGAGAAACGGTTCGCGGGCGAGTCGAAATATCCGTTCAGCAAGATGCTGAGCTTCGCGGTGGACGGGATAACGTCGTTCTCGGTGCGGCCGCTGCGGTATATCGTGCTGTTGGGGCTGTTGTTCATACTCATCTCCATCGTGGCGATAATCTATGGCTTCCTTTCTTATTTGGAGGGAGATACGATACCGGGATGGACGTCACTGCTCGTCTCTATCTGGTTCATCGGAGGGATGGTAACGACGGCTATCGGGATTATCGGCGAGTATGTCGGGAAGATTTACAAGGAAGTGAAGCGTCGTCCGAGATATTTCGTGGAAAAAGTAGCCGGTATCGGGAAAGCCGGCGAGGGCGAGCCTTCGGAAAAGCCGGGGCGATAAAAGGAACCGGCCTATTTGTTAAACGTCGGGATATCGCTATCTTTGCATCCCGAAAAAAGAAAGAGAAAATATGGCTTGTATATTAGCAATCGAAACCTCCACGCCGGTCTGCTCGGTCGCTTTGGCGTTGGACGGGAAAGTAATCTGCGACAAAGTATCCTTCGACGGGCCCTCGCACGCGTCGTTGGTCGGTGTTTATGTCGAAGACTGTTTGAACGCGCTGAAGGGCGAGGGGCTGCGGCTCGACGCGGTAGCCGTCAGCAGCGGGCCGGGTTCGTACACAGGGCTGCGTATCGGTGCGTCAGTGGCGAAGGGCTTGTGTTTCGGCTTCGGAATACCCTTGATAGGCCTGCACACGCTGGATATCATGGCGGATATGGTTATCCGGGAAGCCGGGGAAAAGGCCGACGGCTTCTATTGCCCCATGATAGACGCGCGCCGGATGGAAGTCTATGCCGCTATATATAATAAGATAGGGGAGGAGGTGCGTCCGACGGCGGCAGACATCGTGGATGCCGAGACCTACGCGCCGTACCTGGCCGAGGGACGGGTAACCTTCTTCGGCGATGGCTCGTCGAAGTGCAAGGGCATCATCCCGTCTGCGAACGCTGCCTTTCTGGAGAATATCTCTCCGCTGGCCTCGGGGATGATGCCGTTGGCCGAGAAAGCCTTTGCCGCGCAGCGCTTTGAGGACGTGGCGTACTTCGAACCCTTCTATCTGAAAGAGTTCAGGGCGACGATTGCGAAGAATAAAGTGCTGGGCAATTAGGAGATGGAGTGGTACGCGCGAAACATTTTCCCCATCGTGTCCGACGCCCTGTCGTGGCTCTCGTCCTTCTTTCCATTCTCGATGAGCGACTGCTTCATTTACGGGAGCATCATAGGTCTGTTGGGATATATCATCCTGCATATCCGGCGTTCGCCCGGGAAGACGCTGGGGAAGGTTGGGATGTATCTGCTCGGGGTATGTCTCTGGTTCTACGCCGCTTGGGGGTTGAATTATTTTCGTGCTCCGTTCTACGAGCGGGCTGGGGTGAAGCCGCCGCGCTATGATTCCCTGGCCTTCGAGAGCTTTTTGAAGAGCTATACCGAAGAATTGAACGCCTCCTACCTTTCGGATTTCCGGATAGATACCACCCTCATCGCCCACGAGGTCAAGGCGCAGTATGCGAAGATAGCCCCACGCTTCGGGCTGAAGATGCCGAAGGAGTACCATAGCGTCAAACCGATGATTTCCTCTTCGCTGATGAGTGCAGTAGGCGTCCTGGGCTACATCGGGCCCTTCTTTAACGAGGCGACATTGAATGCCGAGCTCCTGCCGGTACAATATCCAGCGACATACGCCCATGAGATGGCCCACGTCCTCGGGATTGCAGGTGAGGGAGAAGCTAACTTCTACGCCTGGCTCGTTTGCACCTCGTCATCAATCCCTGAGATGCGTTTCGCCGGTTGGTTTTCCCTTTTCCCATACGTTCTGGGGAATGCCTACCAAAGTCTTCCCCGCAAACAATTCGAGGAATGGACCGGGAGCATCCGTCCCGAGGTGAAACAACTGTATAATGCGAAAAACAGCTATTGGCGCGAGCGCTACAACGACATCCTTGGCGAAATACAAGATAAAGTCTATAACTTTTACCTGAAAAGCAACCGCGTAGCGGGCGGCACCGCCAACTACAACGAGGTCCTCGCCATGGTCCTCTCCTGGCAGGCGCATCCATTTCGTAATTAGGCGCGGCTTTTTCGTTTTCCCCTTCCATTATTTACTTCCTCCCGTCCAAATCGTATCTTTGCAGAGGTTTTAAATACTTCTGACAGATATGGAGAATATAAAGAACAGTTTTGCAATGAAGCCTCTCCTCTGGTACTTCCTGGGTGGCGTGTTTATTATCTATACAGACCTCCTCTGCATTCCTTGGCAGATGGAACAAATGGAGCCGTCCAAATATCCGGAATATTTCACCATACTTTTTCTCCGGTACCTCTTTTTTGTAGGTCTCATCGCCGGTTTAGTTCACTACAACATCGGGAAAGGGCTAAACATGACGCCCCAAAAACGCTTGTTCCGCAACTTCCTCGTCTGCGCCGCCGCCTACATCGTCTATTTCGTCGCCGTATATAGTTACCAACAGAACGTACACGGCTTGGGCGTCATCATTTTCTCTTTCTTCGCCTTGTGCATCACCTGCACGCTCGTCGGACATGTTGCCAAACTCTACTACGAGGGCAGCCAGAGGGAAATAGAAATCAGCCGCCTCCGCTCCGAAAGCTTGCAGAGCCGCTGTGATGCCCTCGCCAACCAAATCAATCCCCACTTCTTCTTCAATTCCCTTAACAGCCTTGCCGCCTTAGTCCGCCGGGGCGACGAAAGGGTTACTTTAGACTTCATCGACAAGTTGTCCGACGTTTTCCGTTATATCCTCCAGAGCGACAGAAAGGGCTTGGTTACGCTTGATGAAGAATTAGGGTTCGTCAATTCCTTCAAATACATGATGGAGGTTCGTTTCGCCAACAAATTACGCTTCACCATCGAGGTGGACCCTGCAGACCGGAATCGCCTCCTTCCCGTCCTCTCGCTCCTCCCTTTGATTGATAATATAGTCGTTCATAACACGATAGACAGCGAGCATCTCATGGCGGTATCTATCCGCATGAACGAGAAGAAAGAGCTCACCATCAGCAATCCGGTCTATCCGAAACTGATGCCTTCGCGCACGAACGGAACGGGCCTTCAGAACCTCAAGAACCGTTTCCGCCTCCTCTGCGGAAAGGAGGTGCGCGTCGAAAACACCGGAAAACAGTTCACCGTTTTCCTTCCTTTGTAAATATCTTTTCTTTTAACATAACGCCTTATGAATGTATTGATAGTTGAGGATGAAAGCGCGGCATTCGAAAACCTTTCTGCCATGCTGACTCAAATTTCCCCCGAAATCCATGTGCTCGGAAACACCGAAAGTGTTTCTCAGACCGTGAAATGGTTGCAATCTCACCCTGCCCCCGATTTATTATTCATGGATATTCACCTTTCCGACGGTTTGGCCTTTGCAATCTTCGAGCATCAAACGGTCGAAGCGCCGATAGTATTTACCACCGCCTACGACAAATACGCCATCGAAGCGTTTAAGCTTAACAGCATCGACTATTTGCTCAAACCCATCAAGGAGGGCGAGTTGCAGCGGGCGCTAAACAAATTCAGCCGCTGGAGCCGTCCGGACATGGAGCAATTATTGGAACGCATCAGCCAAATGAATAATAATTTCGCTGGCGAACAACATTATAATTCGCGGATACTGATTCCTTACAAGGACAAACTCCTTCCCATCGAGCTGGAGCAAGTCGCGTGCTTTTATACAACAGATAAAAACACGTCGGTCATCTTGCGGGACGGGAAAAAATTTCCTTACTCCAAAACATTAGATCAAATCATGCAGCGACTTGACCCCGCGCGCTTTATAAGGGCAAATAAGCAGTTCATTTTGGCCCGCCACAGCATAGAAAGTCTTACCATCTGGTTCGACAGCCGCTTGCTCGTCCGGCTGGACGTGGAGACGCCTGAACGAATCTATGTCAGCAAAAATAAGGCATCCGAGTTCAAGCAGTGGATGGTTTCCTGACGGTGAAAATAACTTTCGCCGCTGGCGAAAATTACTTCCAGCGGATGGAAAGACTTTCGCCAGTGGCGAAATTAGCTTTCATTAGCAGAAAGTTATTTTTGCCACTGGCGACATTAGGTTACATTAACAGAAAGTGATTTTCGCCAGTGGCGACATTAGGTTTCATTAACAGAAAGCTATTTTCGCCACTGGCGAAAATTATTTTCATCGGAAGGAAAAAATCGTCGCACGGTGCGAGAGACACAAAAAAGGCGGCGGGAGGGATTTTGAAGCCCTCGCCGCCGCCTTTCGTTTGTTCAGAATAAAAATTGTAGCCGATTAGAAGAGGTGTTCGGGATATTCACCGGCATCTATCAGCGACTTTATTTTGGCTACGACGCTCGGACGGTCCTCCGGATAGGTAACGCCGAACCATTTGCTCGTCGTATCGAGAACCTCCACCGTCGCCGTGCCGTTGTTGATTAATCGATCGACCATCAGAGGGATAAAGAACTCGCTCTTGAGGTTTTCGATGTTTTTCGGAGTGCTCAAAAACTCCTTGAAATACTCCAGACTGTATGCGAAATAGTCCGGCGTGAAGCCCCAGAAGTTCATACTGACTGGCGTCGTCTCCGGCGTGGCGACCCAGCGGTCGTCATCGTCGAGATACTTCACTTCGCCGTCCATGCGCTGGATTTTAGTCCGTTCTACAACCGACGTCAAGAGCTTCTGCTCGTTGGTGCCGCAGATGCCGCGTGAGACAGTCCCACTCTCGCTCAGCGTGTTTCCGACGCGGAAGCCGACCATCGCATACGTGTTCTTCGAGCCTTCGGGCAAGGCGGCGAGGAAACGTCCCATCACCTGGAATGAATCTCGTCCGTAGAAATCATCGCAGTTGATGACGGCGAAGGGTTCATGAATGACCTGAGAACCCATCAGGACGGCGTGATTCGTTCCCCACGGCTTCGTGCGGCCCTCGGGACAGGAGAAACCTTCGGGGAGCGCGTCGAGCGATTGGAAAACCAGCTCGCAAGGGATATGCCCCTCGTACTTGGAAATGATTTTCTGGCGGAAGTCATCTTCGAAGTCTTTGCGGATGACAAAGACGAGCTTGCCGAAGCCGGCGTGGATGGCGTCGTAGATGGAATAGTCCATGATGGTTTCGCCGTTAGGTCCGAGACCGTCTAACTGCTTCAGACCGCCATATCTGCTGCCCATGCCGGCAGCTAAAAGGAATAATGTAGGTTTCATATCGATAAAAATAAATGGATTAAATGAATGATTTGAGGCAAAAGTAGTGAATCCTGAGCAATCTGTACCCATTTGCTGCTCTTTTTTTGCTACATTTGTCGCCGTTTTTAGGCAAAAGAAAGAGAAATGAAAAGAAAAAAATTATGGTTGCCGGTTTTAGCTGCCGGAATGGTAGCACTGGCAAGTAGTTGTGGTTCAACAGCGCCGAAGGGCGAGGAATTAAGTAATTTAGCCATCGATCCGGCTAATTTGGATACGACCGTGGCGCCCGGCGTGGACTTTTACCAATATGCGTGCGGTGGATGGATGAAGAATAATCCGCTGAAACCGGAGTATTCCAGCTACGGCGTCTTCCACCAGTTGCGCGAAGATAATCAAGAACAAGTACGCACGCTGATCGAGGAGCTGAGTGCGCAGCCCCAGGCCGACGGAAGTGTGGCCCAGAAGATAGCCACGATGTATGCTATGGCTATGGATAGCACGAAGACGAACGAACAAGGCTATGAACCTATCAAAGAGCAGTTGGAGGCTATCCGTACGTTGGCTTCCAAGTCCGAGCTCTCCAAGATGGTCGCTACCCTGCAACGCGAAGGGATAACTCCTTACTTCAGCCTCTATGTCGGGGCGGATGACAAGAACAGCTCCATGAATATCGTTACACTTTACCAATCCGGCTTGGGAATGGGCGACCGCGACTATTACCTGCAGGACGACGAAGCCATGGCTAAAGTCCGCGAGGCCTACAAACTGTACATCAACCAGCTCTTCACCTTCATCGGCTCGAGCCCAGAGCAGGCTGAAGCTGCCGTCGAATCGGTCATGAAGATTGAAAAGGGTATCGCTGAGGCTTCCTATACCCGCGAGGAGCTCCGTGATACACAGAAGAACTACAACAAGCTCTCCCTTGCCGACTTTCGGAAGCAGAACTCCGTAGTGGATTGGGAGGCTTACTTCTCAGCGCTCGGCCTCTCCGACCTCAAGGAGTTGAACGCTGCGCAACTCGGCTACTACGCCGCCCTCGACAAGTTCCTCCAAGGCATCTCGCTGGACGAGCAGAAGTGTTACCTTGCCTTCAGCCTCATGAACTCCGCCGCTGGCTATCTCGACGATAACTTCGTGAATGCCTCTTTCGATTTCTACGGAAAGGCTATGTCCGGCATCCAAGAGCAGCAGCCGCGTTGGAAGCGGGCAGTCAACTCCGTCAACAGCACGCTGGGCGAGGCCGTGGGTGAAATGTATGTAGCCAAGTACTTCCCTGCATCGTCCAAGGAGAGGATGCTGACACTCGTCAAGAACCTCCAGACCGCGTTGGGCGAACGCATCGCCTCGCTCCCCTGGATGGGCGACTCTACGAAGCTGAAGGCGCAACAGAAGTTATCCTCCTTCACCATCAAGATAGGATACCCCGACAAGTGGCGGGACTATGGCTCGCTGGAGATAAAGGCAGACTCTTACTGGGCCAACATACGGCGTGCCCAGGTCTTCGACTTCGACTATATGCTGGCGGATGTAGGCAAGCCCGTCGATAAGTCCCGGTGGTACATGACGCCCCAGACGGTGAATGCCTATTACAGCCCCAACACCAATGAGATCTGCTTCCCTGCCGGCATCCTCCAGCCGCCCTTCTTCAATCCCGAGGCGGACGACGCGGTAAACTACGGCGCCATCGGTGTAGTTATCGGGCACGAGATGACGCACGGGTTCGACGACCAAGGGCGCAACTATGATAAGGACGGCAACCTCGTGGATTGGTGGACGGCTCAGGATGCAGCCCAATTCACCCAGCGCGCCGACATCCTCGCCGACCAATACAGCAGTATCATCGTTGTCGATACGGTACACGCCAACGGACGTTACACGCTGGGCGAGAACATCGCTGACCAGGGTGGCCTCTTGGTTGCGCACCAAGCCTATATGAATAGCTTGAAGGGGAAGGAGACGCCGGCTCCCATCGCGGGCTTCACCCACGAGCAGCGGTTCTACCTCGGCTACGCGGGGCTGTGGGCCATGAATATCCGACCGGAAGAGATTGTCCGCCTCACGAAAATCGACCCGCACTCGCTGGGCAAGTGGCGCGTCAATGCTGCCCTCAAGAACATCGATGACTTCTATACGGCCTTCGATATCAAGGAGGGGGATGCGATGTACCTCGCTCCCGAGAAGCGCGTGAATGTATGGTAGCGATAAGATTCGAGGGGCAACCGTGGGTTTATTTCGTAAGTTCTTCCTATCTTTGCCCCCACATTCGAAAGAAGTAATATCGTATAATATATAAAGTGTAACATTATGAACAAGATTTGCCTATTGGGAGCCTCCCTCTGTGTCGCTTTGGCCTTCACCTCTTGTAAGCCGAAGCAGAGTGCCTACAAAGCTGCTTATGAAGCCGCTAAAGAGAAGGAAACGACCGCTCCCGTCCAGGAAGAAGTGGTTTACGAAGAGGAATCTGAGCCCGTCGCTCCAGTCTCCAAGCCGCGCTCGGAGGCCGTATCGGCTACGACTCGTACGGAGAACATCACCGCAGTCGCCGGAGAAGATGCCAACCGCCTGAAGCGCTACAGCGTCGTGGTTGGTAGCTTCCGCAACAAGACCAACGCTTATTCCCTCAAGGAACGCATGATTGAAGCGGGCTACGACGCTGTCCTTGGTGAAAACGAGCAAGGCATGTTGCGCGTCATCGTCTCCAGCTTCGACAACAAGGCTGATGCTATCGAGAGCCGCGAAGCTATCAAGGCTAAGTACGCTCCGAACTTCCAGGACGCATGGCTCCTCGAGAAAGCCTACTGATTGTCAATTGACAATTAACAATGCACAATGGACAATTGATACCTGCCGGAGGATTTTCCTTCCACGAGGCAATCAATTGTCCATTTTCAATTGTCAATTGTCAATTCTCCACTGTCAATTCATTGGAATACCTCGGTCCCCTCAATCACCACGTCTTTAACCGGTCTATCGTTCCCGTCCGTCTCTACAAGCGACATCTTCTCCACGATATCCAGTCCCTCGACTACTTCCCCGAAGATAGTTACGGAGCCGTCCAAGTGCGGTGTTCCCCCGATGGTCTTATATACTTCCCTGTGTTCCTTTGGGATAACCACGCGCGGCAGTGTCGCCAGGGTATCCTGCAAGAGGAGCGTGGCCTCCATGTGGAGCGTCTCGGCATTCTCCTCCGAAGCCCAGTCGGGGTGTTGCTCGAGCAGGCGATGGCGGAAGATGGAATACAGCCACGCCTCCCGTATCTGGTTGATACGGTTCTCTATCCCGTCGAGCCCGGCGTCATCCCAGACTTTCCCTTGCACGAAGCAAAACTGTGTCCCGGCAGATGCTCGCTCGGGGTTCACATCGTCCCCCTCCTTAGCATCTATCAGCGCCCCCCGTTTGTTGAAATAATGGGGTAGTATCTCGGCCGGGACGGTATAGCCTCCACCATTCTCGCCATACAGCTTGCCGGGCTCGTGGGCGCGACTATCGGGGTCCCCGCCTTGCACCACGAATTCCTTGATGATACGGTGGAAGAGGACACCCTCATAGGCATTCTCCTGGCAAAGACGGATGAAGTTATCACGGTGCAGCGGCGTCTCGTCGTAGAGCCGGACCGTAACATCTCCCATCGTCGTTTCTACCTTCACATAGACCGGTTTCGTCGGGTCTAACTTCTTTTCCCCGCAGGATGTCCCCAGAAGCAGGGATACCATCGCAAGAGTCAATAAACTTGTCTTTCTCATGTCGTTATAATAATTTAGTGTTAATCGAATAATCTGGTTGCTTTTGGTGCGAGTAAGAGCATCGCTCGGGTGCAAGGGATAGCATCGCTCGGGTGCAAGAGGGAGGATCGTAGCAGTGCAGACGGGAGCATCGCTCGGGTCCAGATGAGAGCATCGCTCGAGGCCATCCCATGCACCAAAAGCAAGCATATATTTACCTTAATATTGTTTGATAAAATAGACTGGTTTGGGGTGGAGGCAGACAGTCGCTCGACTGTCTCGCACACCCTCGCTCGACTGTCTGACACACCCTCGCCCGACTGTCTGACACACCCTCGCTCGACTGTCTGACACACCCTCGCTCGACTGTCTGACCGCTACCAAGGCGACTGTCTGACTGCTACCAAGGCGACTGTCTGACTGCTACCAAGGCGACTGTCTCTCTCCACCCCAAGGCGCGGCCTGTTTTTTACCCTACCGTTTCCCTTCCTTTTCCTCGCTAATGATCATCTGGCACCTTCGGCAGTCGAACGTCAGACGCAAGCGGGTATCCCTATACATTATATAATAAGGCTCGCGGAAAGGGGACTTCCCGTGTTGATACGTGGGGCACCAGCCAAGGCTGTAGCGGAGGCAGTGTTTGGTGAACATCAGGGGTACACCGGGGCGGGGCTGTAGCTCGAAGGCTGGCTCGATGGTGCGCACACCGCGCTCGGTGTAGAAACGTCGTGCCTCGCGGTTGGATACATTGCCGAGGTACGTGAGTGTCGTTTCGGGGTATATGGGTTTGTTGGTCAGTTGCTTGTGTGGGGTAAGCTCTCGACGGAACCGCATCTTGCGGACCGAGAGGAGGCGTTCGACGGCCTCGCGGCGCATATCCGCCAGGAATGAGGCGGGGAGGAACCAGGGGCTCGAGAGGCTGATGTCGATGCGCCCGGGAGAGAAGGACGTGTTGCCCAGTTTGGCGAGCTGCATGCGGATGGTGTCGAGCTGGTCGCGCTTCGCGAGTTGCTTCTCGAGGGGGCGTGCCAGCATCACACGGGCACCGCTCGCGTCTTCCATTGTGAGCGTAAACCCAAAGTTGTTCTCTGTGAGTGAGATGGATACAGGGATGCGCCTCTCGGCAGACGGCTTGCTGAGCTGCCTCTCGAAGGCCTGGTCGAAGTTCCGGAACAGCGGCGTACGCGGGGCGAGGCGCGGCATCTCCGCCGGGAAGATGCGGTTGCCCTCGACTCGGTTGATGCGGAAGCCCTGCATTTCCCCACGGGGGGTGAAGAAGACGAGGCCGTCGCCGTTGTTGAATGCCGTGGTGCCGGCGACGATGATGCTGTTGCTGCGTATTTCCTTCACGTGGCCGACGGGCTCGCCGACTGACTTGGGGCTGTCGAAGGCCGTGATGTCGCGCTGCCGTCCGTGCAGGAAGAAGTCGGTGAAGCCGCGATTAAAGCTCTTGCGGAGGTCGGCTCGGAAGGTGTAGTCGCAGTGCCCGTCGGAAGCCGGGACGAACTCCTGCCTGCGGGCGAATATCTGGTCTAACTGCTGTCGGTAGTAGGCGGTTACATTCTTCACATAGGATACATCCTTGAGGCGGCCTTCAATCTTCAGCGAGGAGACGCCGGCATCGAGCAACGGCTCGAGGTTGGAGGCCTGGCAGAGATCCCGGAGCGAGAGCAAGTGCTTGTCGCGGAGGATGACCCGCCCGTCGGCATCCGTCATCGTGTAGGGGAGGCGGCAGAACTGCGCGCACGAGCCCCGGTTGGCGCTTCGCCCGGCGATGGCTTGGCTCAAGTAGCATTGCCCGCTGAACGAGACACATAGCGCGCCGTGGATGAATACCTCGAGGGGGACGGTGGCCACCGCGCTGATGCGGCGAATCTCCTCGAGGGAAAGCTCGCGGGCAAGTACAATCTGGCGGAAGCCGGCCTCTTGGAGGAACTGGACCTTGGCGGGCGTGCGGTTGTCCATCTGGGTACTGGCGTGGAGGGGGATGGGGGGCAAGTCAAGCTGGGTGAGGCCCAGGTCTTGGACGATGAGGGCGTCTGCTCCGGCGTCGTAGAGTTGCCAGGCGAGGCGGCGAGAATCCTCCAGCTCCGCGTCGGTGAGGATGGTATTCAGGGCGACATAGATGCGCGCGCCGAAGCGGTGGGCGTAGTCGCAGAGGGAACTGATGTCGTGGAGTGAATTGGGGGCGGCGGCACGGGCGCTGAATCTCGGAGCGCCGATATAGACCGCGTCGGCCCCATGGTTTATAGCCTCGATGCCGCAGGTGATGTCTTTAGCCGGGGCAAGGAGTTCGATGGGTCTTATGTGATGGGTCATCTGCTCAAGGATGTAGGTGGTCGAGGTGGGCGATGTCTTCGGGTCGATAAGGAGTCTCTTGGTACACGTAGTAGTTCAGCCAGTTCGTAAAGAGAAGGTTGGCATGACCGCGCCACCGGACGACAGGGCCGAGGCTGGGGTCATCGTTACGGTAGTAGTTACGGGGAACGGCGATAGGCAGTCCCTTGTTGAGGTCGCGTACATACTCGTCATTCAACGTGTAGGGCGAGTACTCGGAGTGGCCGGTGATAAAGAACTCGCGGCCGCCGCGCGCCATGGCCATGTACACGCCCGACTCCTCGCTCTCGGAGAGGAGGGTTAGCTCGGGGACTTTCAATATATCCTCCCGACGGACCTCCGTATGCCTGCTGTGAGGCACGTAGAACTCATCATCGAAGCCCCGGAATATCGGCAGGAAAGGCTCGCGGAGCGTATGCCGGAAGACGCCGAACATCTTTGCCGGCAGGCTATACTTCGGGATGCCATAGAAGTGGTAGAGGCTCGCCTGGGCAGCCCAGCATATATATAAGGTAGAGGTAACGTGGGTGCGTGCCCAGTCGAAGATGCCGGTGATCTCTTCCCAGTAGTTGACCTCCTCGAAGGGCATCTGCTCGACGGGTGCCCCGGTAACAATCATGCCATCGAAGTAGTCCTCCTTGATAGCATCGAAGTCCTTGTAGAACTGGCGCATGTGCTCGATAGGCGTGTTCTTGGGAGTATGCCCCTTTATCTTCATGAAGAGAACCTCTATCTGGAGCGGGGAGTTGCTCAGGAGACGGACTAAGTCGGTCTCCGTCGTTATCTTAAGAGGCATCAGGTTGAGGACCACCACCCGCAGCGGCCGGATGTCTTGCGACGAAGCCCGGAGGGAGTCCATGACAAAGATATGTTCCTTCTTCAGCAGTTCTATTGCCGGAAGGTTCTTTTGTAAATTTAAAGGCATTGTGTGAGTTATGAGTTATAGGTTATGAGTTAGAGTTATGAGTTACTTCGCCCCGACTCGGAACTCATAACTCATAACTCGGAACAATTATTGAAGCGTCCCCGCCTGTGCTTCCTGTATCATCTTCTCGCTCGGGAGGATGATGATTTCCACGCGGCGGTTCAAGGCACGGCCTTCGACGGTGCTGTTATCGGCGATAGGCTCGTGGATACCTTTGCCCTCGAACTCCATGCGCTTGCTGCTGACGCCTTGGTCCACCATCAGGTAGTCGAAGACGCTCTTGGCGCGCTTTTCGGAGAGGGTCTGGTTGTAGTCCACGTTGCCTGTATTGTCGGTATGGCCTACGATCTTGATGTCCGTATCCGGATTCTGGTTGAGGCTTTCGGCCAACTTCCGGAGGGCGCTGCGCGAGGCGTCGCTCAGCGTGCTGGAGTTGGTTGCGAACAAGATACCGGAGTCGAAGGTAACGCGCAGAGCCTCGCCTTCGTTGATGGTCTCAATCGTCGTCTCCTCCGGCAGTGTCGCCTCGAGTTCTTTCTTTTGCTTATCCATCTTTTTGCCAATCAGCGCACCCGCCGTACCACCCAAGGCAGCGCCGATGGCTGTTCCCAAGGCTGTATTCCCGGCCAAGGCACCGATACCGGCACCTACGGCAGCACCGCCACCGACGCCGATGGCTGTCCCCTTTGCCGTATTCGTCCACGTCCCGCAACTACTCAGAAGCAGGGAGCCGGACAACAAAACTGCTGAACAAAATGTCAATCCTTTCATTTCGTTTCCTCCTTATTTAATCAAATACATGAATAGAATCACAGTACGCCAATTCGCCTTGCACGACGAAAGCTATGTCTTCGGCCTCGAACTTGCCTACCTTGTCTTTCAATGCGTTCTTGACTACAAATTCGGTCAGTTCGTCTTCGTCGATTTCGATATCCGTATCGTCATCGTCCATATCCATATAACCTTTGGAGTCGTAGAACTCGTAGATTAAATCGACAATGTAGTTGATATCGTCGTCGCTGAATTTGTCTTTCAGCTCTTGCGGAAGGTAGTTCTGGATGAACTTCACCGATTCCGTTTCGTCGTAAATAAAATCGTCTTTTTCGCTCATATCTTTCCTTTATATTAAAGATTAGTCCGGACAAACGTACGAAAAAAATCTCGAAATAGGAAATAAAACTTCGATTCCTGCCGAGGAATACTTTTTCTCCTGCCGACTGATTCTTAAAACTAAGCTTTAGTTTTTAAAAACTAAAGTTTGGTTTTTGAAAACGAAGGCTTAGTTTTTAAAAACGAAGACTTAGTTTTAAGTTTGGGTCGGCAGGCAGCAAAGTTTCCCATCCGAGGGGCGGAAGTTTGCCTCCGGGGAAGAAAAGAATACCTCGGGGGTATTTATTTTATGTTTTACAACATATTCTTAAATTTTCTTGCTCGAAAATTTGCACGGGTGAAAATATATGCCGTACTTTACGCCAGTTTTTAAGAGCTCTGCAGTGAAAATAGAGTTGTGTGCGTAATAAGTAATTAGTTTTTAAGCTTTGTAACTTTAACTTTATTAATCTGCTGCCTTAAATAGAGAGAAAAACACTTTTTATTAACTTAAGTCTATTGTTTTTTTATGACTGAGAGTAGTAACAATGTAGGACGACGTATCCTATGTCTGGGAAGCCTTTCAGCAGCTTTTCTTCTTTCGGGAGTGAGCAGTGCTTTGGCTTACAATGATTTGAAGTTGCCGGACATTCCGGTGGTAAACGAGGTACAACAAAACAAGACGATTACGGTTACCGTAACGGATGCAATGGGGCCAGTTACGGGTGCAAACGTCTTAGTAAAGGGTACGACAAATGGTACGATTACGGACATGAACGGTAATGCCGTTATCGAGAACGTTCCCTCAGATGCTG
This sequence comes from uncultured Parabacteroides sp., assembly GCA_944325345.1. Classification (GTDB taxonomy): domain Bacteria; phylum Bacteroidota; class Bacteroidia; order Bacteroidales; family Tannerellaceae; genus Parabacteroides. Next base: position 26,600 of record CALUZV010000003.1, read on the forward strand.
TAATTGTTGTATCGTTCATTGGTTATACAACACAAGAGATTCCTGTTGGTAACCGTAGTAAATTAAGTGTAAAGATTACGGAAGACACGCAAAAACTTGACGAAGTAGTCGTTGTGGGTTATGGTACGCAGGCGAAGAAGGATATCACCGGTTCGGTGGCTGTCGTATCTTCTGAAGCCTTGAGCGAGACTCCGGTAGCAACGTTTGCCGAGGCGTTGCAGGGTAAAGCCTCTGGTGTGTACATTTCGTCTTCCGGTGCCCCGGGTGCTGAAACGACCATCCGTATCCGTGGTGTAGGTTCTGTGAACGGTTCCGACCCGTTGATTGTAGTCGATGGTGTGTCTAATGTGGATATCGACTCGGTGAACCCGAATGATATCGAATCCCTCCAAGTATTGAAAGATGCCTCTGCGACGGCTATTTATGGTGCACAGGGTGCGAATGGTGTAATCATCATCACAACGAAGCAAGGTACTCGTGCTGACCGTGTCCGTGTATCGTACGACGGTTATGTGGGCTTCGCAAAGATGGCCAATAGCGGTTTCGACTTGTTGGATGCATGGGAAGCTATGGAATTCCAGGCTACCGGTTTGGTGAACTTGCGTGATATCCGTGGCAAAGAATCAAGCCATGCGCAGTTCGGTTCACTCGACGCAAACGATCAGTTGCATATGCCGTATGCAATCAAACCTTCCGGACTTTCCGAAGAACAGATTGTGGCTCAATATGGTAGTGTCGCAAATTGGGAAGCTTCTTATCTTGCTGATGGTAACAACTCTTGGTCTCGTTCGGCATACGCCCAGATGTTGCACGATGGTTATTCAGAGGCAGAAGCTAAGAAAGGTACGAATTGGTACGATTTGATTACGCAGACAGGTTTGGTACAGCAGCACAACGTTTCCGTCCTCGGTGGTGGCGAAAAAGGAACATACTCTATGGCTGCCGGCTACATGAAACGCGAAGGTACCATCAAGTCTTCTTATTTTGAACGCTATTCTGTTCGTGCCAATACGAATTACAATGCAACCAAGTGGTTAAGTATCGGACAGAATACGAACGTCGCAGTGATGGAATTCGGTGGCGACCGTGGTGGACAGGCCGATGATACGCCGTTTGCTAAGACTTATACGATGCAGCCTTGGGTGCCTGTATATAATGTAGGAGGCGACTTTGCCGGTTCTCAGGCACAAGAAGGTGGTCGTGATATTTCAGCCGTACATCAGGTATACAAACAAAGTAATGACTGGACCCGTATGTTCCGTGGCCAGACTGCTCTTTATCTGGAAGTAAAACCGATAGCAGATTTGAGCATCCGTTCACAGTTCAGTGCTCGCTTGTGGGGGCGTTGGGCTCGTACATTCAGTGAGATAGATATCTTTGCTAACAAGGAAGGTACATCTAACAACAACTTGAATGAGAATGCACAGTGGAGCTTCAGCTGGCAATGGACGAATACAGCAACTTATAATAAGACATTCAACGAAGACCATAAGATTCAAGCCGTGTTAGGTACGGAAACCATGAGTTTGAACAACGGTCGCGAAATCTCCGGTCAGCGTATCGACTATATCTTTGAAAACGATGAGAATACTTGGATTCTGAACAATGGTGCTGCTGCCAACTTGAGTAATAGCGGTTTGATGAAGAACAACTTCACAATGTTCGGTATGTTCTTCCGAGGCGACTATTCTTATAAAGGAAAGTATTTGGGAACCTTTACGGTACGTCGCGATGCTTCCTCTAAGTTCAGCCCGAACAACCGTTGGGGTACTTTCCCGTCAGCATCTGTCGGATGGCGTATTTCTGACGAACCGTTCATGGAAAAGACACGCAAGTATTTGGACGACTTGAAGATTCGTGCCGGTTATGGTACAACAGGTAACTCGAATATCGGAGAATATAACTATATCTTCCAGTATGCTACAGGCGACCAGTATATGTATCCGATTTCCGGTTCCGATACGGATGCTTCTCCTGGTTTCATGATTTCTGCTTTGGGTGATGTCAATGCCAAGTGGGAAACGACGAAGATGTTCAACGTAGGTTTTGATGCAACCGCACTGAATAACCGTTTGACGGCAAGCTTCGATTATTATATCAAGAAGACTAGCGATATGTTGGTAGATGCCAACTGGTCGGCTTTGGCTGGTAATGCATCATTCCCGAAAATCAATATCGGTGATATGGAGAACAAAGGTGTGGACTTCTCTATTGGTTGGAGCGACAAGATTGGTAAGGTGAAATATAACATCAATGCAAATGTCTCAACTTATCGAAACAAGGTTACGAAGTTAGGTTCTTCCGATATCTTCAGTTCTACTCGTTTGGATAAAGTCAATATCACAACAGTAGGCCAGCCGGTAGGTATGTTCTACGGTTATCAAATCGACGGTATCTATAAGAGCGAAGACGACGTATTGAACTACAAGAATGCAAACGGACAATCTGTTCTGCCGTATGCCGTAGCAGACAAAGAGTCTTTGATTGTTAGCGATTGGGTCGGCCATTATCGCATTGCCGATGTGAACAACGATGGTAAGATTGACGCAGATGATAAGACGATTATCGGTAATCCGCACCCGGACTTCACCGGTGGTATCAATATCGGTCTTACTTGGAATAACTTCGATTTAAGCACCTATCTCTACTTCTCAGTAGGTAATGACATCTTCCGTCATTATATGTATTATACACATTACGGAGCTTTGCAGAGTAACTACTCACGCGATAGACGTGATAATTCTTGGCATCCGGTAACAAATCCGGACGGTATTTATCCGCTGTATGCAACATCAACGGGTGAAGGTACGGAAGCTGCCAACGAATCGAACTCTATGTATGTACAAGATGGTTCTTACCTGCGTATGCAGAACTTGACGATAGGTTATTCACTCCCGAAGGCATGGATGGAAAAGATTAAATTCGAACGTGTCCGTGTTTATCTCCAGTTCTCTAACGTATTTACATTAACAGGTTATGATGGTCTGGATCCGGAAATCCGTAGTGGAAGCGACTTGGAGAAAGGACGAGACTATGGTGGATACGGTATGCCGCGTCAGTTCCTGTTAGGTTTAAATGTTCAGTTCTAAATTTGTAAAACAGTTGTTGTATGAAAAAATTAGCAATCTATACGGCAATGGCGTTGGCCGTTGCAATGTCTTCAACCTCATGCTCTGATTTTTTGGAGGTGAAGGCCGTCGGTTCGACTGATGAAGAGGCTTTGTTGAATGAGGACGGCATCGAAATGGTGATAACCGGAATGTATTCCAACCTTTTCGATAGGACAGGTAATGATTATTGGGGTGGTTCGTTGTCCAATTATTATTACGGTGATGTGATGGGTGGTAGTGCTAACAAGGGTTCTACGTTTACGGACCAGTCGCCATTCACCAACTTGGAAACGTATGCCATTACGGCGGATAACGGTTATCTGGAGACAAAGTGGAAGAGTGTTTACAATGGTGTCTACAGTGCCAATGTCGTGGCGGATATGGCCGAGAAGTTGAAAGATGAATTGTCTGGAATCCAAGGGGAAGAGAGAGACAAATACACTGAGGCTATTGCCCAGGCCGATTTCTTCCGTGCTTTCTGGCATTTCGAGGGTATGAAGCTCTTCGGGGCTGCTATCCCGTATGTTGGTTTGGAAGAATATCGTAGCGATGTGGACCCGAAAGTCTCCAACGTGGACGAATCCGGTAACTACATTTATATTTGGGATAAAGTAATCGCCGATTTGCAATATGCTTATGAAAACCTGCCGAATACTTGGGCTGCCGACAAAGGTAAGGTCAATAAATGGGCTGCCGGCGCTTTACTGGCTAAGGTGATGATGTACCAATCTTCTCCGTATAACGGCAAGAACGGAACACAGAACCGTTGGGCTGAAGTTAAGACGTTATTGGAAGAAATTATTGCCAATGGCGTGGACAACAATGGCACCAAGTATAAATTGGCTGATGATTATGAAACTCTCTATATTGCTGGAGAATGCGACTGGACGGGCGAGTCTGTCTTCGACATCCAGATGGCAATTATCGGTACACAGGAATATACCAACTGTATCAACGGTACAGCGCATATCGCTTTGTCAGGTTCCTTAGGAGCCGGTGGTTGGGGTTTCTATCAGCCATCTTATGATATGGTGAATTCGTATATCGTGAACGAGGAAGGTTTGCCTCTCTTGGATGGTTCTTATCAGCAGCACGCTCCGCTTTCTACCGCGCCTAATTTGCCAGCTGTAGAAACTGACTTGTCTGTCTATACTGATCCGCGCTTGGATGTTTCTGTCGGACGTTTCAATGTTCCGTTCTATGACTGGGCTGTACCGACAACGACTGACGGTTGGGTTCGCGACGTAGCAAACGGCGGTTTGTATATGAATAAGAAGAACTTGCCGCGCAAGGCTGATAAAGGAAGTCTGAGTGTTTCCACAATTGCCGGTTCTACTGCAAAGAACTTCCACCTTATCCGTTATGCTGATGTATTATTATGGTATGCTGAAGCATTGATTGAAACCGGACATCATACGGAAGCCCGCGAATACGTCAATATGGTTCGTGCCCGTGCCGCTAAGTCTTATATCCATGCGGTGGATGGCGCAACGATGACTGAAACTACTTCGTCTTACGTCTTTGATGACAAAGTTGATGGAACAACGGGTACTGATGCAGCTGCCAACTATCGTCTGGGTCTCTATCCTGAATCTCAGTTCGCAACGAAGGAAAAAGCTACTGAAGCTTTGCGCTTCGAACGCAAACTGGAGATGGCACTCGAAGGACACCGCTGGTACGACTTGGCTCGCTGGGGCATCATCGGTAAAGAGTTGAACAATTATCTCAATTACGAAAAACAATATCTAACTAAGTTCTCAGGTAGTGTTTACAATGACAATTGGGTAATGCTGCCTATACCACAGACACAAATCATCACGATGCAGGGTCTCTTGGTACAGAATGAAAGTTGGAAATAAGTGTTCTTAATGTTTGGGGGAAGCTCTCCGTGAGGAAAGCTTCTCCTCTGCATTTTTCTATCCTTGGTAGTGAATTTCTGTTTTGTCATAACTTGCAAAAGTTAATTAATATAAAACGCAAGCATCTTTTTTATGTTGTACAGCATATATTCCGAGAAAGTACATACCTTTGCCGCGGAATTAAGACAAAAAGAATTCGTTTAGGTTTTAATTATTAACTCGCCTTCCGGACGCGGAGGGCCTAAAACAAAAAAGTTATGATGTTAGTAGAAAATGACAAAAGCATGCGTACTTTAGCTATGTTACGCTATCAGGCAGACCGCTACCAGGCAATGGGAAATGGTTCTATGTGCCAGCGTGTAAATGCCGAAATCCGTCGTCTGATGGAAAAATTAGGTGCTGAAGCAAAGAATTAAGCCTTTGCGACAGCTTTATGAAAACAGAGTAATAACAAGATGCAGTCTCTTACCGCCGTTTTTACGGTCGGGAGAGACAAAAAGGAAGGAGTAGAGATGCAAAGGCTTTCACGGAATTGGGTGAAAGCTTTTTTTATGCCCTTTTCCTTCGTTTCGTCTTTAATCCAACATCTTCGGATTGAAGATTAAGTACCCGATATTCAGCCCTACGTTGAAGTTGCTCTTCGGATAGCTGTATCCGTTGGCATAAAGGCTGATGCTTACCACCGGCAAATTCAAGACTAACGCTGCTTCGCCCATGCATTCGAAGGAACGGAGGAATTTCCCGTAATGCGCTGCCGTCAAAGGTGCATTGTTGATGACTACCGGCCTTTTTTGTATCTCATAGAGCGGGGCAAAGCCATAGAAACCAAACCGGAAGTGCAGGAGCCTGTTTATCTTCCATATCGGCGATATCCCGGCGGCCACATATTGGTTTGCCCGGAATGCTTCATTGAAAACGATGGAGCTATGTGGTGTCGGCGTGAAGGCAGGTGCTTGCAAGATGGAGGCCGTATAATTCTCCATCAGGTTTTTACTCGAAACCACAATCTCTCCCATATACCCCCAAGCGAAATGTTTGTTGATGTTATGATATTTCTCCCAATGTGCTTTCATCTGCAACCAACTTTGCGTCTGGCTCTCGAAATAGTCTTGCAATTGCTCCGAAGCGGGTGTATAGTGCTCTTTGCCGGTAACATATTGCGCTGTCAGAGTCAGTTTCTCGCCGGAGACGGGATAGAGTTTGTTGTCCAACGAGTTTTGCTCGATACGGAGCGAACCGCAGAACAAATCATAGCGGTTGTGGTCGAATCGGGCGTCGGGAAACGAGACATTCGAGCTTTGCAAGTAGTAATCGTTCAGCCGCCCGTAGGCAAAACCGATTTCCGCCTTCGCCCAGTTTAGGAAGGAGTAACCAAGCATCACCTTGGTATATAATTCCCGCTGTTTGATAAAGGCCGGAACGACATCTTCATAGAACAGCGACTGGCTCTCAGAATATTTCTTATACGAATAGACTCCCTGCCAGCGGATATACGTTGGTATGCGGGTCTGCAAATAAACCCTCCCGTCGAGCAGGACGCCACTGAACGAGTTGCCAATGTGAAACCCAGCTTTCGTATCGGCAGCAAAGCGTCCCAAATATTGATAGCCCAGTCCGAGATAGAGTTGGTTGGCCTGGTGCGACGAAATGTTCCCGCCGAAACCGATATCCGCCTCTTCCGTTATCTTCACGTTCAGGTAAAGGTCGAATGTCCCGTTCTTCCGGTTATAGACGGCGTGCGGAATAATCTCTTTTATCTTGGAATAAGCCAACATCTTGAAATAGGCTCGCTTGAACTCTTCCATTGAAAACGTCCCGTTGATGTCGCGATGCAGTTGCGACTCAATATAGTGTTTCTGCGCATCCGAAACACCTTGCACATAGATGTTCCGGAACTCGAGCGGCGGCAAACTCTCCCGATAGGCTTTGCGGCGCTGCGCCAGCTCTTCCTTTTTGACTTCCCGGGGCACGCGCTGCTTGATGGAATCCATCACTTGCATCGTCCGGCGGTAGCCAACTTCCATTAGCTCCTTCGCCCGGTCGAAATCGAGCAGGGAAACGTCGTCGAACCGAAACCGAAGTGTCATCCCTTCTTCTTCAGGCACTTCCATCTCCGAATCTTGCATAATCATGGTCTCGATTTGATTGTACCAGTTGTCCGAAGGCTTTTTCTTGCCGCCCGAAAGGTTCGAGCCGAGGATGAAATCCGGGTGGAACGCCTCGCGCATCGGCTGGATAGGGAAATTATCATAGATCCCGCCATCGAAAAGCGGCACTTTGTCTTTCCATATCGGCTTGAAGAACAGCGGAAAGGTCATCGAGACGCGCACAGCATCACCCAAGTCGCCGTTGCGGAATACGATCGCTTTCTTATTGTACACATCCGACCCCACGCAGCGGAACGGGACGAACAAATTATCAAAGTTCCATCCTGCCTTGGCCGACGCTTGGGCATAAAGCCCCATGAACGCCTGGTTCATCTGTATCGGGTCTATCAAACTCTGTGGCAAGAAGTTGGTTTTGATATGCAACGAGTCGGACATCTCGATGGAGACCTTGAAAAATTCCGGCGTCGGGTCTGGTTTATGGAAATAGTACATATAATTGTCCTCCACCTGCCCCGTTTGCCAGTAAGAGAAGTCGTCCGAGAGGATTAGCTCCAGCATTTCGTCCGGCGTATAGCCCATCGCATACAAACTGCCGATGATCGCGCCGATGGACGTCCCCGCAACATAATCTATTGGCACATTATTCTCTTCCAACGCTTTGATAACGCCAATATGCGCCGCGCCCTTTGCCCCGCCGCCGCTCAGCACCAGCCCGACCTTCTGAGCCGAAGCTAAAACGCACGACAAAAGGCATATAATAATAATTAAGTATTTTTTTGTCTTCATAGAACCGTTTCCTTGTTGTTTGGGAATCCAAAAATAGGGGAATTATTTGAGAAAAGGAGTATAGGAAAGAGAAAAAGTTTATAGATGGCGGCCTGGAGAAAATCTCCGCTGACTACCCAACAATGTTGGCAGCTCGGAGAAAATCTCCGCCAACCTTTTGTGAATTTTGGAAAAACTGATTATTCCCAATGGAAATCCGAAAATATACGGTTGCCCATAAAATATTCTTTGGAATATGGGTATTCCTTGAAGTTCAAAGCCTTTGTACGCGAGATTCCTTGATTGGGGAAATTATATTCAAATTCAGAGACAATTTCAGCAATGGTATCCAGTATTGCAGCGAATTGGGTAATAACATATTCAAAACCATCCATCGGTTTGCCATAAATTCGATGCAAAAGGTAATTGGCCACAAACTGGATAGTAATCACATTGGTTTCATAATTTTGAACATCCTCTTTCGTATAACCGAATTGATATAGCATTTGCGGTATCTCAGGGGAATCAATAGGATTGCCTCGAATAAGGATTTGTTTAGACAAATCCAAATCATAATAGGAATTTCCGATAGCTAAGCCATAAATGCAATCCATGGATTCTATTATGGTTTCATTATAATATTGTTCATACTCGAAAGAATATTCCCCGGCATCCAACATTTCTTGAAGCCAACCGGCCAATGTGCAAGAATACTTCAACATAAAGAATTGGAGATAGGGAGAAATATAATTTGAAATCAGAACCGGATCGCCCAAAGTGGGTATCTTTCCATAGGATTGGGAGAGGTTCCTGACTTTCGCAAGCCTGTTTCTAAAAAAGGCCAAGTCCTTATTCGTAAATCCCCAGCCATCTAAATCGTTGACAAACCGGACATCAAGATGAAGCGGCTTCTCGGAAGACTGTACAATGGATGAGTAAAAAATAGAATCGCGATCCAACATATATCTTCTCTTGCTAATCAAGCCAAGGACTGTGCTGCATTCTCGTTGTTTTATTTTATCTCCAACAAATAAATCCATCATTTTTTTATAATAAACTTCCATCCGGTTTAGCGTATTACTCGTAATGAAACAATCACTATTAAGTTCATCAAAAGTAATAAAAGTGGAAAGGTTCAACCAATCAACGGAATTAGGGTCAATCGTTCCATGCGATTCGTAACGTTGAGGCCCCATATAGGCTGATTGGGAAAATAGTACGGACAAAGGGCTGCTTACAACCCCTAAGATTAATAGGAAGCGAACTAAATATTTCATTTTCTTCCAAGCTCCAAATAAATCTTTTTATTAAACGAACGCACAGCAAAGATGCCTCCGATGATTGCGATGAGGCGGTCTAACAACATCATCCCCGCAACTAAACCAAAAGACAAGAGATGCATAAGCAAATCATTTTCTACGGCTGATTCATCCACGCCTTGAACCATGATAAAGAAAACGGTGATAAACACACACGCCTCGATAGCTAACCCGATAAAGAAAGCACTGACCGAAGCATAGAGCAATCCGAATATGCCAAAGAAAAAAGACAAAAGGAACTGTACACCTTGGCTCTTCAAAAGCGATATCAGGAAATTAGCATGTGGTGTGCCATTGGGCGACGGAGTCATGTAGTTGTTTACGATGACCGGCTGTTTGATTTCTGGTGCTGCATCAAAATAAGAGGAATGTTGCGTAGGGATAGCCTGTATCACTATATTATTTAATTTCGCATGGCAATACACGCATTCTGTCCGACGGCTACTATTTATCGCGCCACAATTCGGGCATTTGACCATATTTTCTTCCATGGCTATTGCAATTTAGAATAAGATTGAATCAAATGGCTGATGGGCATGTTGTCTATTTCCTCCGTATTTGTCAGGGAGAATTCTTTGGCCAATTGTTGGGCGATGTGGCTATTTACCGATTGCAGATTGCCCGTGGCGGCGACGGTACCCAGATAAGCTTTCATCAATTCCCGATCGTTTTGGACGAAGGTGAAGAAAATGTCCGTAAGTTCTTCTTTGAAAAGAGGAACGGCTTTTTGCATAAAATTATTGATGGTCATAATAACAAATAATAGATTTCCGGCTCCCTTCGGAAATATTGAAAATAAAAAAGCGTGGGAGCTATACTATTGCCCGTTCCACGCATCAAGGCTCTCGCATTGCCCAGTCAGTCGAAACGAGCAACGTCGAAAGCCCCACGCCGATGTATGTAATACGCCTCTTTTTCCCTCGAAGCCAATGAAGGCTACAAGGGAATGGAGACTGTATAATACATGCCGGGAGCATTCACCGTTGCTTTGTTTTTGACTGACTTTTGAATTTGCGAGATTCTGACGCATCAAAACCAAAGCGCAAGTAAACGCTTTTCCGTTAGAAACGGTGCAAATGTAGGGATGTAAATTCTTTTTTCCTAATAAAAGATAGATTAAGAGAACATTTTTTAGTGATTTTTCTAGCTGGAGGGTAAAACTTGAAGTAATTTTTCCCTTTTGCAACCCTGCAAAACCTTGACCGAACGCAGGAAAATGCTTTTGAAAGGTTGCAAAATGCCATTCTAACGCTTGAAAACGCTTTTGAAGGTCTGCAAAAGGCATTTTGAAGGCTGGAACTGCCTTTTGAAGGTCTACAAAAGCCATTTCTAACCTTGGAATCCCCTTTTGAAGGCTTACAAAAGGCACTTTGAACGCTCGAAAGTGCTTTTGAAGGTCTGCAAAAGGCACATCGAACGCTCGAAGAGGCTTTTGAAGGTTTACAAAAGCATTTTCGAACGTTGGGACAGACTTTTGAAGGGTTACAAAAAGCAGTTCGAACGGTAGAAAGAGCTTTTCGAGATTTAGAAAACTCTCACCTAACGCTCGAAAATGCTTTTCTAACCTTAGAAAAGGTAAACCGAGTGCTGGAACGGGCTTTTCTAAGGGTGGAAATGCCTCACCTAACGCTCGGAAGCACTTTTCTAAAGGTAGAAAATGCAGCTCGAACGCTGGAAGAAGCTTTTCTAGGGTTAGAAAAGGTCATTCGAGCGTTGGAAAAGACTTTTCTAAGGTCTGGAAAGGATTTTCGAACGCTCGAAGAGAGTTTTCTAGGGTTAGAAAAGTTTTTTTCGCCGCTCTGTCCATATATTTGAGTGGTTATTTGTAAGTTTGCGCCCAATAAATTAAAATGTAAAAGAATATGAAGAAACTTTGGATGACGGCGGTAGCCTGTCTCGCTCTTTTGGCGGCGGGTGATGCCGATGCTTGCACCGGTCTGCTGGTCGGGAAGAAAGCCTCGACGGATGGGTCGGTGATGATTAGTTATGCGGCGGATTCGCATACGTTGTATGGTGAACTTTATCGCTGGCCGGCAGCGGTTTGGCCCGAAGGGGCGATGCTCGAGATCACCGAGTGGGATACGGGCAAGCCGCTGGGAAAGATTAAGCAGGCGCGCGAGACGTATTCCGTTGTCGGGAACATGAACGAATATCAGGTGGCCATCACGGAGAGCACGTTCGGGGGCCGTCCCGAGCTGGTGGACACGACGGGCATCATGGATTACGGAAGTTTGATATACGTTGCCCTCCAACGCTCGAAGTCGGCGCGCGAGGCCATCAAAGTAATGACAGATTTGGTGGCTGAATACGGCTATTACAGTGGCGGAGAGTCCTTTTCCATCGCCGACAAGAACGAGGCATGGATTATGGAGATGGTCGGGAAAGGTCCGGGACGGAAAGGTGCCGTTTGGGTGGCCATCCGCATCCCCGACGACTGCATTTCGGCGCACGCCAACCAGTCGCGCATCCAGCAAATCCCGTTCGACGACAAGGAAAACTGTATGTACTCCCCTGACGTGGTGGAACTTGCCCGCGAGAAGGGATATTTCAAGGGCGAAGACAAAGATTTCAGTTTCCAGGCAGCCTATTGCCCCTATAACTTTGGCGCACTGCGCGGTTGCGAGGCCCGTGTCTGGTCTTTCTTCCGGAAATACGACAAGACGATGGACCGTTACACCGATTTTATCAAGGGCGACGTAACGAAGGAGCCGATGCCGCTCTATATCAAGCCCGACCGCAAGCTCTCGGTGCGAGATGTGCAGGCTGCGATGCGCGATCACTTCGAGGGAACCGATTTGGATATGACGAAAGATGCCGGTGCAGGGCCGTATAAGGTGCCTTACCGTTGGCGACCGATGGATTTCGAGGTCGATGGGCAGAAATATCTGAACGAACGGGCGATAGCGACGCAGCAGACGGGTTTTGTGATTGTACCTCAGATGCGCTCGTGGTTGCCGGATGCAGTTGGCGGCGTGCTTTGGTTCGGGGTGGACGACGCGGACATGGCTGTCTTCACGCCCATCTATTGTTCGACGACGGCGGCGCCGGAATGCTACCGCGTGGGGAATGGCGACATGATGACATTCTCGTGGACGTCCGCTTTCTGGATACATAACTGGGTGGCAAACATGGCTTATCACAAGTATAGCTTTATGATACAGGACATCCGCAAGGTTCAGACCGAGCTGGAAGACCATTACGAGACCGTCATCCCGGCTATCGACAAGGCTGCCTCGGAGATGTATGCCCAAAACCCCGACGAGGCGAAGAAATTCCTCACCTGGTTCAGCACAACCACGGCTGACGACGCGACCGCCCGCTGGAAGAAGCTGGGAGAGTATCTGATCGTGAAGTATATCGATGGCAACGTGAAGAAAGAAGCCAATGGCCGCTTCCTGGACAATGGCTACGGGCTTTCGGCTATGCCGGACTTCCCTGGATACGACGAAGCGTACTATAGGAGTATTGTGGAGAGCGCGGGAGAGAGACTCAGAAGCAATTAACAATTGACAATTGACAATTGACAATTAAAAGAGGCATCCCCCTTAATTGTCAATTGTCAATTCTCCATTGTCAATTCTTACGTCAGTTCGCTGACGCTTGCCTTCGCCTCTCGTATCAGGTCTTTCGGCGAGAGCTTGACTTGCAGGCCGCGTTGTCCGGCGCTGACGTAGATGAAGTCGGCATCTTCCGCCGTCCAATGGATATAAGTCGGGAAATGTTTCTTCATGCCGATGGGGGAGCAGCCGCCCCGGATATAACCCGTCAAAGGGAGCAACTCCTTAACGTGAATCATCTGGCAATTCTTATTCCCTGAAACCTTCGCCGCCTTCTTCAAATCCACTTCCTCGGCACCGGGGATGACGCAGACAAAGTAGCCCGTCTTATCGCCATGCAGCACCAAGGTCTTGAAGACGCGAGAGATGTCCTCGCCTAACTGTTCGGCCACGTGGGTGGCACTGAGGTCGTTCTCGTCCACCTCGTAAGGGACAAGCTCGTAGGGAACCTTCGCCTTGTCGAGGAGGCGAGCGACGTTCGTCTTGTTAATCTTCGTTTTCATTGTCTTAAACCCTATGTTTTCTTACTAACTAATCTATGTTTTTCATCGAGAGCTGCACCCTCCGCCGCTCCCGGTCGATGCTCAAGACCCGCACTCGCACTTGTTGGTGGATGGAGACTACCTCAGAGGGGTCGGATACAAAGCGGTCGGCCAACTCGGAGATATGCACCAGTCCGTTCTCCTTAATGCCGATATCGACGAAGCAACCGAAGTTCGTGATGTTCGTGATGATGCCGGGGAGCACCATCCCTTCGCGCAGGTCGTCCAGCGATTTGACTGTCGGGTCGAAGGCAAAGACTTGGATGGCCTGCCTCGGGTCGCGCCCCGGCTTGTCTAGCTCCTGCATGATATCGAGGAGGGTGGGCATCCCTACCTTATCGTTTACATACGTCTCCAAGCGGAGTGCCTTCTTCTTCTCCTTGTCTTGGATAAGCTCTGACACCGAGCAATGTAAGTCTTTCGCCATCCGTTCGACCACGGGATAACTCTCCGGATGCACCGCCGAGTTGTCCAGCGGATTCTCTCCTCCGGGGATACGCAGGAAGCCGGCGGATTGCTCGAAGGCTTTGGCTCCCATACGTGGCACGTTGAGCAGTTCCCGTCTCGAGCGGAATGGCCCGTGCTCCGTGCGGTAGTCGATGATGTTCTGTGCCAGAGTCGGTCCCAGGCCGGATATGTAAGTGAGCAGATGCTTGCTTGCGGTGTTTACGTTTACGCCAACGAGGTTCACGCAGCTCTCCACTGTCCGGTCGAGGCTTTGCTTCAGTGCCGTCTGATCTACATCGTGCTGGTATTGTCCCACGCCAATGCTCTTCGGGTCTATCTTCACCAACTCTGCCAGTGGGTCCATCAGTCGCCTGCCGATGCTGACGGCACCACGGACGGTAACATCGTAGTCCGGAAACTCCTCCCTCGCCAGTTTCGACGCTGAGTAGATGGAGGCTCCATTCTCGCTGACCACAAAGACCTGCACCTTCCTGTCATAGCGTATGTTGGTAATGAAGTCTTCCGTCTCCCGGCTCGCCGTCCCATTGCCGATAGCTATGGCTTCTATGTTGTAGGTACTCACCAGCTGGACGACCTTCGCCGCTGCCTTTCCCCGCTCATTCTTAGGTGGGTGGGGATAGATGGCTTCGTAGTGGAGCAAGTTCCCCTGGGCATCCAGACAGACGACCTTGCACCCCGTACGGAACCCTGGGTCTATCCCTAAGACCCGCTTCTGCCCCAACGGGGGAGCCAGCAGCAACTGCCTCAGGTTCTCGGCAAAGACTCGGATGGCTTCCTCGTCGGCCTTCGCCTTGCTCTCGCGGGCAAACTCGCTCTCTATGCTTGGCTTCAGGAGACGCTTCAGCGCGTCGGCCACTGCGAGTGCGACTTCTTGGGAAGACGCGTTGCGACCTCTCACGAATCTCCGCTCCAGTCTCGTGCGACATTCCTCCGCATCAGGTGAAATGCTGACCCGGAGGATTCCTTCCGCCTCGCCCCGCCGAAGGGCCAGCAGCCGGTGCGAGGTGCAACGGCGGAGGGGTTCGCTGAAGTCGAAGTAGTCGCGGTACTTAGCCCCCTCTTCTTCTTTTCCCTTGACGACCTTTGCGGTGATGGTGGCTGTCCGCCTGAAACTCTGCCGGACGACATTCCGTGCCTCCTCATTCTCGTTAATCCACTCAGCGATAATGTCTCGCGCCCCTTGCAGGGCATCTTCCGCCGACGAGACTTCACCCCGGGCGAAGAACATAGCGCGGCGTTTGGGATTCGCCTCGTGCTGAGCCATCAGTATCTTGGCCAGATGCTCCAAGCCCTTGCGCCGGGCAATTTCGGCCCGCGTCATCCGCTTGGGTTTGAACGGGAGGTAGAGGTCTTCGAGGGCGGTACTGTCCCACGTCGCTTCGATGCGCGCGCGGAGTTCCTCGGTCAGTTTCCCCTGCTCTTCGATAGCCGACAGGACAGTCTCTTTGCGTCGCGCAAGCTCGCCGAGGCGGTCCATCTGCTGCTTGATGGCGGCTATCTGCACCTCGTCCAGTCCGCCGGTGCGCTCCTTGCGGTAGCGGCTGATAAACGGGATAGTCGCGCCTTCCTCCAGCAGGGAGATGGTGCGAGCAACTTGCCCCTCAGGGAGTTGCAGGGACTGGGAGATGAGTGATGGGAATATAGCATTCATGTTCTTCTATTCTTGGAATATCTTTGGACTCGACGTCGCAAATATACGAATAATTCCTCACAAGAGGGACTGCTTTGAATACTGCGAAAAGAAGTTTATAACTCTGCGGAGATAACTTGCTGACTCTGCGATATATACTTTGCTGCTCTGCGGAGCATTCTATAAATCACGTCGAGAGTTATATAAATCACGTCGTGAGTTATATAGATAACGACGTTATTTATATAAATCACAGTGTGAGTTATAGAATTCTCTGCAGAGTAGCGAAGTTTTCTTCCTCAGAGTCGCAAACTTTACTCTGGGGAGTCGCAAACTTTATTTCGCAGTGTTGGGGGTAGAAACTCAGGCATCGAGGCGGATGACCTCTGCCTGCATCCCTTCTATCTCCTCTGCTTGGTGGGTGGCGAAAAGGATGGTTTGTCCACGTTGTTGTTGTAGGGACTTGATTCTCCGGATGATGCGAAGGCGGAGCGCGGCATCCAGCCCCCGGAAAGGTTCGTCCATGAGGAGGAGCGGGGCGGGATATGCCAGAGCGCGGGCGAGGGCGACGCGCTGTTGCTGGCCGTAGCTCAGCGACGCGGGAAGTTGCTCGGCTTGGGAGTCTATCTCCATCATCTCGAGGTATTGGCGGGCAGTGCGCAGCGCTGCATCTTCGGGTAAAAAGGAGGAGAGCGGGAGGGCGACGTTGCGGAGAGCCGAGAGATGGGGCAGCAGTTCGGGTTCTTGGAAGGTGGCGGCGATGCGCGCCGGACGGTTCTCAATCCGTCCGGTAGTCGGTCGGTAGCTTCCGTCGATAAGCCTCAGGCAAGTCGTCTTCCCGTATCCCGAAGGAGCGACGAGGGCGTATGTGCCGCCCGGCTGCAGCGCGAACGAGATGTTCCGGGCGCCGAAACGGTAGCCCGCGTCGAGCAGACGCAGCGGGGCGGGCGAGGGGGACTCTGCCGTGCCCCCTATATTATATAAGGTATATATATTATATAATGTATAGGAAACTTTTGGATACCATGTCGCGGCGCGCCGGATAAGGCGGTCGGAGAGCCAGCCGAGCAATATGGCCATGCCCGTCCAAGCCAGAAGCTGGGGGATGTCGATGAAGGTCTGCGCCCGCTTCATCGCGCCTCCGATACCTGTCGAGCACTGTGCCAGCACCTCGCCCATGATAATCGCGCGCCATCCGAAACCCATCGCTGTAGCGAGGCCGCTGAAGAGGTACGGGCGGATTTGGGGGTAGATGACCTGCGACCAGCGGTTGTAAGGACTGAGGTGGAAAAGGCGCGACATTGCAGCGTATTCGGGACGAAGGTGGCAGAAGGCCTGGCGCAGGTTCTCCGCCAAGATGGGGAACATCGTGAGGAAGGCAATCAGAAGAGGTATGCCCTCCGGGTGGAGGAATATCAGCGCCAGGAGGATGAACGAGATGACCGGGACGGAACGCATCCCTGCCAACCATGGCCGGAGCAAAGCTGCCACTGTAGTCGAGCGAGCCATCAGCCAGGCAGCGGCGGTGGCTGCGCAGAAGGAGAGGAGCAAACCCCAGAGGGCGCGGAGGCAAGTCGCCCCTATCGCCCGGTAGAACTCTCCGGTGGAAAGGATATGCAACATCGAGGCGAAGAGGCGGGGGATATCCGGCACAAGTTCAGGTCGCTCCACATGCCAGGCGATACCTTGCCAGCCGAGGAGGAGCAAGGCGATAGACAGGAGCGTGAAGAAGCGTTGCTTCATGGGCGGGGAGCGATAAAGGTTGAGTCGGGGAGCTTCCCGCCGATGGCTTGAGGCTCAGTCTGCCAGACCAGTTCGAGGAAAGATGAGATAACAGTAGCTGCTTCCTGCGCAGTGCGGTAATGGATGCCGCAGCGGTGGACAGACTCCGGAGTCAGCATACCCGGGGCGAAAACACCGGCCTCCTCCAGACGGCGGATAGCCTCCTCTGGATGCGCATTGGCGAAGATACAGCTTTGGCGGAGGAGCGAGTCGAGGGTTGGGCGGTAAGCGAGGGCAGCAGAGTTGCAGACGATGGCTGTCTGGGGGAAACCAGGCAGAGTTCCGTGCGGACGGTTTAGGTTGGCTGCTATCTGCAGAGAGCTATCCCTGCGGAGGGCGGCTGAGAGGAAAGGCTCGCTGAGGACGGCAGTCTCGGCCTTACCCAATAGCAAAGCCTGCAGAACCTCGCCGGCGGAGGCGAAGGTATAGTTGAAGTCCTCCTGCTTGAGGCTGTCTAAGGCATGGCGCGCCAGGATGTCTGGAGTCGTCCCACGACCGAAGAGATAGACAGGCGGGTGGATATCTCCCTTGCTGACCAGATACAAAGTACCCCAGAGTGGGCAGCCCAGCAGGGAGTAGTCTATACCTTTATTATATAAGTTAGCTGCAGAAATCATTGGGAGGACAGCCATGTCCGCTTCGTGCTTGACGAGGAGAGCCTGCATCTGTTCGGGCGTATCTACCCATTCGATGCGGCACGTGTCTTTGCCGATGACAGGAACTTCATCGCCCATCCAGTCGGCGAAGGCGAGGGCAGACGGTCCGCGCAAGACAGCCACGCGGAAAGCATTCGTATCCCCGCTATGCGAGGCGCATGAAAAGAGGGTGAATATGAGGAGGAAAGTGAGATATTTCATAGGACTTATCTATTTATAAATTAAAGGTTGTCTCACGACAACCTTTAACCGGACTTTGTTAACCTTAAATCTAATACTATTATGAAAAAACCACAGTGCAAATATATGAACTTCCTGAATGCCTGCAAAGTATTTGAAGAAAAGAGTGGAGATAAATAATGTTAATATCTTTTCTCTCCTTGCTAGGCTTTTGTCCGGCAGAAGCCAGCCTTTCCTTTTTTATAATCCTTCTCCTATTAATAAATAATAAAAATATATTGAGTGTTGGCATTTGAACAATATTGTTCTTATTTTTGTCTCAAATAAAAAACAACAAGAATATAAATAAAAGAATAAAGCAATGATTAATTCAAAATTCAAAACAGTATTTGGTCGCTGGAGCGATGAGAACAAACAAAAAGTGATTGAAGCTATCGGTGATGATGAAATGAAGTCGATTGTAACTTATGACAAACCTCGTGCTTTTGAACTTTTCAAAGAAAGATTGAATGAGGAATATTTCAACGAGGCTTTCGCTGTTTATTACAAGCCCATTCGTGAAGCGTTGGATGCGAAAAAGGCAAACGTAAAGAAACGTGCTCCGAAAGTTTCTCCCAGCCGTGTAGCAGAAATTGATAATGCAATCAAAACATTGCAAGAGCAAATCGCCCGTTTGCAGATTGAACGCACGAAAGCCGTTGATGCTGAGAAGATGAAGGCTGTCAATGAAGTTATGAAGATGATTGAGAAATTCTCTCCCGAACAGCGCGCTTCTCTCATGGAATCTTTGAATGCATAATCACAAGGTATTTGCGATAGCGTAATTTGATAGAGCAGGCTGATATGTTTTCCTATGCTGTCATAGAAAAATGTATCTGCCTGTTTTTGTTTTGTCTCCTTTGACCGGGGAGGGAAAGGGGCATTTCTGCCGGAAAATGTAATTTGTGAGAGCCTATCGCTCGCCATCTCAAAATAAGTTGCTACTTTTGTGGATGCGAATCGCCGGATATGGAGATTTCTTAGAACGGAAAGTATTGATAATAAATCGAAAGGATTAAAATATGGGTATTTTTAGCTTTTTCAGCAAAGACAAAAAAGAGAACCTGGACAAAGGATTGTCCAAAACCAAAGAAAATGTATTCAGCAAAATCACCCGTGCCATAGCCGGTAAGAGCAAAGTGGACGACGAAGTGCTTGACAATCTGGAAGAAGTCTTGATCACTTCGGACGTGGGTGTCGAGACAACGCTGAAAATTATCGACCGCATCGAGAAACGGGTGGCAAGAGATAAATATGTAACGACTTCGGAACTCACGAACCTCCTCCGCGATGAAATCGCCAGCCTGCTCACGGAAAACAACACGGTGGATGGCGATGGCTTCACACTCCCGGAAGACAAGAAGCCGTATGTTATTATGGTGGTGGGTGTGAACGGTGTAGGTAAGACGACTACGATTGGAAAATTGGCTTACCAGTTCAAAAAGGCCGGCAAGAGTGTTTACCTCGGTGCCGCCGATACTTTCCGTGCCGCCGCTGTGGAGCAGTTGGTTATCTGGAGCGAACGCGTAGGCGTGCCTATCGTGAAGCAAAAGATGGGTTCCGACCCGGCTTCGGTGGCTTTCGATACGCTGAGTTCGGCAAAGGCTAACGGTGCGGATGTGGTTATCATCGATACGGCCGGGCGTCTGCACAACAAAATCAACTTGATGAACGAGTTGACAAAGATTAAGAATGTCATGAAGAAGGTGATACCGGATGCGCCCCACGAGATTCTGCTCGTCCTCGATGGCTCCACCGGCCAAAATGCTTTCGAGCAGGCTAAACAGTTCACGGCGGCTACGGAAGTGAATGCGTTGGCGGTTACGAAGCTCGACGGAACGGCCAAAGGTGGCGTGGTTATTGGCATCTCCGACCAATTCCGTATTCCCGTAAAATATATTGGCTTAGGCGAAGGCATAGAAGATTTGCAGGTATTTCGCAAGCGGGAGTTCGTCAATTCCTTGTTTGGAGAATAATTTTCATCCTTTCGTAAGGTTACGAAAGCTTCAAAAATCATTTTTGGACGTGTCGTAACCTTACGAAACCTCTAAAAGTCATTTTTTATCCTTTCGTAGGCTTACGAAAGCTCCAAAAATCATTTTTCGGCCTTTCGTAACGTTACGAAACCTCTAAAAATCATTTTTGGACGATTCGTAACGTTACGAAAGCCCCTAAAGCCAAAAAGAATTCAAAAGGAAACATGCGTAAAAACAAAGTTGATATTATAACGTTGGGTTGCTCTAAAAATCTGGTGGATTCGGAGCAATTGATGAAGCAATTCGCTGCGAATGGTTACAAAGTGGAGCACGACCCGCATACGGTAAATGGCGAAATCGTGGTAGTCAATACTTGCGGTTTCATCGGTGATGCCCAGGAAGAATCCATCGAAATGATTTTGGAGTTGGGCGAAGCCAAAAAGAAAGGGAAAATCGGCAAGCTTTTTGTGATGGGATGCCTCTCGGAAAGATTTATGAATGATTTGGTGCAAGAACTTCCCGAGGTGGATAAATTCTATGGTAAGTTTAATTGGAAAGAATTGATTTCAGATTTAGGGAAAGCGTACCATACCGAATTGGCCCACGAACGAATCCTGACGACGCCGCGCCATTATGCATATTTGAAAATAGGTGAGGGATGTAATCGTACGTGTTCCTATTGCTCGATTCCCATCATTACCGGAGCTTACCAATCGCGCCCGATGGACGAATTGGAGCGTGAGGTCCGTTCGTTGGTCGGACAAGGGGTGAAAGAATTCCAATTTATCGCGCAAGACTTGACTTACTATGGCATGGATTTGTATCGGGAGATGAAATTGCCCGAGCTGGTTGAACGCATTTCCGATATTCCGGGGGTGGAATGGATACGCCTCCATTACGGTTATCCGACTCATTTCCCGATGGAACTCCTGCGGGTAATGCGTGAACGCGAAAACGTTTGTCGATACATGGACATCGCATTGCAGCACATCAGCGATAAGATGCTGAAGTTGATGCGGCGGAATATTACGAAAGCGCAGACATACGAACTGCTTGAGCGGATGCGTGAAGAAGTCCCTGGTATCCATTTGCGTACAACACTGATGGTTGGCCACCCGGGAGAGACGGAGGAAGACTTCGCAGAACTGTTGGAGTTTGTCCGCCAAGCTCGTTTTGAACGGATGGGGGCATTTGCTTATAGCCATGAAGAAGGGACGTATGCCTATAAACATTATCAAGACGATATCCCCGACGAAGTAAAGCAAGAACGGCTGGATGCCTTGATGCGCATCCAAGAACGCATCTCTGTCGAGGTGAATGAGCAGAAGATAGGGCAGACGTTCCGGGTGATACTTGACCGTGAGGAAGATGACTTCTACGTGGGCAGGACAGAGTTTGATTCGCCGGAAGTCGATCCGGAAGTTCTGATAGACAAGCAGGATGCAGACCTTAGAATAGGCGAGTTCTATTCTGTGCGGATAGACGATGCGCAACCATTTGAATTGTATGGCAAGGTAATAAGAAAATGAAACATAAAGAATTGGTTTCAGAATTGGCTGGGCGCACGGGGTGGGCGTTGGACGATGTCGGAGGAATATTGTCGGCGTTGGCACTTGAAATAGGCACGCGTTTAGTCGATAATAAGGTCGTTTGCTTTCCCGGATTGGGACAATTTGAAGCGGAAAAGGAGCTGGAGCATATATCCGTCGATGCAAACGGCAAGCGTTACCTTATTCCTCCAAAGCTCAAACCCATTTTCAATCCGGTAGAAAAAGATAAGGGAGAAGGAGATGTCCTGACAATAAAGGAACTGGCGACGGCTGTGGCTGTGCATACAGGTAAAAATAAGGATAGTGCGGAACAATTTCTGCAAGCTTTTTCTGCATTAGTGGCCGAAGCCATTCGTCTGGGGCAAGAAGTAGAAGTGAAAGGGTTGGGGACATTTAAACCTGCTTCTCCCGAAGGAAAGCTATGTTTTATACCTGCTAAAGAGCTGGAATCTGCCGTAAATAAACCATTTTCTTTTTTCGAAATAACCGAATTGAACGAAGGAGTCCATTTCCCAGACTTGGAAGAAACTGTCCAAGAGGTTTCCGAACCCGCCCCAGAAGTTTCAGAGGCGCCTGATGAAATTCAAGAGGAAAAGATGGAACCCCAAGTGATACCCGCTGAAAAAGAGGAAAGTTTTCCTACAACTCCTGCGCCTTTAGCAGAAGAAAAGGAAAGCGAAAGCCCGCGCCGATATCCTTGGTGGGGCGTAGCATTACTTTTGTTGGTGGTTTTGGGTGTCGGCTTGTATGGGATTTTTTCTTTAGAGGAAAAGGATACGAAAGCTGTTTTGCTAACGGCTCGGGATACGATAAGTGTCGATGCGGATACAGTTTTGGTGGAAACACCTGACACATTGGAGATAAAAGCTGTTGAACCTGAGCCACCGAAGGAAATAGGAAAAGATACGATTGCGCCGGGAGACATGCTGACGACTATTGCTCTGAAATATTATGGGCATAAGATTTTTTGGGTTTACCTCTTCGATTATAATAAAGGAATCGTGAAGGACCCCAACAATATTCCCATCGGGACAGAGATACGAATCCCGGCTCGCGAGCTATATGGCATCGACCCTCATAAGGCCGAGTCTCGTGAAGAAGCGGCTCGCCTCCAAACAGAGATTCTTACAAAAAATAAGTAAACCGCTCCCTTTTTAGGATAAGATAAAGAAAAGAGCGGCGGAGGTTAGTATTATTTAACGGCAAAAGTAAGATATACGGATTTAACATAGTCTAATTTTGCGGGAAAGAAAAAAATAAATCAGATAAAAATACAAACATCTATGAGTCAGACAGTAGATATTCGTGAGTTGAACGAGCGGATTGAAAGTAAAAGCTCCTTCGTGAACATGATCACGATGGGTATGGATAAAGTGATTGTTGGACAGAAACATTTGGTTGAATCATTGCTGATAGGTTTGCTCTCAGACGGACATATTTTGCTGGAAGGTGTTCCGGGTCTGGCAAAGACGTTGGCGATAAAGACGCTGGCTTCATTGATTGATGCGAAATACAGCCGTATCCAGTTTACGCCGGACTTGTTGCCGGCCGACGTAATTGGTACGATGATTTATAGTCAAAAGAGCGAAGAATTCCAGGTAAAGCAGGGACCGATCTTCGCTAATTTTGTTTTGGCAGATGAAATTAACCGTGCTCCGGCTAAAGTTCAGAGTGCTTTGCTTGAAGCTATGCAGGAACGCCAGGTAACTATCAGCGAACATACGTATAAATTACCTGAGCCTTTCTTGGTGATGGCTACGCAAAACCCGATAGAACAAGAAGGAACATACCCTCTGCCTGAGGCCCAAGTGGACCGTTTCATGTTAAAAGTCATCATTTCTTATCCGAAGAAGGAAGAGGAGAAGCAGATTATTCGCCAGAATATCTCTGGAGAAAAAGTCCAAATTCAACCGATTCTGACGAAAGAAGATATTATAGAAGCCCGCAAGATTGTACGAGAAGTCTATATAGACGAGAAGATTGAACGCTATATAGTTGATATAGTATTCGCTACTCGCTTCCCGCAAGAGCATGGACTTCCGAACTTGGCGAATATGATATCTTTTGGTTGCTCGCCTCGTGCTTCTATCAATTTGGCGTTGGCAGCCCGTGCTTACGCATTCATTAAGCGCCGTGGTTTTGTGATTCCGGAGGATATCCGAGCTGTTTGCCACGATGTTTTGCGTCATCGTATCGGCTTGAGTTATGAGGCAGAAGCCAACAATCTGACCACGGAAGAGGTGATTAGCGAAATCTTGAACAAAGTAGAAGTTCCTTAAACCCTACGATAAATGGAAACAAGCGAACTCTTAAAGAAAGTACGCAGGATTGAAATAAAGACCCGTGGACTTTCGCGCAATATCTTTGCAGGGCAATATCACTCGGCTTTTAAGGGGCGTGGTATGGCGTTTAGCGAAGTGCGCGAATACCAATATGGCGATGATATCCGTGATATTGATTGGAATGTTACGGCGCGTTATGTACGTCCATATATCAAGGTATTCGAGGAGGAACGCGAGTTGACGGTGATGTTACTCATCGATGTATCGGGAAGCCGGGACTTTGGTACAGCTAACGTAATGAAAAAAGAAGTCATTACGGAGATTGCCGCTACATTAGCTTTCTCGGCTATCCAAAATAACGATAAGATAGGTGTCATCTTTTTCTCGGACAAGGTGGAGAAATTTATTCCGCCTCAGAAAGGAAAGAAGCATATATTGTATATAATCCGCGAGTTAATTGATTTTCATCCGGAAGACAAACAGACAGATATAGCTCAGGTATTAAAGTATTTGACCAATGCTATCAAGAAGCGTTGTACGGCTTTTCTGATTTCTGACTTCATCAATAAAGGCGGTTTTAAAGATGCTTTGACCGTGGCGAACCGAAAGCACGATATGGTTGCTATCCAGGTTTACGACCAGCGAGAAACAGAATTGCCTCCTGTCGGTCTGATGAAAATCAAAGATGCGGAGACCGGACGCGAGCAATGGATTGATAGTTCTTCAGTGCGTGTCCGCGAGGCTTATCGTGATTGGTGGTTGAAACGCCAAGCTCAAATGGACGATACATTCAAGAAGTGTCATGTCGATTCGGTTTCCATCCGCACGGAAGATGATTATGTAAAGTCATTGATGACCTTGTTTGATAAACGAAATTAAAATGAAGTGGATAAGAAACATACTATTTCCTCTATTGATAATGGCTTTTTGCGGAGTGGAAAACTATGCTTTCGCCCAGCAAACGCTTATTGATGTCAAAATCGATTCGGCGGCTATCTTGATAGGGGAGCAAACAAAGCTGCATCTTACGCTTACGACGGATAAGGACAAACAAGTGCAAGTGCTTATCCCGGCGGATACGTTGATGCGCGGAGTAGAGGTGCTCGAACGTTCGAAACCTGATACAACGTGGATAGAGAACGACCGAATGTTGGTCAAACAAGATGTTTTGATTACTTCGTTTGATTCGAGTCTTTACCTTTTGCCCCCTGTGTTGGCTATTGATGGACGTGATACGATTCTTTCGAACCAAGTGGCTTTGAAGGTATCTACCGTACCCGTAAACGTAGATAAACCGGAAGAATTTGCTGATATAAAAGATGTTTGGAAGCCTCCGTTCGTATGGTCGGATTACTATCCATGGATTATCGGCATTTTGGCGGTATTGCTTTTGATGGCATTAGCATATTATATCGTCAAGCGGATACGTGAGCGTAAGTCTTTGATTCCGTTTGCCCAGCCGGAGAAACCCAAGTTGCCTCCATACGAGCAAGCTATAAAAGAGTTAGATGAAATTAAGCAATCAAAACTCTGGCAGCAGGGCAAAGAGAAGGAATACTTTACCTCTATTACCGACACTTTGCGGCGCTATTTAGTGGATCGCTTCGGAATCAATGCGATGGAGAAGACTTCGGCGGAGATATTGGATAGTGTGAAGGGAATAGATGAGATTGTTCCTGCCTTCGAAAAGTTGGAACAAGTCTTGAAATTGGCCGATTTCGTGAAGTTTGCCAAGTTCCGTCCGCTTCCTGATGAGAATGATTTGAGTCTGGTGAATGCCTACTTCTTTGTAAACCAAACTAAGCCGGTGGAGATACCAAATCCAGAAGAAGCGAAGGATGAAGGGAAAGATGTAGATGAGAAACAGGCTGATAATACAAACGAGCTTAAAACAACGAAAGAATAAAAATGGTATTTGCAAATCCTACATATTTATATTTATTGCTTTTGCTCATCCCTATGATAGGATGGTATATCTACAAATTGAGCAAGAGCCAGGCAAGTTTGCAAGTCTCTTCTTCTGAGGCTTTCGACTTGCCTGCGGCAAAATCGTGGAAGATTCATTTGCGTCATCTCCCCTTTGTCTTACGTATGATAGCGATTGCACTATTGATTGTCGTGTTGGCTCGGCCGCAATCGACAAACAGTTGGCAGAATTCTTCTACGGAAGGCATCGATATCATGTTAGCAATGGATATTTCTACCAGTATGTTAGCGGAAGATTTGAAGCCCAATCGTTTGGAAGCGTCCAAAGATGTGGCAGCATCGTTTATCAACGGACGCCAGAATGACAATATTGGTTTGGTAGTTTTTGCGGCAGAAAGTTTCACGCAGTGTCCTTTAACTATTGACCATACGGTACTGTTAAACCTGTTTAAGGATATCCAACCTGGTATTATTCAAGATGGAACAGCTATCGGATTGGGTTTGGCTAATGCTGTTAGTAGAATCAAAGATAGCCAAGCAAAATCGAAGGTCATTATTCTTTTGACGGATGGCGTGAACAATACAGGCGAGATAGCCCCTGTTACTGCGGCAGAAATAGCCAAAAGCTTTGGTGTCAGAGTCTATACGATAGGTGTAGGAACACAAGGAGAAGCTCCGTATCCGATACCGACTGCTTTTGGAATCCAGTATCAAAACATTCCAGTCGAGATAGATGAACCTGCTTTGAAGCAGATTGCGGCTACAACAGGTGGGCAGTATTTTCGCGCTACCGATAATGCCAGCCTCAAAGAAATCTATTCAGAGATAGATCAAATGGAGAAGACTAAGATTAGTGTACAGGAGTTTAGCAAGAAGCAAGAAGAATATAAGATGTGGGCTCTCATCGTTTTTGCGCTTTTGCTTGTCGAGCTTTTGTTAAGAAATACCGTATTGAAAAGTATCCCATAAACACGAAAGAATACTATGTTTCGTTTTGAACATCCAGAGTTTTTATATTTGCTTTTGCTCCTTCCGGCATTGTTTGTGTTTTACATTTATGCGCGGATGTGGAGAAGAAAAGCAATCAAGCGATATGGTAACCCGACTTTGCTGGCCGAGTTAATGCCTGATGCTTCCTCGAAGCGTCATCATTTGAAGTTTTGGCTTTTGTTTGGAGCTATCGCAATGCTTATTATTGTAATCAGCGGACCACAGTTCGGTTCGAAGTTGGAGACCGTTAAGCGGCAAGGAGTAGAGATTATGGTTTGTCTTGATGTCTCTAATTCCATGTTGGCCGAGGATGTTTCTCCAAATCGATTAGAGAAAGCTAAGCAGATGCTTTCTAAGTTGACGGATGGCTTTTCTAACGATAAAGTGGGATTAATCGTATTTGCAGGAGATGCGTTTACGCAATTACCCATAACGTCGGACTATATTTCCGCCAAGATGTTCCTGTCTTCTATCAATCCGAATATGGTATCATCTCAAGGTACGGCTATCGGTTCTGCAATCAACTTAGCGGTACGTTCGTTTACGCCGAATGAAACTTCAGACAAGGCAATTATCCTGATTACCGATGGTGAAAACCATGAAGACGATGCGGTTGGTGCGGCTAAAGCTGCATCTGAAAAGGGTATTCATGTCAATATCGTAGGGATGGGAGATCCCAAAGGTTCGCCGATTCCTATCGATGGAAATAACAATTTCTTGAAGGATAATGCAGGAAATGTGGTTATAACAAAGATGAATGAACAGATGTGTCAAGAGATTGCTGCGGCTGGAAACGGCATGTATGTCCGTGCAGACAACACGAATTCTGCTCTGAAAGCCCTGCAAAAGGAAATAGATAAGATGAATAAAGCTGAGTTAGATAGCAAAGTCTATTCGGAATATGATGAACAATTCCAAATCTTTGCGTGGATTGCGCTCTTCCTTTTGGTCGTAGATTTCTTCACACTTGAACGTAAGAATCGTGTATTCAAGAAGATTAAGTTGTTCTCTTAAATGGTAAATAAGATGAAATACATACAGAAAACGGCTTGCATCGCCTTGTTTTTGATAGGAGGCAGTTCCTTGTTTGCCCAAAAAACTGAGCGGGAGCATGTTCGGGAAGGCAATGATTTGTACGGTACGGAAAAATATACAGAGTCTGAAATAGAATATCGTAAAGCCTTGGAAGTTAATCCTCGCTCTATCGAAGGTACCTATAATCTGGGAAATGCGCTTTATAAGCAGAAGAAGTTTCCTGAGGCGGCCGAGCAGTATCAGCTTTTAATGGGACAAGGAGAACGCATGAAAGATACGCCTGAAGGTAAGCAACGCCTTGCGCAAGTTTATCATAACGTAGGCAATATCTTTATGAATGGAAAAGATTATGCCAAGAGTGTGGAGGCGTATAAGGAGTCTTTGCGTTTGAATCCACACGATGATGAGACGCGTTATAACTTGGCTTTGGCTCAAAAATTGTTGAATGACCAGCAACAACAAGATCAGAGTCAAGACCAGCAAAATCAAGACAAGAATGAGAATAAAGACCAGCAGGATCAGCAGCAACAGCAACAAGAGCAACCGCAACAAGACGATCAGAAGCAAGATAAAACGCAAGAACAACAACAGCCTGATGAGCAAATGAGTCAGGATAACGCGCAACAGATTCTGGATGCCTTCTTGCAAGACGAAAAGGATACGCAAGAGAAAGTCAAGAAAGCGCAGATGCAACAGCAGCAGCGCCGTAAGACGGACAAACAATGGTAATTTTTCCTGCGGACGAAAATATATTTTTATGAACAGGAAAATGTATTTTTGTCCAATGGAAAATATAGTTTCCTGCGGAGGAAATTTTAGGAGTGTCTGGTTTAAGTCGTATAATAAAAAAGAAAGAATAGATAAATGAGAAAATGGATTTTCTTCTTCTTCCTCCTGCTTTCGGCGGGATGGATGGCGCAAGGGGCCAATGATATCACCTTCAAAGCCTCAGCTCCGTCGGCGGTAGCGATGGGAGAGCAGTTCCGCTTGACCTATACGGTGAATGCGGAAGCGAAAGATTTGCGGGTACAATCTATGCCCGACTTTGAGGTATTGATGGGACCGTCTCAATCCGTTTCCCATAGTAGCAGTTGGGTGAACGGGAAAAGTACGAGCGAGACGACCGTTAGTTTTACTTATATCTTGATGCCGAAGAAGGAAGGAACGTTTCAAATCGCTCCGGCTACGGTGAAGGTGAACGGAGCAAACTATACTTCCAATGGATTGACGATTAAGGTTCTTCCTGAAGATAAAACGGCAAAGTCTAATGCTTCATCGGCTGGAGAAGGGAATGCCTCATCTATTGGGAAGGACGATTTCTTCATTCGGATGATTGTTTCGGATAGAGATGTCTATGAGCAAGAGGGTTTGCTGGTTACGTTTAAGCTGTATGCCGCCCGTCCATGCAACCTGAGCGGAGCGAAATTCCCTGACTTTGCTGGCTTCTTGGCGCAGGAAGTTGAACTACCTGAGCAGAAGCAATGGGAAAAGGATAGCTATAACGGACGGAATTATTTTACCGTAACTTTGAAGCAGACGGTATTGTATCCCCAGCGTTCGGGTGATATAAAAATCGAAGCAGGGGAGGTTGATGCCGTCATACCTGTGGCTACCCAGCGGAAAGTGCGTAGTATTTTCGATGATTTCTTCGATGCTTATCAGGAAGTAAATAAGAAATTGACTACGGCTCCGGTTACTATCCATGTGAAAGCGTTGCCTTCGGGCAAGCCGGCTTCGTTCTCTGGAGCTGTGGGTACCTTCTCAATGTCTTCAAGTATCAATACCAATAGCTTGAAGGCAAATGAGGCTGTAACGGTAAAAGTAACGATTTCAGGAAACGGAAACTTGAAGTTGGTTAAGAATCCTGAGGTGAAATTCCCAAGCGATTTCGATATTTACGATCCGAAAGTTGATATCAATAGCAAGACTACGACCTCGGGTGTTAGCGGTACGAAGACCATTGAGTATATGGCAATACCTCGTTATGCGGGCGACTTCGAGATACCTGCGGTCGAGTTCTCTTATTTTGATACAAAGACAAATTCCTATAAGACAATCAAGTCTGAGCCATATAAGTTGCACGTTGAGAAGGGTGAAGGAGGAGAAGGTGAAGCTCCCGTAATAGCAAACTTCTCGAATAACAAGGAGAGCGTGAAGTTCTTAGGTCAAGATATTCGCTATTTGAAGACTAAGGGTTTCCGTTTCGATCCACGAGGGGAAGAACTTTTCGTTGGTTCATTGGCATACGCTTTGTGGTATCTGATTCCTTTAGTCTTGTTTATCGTGTTCTCTATCTTGTATCGTAAGCAGATTAAAGAGAATGCCGACGTTGCCCGTGTACGCAATAAAAAGGCGAACAAGATTGCCGTTAAGCGTCTGAAGAATGCCGGCAAACTGATGAAGGAAAATAAGAAAGAAGAATTTTATGAAGAAGTCCTTCGTGCTTTATGGGGATATTTGAGTGATAAACTGAATATTCCGCCTGCCGATTTGACGAAAGATAATATCGAGGCAGAATTGACGAAGTACGGTGTGGATGAAGCCTTGATGAAGGAATTCATGGATATTCTGAACACTTGCGAGTTCGCCCGATATGCTCCTTCGCAAGCATCGGATGCCATGGACAAGTTGTATTCCTTGACCGTTGATGCGATAGGGAAGATGGAAAATACGATTAAAAAGTAAATCAGAATAAATAAGTCAAAGTATATGAAACATTGGATATTCTTATTCTTTCTGTGCGTAACATTCCCCTTGGTCGCGCAAGATGCTGCTATCAAGGAAGCTGAAGTTGCTTATACGAAAGGCGATTATAAGTCTGCCATCGACCTCTACGAAGGTCTGTTGGAAAACAAAGGCGAGTCTGCAGCTATCTATTATAATTTAGGTAACGCTTATTATAAAGACGGACAGATAGCTCCGGCTATTTTGAATTACGAGCGGGCATTGCTCTTGTCTCCGGCCGATGGAGATATCCGCTTTAACTTGCAGATGGCCAAGCAACGCTCTGTGGATAAAATCGAGCCGCTTGGCGAGTTCTTCCTTGCGGAATGGTTCCATGCCGTGCAGAACTTGGCTTCGGCAGACCGATGGGGAACTATAGGAATTGTCTGCTTTTTGCTCTGTCTCGTTTGTCTGAGTGTCTTCTTTTTCTCTCGGCAAAGACGTTTCAAGCAAATTGGTTTCTATTCTGCCGTGGTTCTGCTTGCTATTGTAGTTGTTGCCAATGTTTTCGCTTCGAATCAAGCCGATGAGATAATAAACCGTACTGAAGCTATTGTCTTTTCGCCGACGGTAACGGTGAAAAGCTCTCCAGACCAGAGTGGCACAGACCTTTTTGTGATACACGAGGGCACGAAGGTCTCTATTAAGAGCACGTTAGGAGAGTGGAGTGAGATTTCGCTTGAGGATGGCAATGTCGGCTGGATGCCGAGCAAAGACATCGTAAAGATTTGACGCATGGTAGAGCAATTATTGGTTTACGAACGCGATGCGTTCCTCGCGCTAAACGGTAGCCATACTCCTTTCTGGGATAATTTCTTCTGGATTTATACCGGCAAGGTAGTGTGGCTACCGTTGGCTGCGTTTATCCTCTTCGTCTTAGTCTATAAGAAGGATTGGAGGGAAAGCCTTTTGATTCTCTTGGCTATTGCCTTGGTGATAACCTTGTGCGACCAGTTCGCTTCCGGCTTTTGCAAGGATTACTTCCATCGTTTCCGCCCGACGCACCACCCGGACTTTAAGGATGTGGTAAAGACGGCCTTTGGTTATCGGGGTGGTATGTATGGCTTCATCTCCAGCCACGCGGCCAATGCTTTTGGCTTTGCGATGTTTATGACGTTGCTCTTTCGCGAGAAGGTCTTCGGGTGGACGATTTTCTTTTGGGCTGTGGTTACGGCTTATAGCCGAATTTACTTGGGAGTCCATTTCATTACCGACATCATCCCCGGGGCTTTGTCCGGAGTTTTCTTCGGGTACATCGTCTATCTTTTGTATGCCAAAGTCCGCAAATGCTGGCTCAAGGGAAAGATAGAACCATTCATCGAAAAACCGTCCGAGCGATACTCCGACAGGCGGAAACACGCCATCGTCTGCGCTATTTTTCTGACAATTTCCGTGATTGTTTTAGCCAATAATTGGTTGGTGCGGTTATAATTTCTTCGTATATTTGCCCCAATCAAAAAATTATATAAACATGAAACACAATTTAGCTATAGCTGCTTCCTTGTTAATCTTGGCAGCATGCTCGCCTAAGCAGGAAACCACGGTTTCCACCGAATACGCCCAATATGTGAACCCGCTGATTGGTACGGACTTTACGGGAAACACCTATCCGGGTGCCCAAGTCCCTTTCGGTAGTATCCAATTGAGTCCGGACAACGGTCTTCCGGGCTGGAATCGCATATCGGGTTACTATTATCCCGACAGTACCATTGCCGGATTCAGCCATACCCACCTCTCGGGCACGGGTGCCGGCGACCTCTACGACATTATGTTCATGCCCGTTACCCGCCCTTACAAGGAAGCTGAGCCTCCCTTGGGTATCCATTCTTCTTTCTCGCACAACGATGAATTTGCCTCGGCGGGCTACTATCGTGTCCTCTTGAAAGATTATAATATTAATGTAGAGCTGACCGCCACCGAGCGATGCGGTATCCAGCGCTATACCTTCCCCAAGGCCGAGTCGTCTATCTTCTTGAACTTAAAGAAGGCGATGAACTGGGACTTCACGCTCGACTCCTACATCGAGGTGGTCGATTCCTGCACCATCCGTGGCTACCGCATCTCTCAGGGCTGGTCGCCGGAGCAGCACGTCTATTTCCAGACCCGCTTCTCCCGCCCGTTCGACGATTACCAAATTGATAAAACTGACATAACGACGAAAGAGAAGGGCAAGATTGGCACGGCCTACATCGCCCGCTTCGACTTCAATACGGAGAAAGACGAGGAGATTCTCGTAACCACCGCCTTGTCCGGCGTCAGCATGGAGGGCGCAGCCTTGAATCTCCAGACGGAGGCTCCGAAGGACGACTTCGACTACTACTATGCCCAGGCTGTCTCCAACTGGAACACCCAGCTTGGCAAGATTAAGATAGAAGGCGGCTCGACCGACGACCAGACGGTTTTCTACACGGCATTGTATCACTCCATGCTCGCCCCGACTATCTATAGCGACGTCGATGGTTCGTACATGGGAGCCGACCGCAAGATTCATAAGGCAGAGGGCTGGACGAATTACTCGACCTTCTCCCTCTGGGACACTTTCCGCGCTTCCCATCCGCTCTTCACGTACACGCAGCCCGAACGTGCCAACGAGATGATCAAGGGCTTCCTCGAGTTCTACAAGCAGAGCGGTGCCTTGCCTCTCTGGAACCTTTATGGCTGGGAGACAAACATGATGATTGGCTACCACGCCGTCCCGGTCATCGTGGATGCTTACTTGAAGGGCGTCGGGGACTTCGACCCGGAGCTTGCGCTTGAGGCCTGCGTCGCTTCCGCCAACCGCGACGATTACCACGGCATCGGCGAATATAAGTCGATGGGTTATGTTCCGGCATATAGCGACCCCAAACTTTGGAAGAGCTGGTCGCTCTCCAAGACGCTGGAGTATGCGTACGACGATTATTGCATCGCCCGCATGGCGGAAAAGATGGGTAAAGCCGACATCGCCCAGGAGTTCTACAAGCGTTCGGAGAACTACCGCAACGTCTTCAACCCTGCGACTTCGTTCATGCAGCCTCGCGACGAGAAGGGCAACTTCGCCAAGGATTTCAAGGCTGAAACTTATACCGAAGACATCTGCGAGAGCAACGGCTGGCAGTATTTCTGGTCCGTCCAGCATAACATCGACGACCTGATTCGCTTGGTCGGTGGCGAAGAGCGCTTCGCTCAGAAGCTCGACAGCATGTTTACTTACACCCCCGATACGGACGAAGAGCTTCCGATCTTCAGCACCGGCATGATTGGCCAGTACGCCCACGGCAACGAGCCGAGCCACCACGTCATCTACCTCTACAACAAGGTGAAGCAGCCGTGGAAGACGCAGCAGTACGCCGCCAAGGTGATGCACGAGTTGTACACCAACGAGCCCGGCGGCCTTTGCGGAAACGAGGACTGCGGCCAGATGTCTGCCTGGTATGTCTTCAGCGCGATGGGCTTCTATCCGGTGGACCCGATTAGCGGCCAGTATGAAATCGGCACGCCGATGTTCCCCCGCGTCGAGTTGAAGTTGGCAAATGGCAAGACCTTCACCATCTCTGCTCCAGCCGTCAGCCGCGAGAACATCTACATCCAGTCGGTCAAGGTGAACGGCGAGCCGTATAAGAAAAGTTACCTCACCCACGACCTGATTATGAGTGGCGCTACCGTCGAATTCGAGATGGGCGCGACTCCCGGTCCGGTCTGGTACGAGTAAATCATACAAATCCTTATGGCTAAAACAAAAACTGTTTACGTCTGCTCCAACTGCGGGGCAGACTCCCCGAAATGGCTCGGCAAATGCCCGAACTGCGGGGAATGGAATACTTATGTAGAAGAAATCGTTTCGAAAGACCCGCCCGCGAAGTCCCGCGCCTCGGCGGGTCTTTCCGCATCCGGGGAGAAGGTGCGCCCCGTCCGCCTGCGCGACATCACGGCCCAGGAGGAGGACCGTCTCGACCTCCACGACGCCGAGCTGAACCGTGTCCTCGGCGGTGGCTTGGTGCGCGGCTCTCTCGTCTTGATTGGCGGCGAACCGGGCATCGGCAAATCGACCCTCGTCCTCCAGACGGTCTTGAAACTCCCGGACTTGCGTGTCCTCTACGTCTCGGGCGAGGAGAGTAGCCGACAGCTCAAACTCCGCGCCGACCGCCTCGGCTCCACGACAACGGACTCGCTCTACATCCTCTGCGAGACGAACTTGGAAAATATCTTCGAGCACGCTCGCGCCGTCCAGCCCGACTTGATGATTATCGACTCCATCCAGACAATCTTCACGGAGTTGGTCGAGTCCTCGCCCGGTAGCGTCTCGCAGGTCCGCGAGTGCAGCGCCGCCATCCTCCGCTTCGCCAAGGAAAACGGGGTGCCCGTCCTGCTCATCGGCCACATCAACAAGGAGGGCAGTATCGCCGGCCCGAAAGTCCTGGAGCACATCGTCGATACCGTGCTCCAGTTCGAGGGCGACCAGCATTACATGTACCGCATCCTGCGCAGCATCAAGAACCGCTTCGGGAGCACCTCGGAACTCGGCATCTACGAGATGCGCCGCGAGGGTCTGCGCGAGGTCAGCAACCCCTCCGAACTGCTTTTGACCCAAAATCACGAGGGCCTCAGCGGTGTCGCCATCGCCGCCGCCATCGAAGGGGTGCGCCCCTTCCTGATTGAAACGCAGGGCCTTGTCAGCAGTGCCGTTTACGGGACGCCCCAGCGTAGCGCGACCGGCTTCGACCTCCGCCGCATGAACATGCTCCTGGCCGTCTTGGAAAAACGCGCCGGCTTCAAGCTCATCCAGAAGGACGTCTTCCTCAACATCGCCGGCGGCCTGCGTGTGAACGACCCCGCTATCGACCTTGCCGTCCTCGCCGCCATCCTCTCGTCGAGCCTCGACATCACCATCGAGCCCGGCACCTGCATGGCCGGAGAAGTGGGCCTCAGCGGGGAAATCCGCCCGGTGAACCGCATCGAGCAGCGCATCCTCGAGGCCGAAAAGCTGGGCTTCTCCCGTATCCTCGTGCCGCACAGCAACCTCCGCGGCTTCGACACCTCGAAATGCCACCTCGAAATCGTGCAAGTCCGGAAGGTGGAAGAGGCGTTCCGGCAGTTGTTGGGGTAGAACGGTATGTTTGATATAAAAAACAAACAGGGAGGTCTTTACGCCTCCCTGTTTTGTAATTCCCGGATAATATCTTCTAATATGTACGCGTCGCTCATCAGATGCAGTCCATAGCGCGGGTCGTGCAGCCGGTCGCTCACACGAGTTTCATAAAAAATCTCCAACGCCCGCTGGGGGCTGACCTCAAGTTGCCGCGCCAACAACATAATTATCCGGCTGATTTTGCGCCAAAGTACCTGGTCTCTCATAAACTTCCTGATTTACTTCATTAAAAAACTCTTTTTATAGTGTAAATGCCGGTCGATAAGGGTCTGGTTGAGCAAACACATCTGATGGTTCGGCTTGGCGTAGGCGAGTTGCCCCAACGCCTGTTCCGCCGTGATGCGCTGCGAGATGAAATCCTCGACCGTGTCGATGACTTGGTCATTTGCCACCCCGCCTTCTATCCAGTCGAACCCCAACCACGGCCTTTTCCCGCTCCGGCTTGCCACGATAAACTCCAACCAATTAAGGTTGTAACTCTCGAAGCACAACGACCGGAAGCCGTCCGAGACCGCCGCGTCATCGTCGAATTCATAGAGGCTGATAAACGCCGTGTCCGTCGCGTGGAGCAGCCGCATTCGTGCCGCCCACTGCTCTGCCTGCCGGCGCAAACAGGTTACATAGAAGCCTTTCCCGAAATCGAGGTTGTCCCGTCCGATTTTAGCCAGCGGATATTCGATAGGCTGGGTCGAGCCGTGGTAGAGCGTCCTCATAAGGCTGTTCCTCCTTCTCCGTTTTGCCTTTGCACATCCCCTGTTCGCGCCTCCCAATTCCGCAACGCTTCTGCGAGGTCTTCCCCGACATGTTGCAGGCTCTCCGTATGCAGCGTTTCATAACACCCGAAGATGAGTCGGTCCACCAAATCAACGCGTTCGAGCCGCCGCCGCATTTCTTTGGGCGAAATTCCCATTTGTTTGGCTCCCGCTTCAATAGCCATGACTGCAAAATGGATTTTTTCGCTGGCCAAACTCTCTTGTTGTTTCATCGTTTCCATTTTTATAGTTCATTATAGGCAGACAAAGGTAAGAAAATGTCAGGGTTATTCTGCATAGTCTGATTATTTACTTCAAAAATCGCTATTTTACCCCGTCAAGCCCGCTGAGTGGCGTACACAAGTGGTTGTTTACTCCTCCAAGCCCGCTTGGTGGCGTACACAAGTAGTTGCTTACTCCGTCAAGCCCGCTTGGTGGCGTACACAAGTAGTTGCTTACTCCGTCAAGCCCGCTTGGTGGCGTACACAAGTAGTTGTTTACTCCGTCAAGCCCGCTGAGTGGCGTACGGAAGTAGTTTCTTGCTCCGCCTAGCTCGCTAAATGGGGTACATAAGTAGTTTCTTACTCCGCCTAGCTCGCTAGGTGGGGTATCAAAGTAATTTTTTACCCCAAATAATATAAAGTTTGGGATAAAATTTGGATTTTTTGCCCTGATTGCCGATATTTGCAGGGTACTTTAAAGATAAAGCCGTATGAATAAAGAACTAAAGAAGATAAAACCGGAAGATATTTACGTGTCCCGCCTGAAAGGAAAGCGCGTGAGGAACGAGGAAGGCTGGGAACGCATGGAGGAGTTACCGCATGTTTTCCAGCCCCTTGGGGATCCCTTGCTCGACTGCGTCGGCGAGTTGTTGCTCAACGGGCCGATACCTACCGTCCAGCAACTGGCCGAATCGCTCAATGCCACGGTCAGGGAATTGAACGTCTATTTTGGCCTGCGGACGGGAATGGGCGCGCGGGAGTTCCTCAGCGCGTATAAAATGCTAATCGCCAAGGAACTGCTCTCATCGACCAACCTGACCATCGAGGAGATTGGGAAGCGATGCAGCTTCTCGGGTGGCAAAGCCTTCACGAAGTTCTTCCTCCGCAATATGAACATGGGGCCGGCGACCTACCGCAGGCGGAACCGTCCGGCAAATTATCGAACTCTATATATGTGGTAAAGGCTTATGATAAAGGAAATTCAACTCCGCGTGATGCCTTTCGAGGCCGCGAACGAGCAGAAGTTGCGGCGCATTGTTTCCCGTGAAACAAGTGTGGGAGAAGAGCGGATTAGCGCCGTGCGCATCCTCCGTCGCTCGATTGACGCGCGGCGGCGGGCTGTGGCCTTCAATCTCCGCCTGCGGGTCTTCATCGACGAAGAACCGACAGACGAGCTGTTCGAGCCTATCACCTATCCCGACGTCTCCGGACGGCCGCAGGCGGTGGTGGTGGGCGCCGGACCTGCCGGACTCTTCGCGGCATTGAGGCTGATTGAGTTAGGTATCCGCCCCATCGTCTTGGAGCGCGGCAAAAACGTGCACGACCGCAAGCGGGACATCGCGCTGATTAGCCGCGAGCACCACGTGGACGCCGAGTCGAACTATTGCTTCGGGGAAGGCGGCGCCGGGGCTTTCTCCGACGGCAAGTTGTTTACACGCAGCAAGAAACGCGGTTCGGTGGATAAGATACTGCGCGTCCTTTGCCAGCACGGGGCGAGCACGTCCATCCTGATTGACGCGCATCCGCACATCGGGACCGACAAGCTACCCCGGGTGATTGAGCATATCCGGGGACAAATCATCGCCAGCGGCGGGGAAGTACGCTTCGGCACGCGGGTCGATAGGCTGCTTTTCCGCGAGGGGAAAGTCTGCGGCGTGGCGACTGCCGGGGGCGACGAGGTATTGGGACCGGTCATCCTCGCGACGGGGCATTCCGCCCGGGACGTCTATCGGTATTTGTTTGAAAACAACGTCGTTCTCGAGCCGAAAGGTATCGCGATGGGCGTGCGACTGGAGCATCCCCAGCAGTTGATAGACCAGATACAGTATCACAATCCGGCGGGGCGGGGGAAATACCTTCCGGCGGCGGAATACAGCTTCGTAACCCAGGCAGAGGGGCGCGGCGTGTACTCGTTTTGCATGTGCCCCGGGGGATTCGTCGTGCCGTCGGCCAGCGGAGCGGAGCAGGTCGTGGTGAACGGGATGTCGCCCTCGACGCGCGGCTCGCGGTGGGCCAATTCGGCGATGGTTGTCGAGATTCGCCCCGAAGATTGCGGGCTGATGCTGAAGGAAAACGAATCGCCCTACGCACCCAGTTCGGTATTGGGACTGATGGGCTTGCAGGAACACTTGGAAAGGCTGGCGTGGAGGCATGGCGGGCAGACGCAAGTGGCGCCGGCCCAGCGGATGGAGGATTTCGTGCAGGGGAGCATCTCGAAAAGCCTACCGGAGACTTCGTACACGCCCGGCGTCGTCTCGTCGGACCTAAACGACTGGCTGCCTGAATTTATAGCGAGCCGTCTCCGCCAAGGTTTCCAGACCTTCGGCAAGCAGGCGAGGGGCTTCCTGACCAACGAGGCCTTGATGATAGCGGTGGAGACCCGCACGTCGTCGCCTGTCCGCATCCCGCGCGACCCGCTGAGCCTGCACCACCTCGAAGTCGAAGGCTTGTATCCCTGCGGGGAAGGAGCCGGGTATGCCGGGGGCATCGTTTCGGCGGCAATGGACGGAGAAAGGTGCGCGGAGGCGGTGGCGAACAAAGTTCTTAATTGACAATGGACAATTGACAATGGAGAATTAAGGATTGGGGGGAACGGCTTATTTAATTGTCAATTGTCAATTCTCAATTGTCAATTCAAATTCCCCTTTCTTTGAGTTAAAAACTAAAGCAATGAACAAGCGCATATTAAACATCGCCCTTCCCTCGATCGTTTCGAACATCACCGTCCCGCTGCTGGGGCTGGTGGACGTGGCGATTGTGGGGCACTTAGGGTCGGCCTCGTATATCGGAGCCATCGCCGTGGGCGGAATGCTGTTCAACATGATATACTGGATCTTCGGCTTCCTCCGGATGGGGACGAGCGGGCTGACGTCGCAGGCGTTGGGCAAGCGCGACCTGGCGGAGGTCGTTCGGCATCTGGTGCGTGTGCTGGCCGTCGGGCTGGGGATAGCTTTGATATTAGTTGCCCTGCAGAAACCCTTGATGGCGATAGCGTTCCGGTTCATCAGCGCGACGCCGGAGGTGGCAGACTTGGCGGCGACCTACTTTCATATCTGCGTCTGGGGGGCGCCGGCGGTGCTGGGGCTCTACGGATTCGCGGGCTGGTATATCGGGATGCAAAACTCACGCTTTCCGATGTATATCGCCATTGTACAGAACGTGGTGAATATCGCGGCGAGCCTCGGCTTCGTGTTCGGCCTGGGGATGAAGGTCGAGGGCGTAGCGCTGGGGACGCTGATAGCGCAATACAGCGGGTTGGGGATGGCTATCATCCTGTGGCTGATGTATTACAGCCGGTTGCGAGAGCACTTCCAATGGGTCGGCTGCTTCCGGAGCGGGGCGATGAAGCAGTTCTTTGCGCTGAACAGGGATATTTTCTTCCGGACACTATGCCTTGTGGCGGTAACGGTCTTCTTTACCTCGACGGGAGCAGCGCACGGGGATGTTATCTTGGCGGTCAATACCTTGCTGATGCAGCTGTTCACCCTCTTTTCCTATATCATGGACGGATTTGCCTACGCAGGCGAGGCGTTGTCTGGACTTTACGTCGGGGCGAAGAACGCGATTTCGCTCCGGCGGATGACGCGGGCCTTGTTTGGTTGGGGAATCGGGCTGGCGGCCTTGTTTACCCTCCTTTACGGTCTCGGCGGCGAGGCTTTCTTAGGAGTTTTGACCGATGATGCCCAGATGATTGAGGCATCGCGGACGTATTTCTACTGGGCACTGGCGATACCGGCGGCAGGCTTCGCGGCTTTCCTCTGGGACGGCATCTTTATCGGGGCGATGGCCTCGCGGCAGATGCTCTACGCGATGGCGCTGGCGGCATTGACCTTCTTCGGATTGTATTACGGACTGCGCGCATCGCTGGGCAACCATGCGTTGTGGCTGGCTTTCCTCAGCTATTTGGCCGTAAGGGGAGTGGCGCAGACGCTTATGGCCGGCACCGTGATGGCGAAAGCTCGCCGATAGTCTTAAAAAACGAGAAAAAGGCTGGCCGGATAGTCCAAGAATGTGTTTATTTTGTAATTTTACGGCGCGAAATCTAAACGACAAACGAATGTTAAAACGATTGCCATATTGCCTGCTTCTTTTCGGCTTGTTGTTGCTCCCTTCGCTTTTGGCAGCACAGGAAACCGAGACGGCGCAACCAACCTCAACAGATACAATCCCTTCTACCGCTTCTTTGGACACTACCGTCCGCGAGGGAGGCAAACTTATCAACGGTGTATGGCTGAACGAGAAGCAACTCCAACGATATTACAAGAAACAGCGCAAAGACTCCATCCGCGCGAAGAAGCCCGTCTGGTGGTCTGTCCTCGGCGGCCCGTCATATACCCCGGAGGCTTCCTTTGGCGTGGGCGGTGCGGTGCTGGCGAGCTTTCGGATGAATAAAAACGACTCGCTGTCCCAGCGTTCCTTCATTCCCGCCGGCTTTAATATCTCGCTGAACGGTACGTTTGTAGTAGCCGGGGCGGGGACACTCTTCTTCAACCAGAACAAGTTCCGTATCTATATTAAATATGGTTTCCGCCACGAGCCGTCGCACTATTACGGCAAAGGATACGAGACCATCGAGCATACGGTCCGGGGAGATTCGACGACGAAATTCTCCAAAACCTACTTCCAGATCTATCCCCGCTTCGTCTGGGAAGTGAAAAAGAACCTCTACGCGGGTACCCTTTTCGAAATCAATATGAGCAACTCGAAAGATATCAATCCCGTGATGGCCAAAGACCCCTATTTCTTGAAGTTCAAGCAGAAATATGTCAATGTCGGTGTCGGCGGCCTCTTGGAATATGACACGCGCGACGACGTGGCCACGCCGACCTCGGGTTTGCTCCTCAGCGCGATGGCGCGATACTACGGCAAGCTCTTGGGCGGCGCTTACAACTACGGGCTCTTCGACCTCGAGTACCGGCAATTCCAAAATATCTTCCGCCCGCGCAGCACGTTGGCATGGGTGGCAAAGACGGAGGTCGGTGTGGGCGACATCCCCTTCACGGAGCTGCCTTCCTTCGGTTCGCCCTTCGACCTGCGTGGCTATTACTTAGGGCAATACCGCGACAAGTCGATGGCCTATGCCATTGTGGAATACCGGCACATGTTTGGCACACAGCAACAATATATAAGCGGCAATTTCTGGTCGAAGCTGGGCTTTGTCGCCTGGTTCGGCACGGGGACTATCGGGAATACGCCCCTCGACTGGAGTAAGTGGAAGCTCAACTACGGCGTGGGCCTCCGTTTCCAAATCCAGCCGGGCAAGAATTTCCGCCTCGACTTCGGGAAAGACCCGAGCGCGAAGGGCATTGCCTTTTATATGAACATGACGGAGGCCTTCTGACATGACACCGAACGACATGAGCCGTATCCGCGAGGAGCAGGCGACCATCGAGCGGATGATACGCCTCTACTGCCGAGGCAAGGAGGGGAACGCCGAGCTGTGTCCCGCCTGCGAGGAGTTGCGACGCTACGCCCTCGCGCGCCTGGACCGCTGCCCGTTCGGTGAACGGAAGACGACCTGCCGGTTGTGCCCCATACATTGTTATAAACCGGAGATGCGGGAGCGGATGCGCGCCGTCATGCGCTACGCCGGCCCTCGGATGCTGTGGCACCACCCGGTTGCGGCCTTGCGGCATCTTTGGCGGGAATGGAGGTGCAGGAAAGATTGCAGCTAAGGCGTTTTTTTGAAAAAAAGTGCCGGATGCATTGCAACTGATGCTTTTTTTGAAAAAAATGCACTGTCTGCATTGCAACTAAAGCTTTTTTTCAAAAAAACGCCCTGTTTGCACTGCAATTAGTGCTTTTTCTGGAAAAAAAGTGCTGGATGCAGCGTTGACAGCGCATTTTCCGGAGAAAAAGCTCCGGATGCAAGCGTAGCGGTAGTTTCCGGAAGAGGGGGACTAAAAAAAATCCCTATTTTCTTTGCAGAAACCTGCCGTAAAACATAAAAAAGATTTACTTTTGCGGAAAATTACATATAAACAATTTTAGTTATATCATGGCAAATGTGATTAAGATTAAAAAGGGTTTAGACATTAATCTGAAAGGCAAGGCTTCGGAAGTTCTGCTGAATGGCGGGAAGAGCGCGACCTACGCGATTGTCCCGGACAGCTTCAGCGGCATCACACCGAAGGTCGTAGCCAAAGTAGGAGACAAAGTCAAAGCCGGTTCTGTGCTGATGACAGACAAGAACCGCCCCGAAATCAAGTTCGTTTCGCCCGTTAGTGGCGAAGTAACGGCCGTAAACCGTGGCGAGAAGCGCAAAGTGCTGAGCATCGTCGTAAAACCGGATGCCCAGCAGGAGTACGAAGACTTCGGAAAGAAAAACGTCGCTTCGCTGAGTGCCGACCAAGTGAAAGAATCCCTCTTGAACGGAGGTATGTGGCCGTTTATCAAGCAGCGCCCGTATGACATCGTTGCGACACCGACGGATTCACCACGCGACATCTTCGTTACGGCGTTCAACTCGGCTCCTTTGGCC
Organism: uncultured Parabacteroides sp.; assembly: GCA_944325345.1. Classification (GTDB taxonomy): domain Bacteria; phylum Bacteroidota; class Bacteroidia; order Bacteroidales; family Tannerellaceae; genus Parabacteroides. The sequence continues at coordinate 69,680 of CALUZV010000003.1, forward strand.
CCGAATTTCGATTTCATCGTGAAGGGAGAGGAAGCGAACTTGCAGGCAGGCCTCGATGCGTTGGCTAAGCTGACGAAAGGCAAAGTTTACGTGGGCGTGAAGGCCGGTTCGGCTTTGAATTTAAGTGGTGTTGAAGTGGTGGCGTTCGACGGACCCCATCCGGCAGGCAACGTAGGTGTGCAAATCAACCACATCAAGCCTGTAAACAAAGGTGAAGTAGTCTGGACAGTCAATGCGACAGACGTGATTTTGATGGGACGCTTGTTCAACAAGGGCGTAGCCGATTTCACACGTTTGGTAGCCATCACCGGCTCAGAGACGACAGAGCGCGGCTATATCAAAGCGATAGCCGGCTGTACGATCGAAAGCCTGCTTTCGGGCAAAGTGTTGGACAACGGGCATATCCGTATGATTAGTGGTAACGTGCTGACCGGTACGAAGGTTTCGATGAGCGATTACCTCCGGGCTTACGATTGCCAAGTAACCGTCATCCCGGAAGGCGACGACGTGGACGAGTTCTTCGGTTGGGCAGTCCCCGGCTTCGGAAAGTATAGTGTAAGCCACTCTTACCTGACCTGGCTGACTGGCAAAAGCAAGGAGTATGTGCTGGATGCCCGCGTAAAAGGAGGCAAGCGTGCGATGATCATGTCCAACGAATACGACAAAGTATTCCCGATGGACATCATGCCGGAATATCTGCTGAAAGCCATCATCGCTTTCGATATCGACAAGATGGAGAATCTGGGTATTTACGAAGTAGCACCGGAAGACTTCGCGCTGTGCGAGTTCGTGGATACGTCGAAAATCGAACTGCAGCAAATCGTCCGCAACGGTTTGAACCTCTTGTATAAGGAAATGAATTAATAACATTTAAATCATAAAACATTGAAAGCGTTAAGGAATTATCTCAACAAGATTAAACCTAACTTCGAGGAAGGTGGAAAGCTGGCGATGTTCCGTTCTGTGTTTGAAGGCTTCGAATCATTCTTGTATGTTCCGAATGCAACCTCAAAGACAGGCGTACATATTCATGACAGCATCGATTCAAAGCGAACAATGACTGTGGTTATCATCGCTTTGCTGCCGGCTTTACTTTTTGGTATGTACAATGTCGGTTATCAACATAACCTTGCGATTGGCGCAAATCCGGGATTCTGGATGACATTTATCTATGGTTTCTTGGCCGTGTTGCCCAAGATTATCGTTTCGTATGTAGTAGGTCTGGGAATTGAGTTTACAGTAGCTCAGTGGAAGAAGGAAGAAATCCAGGAAGGTTTCTTGGTATCCGGTATTCTTATTCCGATGATTGTGCCGGTCGATACACCGCTGTGGATGATTGCAGTAGCTACGGCATTTGCAGTAATCTTCGCGAAGGAAGTATTCGGAGGTACGGGTTATAATATATTTAATGTAGCGTTGGTAACGCGTGCGTTCTTGTTCTTCGCTTATCCGACAGCCATGTCGGGCGACCAAGTATGGGTACGCACAGCTGATACTTTCGGAATGGGCGCAGGCCAGGTAGTCGATGGCTTCTCGGCAGCAACACCGCTGGGTATTGCAAAAGTGGCAGAGACTTCGACGGTAGAATTCCCGTGGAGCTTTGAGGATATGGTCATTGGTTTCATTCCGGGTTCTATTGGTGAGACAAGCGTGATTGCAATCGCTATTGGTGCTATTATTCTTTTGGTTACAAACATTGCAAGCTGGAAGACAATGTTCTCTGTCTTTGTAGGCGGTGCTCTGATGGCATTAATCTTCAATGTTGCAGGACCGGATACGGCAACAGCTCAGATGCCTTGGTACGAACATTTGGCATTGGGCGGATTTGCATTCGGTGCCGTGTTTATGGCAACAGACCCGGTTACTTCAGCCCGCACGGAAACAGGTAAATATATCTACGGTTTGTTAGTCGGAGCAATGGCTATCATTATCCGTGTATTGAACCCTGGTTATCCAGAAGGTATGATGTTGGCAATCTTGTTGATGAACGTATTTGCTCCGCTGATTGACTACTATGTAGTAGAAGCAAATATCAAGCAACGTTTGAATCGTGTTAAATTGAATAAATAAAGAGGAATATGGCTACAAAGAAATTTAGATGTAAAGTATGTGGCTATGTCCACGAAGGTGATAAGGCACCGGAAAAGTGTCCGGTATGTCAAGCTCCGGCTTCTGAATTTGAAGAAATCACGGAAGGTGGGGCTCCTGCAAAGAAAGGTGTAGATAGAAACAGCAACGCTTATACGATTATCTATTCAGCCGTTATGGTGATCTTAGTCGCTGTAGGTTTGGCTGCTACTTCTCAAGCATTGAGACCTCTCCAGAAGCAGAATGAAGATAACGATAAGCGTCAGCAGATACTTCGTTCTATTAATGTAACAGTTCCGGCTAACGAAGCCGAAGCAAAGTACAACGAGCTGATTACAGATGCTTTCCTGATTAACGAGAATGGCGAAAAGGTTGGTGATGCCACTGAAGCTTTCGTCGGTGAAAAAGAAGGTTTCCCTGTTTTTGTTGCAACGATAGATGGACAAACCAAGTACATCATGGCATTAAATGGTACAGGTTTGTGGGGACCGCTGTGGGGTTATCTCTCTGTTAATGATGACAAGAATACCGTTTATGGTGCGGATTTTAGCCATCAAGGTGAAACTCCGGGTCTGGGTGCCGAGATTGCTACTCCGTCATTTAGCCACCGTTTCCAAGGCAAACATATCTTTATGGATGGTGCATTGAAGTCCATCGCGATTGTTAAGCCTGGAAAGACTGCCGAAGGTCAGGACTACGTCGATGGTATTTCTGGTGGTACAATTACAAGTCAGGGTGTCAATAACATGATTCATGACAGCTTGATGCGTTATGAGAAATTTTTAACTTCTAATCAGTAAGAACATGGGATTGTTATCTAATAAAAATAAAGAAGTATTAGTCGGCCCGTTGAGCATCAATAACCCGGTGATTGTACAGATGCTGGGTATTTGCTCTGCCTTGGGTGTAACTTCGAAATTGGAACCGGCATTGGTGATGGGCCTCTCTGTAACAGCCGTCGTTGCTTTTGCCAATGTGATTATTTCTCTTTTGCGTAATACGATTCCGAACCGTATCCGTATCATCGTTCAGTTGGTGGTGGTTGCTGCTTTGGTAACTATTGCGAGTGAGATTTTGAAAGCATACGCTTACGATGTGAACAAGCAGTTGTCGGTCTTTGTGGGCTTGATTATCACGAACTGTATCTTGATGGGTCGTTTGGAAGCCTTCGCTTTGGGTAATGGTCCGTGGGAATCATTCCTTGATGGTGTAGGTAATGGTCTTGGTTATGCAATTATCCTTATCATTGTAGGTTTCTTCCGCGAATTGTTCGGCTCTGGTACCTTGTTTGGCGTCCAGGTTATCCCGCAGGCATTCTATGACCTTGGTTATGTCAATAACGGTTTGGTCATCTTGCCTCCGATGGCACTGTTCGTCATTGCCGTGATTGTTTGGATTCATCGTGCTCGTAACAAAGAGCTTCAGGAAAACTAATAACCATTTAAAAATCGAAAAGAATGGAACAAGCATTAAGTACATTTGTCCGCTCCATCTTTGTGGACAATATGATTTTCGCTTACTACCTGGGTATGTGTTCTTTCTTGGCAGTATCCAAGAATGTGAAGACAGCCACGGGTCTGGGCATTGCCGTAACCTTTATCTTGGTTTGCACATTGCCTATCAACTATATGCTGGAAAATTATGTATTGAAGGAAGGCGCTCTTTCTTGGTTAGGTCCGCAGTTTGCTGACGTAAACTTGAGCTTCCTTGCCTTTATCCTCTTTATTGCTATCATTGCCGCCTTCACACAGTTGGTTGAAATGGTAGTCGAGAAGTTTTCTCCGTCTTTATACGCTTCGCTGGGTATCTTCTTACCGTTGATTGCCGTGAACTGCGCCATCTTAGGTGGTTCTTTGTTCATGCAGCAGAAGGCTTTCCCGAATGTAGGTGTAGCTACGGTTTACGGCTTGGGTTCAGGTCTCGGTTGGATGCTGGCCATCGTCGGGATGGCGGCTATTCGCGAGAAGTTGGCCTATTCAGATATTCCTAAGCCATTGAGAGGTCTTGGTATTTCCTTTATCATCACCGGTCTGATGGGTATGGCATTTATGTGCTTCTCGGGTTTGAAGATTTAAGTTTAACGCATTAAAGATTATTTGAAATATGACTTTATTAATGTCGGGCGGACTGACAATCATCGCGGGTACCATTGTATTCCTCGTTGTTACAATGATATTGGTTGGTGCATTGCTGTACGCCAAAGCAAAATTGATTCCGTCAGGCAATGTCAAGCTGACGGTTAATGGAGAAAAGGTTATTGAAACACCGATGGGTGGTACCTTGCTGGGTGCCTTGCAGAGCGGAGGTGTCTTCTTGTCTTCTGCCTGCGGTGGTGGAGGTAAATGCGGTCAGTGCCGTGCTCAGGTTATGGAGGGCGGTGGCGAAATCCTGCCGACCGAAAAGGTTTTCTTCTCTCGCAAACAGCAGAAAGACCACTGGCGTCTGGCTTGCCAAACCAAGGTGAAGGAAGATATGCAAATCAAGGTTCCGGAAGAAGTCCTTGGCGTAAAGGAATGGGAGTGCGAGGTTATCTCGAACAAGAACGTCGCTACCTTCATCAAGGAATTCATCGTTGCGTTGCCTAAGGGCGAGCACATGGACTTCATCCCGGGTTCTTACGCCCAGATTAAGATTCCGAAATACTCGATGGACTATGACAAGGATATCGATAAGAGCATGATTGGCGACGAATACTTGCCGGCTTGGCAAAAATTCGGCCTCTTCGGTTTGAAGTGCCATAACGACGAGCCTACTATCCGTGCTTATTCTATGGCTAACTATCCGGCAGAAGGCGACCGCATCATGTTGACTGTCCGTATCGCTACTCCGCCGTTCAAGCCGAAACCTCAGGTTGGTTTCCAGGATGTCATGCCGGGTATCGCTTCTTCGTATATCTTTACCTTGAAGCCGGGCGACAAAGTAATCATGAGTGGTCCTTACGGCGACTTCCATCCGATCTTCGACTCCAAACGAGAGATGATGTGGATTGGTGGTGGTGCTGGTATGGCTCCGTTGCGTGCGCAAATCATGCACATGATGAAGACTTTGCATACTACAGACCGCAAGATGTCTTACTTCTACGGTGCTCGTGCCCTGAACGAAGTCTTCTACCTGAACGACTTCCTCGAATTGGAGAAAGAGTTCCCGAACTTTACCTTCCACTTGGCGCTTGACCGTCCTGACCCTGCTGCCGATGCTGCTGGTGTTAAATATACTCCGGGATTCGTTCATCAGGTTATCTACAACACATACCTGAAAGATCATGAAGCTCCGGAAGATATCGAATACTACATGTGTGGTCCGGGTCCGATGTCGAAAGCCGTCGAAGGTATGCTTGACAGCCTTGGCGTTCCGATGGAAATGTTACACTTCGATAATTTTGGAGGCTAAGCAATACTCCTTTTTAATGTTGTTAATCATGAGAGCGGCCGGCAATCCTCCGTCGGTCGCTTCTCTTTTCTTCAGAGAATAGAATTTTATTTTTCAAAAAAACAAAATAATGATGCAGCATTTTCCGTTTTATCTGCATCAATCCTCGTAGAAACATAATTGAAAATCGATATGAAGGGTTTAATCTTATCTTTTTTTGCCGTTTTGTTGGCATATTCGTTGTTCGTGGATGACAAGGCGGAGACGGTGGACAAGACTTTGTTGCCGCTCGACTCGGCTATCCAGATGAAAAAGGTGGATGTCTGGCAGGACACGATTCCTCTCACCACCCCCTTGAAAGTCATTTCCCCTGTTGCTCGGACTGATGCCGAATAGCATGAAACAAGAAAAGATACCTGTACGAAGCTGCAAATAGCCCTTGCTTCCCGAGGAGCAAGGGTTATTTTTTTGCCTATTCACCAGCACCTTCCAGCACCTCGTATGTCGGTATTTCTTCCAGAAAATGATAACGCCCCTCGGTATAGTCCACCCGGCAACAGATATGGCGGAGCCCGTTACTGAGCATCAGGAAGGGTACATGAAGCACCATGTTGTAGCGCGCCACCTGTTCGAAGACGCTTTGCGTCAGCTCGACGTGCGGCGCCTTGTATTCGGCAATCGCGAGCGGCCGGAGGTAGCGGTCATAGACCACTGTGTCGCACCGTTTTTCCGTATTATTCAGGCGTATGCTCACTTCGTTGGCCACGAGCGATTGCGGATACCCCCGATAGACCACGAGGTAGTTCACGAAATGCTGCCTCACCCATTCCTCGGGGGTGATGGCCACAAATTTCTGCCGCGAGGCATCGAAAATATAGTGTTTCCCCTTTATTTCTTTTATCCGTGGGGAAAATGCGGGTAGAGAAAGTTTGCTCATCTTCAAGAGGTGTAAAAACGGGGCAAAGTTAGCACTAAAAATTTTCCGGAAGCACAATTTCACCCCTGCATCGGTGCTTACTTTTTTGCGGAAGCCCTATTGACGATGTTTTTTGTGCTTACTTTTTTCCGGAAGCCCAATTTCACCCCTGCATCAGTGCTTACTTTTTTCCGGAAGCTCTATCGACGATGTTTTTTGTGCTAAAAATTTTCCGGAAGCCCTATCGACGATATTTTTGCGCTTTTCCGTATCTTTGGCAAAAGAAAAATTAAGATATGAAGACTAAGCAAGAAATTGTAGAGAACTGGCTCCCGCGCTATACGGAGCGTCGGCTGGAGGATTTCACCCAACACATCCTCTTGACGAACTTCACGAAATATGTGGAACTGTTTGCCGAGCACTTCGGCGTGCCCGTCCTCGGCCTGAAGGCCACGATGCCCAACGCGGCGGCAGAAGGAATCACCATCATCAACTTCGGCATGGGCAGTGCGAACGCCGCGACCATCATGGACCTCCTCTCGGCCATCGCGCCGAAGGCCGTGCTCTTCCTCGGAAAGTGCGGTGGCATCAAGCCGACCATCGAGCTGGGCGATTACCTGGTGCCCATAGCCGCGATACGTGGCGAAGGGACGTCGGACGAATATCTGCCGCCCGAGGTGCCCTCGCTGCCGGCGTTTTCGATGCTGCGCGCCATCTCGTCGGCCATCCGCGACCACGGGAAGGACTACTGGACGGGGACGGTTTATACGACGAACCGGCGGGTCTGGGAATATGATAATGATTTCAAAGAATATTTGGTTGCGACCCATGCCACGGGGGTGGATATGGAAACAGCGACACTTTTGACGGCGGGCTTTGCCAATCATATTCCTACCGGCGCATTATTAATGATTTCGGATAAGCCGATGGAAGAAGAAGGAATAAAAACAGAGGCGTCCGACAAAGAAGTTACGCGTCTTTTTGTAAAAGAACATGTATTGCTCGGCATTGAATCGTTGAAACAAATCATTAATGAAAAGAAAACCGTCCAGCATATTCGTTTCAGCTGGTAAGTAAACGAAAAATGATATGGCAAAAAAAGAATATACGTTTGATGAAATATGCCGCGATATAAAAGCGAAACATTTTGCGCCTATTTATGTTTTGATGGGCGAAGAACCATTCTTTATTGATAAGATTACGGATTTATTATTGGAGAATGTGCTGGAAGAATCGGAAAGGGATTTCAATCAACTGATATTTTACGGGGCGGATACCGACGGGATACAAATACTAAATGCGGCCCGGCGCTTCCCGATGATGTCGCGCTATCAATTGGTGGTGGTCCGCGAGGCGCAATTAATCCGCGATATCGAAATCCTTTCGAATTATGCCAAGCAGCCGCTGGAATCGACTGTCCTTGTCATAAATTATAAATACAAGACCCTCGACAGACGGAAAACATTGGCGGCGGCGGTCGATAAAAACGGCGTGTTGTTTGAATCGAAAAAGGTTCCCGATTATAAAATGCCCGCTTTTATTACATCTATCCTGCAACAGCGCTCCCTGGGAATAGAGCCAAAAGCCGCGCAAATGCTTTCAGATTTCCTGGGAAACGATTTAAATCGCTTGGATAAGGAATTAGATAAACTGGCAATAATAATGCCGGAGAAAGGCTTAAAACGCGTTACGCCGGAGCTGGTAGAGGAAAATATCGGCATCAGCAAAGAGTATAATAATTTCGAATTGGTAAAAGCCCTATCGGTACGGGATGTTTTAAAAGCAAACCGAATCATTTATTATTTTGAAAAGAATCCGAAAAACAATCCAATTCAAGTAACGCTGCCGGTCTTATTCAATTATTTTTCCAATCTATTGATTTGTTATTATACGAAAGACCGGTCGGAAGCTGGAATCATGGCAGCACTGGGTTTGCGTGCTTCTTTCCAAGTCCGAGACTATTTGACGGGGATGCGCAATTATTCCGCCATGAAAGTATTCAACATCATCCACGAAATCCGCATGGCCGATGCCCATTCAAAGGGCCTCGACGTAACCGCGCCCGACGATGGAGAAATCCTAAAGGAATTACTCTACAAAATCCTGCACGGCTGAAAAAATCCGGACATAAAGCCACGGAGGGCTGTCTCCCGAAAACTCGCACAGAAGCGGGAATAGGGAAACAGCCCTCTTTCTTTTTATACACAACGATTTAAGCAAATCTAAAGTCCGGGAGAATCGAAAATTTGAGGGCAGACGGGCCGTTGTTCACAAAAATCCCCAAAAATCCGAGTTTCGATACATCCATAGGAGAAGCGGTAAGTTTCCAAAAATATATTGGTGTCAAGATGTCATAGTGCCCCTCCGAAATTTTATCAGCCGTGTTCATTTGTAAACAAAAGAGCGGATATACAAAAGTAACAGCTACATAATAGGTGAAAAGGAGCGGAGAGGGGAGGGAAGTTGTTATCATGTAGTATCCTAATGTTTACATAAGTCTAATGCAAAACAAAAGTATATTATATACAAATATTACGGGATAAAGATGTATATCTTTTATGGATATGTTCAATTAGTTCAATAAATTATGCCTAAATGAGAAGTTCGGGCTTTAAGTAGGCTTGGAAGAAACACTACATTCTGTTTACTATTGGTATAATTTCTATTATAGAGCTATATAATAGGATTTTGTAACCCAAAATGATGTTTTGCCTTGTTAAAGTCGTTTCTAACCTCGAAAATGCGGTGTTTACAGATGTATTGCATACAAAAGTATCTCAACTTTGTTATTTTTGTTTGGAACTATTTATAACTATATATTGTATAATTGAAAACTTCGGTTTATCTTTGTAACAATTTCGGGAAAAGCAAAGATTTTAGCTCGAAACGGACATAATGTCAGACTTATACACCATGTAAACTCTTATATCGGATGAAGGAACGAATTATACAGCTCATGGAGCACGAACACTTGAAGCAAGCCCAATTTGCAGAGGCCATCGGCATCCAGCGTGCCGCAATGTCCCATATTATATCGGGACGTAACAATGCCAGTTTAGATGTATTGACAAAAATCTTGACCCGCTATCCCGAGGTCTCTCCCGATTGGCTGCTTTTTGGGCAGGGAGCTATGTTTCGCGAGGCTCAACCCCAGAATGCGGACAATATTTCGGGCGAATCTTCACTTTTTTCCGAAAATCGGCAGGATTCGGGGCTTGGAATGGTGCAAAATGCGGATAAACCCATAGAAAAAGAGACAGTTATTACCATAGAGAAGCCAGCAAAGGCGATTTCGAAAATCATGGTCTTCTATTCTGATAGTACCTTTGATACGTTTGTGTTGGAAAAGAAATGAGGCTTACCGCTCAATATTTCTTGAAATAACGTACCTTTGCAAGCATTGGATACGATACAATCTCTTATACATTCATATATGAAGAAATATTTGTTGGACATGAAGGTAACGGCAAACGAACGCCTTCATCAGAATTATTGTCTTTTAAAATTGACTGTCGAGCAGCCGCTTCCGGAGATGTTCCCGGGGCAGTTCGTTGAAGTCCGGGTGGATAACTCGCCTTCGACGTTTCTCCGCCGTCCGATATCTATTAACTATGTCGATAAGCAGGCTAATGAGCTTTGGCTGTTGATTCAGCTGGTTGGCGAGGGGACACGAAAGCTTGCCGAGGCACGTGTAGGTGATATTATTAATGTAATGCTGCCTCTCGGCAATGGGTTTACGATTCCTTCATCCGAAGAAAGAGGGAAAAAGCTGTTGCTTATCGGTGGTGGCGTGGGTACAGCTCCGATGTTGTATTTGGGTGCTTGGCTGAAAACTGCTGGGTTTGAGCCTACCTTCTTGTTGGGGGCACGCTCGCAAAATGATTTGCTTCAGTTGGAACAGTTTAGAACCTACGGCGAAGTTTTCGTAACGACAGAAGACGGCTCGATGGGTGAAAAAGCCTATGTAACGAATCATTCCCTGTTGAAGAACACGCATTTCGACCATATATACACGTGCGGGCCGAAGCCAATGATGATGGCCGTAGCCCGTTATGCCTCAGCAGAAGATATTGATTGCGAAGTGTCTTTGGAAAACACGATGGCTTGCGGTTTGGGTGCTTGCCTTTGCTGCGTGGAGAAATTGAAGGACGAGCACCACGTTTGCGTATGTACAGAAGGTCCTGTATTTAATATCAAGAAATTATCATGGCAGATTTAAGAGTAAACATAGGTAGTTTGCAGTTGAAGAATCCGGTAACAACTGCTTCCGGCACATTTGGTTATGGCATCGAATACGCCGACCTTTTCGATATTTCCCGTCTCGGTGGCATCTTCGTGAAGGGGACGACTATCCAGCCGCGCGAAGGAAATCCTTATCCCCGTATGGCTGAGACTCCCTCCGGTATGTTGAACGCCGTAGGTTTGCAAAACAAAGGTGCACAGTATTTTGCCGACCATATTTATCCCCAGATAAAGGATATCGACACGAATATGATTGTCAATGTCAGCGGCTCTTCGGTCGAGACTTACGTCGAATGTGCCGAGAAGATTGCGGAACTGGAGCGCATCCCGGCCATCGAGCTGAACATCTCCTGCCCGAATGTCAAGCAAGGGGGCATGGCTTTCGGCGTTACCTGCCAAGGTGCTGCGGAGGTCGTGCGTGCTGTACGAAAAGTCTATCCGAAAACGCTTATTGTCAAGCTCTCTCCGAATGTTACAGACGTTACCGAGATTGCCCGCGCCGTCGAAGCAGAAGGGGTAGATGCCGTTTCTCTGATCAATACCATGCTGGGTATGGCGATTGATGCCGAGCGCCGGAAACCTGTCCTTTCTACGATTACCGGCGGCTTGTCCGGCCCCTGCGTGAAGCCGGTTGCTTTGCGCATGGTTTGGCAAACGTACAAGGCGGTTCGCATTCCGATTATCGGTTTAGGCGGAATTTCGTCTTGGAAAGATGCGGTTGAATTTATGTTGGCCGGGGCTACGGCTATTCAAATCGGGACGTATAATTTCGTGGATCCGACAGTTTCCATTAAAGTTATTGATGGCTTAAATGATTATTGCGAACGCCACGGATTCAAATCGGTTTCCGAATTGACCGGAGCGCTTTTGTAAAATTTATGAATTACGAATTATGAATGATAATTGGATTCGCCATTTCATAATTCGTAATTTCTATTTATAATTCATCATTCTTAATTCATAATTGAATAAATAGTATCATGAAAAAAGAATTATTACTTTCTTGTTTCCTTTGTTGCGGTGCTTTGGCAAATGCTGAACATATCGACATCACTTCTTTTAAATATGCCGGCCCATATCCTGTCTTGAAACCTTTGCTTATTGATAGCACCAATGTAAATGCAGAAAAATGGACGGCCGAAAGTTTATTAAAAACTCCCGTTTCTTTTAAGAATGTGGAAATGGCAAATGAAATCTCCGCAAATAATCTTCCGACGGTTTCCGGATACGCGCTGCATTTGCTAAGTTTTAATTTAGAGAATACCCATTTCGGAAAAGGTAAATTAAATGTTGAGGGTATAAAATCATATCAAGTTTATGTCGATGGCGAATTAAAAGAAAATCTCGATTTGGAATTGAATCCCGCCACACATCAAATCGTCATCAAATATCTTTCTACCTCCGAAGAAAAAGAATCCCCCAAGGTTAGTTTCGATTCCGAGCAGGATGGTGTTTTCCAATTGAAGAATCAAGGTGGGCGCATTTATACATTGGCTGATGTTTTGCACGGCAAACGTTTCTCCGATGTCCAGTTATCTCCGAGCGGAAAATATTTGATTTCTTCTTATAAAATTACTCGGAAAGGCGGGGCTTCTTCTTCAATGACTCGCGTAACCGATTTGGCTTCTGGAAATATATTGGCCGAGCGTGAAAATGATTTGTCATGGATGCCTCGTTCGGATAAATATTATTATACGCGGGAAGGTGTCTGCGGAAAAGATTTAATCGTCGTCGAGCCGGTTTCGGGAAAAGAAACGGTATTGGCTTCGAATATCCCCGACGGTTATTTCCAATTTGCCCCGACGGAGGATTATCTTTTGTTTTCGATGACGCAAGAGGGTCCGAAAGAACGTAAGGAAATCTTCGAGGTGATTGACCCCGACGACCGTCAGCCCGGCTGGCGCAACCGCTCGTATCTTGCCAAACTGGACCTTGCGACAGGCGTCCTCCAACCCGTTACCTTCGGCTACAAGAATGCTTGGGCAACCGACATCTCGGCCGACGGCAAGTCTGTCCTCCTCATGGTCTCGACGCACCGGATGGGCAAGCGGCCGACTTCGCTTTCTACCTTATATAAATTAGACCTTGCGACCCTCCAGGCCGAGACGCTGGTAGAGGAAGACGGCTTCATCAACAACGCCATCTTCTCGCCGGACATGAAGCAGGTCTTGATTTCGGGTAGCCCCGAGGCACTTGGCGGTATCGGCAAGAATGTCCGCGAAGGACAGACGCCGAGCATGACGGATGGCCAGCTTTTCCTGATGAACCTCGCCGACCGGAGCATTCGCCCGCTGACGAAGACCTTCAACCCCAGTGTCCAGCGCGCCATTTGGAGCGAAGCCGACGGACAAATCTATCTCACGGCGGAAAACCGCGATTACTACTCGCTGTACCGCATGAACCCGAAGTCAGGCGAGATTGCGCAAATCCCAATGCCCGAGGACCTCGTCCTCTCGTTCTCCGCCGCTGCTCATGCGCCTCGGATGGCGTTCTACGGCGTGAGTGCGTCGAATTCTCACCGTATGTACACGCTTGATTTGAAAACGGATAAAACAACGCTTCAAGAGGATTTAAGCAAAGACATCCTGGCCGGCATCGAACTGGGGAAATGTGAAGCCTGGAATTTCGTGAACTCACGAGGTGATACGATTTACGGCCGCTTCTACCTGCCTCCGCACTTCGACGCGACGAAGAAATATCCGATGATCGTGAACTACTATGGCGGTTGCAGTCCGACAAGCCGTGATTTCGAGAGCCGCTATCCTCACCACGCCTACGCCGCGCTGGGCTACGTCGTTTATGTGATTGAGCCGAGCGGCGCAACCGGTTTCGGGCAGGAATTTTCCGCCCGCCACGTGAACACCTTCGGCGACCCGATAGCCGACGATATCATCGAGGGAACCAAGCGTTTCTGCGAGGAACACCCCTTTGTAAACGCGAAAAAAATCGGTTGCATCGGCGCATCTTATGGCGGATTCATGACGCAGTACCTGCAAACGAAGACCGACATTTTTGCCGCCGCCGTTTCGCACGCTGGCATCAGCGACCATACGAGCTATTGGGGCGAGGGCTATTGGGGATATTCATACAGTGAAGTCTCAGGCGCAAACAGTTACCCCTGGGCCAACAAGGAATTGTTCGTGGACCACAGCCCGCTCTACAACGCCGACAAGGTGCACACCCCGCTGCTCTTCGTCCACGGTACGGCAGACATGAACGTCCCCGTCGGCGAGAGCATCCAGATGTACACCGCCCTGAAGCTCCTTGGCCGCGAGACGGCGATGGTTCTCGTCGATGGGCAAGACCATCACATCATCGATTACGACAAACGCTTCGCTTGGCAACACACCATCTTCGCTTGGTTTGCCAAATGGCTGCAAGACGACCCGTTGTGGTGGAATACGCTTTATAAGCCGAAGACGTTGTAGCGGCAAACCTGTTGGAATCTTCCAAAAATGATTTTTAGAGGTTTCCAACATGTTAGAAACTTTCAAAAATGATTTTTGGGGGCTGCAAACCTGTTGGAAAGCTTCAAAAATCATTTTTGGAGGTTTCTTATTAATATTCTTTAACTACAAATGATTTTTGAAGGAATATCATTAAGATTCCTTAACCTCGCAGAATTTTTGGAGGAATCCCATTAAACTTCTTTTACAAAAAAACGATTTTTGGACGAAGAATCTACAGCTTCCGCCTTCAAAAATGATTTTTGGAGAAAGAAGCTGGAGGTTCCGGCTCCGGAAATAGCTTGCATATATTATATTAAGGTATAGTGGAAAGGGCAAAAAAAGGAGCGGACGGGGGTAAGGCTGCGGCTTGCTCGCGAAGTGAAAAAGAAAACGGGCAAAAAATAGGTTGTAAAACATACGAAATATTTAAGGAAAAATTTCTTTTTATCAGATTCTTTTCGCACTTTTGCAAAGTAAAGTTTGCAAAACTAATATCTAGAACATACTTAAAACTAATCATGGAAAAGAAAAGAGTTTACACGTTCGGAAATGGAAAGGCCGAAGGACGGGCAGACATGAGAGAGCTGCTGGGTGGTAAGGGTGCCAACTTGGCGGAAATGAACTTGATTGGAGTGCCTGTACCTCCGGGATTTACCATTACGACGGACGTTTGCTCCGAGTACTACGAATTGGGAAAGGAGAAAGTTGTAGAATTGCTGGAAAGCGATGTAAAGAACGCCATCAAAAACATCGAGGCATTGATGAACTCCAAGTTTGGCGATGTAGAAAACCCGTTGCTGGTTTCCGTTCGCTCAGGAGCACGTGCTTCAATGCCTGGTATGATGGATACGATCCTGAACTTAGGCTTGAACGATGAAGTAGTTGAAGGTTTGGCACGGAAGACAAACAATCCGCGTTTCGCTTGGGATTCTTACCGCCGCTTCGTCCAAATGTATGGCGACGTGGTTTTAGGCATGAAGCCCACGAAGAAGACAGACATCGACCCGTTTGAAGCTATCATTGAAGATGTTAAAAAGGCAAAAGGTGTCCGCTTGGACAACGAATTGGACGTAGAAGACCTCAAGACGTTGGTTTCTCGCTTCAAAAAGGCGGTTAAGGAGCAGACGGGCAAGGACTTCCCGACGAGTGCTTACGAACAGTTGTGGGGAGCCATTTGCGCCGTGTTCAACAGCTGGATGAACGAACGCGCTATCCTCTACCGCAAGATGGAGGGTATTCCTTCTGAGTGGGGAACGGCCGTCAGCGTGCAGGCTATGGTATTCGGTAATATGGGCAATACTTCGGCAACCGGCGTTTGCTTCTCGCGCGACGCTGCGACTGGCGAAGACCTCTTCAACGGCGAATACTTGATTAACGCGCAAGGCGAAGATGTTGTAGCCGGAATCCGTACACCGCAGCAGATTACGAAGATTGGCTCTCAGCGCTGGGCTCAGCGTGCCGGAATCTCGGAAGAAGAACGTGCTGCCAAATATCCGTCTATGGAAGAGGCTATGCCGGAAATCTACAAGGAACTGGATGCCCTGCAGACGAAGCTGGAAGAGCACTATCGCGATATGCAGGATATGGAATTTACCGTACAGGAAGGCAAACTCTGGTTCTTGCAGACTCGTAATGGTAAACGCACCGGCGCGGCTATGGTGAAGATTGCCATCGATTTGCTGCATCAGGGAATGATTGACGAAGAAACCGCTTTGATGCGCATCGAGCCGAACAAACTCGACGAGTTATTGCACCCGGTATTCGACAAGGCAGCTCAGGCACAGGCTAAAGTCTTTGTAAAAGGTCTGCCCGCATCTCCGGGAGCAGCTACGGGACAAATCGTCTTCTTCGCCGAAGATGCTGGCGCTTGGCATAAGGATGGAAAGAAGGTCGTTTTGGTTCGTCTGGAAACGTCTCCGGAGGATTTGGCTGGTATGGAAGCTGCCGAAGGTATCTTGACGGCACGCGGAGGTATGACATCTCATGCAGCTGTAGTCGCTCGCGGAATGGGTAAGTGCTGCGTATCAGGAGCCGGTGCCTTGAACGTGAACTATCAGAACCGCACTATCGAAGTCGATGGTGTTACGTTGAAGGAAGGCGATTTCATTTCGCTGAACGGTACGACGGGTGAAGTCTATGTCGGCAAAGTAGAGACGAAAGCCGCTGAACTGTCCGACGACTTCAAGGAACTGATGGACTTGGCCGACAAACATGCTCGCTTGAAAGTTCGTACGAACGCCGATACGCCGCACGATGCTTCTATCGCACGCGCTTTCGGTGCCGTCGGAATCGGACTTTGCCGTACGGAACACATGTTCTTCGAAGGCGAGAAGATTAAAGCCATGCGTGAGATGATTTTGGCTGAGGATGCCGTGGGTCGTAAGAAAGCATTGGATAAGATTTTGCCTTACCAGCAGAACGACTTCAAGGGAATCTTCCGGGTAATGGCTGGTTATCCGGTAACTGTCCGCCTGCTCGACCCGCCTTTGCACGAGTTTGTTCCGCATGACTTGAAGGGTCAGGAAGAAATGGCTGAGGCTATGGGTGTTTCCGTGAAATATATCCAGCAGCGCGTAGAAGCTCTCTGCGAGCACAACCCGATGTTGGGACACCGTGGCTGTCGTTTGGGTAATACCTATCCGGAAATCACGGAGATGCAGACTCGCGCTATCTTAGGTGCGGCTTTGGATTTGAAGGCCGAAGGTCTCGAGGTTCATCCGGAAATCATGGTTCCGTTGATTGGTATTTTGTACGAATTCAAGGAACAGGAGAAAGTCATCCGTGCGGCTGCCGAAGCACTCTTCGCTGAACGGGGCGAACGCATCGACTTTAAGGTCGGAACGATGATTGAAGTTCCGCGTGCAGCTTTGACGGCTAACCGCATCGCTTCTTCTGCCGAATTCTTCTCATTCGGTACAAACGACTTGACGCAGATGACATTCGGATATTCTCGCGACGATATCGCCTCCTTCTTGCCGGTATATTTGGAAAAGAAGATTCTGAAAGTCGATCCGTTCCAGGTTTTGGACCAGAACGGCGTTGGCCAGTTGATTCAGATGGCGACAGAGAAAGGACGCGCTATCCGTCCGGATTTGAAGTGCGGTATTTGCGGCGAACACGGCGGCGAACCTTCATCCGTGAAGTTCTGCCATCGCGTAGGCTTGAATTACGTTAGCTGCTCACCGTTCCGCGTGCCTATTGCACGTTTGGCGGCGGCGCAGGCTGCAATCGAAGACAAGCAAGGCAAATAAGCTGAAGACTTAAATAACAATAACAAAGGCTGATAACTAAGATAAAACTTGGCTATCAGCCTTTTCTTTTTGATGGCATTCGGAGCGAAAAATGCGCGGAATATATGCCGATGTTTAGAGAATGTTGTGTACTTTTGCAGGGTATGTTTAGAACATGTTTAGAATAATAAATTATTGATATATGGCTACTTTTAAAACTTGCGTACAACAACAGCGAAAAGACGGGTTTTATCCTGTTTACATCAGGGTTACCCATAGGCGGCAAACCGCATTCATGAAAACAGATAAGATGCTTGACAAAAAGGGGCTGAATCGTTCCGGGGAAGTGAAAGACACTTTTGTTTTGGCCTATTGCGCGGAAAAAATAAATTCGTTTATTGAGCGTCTGAATAAAGAGGATATTTCAGAGTGGACGGTTAAAGACGTCGTGGCATTTCTCGAAAAAGGAGAAGATGATGTATGTTTCTCGGATTATGCTCGGAAATATAAATTTGAAATGGCTAAAAATGGACAAGAGAGAAATGCTAAAAATTACGAATTGGCTTATCAGCATCTGGAACGATTTGCTGGGACAAACAGACTTATGTTTTCTCGCTTTACAACGAAGTTCGTTCAAGATTGGATAGCTTCTCTTCAAAATACAGCGCGGGCAAAGGAGATGTATCCAGTTTGCATTCGTCAAATATTTAAGGCGGCTATCAATGAATTTAATGATTACGATAGAGGGGTTATCAGAATAAAAACAAACCCGTGGCAAAAGATTCGTATTCCTAAGGCCGACACACCAGATCACAAAGCTGTACCAGCAAAAGATATAAGGGATTTCTTTCTTCTGCCTCTGCCTCCGACGAAGATGATACTTCCTCTTCCGGAACTTGCACATGATGTAGCAATGATGGTGATGTGCCTTGCCGGGATAAATACGGTCGATTTATATCATTTGGAGAAATCAAATTATAAGGATGGGATTTTGGCATATAATAGGCGTAAAACTTCCAAATTCAGGGCTGATAATGCCCATCTCGAAATTCGGGTTCCGGACATCTTAAAGGAGCTCTTTGAGAAATATAAATCGAATGACCAATATCTTTTCAATTTCCACGAACGCTATACGTCTGAGGATGCTTTTAATAGCAATGTTAATGGGGGACTTCGACGTATATGCGAATACAACAACATGCAAGAGCGTTATAGTACTTATACGTTCCGGCATAGTTGGGGAACTATAGCGAGAAATGACATTAAAGCTTCGATGTATGATGTAGCTTTTTCTATGAACCATGCCAGTGCCCATAAGATAACGGAGACATATGTCAAACCAGATTATTCCATTGTATCTGACCTGAACCAAAAGGTTGTTGATTTCATCTTTTACGGAAGGCTTACAGAGGACAACAATGGAACCGAGGATGAGCAGATAAATTCTCAATTTAAATTTTCATTCCGTAATATGATAATGGGAACAGTGTTTTTTAATGACACTAAGATATATTCTTTTAAAGATATAGGCTATAATAATGTGGATGATGTGATAACAGAGTTGGTGAAGCATCTGCCTGAAGACATGCCAGTCGGATGTAAGGCCTTGTTCCGGATAGATAATTTGGATAAAGGAACGCATCAGTTCTACGAAAGACAGAAAGGCAAGGGATTTTGAGGCCATAGGCCATATTTTTAGCATAATGAAGGGAAGTCAATAATTGGCTTCCCTTTCTTATTAGTTTCAAACAGTTTATTTTAGCCTCTTTCTTCCCGAATAATATTCAAAGTAGCAAACCCGCGTTCCTCCTTTCCTTTCTTTTGCAGCAAAAGCGAAAGTATATGATAGGAGCAATAGTAGGAGCTGCATCCTCGCTCGCCAGCGGCATAGCAGGCGGCATCAAGGCAAGGAAGGCAGCCAAGAAAGCAAACAAAATCCTGGACCAGCAGGCGAAGGACAACGAGGACTGGTACAACCGGAGGTATAACGAGGACTATATGCAGAGCGCGGAGGCACAGGCCGCCTTGACCCGTGCCCGGGAATTGGCGAACGAGCAATTCTCGAAGGTCGCGGGGACGGCTGCCGTTACGGGTGCCACCGACGAGGCGGTCGCCCAAGCCAAGCAGGGGGCGAACGAAGTGCTTGCTGATACGGCCAGCGCCCTCGGCCAGCAGGCGACGGCACGGCGCGACGCAGTGGAATCGCAGTACCTCGCGACCAAGAACAACATAGCCAACCAGCGGCTTTCCATCTACAACCAGCAGGCGGCGAACGCCACGCAAGCGGCCAACCAAGGGCTGAGTGCCGGCATGGGTCTCGTCGGTGCGGACATCTCTTCTGCTCTTGATTCCGGCCGTGGCCTATTTGAACGTCTCTTTAACCAATAGGAGGACTTGCGCGATGACACTACAGGAATTGGACGAACAGCGCAGGCGGAGGGCGGAAGCAGCCCCGGCCTTGCAAGCACCTCCCGTCGCGGGAGTAGAGACGGTGAATCCGGTGGCACCATCGACGGCACCGAGATTGCCAGGGGATATGGTTGGGGGAGGAGAACCCGCATCTATGGGTCTGACACAACCCAACCAAAGCGATTATACTTTCAACCAAGATTTCTTCAGAACGTATTTCCAGCGTCCTGTCTCCGAAGAAGAGGAGGAGCGGAGAAAGCGGGGTGCGGCGGCAGCTTCGGCTATCGGGCATCTTGGCAACGTCATGTCAGCTTTCTCGAACCTTGCCTTTGCCGGTGAAGCTCCCTCGCAGACGCTTCCGACCGTGCCGACACCGGACTTTCTTTCCTTCTCGGATAGGCTCCGGCAACAGCGGCAGCAGTACGGTTCCGGCTTGTTGGCAGCCCGAGCAAGGGATATCAGTGAATACACCAATGCTTTGACTGCCTACCAGCGTGAGCAGCTTGCCCGCCAGAATGCCGCCTTGAAACGGATGGAATCTGAACGACAAGCGGCACGGGATGCGGCGAAGTTGGCTCTTGATAGGGACTACAAGCAAGCATCGTTGGGGATGAAGGCGCAGGAATTGGCTATCCGTCAGGCGAACCAACGGAGCTTGGAGAATTACCGGAGCCAGAAGTTGGCGCAAGGGTCGGGGAGTTCACGTGGAAAGAAGGGCAATGACACAGTTGTTCTTGGTACCCCGAACGGCTATATCAGCATGGATATGGATAAGGTCAATAATGCGACGCTGAGCCAGTTGTACAGTATGTTGCCAGACAAAATCAAGGAAAATTATGACAGGTTTATTCAGCAGAGTCCCAGAGATGCCGCAACTTTATATTTATCGGCAATAGGTGAGGGTGCAGCCCAAAGTGCAGATATTGCGGACTACCTGTCTGATTCCGGCATCGCTACCTACATAAATAAAGTCTCAAAGCAACGGCGCTTTATTGGCCCGGAGCCTTACATGCCTCCGACCTCTTCCCAACCCTCTACCGGCGTCTCCCTCGGTCTTTGGGGCACGTCTTCATCATCCAACAATAGCAGAGACTCGAAAGATTTGACAAACCTCTAATCAGTATTGATGTATGGCAGAAGAAAGCAATACCCTCAAATTATATAATTCCTTGCGGGATAACGGATACAAGTTGCCTGAATATGACCGCTTCGAAGGCCGTCTGAAGGATTCCGCAGCCCGCGAAACGCTCTACAATACGCTCCGGGATAACGGGGTGAACGACCTTCCGGAGTTTTCGGCCTTTGAAACGTGGCTGGGCTACCCGATGCCGGATGATTTGAAAGAACAGCAAAGTGCGAATCAAGATGCTAAATCCAAAGATTCCTTTTTTGACGACCTTGGCGACCGATTCATGGCCGGTACAAACCGCACCCTTGGTTCGGTTGCCAACTTGCTGGATAAAGGAACAAAGGTTTTGGAGAACACTTTTGGGATAGAGCGTTCGGGAACTTTTGGAGAAGCTGCTGAATCCTTTAACCGGAGGGCGGATGAATACAGAAAAGAATCGAACCGTTATAACGGCAAAGACTTCGTCCAGCTTGCCAAAGAAGGCGATTGGGGCGGTGCTTTGGGAGAAATCTTTCTTTCTGCCACAGAATCGGCTCCGCAGTCTTTGGGGATAATCGCAAGTGGCGGCACCGGCCTTACCGCTGCCGGGTTGATGGCTGCTAACGATAAATACGATCAACTAATAAAAGACAATCCAGATATGAACCGCGGCGCGGCATTGGTCAATTCTGCTGTTACCGGTTTGTCCGAATACCTGACGGAATGTTTGGGTGCCGGTGCTATCGGCAAACTTGTCCGGCGTAGTTTCGCTTTGGGTGGCAAAGAGGCTGCAGGAAAAGCCATTTCGGATTATCTTACCTCTCGCTCTGCCGACTTCATGGCGAAACATGGCATTATCGGGCCGGTAGCGACTGAGGCTATGGAGGAGATGATTAATGCCGCTACGGAATATGGGACGGATTTGATTACCGGCGTACAACGCGATGATTCCTTTGGTGAAGCCGTCGCCAAGGCCGGGGTCTATGGTGCGGCAGGCGGTGCCCAGTTCACTCCGATGACCGTTGCTGCCAATTACGTGGCAAGAAGAAGGCTACAGAATGCTTCTGCTGAAGAAACCCCGTCCCAATCGGCAACTCAGAATCAGGAACAGATGCGGGAAGATGCTATCCAACGCGGCAAGGAGATGCCAGAGACGGAATATAACTCCGCCTACCAATCCTCCGAGCAATCCCGCCAATCCCTCTCGGACATCGACCCGAACCTTGCCGCCACCATCGACCGTTACGTGAACGACGAATCGTCGGCTGCCGAGGTGCAGTCGCTCTTCGACGGCCTCGACGAGACTGTCCGCCCGCTTGCCGAGGCGTATTACCAGAGCCAGTTGGTGATGCGCGGCATCACGGAAAGGAACCTCGACGACGCGGAGGCCGAAGTGCAGGCTTTCGCCGACCGGATTGCGCCTTTTACCGTGCCGCAGGACGACGGCCGCCGCTTGATTACCACCGCGCATTTCTCCGAAGGTCTGACTGAGAAAGATGTGTATGTAAAGACTATTGAGGGAGACAACGCGGTTATCTTCAACGACGACGGCACGACGCGCATGGTCTCCGTGAAGCGTTTGCAAAACATTCAGGAGCAGGATGCCGACGACCTGATAGCCCGCTATAGGGAGAACGCCTTGGATGGCAAGAACACCCAAATGGAGTTCCGCCTACATCACCACCCGAAGACCCAGCCCGCGCAGCCCGGCCTTGTCATCTTCAACGGCGACAAGGCGTATATCCTGCAAGAACGCGACGAGCGCGGCGACTGGGTGGCCTTCCCCGCCGTCCTCGAGACCGGGCAGACGACGGCTAAAAAGGGCGGCGAACCGTCCATCCTGACCGATGCCGAAGTGCTGGAGTTGCAGGATTTGATGTATGCAGCACAAGAACCGGGAAATCAAGCAAATGAAGAAGCTGAAAAAACGTCCGGCGTTTTGTCTGAAACGCCCAATGTTTCTGATGAAACGCTGGACGAAAATCCGGCGGGGTCGGTATCCCCGGAAGAACGCCTCAATGCTTTGGCAGAAAGTCTCCCTAAAACGAAGGATGGCGCTATTGACTATAAGCGTCTTACTCCGCAGCAGCAGTACGAATATACCTCGCTGACCGATTCGCCGGAGGTGGCTTTGGAGGACATACGCCGGAACATCGTGGCAGGTAACCGGGAGATTGATGCCTTAGACCGGCAGCTTGAGAAGGCGACGGGCGGGAAACTGACGGAAATCCGCGACAAGATGCGTGCGAAAAGGGAAGAGGTGAAACGGCTGAAAGAGCTTTATCGGGAGGTGGCACCGGCAGATGCACAGGACATCGACGAGAACGGCTATCCCTTCATGCTTTCCTCGGACGGGACGGACGTGTTCGGGCAGATAACGGCCGAGACCGGACTTAAGGAAGCGCCTATTAAGCTGAGCGAAGGATTTAACCGGAAGGATAACGCAGGGAGGAATCATGGGTACGGCCTTGCTCATATTGAGGAAAGTCATGGCGAACAGATACGCAATGCTGGCTTCCCCTCAGTAAATGCCTTTGTTGAATCCGTAGCCAAGAACTATGAAACAATAAGAAAAGGGAATAATCGAAACGGCAACAAGACGTATCTGTTGGAAGCCTCGGACGGAAAGAATAACACCTTGTTCGTAGAATTGTCTCAAGATGGAAGTTATTGGACTGTAAACAGCGCGGGAATATTTAGAAGCAATTACTCTAAAAATAAGGAAATCGTTTGGCCTCTACCCGCTGTCGAGGTATCTTCTACTGCCGAAGGGACTGAAGTTCGGAACGATAATAATCGCAGTAATTCCATGAGCGGGGATTCTTCCCAAACGATTTCTCAAGACAAAGGTACAGTCTCTTCTTCGGAAAACCAAGCAATCTCCGAAGAAAATGCCCGTCCGAGTGCCGACGATATGCTGGATACGCTCCTCGACGGATCGCTGTCTATCGAGGAAGTGGATGCCTTCGTCGATGCTAACCGCAAAGATGTGGGTAAACGCCTTGCCGACATTGACAAGAAGAAGCCTGTGCCTGGGACGAACCTTGACGAATATAAGCGCAAACGCTCGGAATGGCAAGCCCGCCGGGATGCAGTTCAGCAGGAAGCGGACTATTGGGAAGACATCAATAATCGCCTCCGGGATTCCCGCCGTCAGCCCGGCGACGATGCCGCCTTGAATGTCTTGAAGAACCAGACGCCGCAGACGGGTGAGGAACTGGCGGCGGAAATGTTGGCAGATGGCTCTATCAAACTCCTCCGCGACGACTTCCAGCGCGAGACCGGCGGCGGACGGGGTGAGACGCGCGGTCTCTTCGGTCTCTTTGCCGGTCGAGACAAAGGAGGCATGACCATCGAGCAGGCCGGGGAAGTCCTCATGCAGGCCGACTTGGAGCAGGGTACGAACTTCTTCGACCAATCCGACCCGAATGCCGGACGCAATGCCATCATCGAGGTATTGTCTGGAGCCCGGACACGCGGCGACCTTATCAACTATGTCCGCCGGAGCCGCGAGGAGCAGGCACGCCGGGCAGCCGAGGCGGAATACAACGAATACGCCGAATGGTGTGAGGCCAACTTCCGCATGTCCCCCGAAGACTACGAGGCTTACGTGGAAGCGATGGAACGCGACTTCCGGACGAAGATGCAAACACCGGAGGCCTTTGACCAAGTATCGGGCGAGATTTACGAAGAAATGCTTGCCCAGCAACAAGAATATGCCGATATTGACGCGGCTTTAGCACAATCAAACACGACAGATAATGAAAACATTGAAAGAAATGACGAAGGAGGAGGCAATAGCCTACGCGAAGGAAGCGATGAAATATTGCCAGAAACACAACCTCGTGAGACCGGGCGAACTGGAGAAACTGAAGGAGAACGGGAAACTGGTGCCGACGCTCGTGGCGAGGATGGAGCTGCACAAGAAAGCGCAGGAGGAAGGATAGAGCCGGTTGGGAATGGACCGTTTGGTTTTATTTATAATCAATTTAAGGGCAAAGTCCGAGAGGCAATAGATTTTCTTATAAAACATCAAAGCGGGGATTTGCTTGGTGTCTTCCATCGTGATGACGTTGGAGATATTGATTTGGTATGGGGCGATAAGAATGGAGGATTGGCTCATATTATAGACAAGCATATCAATACGCATGACGACTTTAAAGATATAAATGAAGCTTCTCGGATTATCGAAGATGTCATAAACAATGGTGAAATAGCCAAGAATGGACAACTTCGTATAGAAATAACGGATGGCAAATATAAAGTATCTATCCGAAAGGATTATAATGGGGAAAGAAAGAATTGGGTTGTAACTGCGCTTGATTCGTCAAGAGGGGAAAAAGAAAAGAGAATACCCGCTATCAAAACGTCAAGCACTGATAACAATCAAGAAGGCGTGCCTAATGCCCTCGGTATCTCTTCTGAGGACAAAGGTAGCAATACTTCCTCGGAAAACCAAACCTCAGCCCCGGAATTTATTCCCGGCGAATCAGAATTTGATTATGCCCAGCGTGTAGTGGAGGCCAACAAGCGGAAAGCAGAAGAGCGCAAGGTCGATACCAACCCGACCGAAGCCCAGAAAGAGGCCGGCAACTACAAGAAAGGCCACATCAAGCTCGACGGTTTCGACATCACCATCGAGAACCCGAAAGGCAGCACCCGTTCCGGAGTGGATGCCAACGGCAACCCGTGGAGCGTAACGATGAACAACACCTACGGCTATATCCGTGGCACCGAAGGCGTGGACGGCGACCATATCGACGTATTCCTCTCGGACGACCCGACACAAGGCGATGTGTTCGTTATCGACCAGGTGAAAGCGGACGGGACGTTTGATGAGCATAAGGTGATGTATGGATTTCCTTCGGAGAAAGCTGCAAGAGAGGCTTACCTTGCGAACTATTCTCCGGGCTGGCAAGGCTTAGGGAATATTACTCAAGTATCCAAAGAAGAGTTTAAGAAGTGGGTGGATAGTTCGAAGAGGAAGACGAAGCCGTTCGCAGATTACAAGAATATCCGCTTCCGTATGGCAAAGACTACTCAAGAAGAAAATGATATTATAACACAAGCTAAAATAGATGGAACTTATTTGAAAGCTCCTAATGGAGAGAATACTAACTTGTCTGAATCTCAATGGATACAAGTTAGAACAAAAGCTTTTAAAGATTGGTTCGGAGATTGGGAAAACAATCCTATGGAAGCTTCAAAAATTGTAGATAAGAACGGAGAGCCGATGGTCGTATATCATGGGAGCTTGCATAATTTTGACGTTTTTGGGGAAAGCATAAAAAGAAAAACTAATGTAGATGCACCCGATGGCGTTTACTTTATGACAACTAATCGGAATGTGGCATCCTCTTATGCGGGGACTGACGAAAATGTGGTTTTGGACGAAAATAAGAAAATTAAGTCTGTTTTTACAGGAGAATACTTGGGTGGCATATATCCGTTGTTTGCTAATGTGAGGCGTCCCTTAGTTTTAGATTATAAAGGAATGCCGTGGAGAACTTCTTTTGATGATGATATAAACAAAAAAGTTTTAGAAGCAAGAGAATCCGAATTTGATGGAGTTATTGCGAAAAATATAATGGATTTAGGACCGTTTGGTAATAGTGCCTCTAATCGAAATACTACAGCTAATGATATAGTCGTATTCTCTCCAAATCAAATGAAGAGTGCAACAGATAATACGGGGACATACTCTACAAAAGATAATAATATCCGCTTCCGCTTCATTGGTGAACGCGGCGCCGCCAACCTTGACCGTGCGGAGGAGGCTACCACCCGTATGGACAACCTCTCTGTTGCCCGCGACATGGAGAATGCCTTCAACGAGAAGCAGGCTCGAATTGAGAAGCTCAGGGAGAGCAAGCCGGTGGAGATAACAGGGGAGGAGTATAAAGGCAAGTACGAACTGAAGCGTGATAGTGCAAAGGCTTGGATTAAGGATAATCTCCGAGGTGAATATACGATAAACGATACGAACGAGACTGTCGCAATAGGGCGAAAGGGTATAAACAAGGTTACATCTCATAGCATGGGTAATGAAGCTCATCTTAAAAGTCTAATCGCTGTCCCTGATATAATTCAGAATGCAATATTTATAACGGAAGAGGTTGCGGAAAAGAAGAACGCACAATATCCCAAATACCGTTATTATGTTGTCGGACTGAAGATAGGAGGAGAGGACTATACCGTAAAAGTAACTATCGGGGTAGATGAGAACGGCAACAAGTATTATGATCATGCCCTTACTGAAATAGAAAAAGGCACTCTGATAGACAACCTTAACGGAACGAATCCCGTTGCTGACAATCAGAATGCCAATGGTTTTATATCAACGGGGGCAGAGCCTGATCCGTCTGTTACCGGAAGCAAAGATACGAAGCTTCGCACTATCCTCCAAACATCTCCCCAAGAAAATGCCCGGAAAATCAAAATGGCTACCGGCTGGGAACGCGGGGCGGACGGGAAGTGGAGGTATGAGACACCGGACATAGAGCTTACTCTTCCTGAAAATATAGAAGAAGACAAAGACTATAAGCTGACCGATTTCGTCAAGGATGATGAGCTTTTCAAGGCTTATCCCCACATGAAAGATTATAAAGTGCGTTTTGAGAATCAGCCGGATGAATATGGAAGTGGTGGATATGGAAGTGAAATGATTGTAATAAACACAGCGCATAGTTATCCGGAACACTACGAATCTATTTTTGTCCATGAAATACAGCATGGCATCCAAGCCCATGAGGGGTTCGAGTCGGGTGATAATCCGGATGAAGTTATAGACCGGTATTTGGATGCCCAGAGCGACATAGAGACGGCGGACGTGGGGACTTTGAACTCCGCTGCCTTCATTCGTAAAAAGGCGGAGCGGCTGGTTAAGAAGGGCCAATATAAATATATGCGTTGGGCTGTCCGTTCCGCGATGGGGACGATGAAAGGCCGGAACCGTATGTATGAGGCCTATGGCCCGATAGAAACTTTGGCTCTATACCATACCTCCAAAGAACTTCACGAGGCATACGAAAAGGCTTTTAATGAAGGCGGAAGTCTTTTAAATTCAGGTTTGCCAACAGTGAAAGAAGCCGAGCGGCTTTATATGCGGAATGCCGGAGAAGTGGAAGCCCGCAACGTGCAAACCCGGATGAATATGCCTGAAGAGTTACGCCGCTCCTCCCTCGCCTCCGACACCGAAGACATCTCCCGCGAAGACCAACTTTTTATTGATAACGCTTTAAATAACTCTTATGAACGTAGAACAGGAAATACAGCACCTCAAATCCCAAGATCAGAAGCTAATCGAGCGAATCCTGGAATCGGGCCGCTCGAATATCCGAATGACAACCTTGGCCGGCCAGAACACGCTCAACCGCGCGGAGGCCAAGACGCTCGAGGCCGTGAAGCAGATGGAGGACCGCAGCCGGGGTCTCGAAGGAATGATTCGCAAAACGGAACTGACAATGGAAGAAGGATTACAGATGCTCGCCGAGAAGATCGACGAGCGGGCGGACGAAATCATGCAGCGGCTGGACGTGCTGGAGAGCAACCTCGGCGCGAAGATAGACGCGGTGGGCAGCGCGGTGTCGTCGGCAATAGCGAGCCTCAAGGCGACCATCGCGGCGCAGGAACAGACGATAACCAGCCAGGCGGCGACGATAGCGGCCTTGGAGGAGCAGCTCGCGAACTCCGGGAGCGGTTCGAAATAGCAGGGGTAGAGGTGGCGACTCGGTTTGGTCAGAAGATTCGCGTAGTGCGTTTAATTGATGAGATTCCTGATGGTGAAGCGAAACGTCGAATAGCTTCCGGAGATATGATAACGGGTTGGTATGATATTCCATCTGGTGAGGTGGTTTTATATCTTCCAAATATCCGGAGCGAAGCGGATGCCGTACGCGCTGTGCTCCACGAAGTTGTGGGTCATAAAGGCTTGCGCGAGCTTATCGGGAAAGAGGAATATGACGCGGAGATGATGCGCCTCTACGGCCTGTTGCCCCTGGATGTCCGGCGCGAAGTCTCCAAGCGAGCAATGGAGCGGTATGACGGAGACTTTGCCGTTGCAATGGACGAGTATCTTGCCGAGCAAGCGGAGCGGGACGAGACGCCCTCATGGTGGCAGCGCGTAGTCTCCGCCGTCCGCGACATGCTCCGTAGGCTGGGCGTTGATGTCGAACTCTCGGACAACGATGTGAAGTATCTGCTCTGGCGGAGCCGGAAACGGCTGGAGGCGCGGAATGGGTTCGAGGTGGCGGAAGATGTGGTGATGAGGAGGAGGTTGGGGCTTATCCCGGATAGAGGACGGAATGTCCGTTTCCGCGAAGCCAAAGAAGAGGTCAAGGAAAGCACGCCGTCCGGCGAGCCGATGGTAAGGGCGTGGGACAGGGTGATGGCGAGCGACTTCTTCAAGATGAAAGAGACGTTGTTTGATTATCTGCAGTCCGTTAAGGAATTCCAGAAGCTGCTGGCGCGATATGCCAAGTCGAAGATATTGGATTACGAGAATGCCTACCAGAGTCTCCTTACCCTAAGCTCCCGGAACCGCGACGAGATGGATTTGTTTGAATCCAAGTATGTCAAGAAACTGAACGAGGCTATTGTAGGTTTGACAGGAAAGGTGCGTGGCAAGTGGGATTGGAGCAAGGGCGTCTTGCGCGACCTGGTTGTCTATGTGGAGGCCAAGCATGGTATTGAGCGCAACCGGGATTTGGCGGTACGCAAAGGCATTGAATCCCTAAAAGGGGAATCTTTCACCCGGCTTTACCAGACGGGTGTCGTTACCAAAGAGGAAGTGAAAGTGTTCCGGGCTAAGGCAGAAGAGGAAGCCAAGAAGAAGGCAGATGAGAAGTACAAGGAAACGCTCGAAAGGGTTTTCAAACGGGAATCCGCCAAGGAAGGCGTGTCCGAGACGGTTGCCGAGGATAGGGCTAAGGAAGCGGCTAAACGGAGACGGGAGGCTGTCGAGACCTCGACCTACGAGAATGCCGTCCGAGACTTCAAGGCGAAGTGTGTCAATACCCTCTACGACCGCTGGGAAAATGCCAAACACGAGATATTCAAGATGGAAGGTTTATCTTGGGAGGGAAAGCAGGTCCGGCTCGACGAAGCTGCAAGGGCATTCCAGTGGAAGGACGACGGGGGCAGTTTCGGCGCGGTCTTCGGGAAAGATTATAGCGGCCTGTCGTCCGTATTCAAGTCCGAGGACGGGGAGAAGGCGGATTGGAACAAGATGGCACACGATTATGTCAAGGCATACGAAGGCAGCCATGATGCCGCCGCGATAGACAACCTCTGGGGCAATATCCGGAACGTGGCCTCGTATTCGCTTTTGAAACAGAATGCCACGGGGCTGGTGGACAAGAAATATGTGGAAACCAACTTGAACCGCTTCGAGTACTTTGTCCCGCTCCGGGGCTTTGACGACGATACGGCGGGGGACGTTTACAATTATATCTATAGCGACGAGATAAAGGGCGGCAATCCGGTGAAGTCGATAGAAGGCCGTTCGTCGGAAGCTGCGAATCCGTTCGGAGGCCTCCTAAGCGTGGCTTACACATCCATTACTGCCGGGAACAAAAACATATCCAAGCAGAAGTTCCTGAACCTTGTCCGCAACCACGATACGCAGGGAATGGCAACCCTTGATAATATATGGATAAGGAACCAAGGCACGGCGGAGAATCCCGAATGGGTGGAAGCTATTCCCGAAATCCCGACGGATGCCACACCGGAGAAAGTAACGGAGATTCTTAACGCTTTCGAGGAGCAGATGCAGGACTTGGCGGACGAAGGCAAAGCACAGCGGACGAAGGGCGGGAAATCCGACATCCCTTACCGCACCATGCACTCTCAGCGGAGCGAGCATCAGGTGCAGGTGATGGTGGGTGGCAACCGCTATGTCATTACCGTCAATGGCAATCCCCGGGTGGCGCAGGCGATAAACGGGTTGCTCAATCCTGATGTCGATACAAGGGGCGTTTATGAGTGGGGGCGGAAGGTGCAGCATTTCATGTCCGGGGCGTTCACTTCCTACAACCCGGCGTTCTCCCTTGCGAACCTCTCGCGAGATACGGGCTATGCTAACAATATGACCTTCATCAACGAGAATCCTAAATATTGGTGGGAGTTCACCAAGAATCAACGGCTTGGTTTCGGACGTCTGCCCCAGATGGCGCGTTTCCTCCGGGCTTACCGGGAAGGGAAGATAGACGACATCAAAGGGAAGGAAGAAGCGAAGGACGCCCGCTATTTCAAGGAGTTCATGAGCAACGGCGGAGCGACGGGCTACACATTCATCGAGAGCCAGAAGGAGTATGCCGAGAAGCTGGCGAAGCAGTTGGGAGAACTCTCCAAGGGCAATCTCTCTAATATGTCTCCCCACAAATGGCTGAAGCTGGTTTTCGATTCCTTCGAGTTTATGGGAAACGCGGCGGAACTGGTAAACCGTTTTGCTGCCTACAAGACAAGCCGGGAAGAAGGCCGCTCCGTTTCCCGTTCCATCAGCGACGCGAAAGAGATAACGCTCAACTTCAACCGAAAAGGTGCGGGGATAAAGACGTATGATGCCAAGAACAAATGGTATATAAACGCTCTGGCCAGCATCTCCCAGTTCGGTCGCTCCTATATCCTCTTCTGGAATGCCAGCCTGCAAGGGAAGCTCAGATTCTTCAAGTCGGCCATGGCTCATCCGGTCAAAGCCTTGCCCAGCTTCATCGGCGGGGCGATGGCGATGGGAGCGATGCTTCCGTTCCTGAATAATATGTTCTTGCCGATGCTCTATGAGATAGTCGGTGTCGGAGGCGATGACGACGACGAGGATTATTACGATGTCCTGAGCGACTACGACCGGGAACGCAATATCTGTCTCCGCCTGCCGGGAGGTTATTGGGCGAAGATACCTGTTTCCCCGGATATGGCTATCTACATGGGTGCGGCGGACAAGGTGATGGGGAACATCCTCGGGAAAAGGAGTCTGGAAATCATGGACGGCGTGGAGGCCATCTCGGATGTTGCTTCCCCGGTTAGCATAAACTGGAACTACGAAGGCGCGGCCCTTGCCCTGAATGCCTTCCCGACGGTGGTACAGCCTGTGCTCCAGAACATGATGAATGTTAATTTCATGGGCAATCCTATCCGCAAGGAATCCATCAACAGGGCGAGGAAGGCAGACCCGGAATATACCAAGGTCTATCGTTCGGCCAGCTCGTCCCTCGTGGCTTTGTCGAAACTCACGAATGACCTCACGGGAGGGGATGCGGTCAAGGCCGGGGCGATAAACTGGAATCCCGCGTTGATGCAGAACTTCATTAATGGATATACGGGCGGTTTCGGCACAGTCACCATCGGTGTGGCCGATATGATAGTGGACAGTTTCAACGGGGAGAAGGTTGGCGTTACGGCAACACGTTTCCCGTTGGTCGGCCGTTTCCTGACCGGCGGCGATGTGGAGGTGAAGAAACGCCGGGTCAATGCGAACTACCAGCGCAAGGTGGTGGACTTTGTGAACAAGATGGAACACGATTACAAAGGCTACGAGCGGCAAATCCAAGACCCGAAGACAAACGATTTCGACCGCGCGGAATATATCCTCAAGTCCAACGAGCTCCAAAGCAGCAAGGATTTCCAGAAAGCCTACGAACTAAAATCCTATATCGAAGCCGTCTCCGACTTCGAGAAATGGCTGAAGGAGTTTGGGGACAATGAAGATATGGAGAACCAGCTCTACGAATTAAAGCTAAGGGCGCTGGAGATTGTAGGGGGAAAAGAATGATAGAAATGAGGTAGTGAAGTAGGTTCTTTCAAAGAGGGTACATCCTTTTTCCGAAAAGCATGCATGCTTTTTCCAGAAAGGATGCATCCTTTTTAGATTACAACTATTCTATCAAACTCCAATCCTCCATCTCCTTTTCTTTGCCCCAAAAACAACGCATGAAACGATTAATACCCAAATCGCATTTTTACCATCGTCCTTCGACTGCCGACAGCGTGAAGAGCCGTATCAGGTTGGCGGGGACGAGTAAGACGAACCTGCCGTTGCTCCAGCGGTGCGAGGATGCCTGGGATAACCTCTCGGACTTCCG
Source organism: uncultured Parabacteroides sp. (assembly GCA_944325345.1). GTDB lineage: Bacteria > Bacteroidota > Bacteroidia > Bacteroidales > Tannerellaceae > Parabacteroides. Next base: position 102,568 of record CALUZV010000003.1, read on the forward strand.
TGCCAAGCGGCTCCGCAACTTCCGTTATGTCTTCGGCGACCAGTGGGGGGATTATGTCAAGGACAAGGACGGGAACATGATTAAGGAGCGAGAGCGCATCGCCAAGCGTACCGGCGGCGTGGCCTTGCAGAATAACCATCTCTTCAAGATAGTGAATACGCTGAGCGGGCTTTATGCCAAGTCTGCCACGCTGCCTGTTTGCTTTGCCCGGCAGAAGGGGGCGGACGCGAAGTCGCAGATGATGACCGACGCGCTGCAGACGAACTGGGAGAACAATTTGATGAAAGACCTTCTTACGTCGGAAATCCTGGAGTTCATCTGTGGCGGCATGGCGGTCGTCTCGGAGGAATGGGCGAGCCACGACGGGGTGGACGACAGCTATACTTATCCCGTCAATCCTTCCTACTTCTTCTTTGAATCGAGAGGAGGAGACCCCCGGCATTGGGATGATTCCCTCGTGGGTGAAATCCGCGACTACACGCTTGGCGAGCTTGCCTCGGTCTTGGCTGAATCGGAATATGACTACCGGCAACTGGAGGAAATCTATTCGCCGTGGCTCCACCGCTTCGATACCGTCGGCGTACAGCAGACCGACCGCTATAAGGACGAATCCTTTGATACGCCCCCGGCAGGGAACCTCTGCCGTACCTACCACGTCTGGACGCTGGAGCATAAGCCCCGCTACCGCTGCGTCGATATCATGGACCCGGAGAACCCGCTTTACCGTATTGAGGTGAAAGACCTTCCGTTCGTGAAAGAGGAGAATGCCGACCGCCTCCGCCTCGGTCTGGAGCAGGGCATGGCGGAGCAGGACATCCCGCTTATCGAATACCATTATATTATAGACCAGTACTGGCACTTCCAGATGCTGACGCCGGACGGGAGGGTGCTGACGGAATACGACACGCCTTACGAGCACCGTTCGCATCCTTACATCTACAAGCTGCATTACCTTGTGAACGGCGATGTCGTCCCCTTCATCTCCGTCGTCATCGATCAGCAGCGGTACATCAACCGCCTTATCATGCTGCACGACATGGCTATCAACTCTTCCGTGAAGGGATTGAAGCTGATACCGAAGGACTGCGTTCCCCCGGAGATGACGAACAAAGAGTTTGCCGAGCAGTTTATCGATATCGGCGGCTTCATCTTTTATACCCCGTCGAAGAAAGGGGATACGCCGCAGGTCATCACCACCAACTCCACCAACATCGGCACCGCCGAACTCCTGCAACTGGAGCTTAACTTCATCAACGAGATAACGAGCGTCTCGGAATCCCTCCAAGGCAAGACGCCGTCGGGTAACACTCCCGCCAGCCGTTATGCGATGGAAACGCAGAACGCCACGACCAGCATCGCCTCGCTCATCACCAAATTCTCGACCTTCGAGGGCGAAGTGGCACGGAAGAAGATGAAGACCATCCACCAGTATTACCAGTCGCCGCGCAACATCTCGATGGAACGCTCCGCCGGTTATGCCAACTACGCGGAATACGACCCGAAGGAGGTGCAGGACATCGACTTCAAGGTCAGCATCAAGGAATCGGCTGAATCGCCGGTTGCCCGCATGATGCTCAACGACCTGGTGAAGGAAATCTGGCAGGCGGGACAAATCACCGCCGAACAGATGCTCTCGCTTTCCTACTACCCCGGCTCCGACCAGTTGCTCCAAGCCCTCCGTGCCAACAGCGCGGCGGCACAAAACGGGGGAGGGGTGCAGGGCATTCCCGAGGCATTGATGGCAGGCGCGACAGCCCAGGCCGACCAGCAGGCGGTGCAGATGGCGGGAAATGCGCTCCGGCAGTGAGATTCTTATCAAAGTAGCAATTTCCCATCTCTATATCCGCTTACTTTGCCCGTAGAACAATCATACATTTAATTATATATGGCAGAAGAAAAGAAATCGAACAGGGACAGGTTCCGCGAGCGGTACGCCAAGCGTTACCCCGACGTGAACATGGACGACGAAGAAGCGTACTACGACCGTGCCAATTCGCTCATGGACGAGTACGAGGGCTATGAGAACAACTCCCGCCAGATGCGCGAGCAGCTTGCCAAGAGCCCGGCCTTTGCCGAGATGATGGTGGCGGCACGCGGTCAGGAGGACTTCGACCCGGTGGTCTGGATGGTGCAGAACCGGGGGCTTGACCTCCAGGCTTTGCAAGACGACCCGGACTATGCCAAGAAGCTGGCCGACGCGCACAACGAACATCTGAAGTGGCTGGCTAAGCAAAAAGATATTTATGAAAAGACGCAAGAGAATACCCCCAAGTCTTATGAAGTAGTTTTGGCGAAGGCTCAGGAGATGGGATTGAGTAAAGAACAAGCCCAAGAAGTAGTTGATAATATGTATCAAATCATGGAAGATCTTTCTGTCGGCAAAATCGACCCATCTATCTTCGAAATAATGGCGAAAGGCTTGAACTACAACGCAGACCTGGAGGCTGCCCGTGCCGAGGGCGAGGCGGAAGGATTGAGCCGCAAGGTGGACGACAAGCTCCGCGACCTCTCTCAACAGGCATCGCCTTCGAGGGGACGGCAGCGGGCACGGCAGGAGCCTCCGGCGCGGCAGGAAGTGAATAACCCGTTCATGGCATAGGCGTATGGCAAAGGGCAAAACGATATGTATCGACTTCGACGGCGTGCTGCACGACTACAGCAAGGGCTACCAGGGGAAGGATGTCTTCGGGGAAATGATTAAGGGCGCGGATTCGGCCACGAAAATCCTGAAGAAGAAGGGTTGGACGATTATCGTTTATACCACCCGTCCCGACACCGAAGCCCTCCGCAGTTGGCTCTCTGACCACGGCATTGCTTTCGACTACATCAACGAGAATCCCGACCAGCCGGAGGACAGCAAGGATGGTGGCAGCAAGCTCATCGCCGACATCTACCTCGACGACCGCGCCATCTGCTTCCGGGGCGAATGGGACTGGATTATGAACGACATCGCGTCCTTCGTCCCCTGGGGAGACCGCGAGAAGGCGGACGATTCGGAGAAGCGCATGGAAAAGAACTACAAGGAAGGGGAGAGGTACAAAAAGAAATTCCTCAATCCGTTCCTGGCAGACAGCATAGGATAATTATTCATTAAAAACAGAAGAACGTATATGAAAGAACAATTGAAAAGCAAACTATTCTGGGCGAAGCTGCTGCTCTTCGTCCTCGCTATCGTGTCGAGTGGCGGCATGGCTTTGGCGGAAGTGATTATCGGGGAGAATGGCAGCGATACGGACCCGAACGACAATAAGCCGTTGGAAAATGCCACCCCGGACGATACGGGCAAGGGCATCGACCAGCAGGGGCAGGGGCTGACGGGCTCTGCAACTACGGATGCGGGACTGGCGGAAAACCAAGTGGAAGACTACGTGAGTAAATTCAAAGCCTACAAGTATCCGATGCATACGGACTTCCTCCGCCTTGCCAAGCAAATCAAGGTCGATACCAAGGAACCGGAGCATTATGAGATTGGCGAACCCATCTCCGAATGCTTCACCAAGGCCGAAGTTAATAACGATACGAACAAGGACGCGGAAGTAAAACTCAGCCTCTACAAGAACGATGAAAAACTCTTCCCGGAATGCGCTACGATTCTGGCAGATGGCATAACCGGCTACGATGCCGACGGCAACAGCGACGGTTCTCCGCTCGTCCTCTACGTAACCGCAGCCGAGAAGTCTTCCGGCGTTACGGTAACGGCTATCAACGGTCCGCTGAACTCCGGCGAGATGTATGTCCCGACCATCCCGGCGGGCACGAAGCTCCTTGTCATGGCCCCGGCCATGAGCGAAAGCGAAGTGGAGATTGCCCCGGACGCTTACTATCCGCGTAAGAAGACGGCCTACCTGCAAAAGAAGGTTTGCCCGATTACCTGGACGGAATTCTTCGAGCGCATCAACAAGAAGGCGCGTTGGAGCGTGCAGGACGTGAAGGACATGATTCTCTCGAACTTCCGAATGAAGGTAACCAAGACCATGCTGATGGGCAAGGGTGCCAAGTTCCTGAAGTTCGGTTCGAAGAAGACCGGCACGGAATATGTCTATATGCAGGAAGGCGTGCTTCGCCAGCTCCGCCTGGGCTACCAGATCGGCTCCACGCTGACCTACGCCGACCTTATCGGCATCACCCGTATGCTCTTCGGCAAATATGCCACGACGAACGAGATGGATGTATATTGCGGTACGAAGTTCATCGAGAAGCTCTTGAACATCGACTTCACCAAATACAAAGACATCTCCTTTGTCAAGAAGCAGGAAATCGGCATCGACATTTCTTCCTTTGAAACGACCTTCGGCAAGCTGAACTTCAAGGTGGAACACGCGCTGGACGACCTCGGTTTCGAGGAATGTGCCGTTGCTTTCTCCATGCGCGAGGCCAAGCGTTATTACTACACGAAGGGCAAGACACTGACCGTGGACCACTCGAAGGGCGAAGGCGGCGAAGTGCGCGAGGCCAAATCGCAGTACTACATCCAGGACGACTGTCTGATGCTGACGGGCTACAACTCGATGATTATCGGTCCGGACGTTACGGCAGGCGGCTACAGCCTTGCGGCATTGGATGCGGTCGTAACCAGCACGGCTTCTCTGGCAACCGTGGCGGAAGGCAGTCCGGCTAAGGGCGCAGTGGCTTACCTGACGGAGGACGACGACACGCACGCCGTGGGTTTGTACGTCTATGACGGCACGGAATGGCAACCGTATAAGGGCGAAATCAACGTCTAAATTCCATCTCATGAGTTAGTCCGCGCTAAGTCATGACTTATCTACGGCTAACTCATGAGTTATTCCCGCCTAACTCATGACTTGGCGGCGGCTAACTCAAGAGATGGGAATCACCTTATTTTATAATCCTTTTAAATGGTTTATTATGAGCATTAAAACATACGAAATAGCGGGTAAGGACGAATGCCGCCTGCGCACGGTTTTCTGCGGCGTCGCGGTGAACATGGAGTTCAAGGGCGGCGACTACGCCAACCGCAAGAACGCCACCCTCCGCACGAGCAACCCCTTCGTCCAGGACGCCATCGAGAGCGACCCGCGCTTTGGCTCCGTCATCCGCCTCACGTTGGTGGACGGCGAACGGGTGGGGCAGAAGGGCAAGGCGGCAAAGCCTTCCGTGCAGAAAGTGAAGGAGGTGAAGTCAGTCAAGAACGTGAACGACGCCATCGCCTACTTCGCCCGCGAAGGCGAGACGGTGGACAGCGAGGCGCAAATCGAGGCGTTGATGGAAAAACATAACGTAGCGTTTCCGGCATGGAAAAGAGCGTCGGCGAAATAGTGGAGGCCGTCAAGGTCTGTATCGACGAGATAGGGCTGAACGACGCGGAGTTCCTCGGCGAGCAGGACAACGAGGAGATGGATACCATCATCCGCTCGAAGATAGGAGAGGCCCTGCGCTTCGTGAACGGCAACGCCGACTGGGCGCTGCTGGAACCCGACACGGTGCTGACGGAGGCGACAGTGGGCAGCGACCTCGTGGGGCGGGTTTCTCTCCCGGATAATTACCTCCGCGTCTGCTACGCCCGCTTCCGCTCCTGGCCGCTCTACCTTTCCGACCCCATCTATTGGGACGACCGGGAATACGCCACGCTCGCCGACCCCTACGCCACCGGCACCTGGGAACGCCCCAAGCTGGCCATGGTGCTCCACCCCTCGCGGACGCTGGAGCTATACAAGGCACGGGACACGCAGGACACGGCGGAGGTGGGCATCGTAACCGACCAAGACGGAGCGGACAATATCACCATCGGCGCACGCCTCTACCCCGCGCTGATATACTACATCTCCGGGCTGACGCTGCTGACCTACCGCGACCAGCACGCCGACAGCCTCTTTAATCAGGCAATGACGTTAATGGGGATAAGTACCCAAATTAACAATTAACAATTAACAATGGACAATTAGCCTCCGGGTACATTTAATTGTCCATTCTCAATTCTCAATTCTCAATTCTCAATTCTCAATTGAAAAGATGGACAAAACGGTATATATCTTAGAAGACAGAAAGATTCGTGTAGAATGGACGATACTGAAGGGCACCAGCCCGGTGCGCGAGGACTTCCGCCGTGCCTTGGTAAAGGTATTCCTTATCGGCAACTGCGAGAAGTACCTGCTGGAGGCGACTGCCGACCGCGGCACGCTGATGATAGACATCCCCGAAGGATTGGAGCCGGGGCTCTACAGCCTCGAAGCCATCTGGGTAAAGAACGCCGGGCATCCGGGGCGGCACGACCGCGACCTCTGCCGTTCGATGAAGCAAGACATCTTCGCCATTACCGAGTTTGAGGAGGAAGCGACGAACCTGCCGGAGGGTACGGTCGTCCTGAAGGCGAAAAGCTCCACCGCCACCTACGGCTACGACGGGCTCTCGTCCTACGAACTGGCCGTCCTGCGCGGCGAATGGAACGGCACCGAGGGCGAATGGCTGAAACACCAGCGGTACGTCAGTGTGCTCGACGGTCGCGGCGACAGCGAGGTCGATACCATGAGCCAGAAGTCCATCACCGAGGAACTTGTCAAACACGACACGGCTATCGAAGACACGAACAAGGAGATAGACACGGCGCAGACCGACATCAAGAACCTCAACGACGAGATGGATGAGGTGCAAGACCGCCTCAATTATATCCCGAAAGAATCCTTCCTCTCCTCAGAACCGGCTTGCGACTATCATACCGAAGACAACCAAGACGAACTGACCGTCTCCCGCGCCATCAAGGACCGCTTCGGCCGCATCATCGACGAACACTATGTAACCCGCGAGACCGTCAAGGACTATACCCAGGAAGTGGTGGACGGCTCGAAGCTCGAAATCCAGCCCGGCTCCGTCCAACCCGAAGACCTCTCGCCCGCCGTGCAGCAGATGATAGAATCCGCTGCCGCCCAACCCGGCCACATCACCAATCTCCCCGACGAGGAAGACCTGACCGTAACCGAACACAACACCCTCCAGTTCAAAGACCGTGAATACAATCCCTACAACTACAGCGGGATGGGGAAGGTATATCTCCGCAAGCATATTGTGAACGGGACGAATATGCTGACGCAGCACATGATGAGGAAGCCCAATACTATATATGTGATACGGTATGACTATTGCCTCGGAGGGGAGACGATAGAAGTGCCGGAAGGATGCGTGCTGGAGTTTGATGGGGGGACGCTGAGGAATGGGAAGATAATATTGAATGATTCATTATTATTGGGTAATCCTCAATTTTACTGTACTTTATCTGGTACAGTTATAAACGATGTTATTAATTATTCGTGGTATGCGGAAAACACACTGAAAAGGTTCAGAGAATTTTTGAAATTATCAAACAGATATAAATCTAATACTATATATAGAATTACCCGGAATATAGATTTAAATAAAGAAACCTTAATAGTTCCTGCAAATACTACCTTAGATTTTCAAGGAGGGAGCATAAATAATGGGGAGATAGATTTTGGAGATAAAGGCTTGAGCTATATTAAAGGGAACGTAGATACAAAATCTGTAACCATGTATGGTAATTATCAGCCATATAATAGATTTCAAAGAGATGTAACTATAAATGATTTTGGAAAGAATGCTTTAGCCGAACTATTTTTAACTTATGTAAAACATACAGATGAATTTGTTTATGGAGGACATAATGCTGCATTTAATCCAAAATTTGATATAAACAAACAATTTGAAATAAACTGTTCTACTTTCAGTCTTTTAATGGCTGCGGGAATCCCTTATGAGAACAGCAAGTATGCGGGTGGAAATAATGAGACAAATGGAACTGGATATTGGGGATATAAAGATTTGATAAACTGGTATAGCATTCCTAATCCGAATCTTAGTGGAGATGAAGCTCTAAAATATAGCCATCAGCTTGCACAACACTTAAATAATTTAGGATATACTATGAAAAATATTCAGTTGGACGAATTAGAAACAGGTGATATATTGTTTTACAGTCTGTCTGATAATAATACAGGTGTACATCCTTATTTAAGCATAGATCATAGTGCGATATTTGCGTATAGGCAAAATGATAACAAGTATTGTGTGTGGGAGATACAGAACGCTGGTCCAACTAAAGCGTTTTATCTAAATAGCTATTACTATAATAATATAAAGTTAGTAGCTAGAATACCTAGAGTCGGTGGTAGAGGTTTATCTCCTAATAATATCGCTTTTAATCCGTATGATGTTATAAGTAATACATCTGGAACATTATTGAAATCATTGAACGTTCAGAAGACGCTCAATGCATATAAGTATTATACAGCTATTTTAAAACTTGATTTTGAAGAAGGTGATACAGCATATCCTCGAATTGTGAGAGGAAACGATGTTTTAGCAACGTATGATAATTTTAGAGAACGTCCGAAAGATGGATATTATGTATTGCCATTTTATTATCATGAAGATATTAAATCTGTAACAGCTCAAATTGTTACTAGAGTTACAGGAAAGACTGTGAGATTAACAGAAGCTTTTGTATTTGAGGGATTTATTACTCCATATAACGATAGATTTAATCCGCCAATATTTTATAACAATTCTTTGGACTTTGAGAGAGTTGAAGATGGTAATATCTTATCAAATCCTCAAGTTGTTACAAAATTACCGAATGGTTATAGACTGAGAGGAGAAGTCGTTGTTGCCGACGATACAAGTTTAAAAGAAGAATCTTTACTGATTGCCAAGATTGGTGGAATCAAAATAGACTCGTCTACACGGTATATAGGAAATGTAATTAGCTCTTATAATAAACCAGGAATTGTTTTTATAAATACCAATAACGAGTTTAGGTTGGTAAATACTTATGGAGGGAAATATCAGTTTTATGATATCTTATTATTGACAGAAGATTTAGTTTTCAGCTAGGAATGACTATTTCTTGTAACTATAATATTAAAAACTATAGACAATATGACCGATTGCAATAACAACAACATAGTCAGCGTCGAACGCGACATCTGCACGGGGATAGGCAACAACACCATCCACCAGTTGAACAAATTAGACGAGAAACTGGGCAAGCGCAAGCGCGTCCGGATTTACCCGATTACCTACATCCAGGCGGTCTATGACGCGAAGACCGGGACGCGCCTTGACGGGTTCCTCAATATGGTGAACAGCATCTACCTCCCGTGGCGAGGCTCGGCGAAATCGACCCGCCTGCAAGTGCCTTTCCATCTAAGACGCAAGGGGTTGATGATTTCCTACCGTAACATCGACAACGAGATAATCACCGAAAAGTGTATCCTCGAGGAGTGCATCAAGGACGACCTCTTCAAGCTCGACAGTTCGTGGGTGCGCATCACCGACGCCCTGCCCGTCTCCGGCAACGTAACCATCGGCTCGAACGGTAACTGGTTCGTGGACGGTGAGGACACGGGCTTTAAGGCACAAGGGCCGAAGGGCGACAACGGCGTTCCCCTCCAGCCGCGACTGAGCGAGGACAAAACGAAGATTGAGTACTCGCTGGACGGTGAGGAGTGGAAGGAACTGTTCCCGCTGTCGCTTATTACACCGAACATCAGCTTTGAAGAGCCTGTAGGACTGGAGCCGGGGGCGACGCCGACGGTGGAGAATGTGGGAGACGGCTTCAATGTGAACCTGCAGTTTGGCTTGCCCAAGGCTCCGGAGGTGAATGTTGGTTCGACGACGACCATTGGGGAAGGGAATCAGGCGAAGGTTACGAACGCCGGGACACCATACGCGCCGGTGTTGAACTTTCAGATACCAATGGGGAATACTGGTCCGCAAGGACAAAAAGGAGATACGACTACCATAAAGGGAATATATGATACAGAAGAATCGCTGAAATCTGCTTTCCCTGATGGGGATGGAAATAAGGCCTATTTGGTTGGAACAACCTCTCCTTATCAACTATATCTCTATCTCAATGGGGAATGGAAGAATGTAGGAGCAGTAAATGAAGTCAAAGCCGGCGTGTTTGACGGAGGGCGTGCGGATACGAAATACGGCGGAGTAAGAACTATTGATTGCGGGACAGCGAACACGATTGTATAACAAACAAAATATATAAAATTATGGCAGATAGAATACAACATAGAAGAGATACGAGAGCGAACTGGGAACAATATAATCCAGTACTTATGGAAGGTGAGATAGGCTTGGTAATGGACGACCCTAATTTGTATAAGGTAGGAGACGGAACTAATGCTTGGAATGATTTGCCGTTTAGAGGGTTTGATGGGACAGTTGTACAAGAAACTGGTAATGCCGAAGATGCGGTAATGAGCCAAAAAGCAATATCTGAGCTTTTTATCCCATTAGTATGGTCACAGGGGTACATAAATAGTTCGGGAAATTTCATTTCATCATCGGGAACAACTTATTACGGTTCAGATTTCATACCAACATATCCGAATGCAGTATTCAATTCTTCCAATATAGTATTATCGGAGACCATTTGTATTGCATTCTACGATGAAAATCAAGAATTTATATCAGCATTGAATGTAGATAGTTTTCAAAACAAGACATTTACAGTTCCTGAGAATGGCTATTTTGTACGGTTGAGTAGTTTTATATCAGAGGCAAGCGGTTTATCTATATCCGATGCTTTAGTATGGACTGATAAACCTATGCGGTCATACGCTTCATTAGCAACAGAAAAGTTGAATAAAACCAAAATAACTAATGAAGAGGCACTTCAAAATTTTATCCCATTAGTATGGTCACAGGGGTACATAAATAGTTCGGGAAATTTCATTTCATCATCGGGAACAACTTATTACGGTTCAGATTTCATACCAACATATCCGAATGCAGTATTTTTGACTAAAGGTTTATATCTCGGTGGCAATGCTTGTATTGCATTCTACGATGAAAATCAAGATTTTATTTCAGCATTGAATGTAGATAGTTTTCAAAACAAGACATTTACAGTTCCTGAGAATGGCTATTTTGTACGATTGAGTCAATTAAATACAACATCTACTCCCATTGACAATGCAAGAGTATGGACTGATAATCCCATGTTGGCATATACAAAATTATTTAATGTGCAAGATGAGCATATTGTTACCGACATCGTTAATAATATGAAAGATGAATCTGACCTATTGCCTGACGGTTCACAAGTAATATCGTCAAGCGGTGCGGTTGAGCCAGATTTATCCAATTATGGAAAGTCAGGATATGTAACGGCAATTCCATTAAAATGTAAGGCTAATACGGAAAAGGCGGTCGTTAGATTCAAGGTAAGGTTTACAGAGGATATGAATACAAGTAATCCTTCAATTACTGGTAGTAACGCTTATATTAAAATAGGTGCCTTAAAAAGAGTCGGTTCGACTGCGTTATATGAATTGTCTTTTGTTTCAAAACCAAATCCAGTTACCAATGACTCCGATGTTGTCGGCATAGCATATAATGTTAGTCTGGGATGTGCTAACTATAATTATTCAGGGATTAGAAAGGTGGATTATAGCGGAATTAGAATGCTTCCGATAGCGGGGGACTTATCGTTAAAAATCCAATGGAAAGATACAGGCAATGCCCAATCACCGACAATATCAAATCAAAATGGTGTGTTTGAAATAAAAAACAATAACCAGTCTGTCGGTTCATTTACGCTATCAAGTTATTCTACGATGGAAGATTTCGTGAAAGCATTACAGGCTAACGAATACATTAATGTGGAATGGTACGGACTGGCAGGCCATACTCCGTCTGATATGATAGAGTTTTCTGACATCAATTTGACAAAATCAAGGCAAGTGAATACATATTCAGATGAAGGTGGCCAAACTCCTACATCAACTTTAACAATAGAAGATAATGGATATGTTTATATTCGATATAAGTTAGATACTAAATGGCATACCTTTGAAATTGTAGCGGATAAGAGCGTTTCAGATTACGTATGCGTGGCAATTGATGGCGTACCATTTAATAGAACAGAAAGACCTATTGAACAAATTTTCAACGAAAATACGGTTTTATATCTGGGTGGAACTGCTGATGGCTCTAATGTGAATTGTGAATTTTCAGATTTAGAAGTGTACATAAATCATTTGAAAGATACTGAATTGGTATATGGAACAGATGGTTACGCTATTATTTCTGATGTCACACCACGTTTATTGTTGGGAATGGGACATACTATGAATAACGACTTTGAAAGTGATGTTGAAGAGACTCAATCGGCAGACAGGATGGCAAAATTATTTTCAAAAGCTAAAGAAAAGGGATATAAGCCGATAACTTTGGATGATATATCCGATTACATACATACGGGAAAAATTCCAGCAAAGCGGGGAATATGCATAATGTACGATGATTACCAATTTCCCATATATTTGAATGAAAAGTTTAGAAAGATACATACGTTATTCGGCCAAAGACCATGTTTCGCTTTATATGAACATGTGGGAACACCAACATTTCAATATGACGATACTACATATAATGTTTCAGACCTCGCAAAAGAAATATTGTTATACGGTTGGGGAATTGCATTGCACGGTCTGAATGAGTCGTTAGGTACAACAGGGTATGGAGAATTACAAAAGGTACTTAACCGATGGTATGACCTTGCGGTCAATTTGAATTATCCAAGGCGTTATATTACATATACAGGTGGCTCTCATAATAGAATGGTTTTAGAGGAATGCCGTGAAAAAGGATTTTATTTAGGCGTAATGACGCAAGCGGGAAATATAAATATAGTCAAGAATGCCAATCCTATGTATATTCCGCGATTTTCAGTAGCTAAATCATCTACATCCATTGAAGATTTAGAAGGGTACTTGATTTAGTATTGGATAATGTCAGAACAAGTCTTGACTAAACACACTCGTAAAGGAGGAGTAACACCTTCTTATGGTTCTCATAATTGTTGCTACGATGTTCTTTCTAGAAATAATTATGCTGGATTCTTCTATACAGGCAAAACTGAGGACGCAGAAGGTGGATTATATGGACAAATGGTATGTCATAATTGCATTGCCATAGAAAATAATCGCGGAGGCTCAAAAGCAGGATTTAGAGTGCTTGGAGAAAACAATAGAATGATATTATATAATTGTAAATCTATTAGTAATGGAACTGGATATAAAACAGAAAATGACACATACTGTAAGGCTTATGATTGTTATGTGAAAGATGAATCTATTGCAATGGATGGAAATATTGAAGTGATTAATACAAATTTATTAAGTCGAAATTGATTATGCGTAATTTCAAACAAATAACCTTCTTGGCCATCCCCCTTTCTCCCCTCTCCGAGCTCTTCGAGCGTTACGTCTTCGGCGACTGGGAGTTCGTCCGCTTCCTCGTGGTCCTGATAACCCTCGACACCGTGTTGGGTTTCATCCGCCACTGGATAGCGCACGACATCAGTTCGCGGGCGTTCGGCATGATAGCGCGGAAGCTGCTGGTCTATAGCTCGGTGATGGTGCTGGGGCACGTCATGTCGCAGTTCTCGGTGGGTGGCGAGCCGGTCGATAGCTTCGTCTGGTTCCGCTACTTCGCCTGCTCCGCGCTGATGGTGAGGGAGGGGATAAGCATCATCGAGAACCTGGAGGACATCATGCCGGGCTTGTTCCCCGCGTGGGTCATCCGTCGGTTGAAAGGGTTTGACAATATAACTGGAGAAAGGATACAAAGACATGAAAAAGAAGAGAGAAACTCGCGGAATGAGGAACAATAATTTGCTCAATATCCGCATTAGTACAGACAAGTTCCAAGGTGAGGTACAGCCTTCCCAAGATAAGGAATTCAAACAGTTCGAGACGGCTGCCTACGGCTACCGGGCTGCGTTCCGCATCCTTCGGACGTACATCAACAACTACGGGCTGAACACGATTAGGAAGATAATCTCACGCTTTGCGCCGGCGAATGAGAACCATACGGAGAATTATATCCGGGTGGTTTCGGAGCGGAGCGGGATACCGGCGGACGACCCTGTTTATGCCGACAGTCGGGAGATGATGATACGGATTGTGGCCGCGATGTCGTTTGTAGAGAACGGGGTAGAGGCTAAGATGTCGGATGTTATACAAGGGTGGGAGCTGTTATGAAGTACAAGTTGTTTTTGATATTGGCGTTGGGGATGCTGCTTGCCGGCTGCCGCTCTATCGAATACTACCCGCTGGAGACCGTGCGGACTGACACCGTCTATGTAAACCGCCTCGCGGTGGATAGCATCATGGTGCGCGACAGCATCTATATCCACGAGAAAGGCGATACCATCTTGGAGCACCGCTGCCATTATATATATAGGTATAAGGACAGGGTCGATACGCTCTACCTTGCGAGCCGGGATACTATCTCTGTTCCCTATCCGGTGGAGAAAGAATTGACCCGGTGGCAATCGTTCAAGGTGGATTATGGGGGCTGGGCTATCACGCTGGTCTTCGTCTTTATCCTGATTGTCTTCGGGAGTTTAATCTATAAGCTGAAGAAGTAACCACTCTTGTTCATAATCCTCTTTTCGGGGCTTTAGAGGAAAAAGAAAAGCCCCCAACGTATTCTCATTTATTCCCCAATAAAAAAGAAGTACGGATATAACAACCCGCTACGTTGGAGGCTTAATGTCTTCAACGCAGGTTGTTATTTTTCTATTCCGTACTTTCTTTTATTGGGGTACGGCAAAGGTAAACATTAAAACTGAAATAATATGTGTAAGTCTGAAATCTTTGCCGAAATCTTGGAGGCGGTCTCTCGGGAGACCGAAGTATCCGCTCAGCAGATACTTTCCGATTCTAAACAAATGGAGGTGGTCGATGCGCGTTACCTGCTGGTCCACTTCCTTTCCCGCTCCGGCTTCTATCCTTCCTTCATAGCCGGACAGATACACAAAACCAAGCGTGCCGTCAATTATATCCTCACCAACTTCAAAGCTCGCTTAGACTGCGGGAAAATGATGCGAATACAATACGAGAATATCCGGAAATGGATGGGAAATAGCTGATTTCTAAGGCTATTTGGCTGATATACTTTTGTCGTGCGGTTGCTATTGACCGTAATCCTAAAAGTATATCATAATGGAAAGAACTTTTATCTTTAACCCGGCCGAGGGGAATGGCGGTGGCAACAAGTTTGACATCACGGCCTTGCTCCCCGGCATCATGGGCAATCGGGGTCTTGACCCCAACCTCCTTGCCGTCATGGGTAACCGCGGCGGCTTCGGTAGCAACGGCGACGGCTGGTGGTCTATCATCTGGCTGGTCGTAATCGCAAGCATCTTCGGATGGAACAACGGCGGCGGTCTGTTCGGCGGTCGCGGTGGCAATGGGGTTATCCCGGCGGAACTGAATGGCAATGCCGGTCGCGAACTCCTGATGTCGGCCATCCAAGGCAACGGCAACGCTATCCAGCAGCTTGCCTCTTCGCTCAACTGTTCGACGCAACAGATTCAGACGGCCTTGTGCAACATCCAAGGTGCCATCAGCCAAGTCGGTAACCAGGTCGGTTTGACTGGAACGCAGGTTATCAATGCCCTGCAAGCCGGAGACAACAACATCATCACGCAGTTGTCCTCTTGCTGCTGCAATGTGTTGCAGGCTATCGAACGCCAAGGTGCAGCCACGCAGCTCCAGAACTGCCAGAACATGAACACCCTGACCCGCGAGATGAACACGAACACTCGCGACCTCCGCGATGCCACCCAAGCCCAGACTCAGGCTATCTTGGCAAAGCTTGACGCGGCAGAAACCCGTGTGCTCCAAGACAAGCTCGACGCGGAACGCCAGAAGAACGCGACCCTCGCCGCCCAGATCAACAACGAGCATCAGACGCAGGCTATCATGGCGAACGTAGCCCAGCAGAACGCGCCTATCGTCGCCGCTTTGCAGGCTCTCCAGTCCGACGTGGACGGCATTAAGTGCAAATTGCCCAACACGGTCAGCGTGCCCTACCCGCAGCTTCAGGTCTATAACCCCGAAGTAGCCCGCGCAGCCGCCTTCGGTGCAGCCGCCGGTGGCTATGCCGGATACGGTTGCGGCTATGGTTACAACGCCGGTTTCTGGAATTAATCAGGAAAGGAGGTCAGTATGTGGGACTTATTTCCGAATCTATCCTTCCGTTTCCCGAACCTGGGGCGTAACAACCCGAACACCATCCCGAGCGTAAACGTAACGGTGGGCACCGAGAATGTTATGATAGAGCTACCGAACCACGCCTTTTACCGGCGCAACTACGTGGGTGGCTTCTTCCTCAACCTCCGGGAGGCGATACCGGCGGGCACGACCGCGACGCTGCCTATCCTGATAGGTGTGAACGGCGATACCCGTCCGCTGATGGAGATGACCGGCACGCCGGTTACGGTGGCGAACCTCGCCGGGGCTGGAATCTATGCCCTGCATTACAACAAGGCGACGAACGAACTGTATCTTGTGAACGGCGGATACCGGCCTTCGACAACTACCACGGCAGGGGCTTAAAAAAACGTCCCACGTTTTCCGGAAAACGCTGGGCGTTTCAGTCAAAACGTGGGACATTTTGTAACGTATATAACTAATTAATTTTATCAACTATGTTTCAGAATCTTAGGCAGAATCATCAATTTTATGTACTCTATAAGAGCAAAAGCGAGAGGCTGAAGATGGATATCGGGACAGTGGTCGATACCAAAGGGCCATATCCTACCTTTATTCAAAATCCGACTTACCCCGGGCAGATGCAGATGGTGGTGGATGTCGTTGTTTCTATTAACGGGCAAAACTCCAATTTCTTCAAGCTCCCGGCGGACAAGGAGATTGCGGACTTCGGGCATGAAAGCGGCATTGTGGTCTCTTCTTCGCGGGAGGCTATGTCGAACGAAGTGAAGTCGATTTGCCAACAAAGCGAAGTGGCTCTGGCCAGCAGGGACTACCATCAGGCCATCGTCGATTCCTCGAAAGAAATCCTCGATTCGCTGATGAGCCCGGAAGACACGGAGCGCAAGAAGCAACGCGAGGAAATCGACAGCTTGAAAGGCCAGTTGTCCGACATGACCCGGAATATGCAGGAGCTTGTCGCCTTGAACCGTAGTTTGATGGAGAAGCTCCAAGTTTCTGAAACCCCTAAAACGAATAAACAATGACGATTCCTTGGAACATAATGGAAATCATCCACGAAGACGAGATTGACGGCTTCGGGATGCGCAGCCGCGACGAAGAGCTGGAAGAGGCTTACCGCAAGGGCTGCGAACATGGCTTCAAACGGGCCATAAAGAAGATGAAAGAAATGCAGGAAGAGAAGATGCAGCAGCGCGAAGGGGGATACGGCGGTGGCCGTGGTTCCTCCGGCATGGGCGAACGCTCGGAATATCCTGACTTCATCTATGGTGAGATGGGCGAGAGGCGGGGACGGGATTCCCGCGGACGCTATATGTAACAAGAGTTACGAGTTATGAGTTGCGAGTTCCGAGTTTGGGAACAACCGACTCATAACTCGGAACTTATAACTTATAACACAAAAGAAATGGAACAGCGATTAGACACTTACTCCCGCTTCCCCTCCGGGATGCAGGAATACCTCTCCGCCTACGGCTGGCACTTCTCGCGGAAGATGTGCGACTGGGCTGTCTCGCGGATGAAGACGAAGAACGGCGCGCTGGAGCCTCTCAGCCGCGAGGAGCTGGACGCGACACTGAAGAAATACGGCATCAAGCTGGAGAACGACACGGCCTGCGACGCGCTTTATGTGGCGAACATGGCGAAGGCGGACTACTTCGGCCGCTCCATCTCGGACATGGCGCATCTCGCGCTTTTCGTCAAGGACTATCTGGACGACCCGGACGGATACCGGGGACTGCCCTTCACCCGCTTCTATGCTGACTGCATCGGGAGCGGCACGCCGATAATGTGGGAACAGATGCTATGATACGTCAGGACATATACCTCGAACGCTATGACTGGCATGTGCGCATCTATTATGCCGCTACCACTTATTGGGTGGAGCGTATTGTGCGCGACCTCTGCCTTATCGGTTGCCGTGGCTCGGACTTGGCGGAGGCTCGCCGCAACCTGTCTGCTGGCCGTCTGGATACGGGTCTCACGTATTCGAACTACCGGCGGCGGGCGACGGTGATGGTTATCGCCCTCACCAGCAGCCCCGCCGAGTTCTTCAACTCTTTAGAACACGAGAAGGGACATCTCTGCCGCCACATCTCCGGAGCCTGCCATCTCGACCCCTACGGCGAGGCGGCGCAATACCTCTCCGGGGAGGTGGGGCAGAAGATGTTCCCCGTTGCCCGCCGCTTCTTGTGCGAACATTGCAGGGAGGAGATGCTATGAGGAACAAGATAGATTGGTTGATAGAGATAGCCGATGACTTGCCCTATATGGACTTTTGCAGGTGGGTGAGGGTGGTGTATTGGAATTTGTAGGGAGGGTGCACCCTTTCTGGAAAAAGCATGCATACTTTTCTGAAAAAGGGTGCACTTTTTTTCTCCCTTTTTATTTGCCATCCCCATCTTTTTGACTACTTTTGTTCTGCTCAAATTTATTCTCAGACTGATAAGCTTTGCCTTATTATTATTGTGCCTTTGCGAATGTGGAGGCACAATTATGATATTGCGGCTGCTACCCCCGTGTGGAGTGTCAATGCACCCACAGTCTGAGAAGATGTTGAGCAACGGGTCAGGGCAGCCGTTCTTTTTTTCTTGCCCTCTTAAACATTATATAATATGAAACCATCACTCTCGCTCAACCAAGTCCTCACCGCCGGCATCCTCTACCGTCTGCGCTACGAGTTTGCTGCCCACGAAGGTCTGATGCTTAATAGCTTCAACGAAGACCATCCCGAAATGCAAGTGTTCAATATGTGCGAAGGGTTTCGACAAATCATGGATTATGCCCTCGAAGCCGTTGATTACCTTACGGAACATGAACTGAAAACCTACGAAGACATCCGCGCTTTCGCCGAAAACTTCCCTGACCCGGTGCGCAACGTCGCCATCACGGAGGCCCTCGGCTATGCGCTCTCCGACGGGTGGCAGGAGAAAACCGGGGCAATATCGGAACAAAGAACAACATAAGTCCATATAAACCAACACATACGCATTCAGTCTAACTTCACTATATTCCCCCGCCGTACCTTTGTCCCCGCAATGGAACAACGCCGGGAACGTCTCCCGCGCGTCTATCCTCCATCGCCCGCTCAACAATGGCACAGAAGTACAAGCTGATTGAGAGGCGGAACCTGGGCAAGGATTCCGAGGATAATCCCCGCAAGTTCTACGCCCAGGCGGTCAATAACGGCTATGTGGCCTTCGACGAGCTTTGCTCCGAGATTGCCGAAGCCTGTACGCTGACCTCCGCCGACGTCAAGGCCGTGCTCGACCGCATGAACTATTGCCTTGACAAGCACCTCCGCGCCGGGCGTATCGTCCAATTCGGGGAAATCGGTAACTTTCGCCTCGCCTTGGGTTCGACGGGAAGCTTGACGGAAGACGAATTCCACGTCTCCCAGATCAAGACCCCGCGCATCGTCTTCACCCCGGGCGCGAAGCTCCGCACCACCCGCGAACTGACAACCTTCGAGAAGGAACAGTCCGACGACGCGGAAACGGAAACGCCGGACGACGACGAACAAGACGGCCCGGTAGTGCAATAAAAAAGCATACATGCTTTTTCCGAAAAGGGTGCATCCTTTTTCTGAAAAGCATGTATGCTCTTTCAAAACAAGAAAAACGTATGAGAACCGTAACGAACATATCCCGCGACGAACAGCCCTTCCGCATCCGTGCCTACGGCTTGCAGGAACTCGCCATGCTCTACTTTCCCAACTCCGCGCCCCGCTCGGCCAGCGCGCAGCTGAAGCGGTGGATTATGCGCAATCCCGTGTTGCTCTCCCGTCTCCTCGAGGCCGGGTACTACCATGGGCAGCGGATACTTACGCCAAGGCAGGTGAGGGTGGTGGTGGAAGAACTGGATGCGCCGTAGAGAAGATTTTTCGATTTTATGCTTTACAACATAGAAGTAAAATACCGCATTTACCCAAAAATGTATATCTTTGCACCCAAAAATAAATACTATGCAATATCCTTTTAAACAGATGCCTCACATTGTTTATGCCAATACTTTTCTCCAAAACGTGTTGGTTGAATGGACTTATTGTTCTGAAATTAAGGATATTGATACAGAAAAAACAAATAATTTCTTATTGAAAAAATTTAATTTGAGGTTAAATCCTGTAGAGGTTCACTTACCGATAAATATATCCTCTAAGACGCAACCTATAAAGTTGTCTTTTGGAGAAAAAATTTTTAAGTTGAACATCAAAGTCAGTGCTTATAGAGGATTTGCCTCATTACACTCTTTTGTAACCTTTGGTGAAGAGTTTATGAATCTAATGCAAGTTAATGAAGTACAAAGACTTGCGATTAGAAAAATAAATGCGTGGCCTTACAAAAATGTAAGAGGCGTGAATACCCCTAAAGAAATTATTTTGAAAAAAATATTTTCAAAAGAGTTATTAGAAGGGATAGACTTACATCCTTCTGGTAATGCATCCCCTATCTTTTGGAATAAAGAGTTCAGAAATACAAGCAATAAGGAGAAAGTTGATGTTAAGTTTGGGTCTTTATTGTCTGAAGCAAATTTATTGAGTGATTTATCGAATGATATAATAATACTTGATACTCTTGTCGAGCGTAATGTGAATTTAGAAACGAATTTCATCTTGAATACTCTTGATCAGATGAATCAAGTATTATTCGATGTTTTTCATTGGAGTGTAACACCTTCAATCATAGACATAATGAAGGGAGATATGCAAGATGAATGATTTTGAATTGATACCTCAAGATTATATCTTTTATGAAGAGGGAAAATATTCTTTTCATGCGAATGAGATTAAAGTGGGCAAGTTTAGCTGTAAGGTCATTCTTGTTCTTTCTTGTACTGCATTATCTAGTATAATTCTTCCTGAAGTAAATGATTTTACATTAGATAAAAGTTTCAAAAGTACTGAATATTTTGAATCTAAATCTTTTATTTCTTATTTAGAGTCTCGGCCAAACAGAGATTCTGTGGAAAATCAGTTGTCTAAAATCAAATCCTATCCCGAAGATTGGTGGAGTAAATATGATGCCGATAAACCAGAATCTAATGTATTCGATAACGTAAAGAATATTCTCGATTTTAATAGCAATGACAAATTGCTCGAAGACGTAGAGGTTTTACCTAAAAGGAATGCTACTATTTTGCTCGAATGGGATAATGCCTCATTTATGTGTTCGCTAAATATTGGCGAAAAGGAATTTTCTTATTCAATTCTCCCCAATAATTCAAACCCTTTGACAGGTTTGCATTCTATTGATGACAGAGAGGAAATTGCTATATTCTACCATCGACTTGAATCTTTTATAAATGTCTAATAGCGAAATAGATAAGCGATATACTATTGGGGATGATGAAGAATTATTACGTCTTCTTTCATTTCCAAGTTGTTTTAAGAAAAACGGCAAGTTGGCAACTGAAGCTTTCTCCCTTTATCGGGAGAAAGAAACTTATGTGTCTCTCAATAGATTATGCTATTCGTCATACGAAGAAGCTATAACGCTTGGGGGAAAAATAAAAGTATGGAAAACTAAGGAAGATGAATTTTGTGGGTATGCTCAATTAAATGCAAAAGGAATAAGAGATGTTTCCCTCACTCATATCCGATTGGATTCAAAGTATCGTGAAAACTTTAAAGGGCACGCTGGCATTTCATATATTTGCGACACAGGCAAACCTTATGTTAATCATAAAGGTAGTGTAGAACCTGAATGGATTTTGCTGTTGCAGCAGAAACTGTGTAAAATTTCCAAAGTTGTACGAACAAAATAACTTAATCAGTCTTTCCAACGCTTATAATAGATTCACGATTTCATCCGCGCGCTGTATATAGCATCCATGACCTTCTTTTTTCACTTCCCCACGTACTTGTCGGTCTTCCAGTCGCGCATCAAAAGCTCCTGGCCCCATTTGTCTATTATCATTTCGGGGCTGTTCCCCACAGTCTCATACCTCCCATTCAGCACATAGAGATACAGGAGGAACAATAGGATAGCCATGAAGATGGACTTGATTAGGCGGTAGGTATTTTCGTTCATTGCTTCGTTATTTTTGTTTATTGAAGACCATTTCGCTATCGTCGTCTTGATACAAAATCAATTTATCATCGACAAGAAGGCAAGTATGAGAAGATTTGTTTGTTGCTAAATATACATGAGGATAATCTACGGTATAACTTCCTATCTCCTCCTCATTGACATCTTCAATAGGGAAATATGGATTTTCTTCAAATCCTTCTGTCGTTAAAGTCATTTTGTATG
Source organism: uncultured Parabacteroides sp. (assembly GCA_944325345.1). Lineage (GTDB taxonomy): Bacteria > Bacteroidota > Bacteroidia > Bacteroidales > Tannerellaceae > Parabacteroides. Next base: position 124,832 of record CALUZV010000003.1, read on the forward strand.
TAGCTTCAGAAAACTGCAATACATAAGTTATATCTGCATTAAAATATTCATTATGAGTATAAAAAAGCCACGTAGTACCTTCCAACAAGTCATTACCTTTCTCGTCATCGTCTTTGGAGCATCCTGTAAATACAAACAGCGGCAGAAGTACTGCCATAATAAAGAAAATCTTTTTCATGATTGATATTTGTTTAGTATTAATAATATCGTAGTAAAAATATCATCTACCCTCGAACTTGTGCAATATATAATGCAGTATCCTTCTTATGAATCCTTTTTTCCAAATAAATATCCTAAGGCCAATGTTAATAGTGGTGCAACAGCATTCCATAATGATTCTATTATTTCTATAGCTGTTTTATATTCAATCTTATTGCTAGTCTCGGAATCATAAGTCTTATTAAAAATACAAGAAGAAATAAAAACAAGAAAAAAGACTAAAATTAATATAAATAACCCAGAAACATTTAGTGGTAATATGTATTCATGTCCAAAAATCTTGCCGAGGCATCCTAATTTCTTATCTAACAATTGCTTTTCGTAATTATATTTTTTATCCATCATCGTCTCTTCATGAGTGTAATCTAAACTTTTTGATGGAATAGGAGAAGCTGCAGTTAGGCTGGGATTTATATCAATTCTCGTATTGTCTTGATTTGGCCCTTCGCTTCTGATAGGAACATCATTGATATTTGTTTTGTTTACATTAGATGTAATAGAAGAATCTATATTTTCATTATTCATAATAGTAATTATTTGCGTTTATACCAAGAATGAAATAAAATGACATTTGAACTTCCAACAAAAGTTGTTCTAAATTTCACATATAAATCTTTGCCTTTTAATGTACCAACTCTGTATAAATCAGTATTTCCTATACAATCTCCTTTATTGAAATTATAACATCGGATAAGAAGACTAGAATCCCCTGTTTTTTCTGTTTCAAAAAAGGGTTCTTTATCTTCTTTTTTATCAAATTGGAATGCAAAAGATAACACAGGTTGTTCTTCTCCAATTTCTATAGTGCATCCTTCCGAAATATCTAATATTACTGATCCGGATTCAACTATATCATACTCATTTGTATTATATTTCAGTGCCATTTTATATTTATAATCTATTATTTACTATCTAAAAGATGACCATTTCTATCTATAAACGAGGTTCCTCGTATTAAAGAAAAAGTATTTAAATTGCCCAAAGCACTATACGTTATCTCCCCTCGTTGCTCTAATAGTTCATTAACTTCACACTTTTTCTCCCAGTTCAAAGTTTCATAATCCTCATCTATTGGAAATCTATTCAGAAATCCACCTTGCAGCCTTGCAGCCTCAATGATTTGTGCTGCAATTTCTTTTGTTGTCTTCATACTATTCTTTATCTAATATTTCTATTTTATTCTCTCCGAAGACAAATCGGAACACTTTATCTTGCCTCTCTGCACCTATCTCTATACTTAAAGTGGCCTTTATCTCTTCACTCTTTGCGTAATCTTTCTTATTACATAACTCATCGCTTTGAAAATAATCAAAAAGATTACAGCCTAGCACTTCACTTATTCTGCATAGCAGATCGGAGTCTAGACTATTCTTGGTGAATACTGTCTTTTCTATGTTCTGCCTTTGAATATTAAGACTTTGCGCAAAAGAGGACTTTGTGATATTTTTTTCTTTCACCTTTTGCCTGATAATTTCTCCGATATGTACTCTATTGATTTTCATATATTTAAAATTACAAATAATACTCCTTACAAGAATAAGATTATGTAATATATCAAAAGTTAAATAAGTATAATATAGTAATAATTCGTATTACACATGTAATCTTTTGCATTACATTTGCACCATAAAGTTACAAAGAAAACTTTACAGACTATACAAACAGAGTAAAATAAAGCATGAACAGAAAAGACAATACGCAATATAACTTGAAGGAGAACCTGAAGGCACTCCGGAACCTACTCCCGACAGGCTACATCAAGATACTGGCCGAGGAGTTCGGAGTAACAGCAATGACGGTCAGCAATGCCTTGCAGTTCAAGACGCGCCGGTTCGACATCATTGAGGGTGCAATCCGGCTGGCGGAGAAGAACAGGGAGATTGCAATGAAGTTGGATGAAGTAGTACACATTAAATAAATATAGGAGGACACAGATATGTTGGAGATAAAGATTCATACGATGAACGAAGGTCGCATATTAGATAGAGACTATACGGCAGACATCTCATTTTCCAGGGATAAAGTTGGCTACGACCTTTTAGCTAAAGACCTCTTTGCCTATTCTTTGATAGAAAGCAGGGTCGTTAAAATGATTGACGAGGTTAATGCTCTAATGAACGAGCATTATGAAGAATTTATGAGTATGGATCTCAATCCACGTTATTACATAGGCTCCAATAAATATGAAGTAGTAAAATTCTATTCTGCTGATTTGAAGCATTGCGATCCGCACTTCTTTTTTAGAAATGCAGAGTCTGCACTATTAGCAAGTGGACTTTTCCGTTCAATTACGAAAACATTGAATGATTTAGACTTTGACTATGGGCTTTCCACAGCCTGTATAGAAAGATTCCGAGAAAAATTCGCAAGAGAAATTACTGCCCTTTTTTTGAATCTTATTAAAGAGGAATTGGATAAAACGGAATGAATATAGGAGGATATAAACGACACCGACAACATTAAAAACTAATAGCACACGACCATGATAGCCGAAATAACATTCCCGACAAACTCCATTACCTACGACCAGTTCGTAACGGACATAGCGGCAAAACTCGCCTCCTTCATGAAGGAAGACCGGAGCGATGCCGAGAAAATATCGCAACGCAAGGCGGAGGCCTTGTTTGGTAAGGCGAACATCGCCCGCTGGCGAAAGTCGGGTGCGGTAACGCCCGTTTGCCGACCGGGGAAGATTGAATACCCCACGGCGGTATTAAAAGAATTAAGCCGGACGGATGAGACGTACATCCGCTACCAGCTAAGCAAAAAGAAAAAGCAGAAGTAGCTTCTTTTCCATCCATAGTTTTGACTGACAGCCGGGAAAGACCGGCGGTAGAGGCGGCACATCCCGAAGCGTCGGGCGGCACGAGGGACAGCGGTCCCGCCGGGTTCGAATCCCGGACGCCTCACTATCGTAAGATAAAGAGATATTTGACATGGTTACATGAGAAGTCCTCCGGCGGGCCATAGGTTACACGCGAAGAGGTATCGGGGTCGCGCCGGGGGCTATATGAACGAAACGGACGGAAGGGGAGCTATTCCCTGCTCGCAATGTAGTTTAATTGTTTCCGCCCGGGGAGTGAAATATAGACGGGGATATTTCCTTGCGGTGTTATGATTCAGGCATTGGTGAACCGCTATCCCCCGAAGAAGATATACCCCTGCCCTGAAAGGCGTGAGGCTGCTGGTCGAACTGGCTGCAGGGGACAAGATAAACATCACGGAAATGAATAAAGAAATCTCACTAATAGGCGGTTTCAGCCGCAAACATTGGCGCAAAGTTGGGACGGACGGAAACGGACAACACTATTCCCGTCCGTTCACCCGGAAAGAATATTTCAGGATGCTTTTAAAGCCAAACATTCTGAAACGCCTTATTGTAATCCGGCTTCGTAAACTATTTGGTTCTCATACTAAATTCGAACGGCGAAAAACTGTCGAATTAAAAAGAAGATTAGTCGAAGCTACAGGATATGCCGGCACTCCATCATCTGACAGACAGTATGATTGGATAAAAAATGCACCAGAAGAAGAATGGGAACTCCGCCTCTGGTGCATTAAAATCGATCATCTTCATTACGAGAAGGTTTACACTTGGGTTACAAGCGAAGGATGAATTCTTTCAAACGCTCATAGTTCATTTTGATGCTGATGCTATCTGGATGTTTTTCATCTGCGCAGGCAAAATAAACCCAAGTAAATTCTTTTCCATCAGGGACAACCCTGGTAACTAAATCAAGATTGACGAGGACTTTATCCCCAGTATGGTCAATCATCTCCATAAAATTACTCATATTCTTAATTTTTTAGTTTTTTAATTCGACACAAAGTTAAGAATTCCCGGCACGGCTCGCAAGCCTACCCTTTGATGGGATGCCGGGAGCACGTATTAATAATAGTAGTGTGTTTTTCATGGTATTAGATTTTAAGGTTGCAACCCGCCCGTCCGTGAGGATAGGCGGATTGGTTTAAAATGATTGAAAGGTTAGAAATGAATATTCTAAGTTTCCTGAGCCGCCCAGCTGCGAAGCCCGGCGGCTTTCTCTTATCGATTAATCTTTAAAATATTATATATATGAAAGCAACGACTTTATATCTCGCCGTCCTCGCCTTGGTAGGCTTCCTCTACCTCTCGAGCAAGGATTTTGAGGCGGAACAGGAATCCGCCCGGATTGAGCAGCAGCTTCGCCAGCAAGCGAAGTTGGAACAAACCGCCGACAGCCTCGGGCTGACCGGCCAGGACTGGATGGACTATGTGAACGGGGAGGATTAAGCTATGCCAAAAGAAATCCTCCGCCGCATCCCCTTGGAAGATGAAGACTACTTCGACTACGACGGGGACGATGACTACGCTCCCGACGACGACGATTGGGACAAGTTTAATGAATCTTTTAATTGGTAACAATATGGAACGTTCAGAACAAATAGACCAGCTCGCGACAGCCCTCTCTAAGTTCCAAGGCTCGTTGGAGCAACCGAAGCTCAACAGCACGGTCAAGGTCAAGACACGGACGGGTGGTGAATACTCCTTCAAGTACGCCGACCTGTCGGAATGCAAGGCTGCGGCCAAGAAACCGCTTGCCGAGAACGGGCTGGCGGTAACGCAGCTTATCGAAGAAGATTATTACATCCAGACGGTGCTGATGCACTCTTCCGGCCAGTGGATAAGCTCCCGCGTCAAGATGCCCATCACAGAGGAAGGGGCGCAAGCCGTCGGCTCGGCCATCACCTACGCCAAGCGTTACGCCTTCTGTGCCATCCTTGGTATCGTAGCGGACGACGATGAAGACGGCAACCTCTCGCAAGGCAACACGGCGCAGAAGCAGACACAACAGAAGGCTCCGGCAAAGCAGGCGACCAAGCAACAGCCACCCAAGCAGCAAGCCCCGACGAAAAGGATGTTTGACCTCAAGCTCTGCGAACGCGACGACTTCTTCCCGAAGATACACGAATACGAAGAGAAAGCCCGGAAGGAGGGCAAGCCCTTCAGCGTCCGCTCCTTCCTCGAAAGCGTTTATCAGATTGACGAGAGCGCGCTGCACCACGTAGAAGACCGGTATTCAGAATATAAAATAAACAACAACATAAGATGACTACATTACAGAAAATCGATTCCCCCATCACCAAAGCGGACCAATGCCGCTGGGCAGCCGACCTTGCCCGCCCGTTGATGGAAGGAGAGGTGGACCCGCTGGAGTTCATCACCAAGCTCAAAGGTCTCCAGGCGGCCCTCTCGGAAGTAGAGAAGAACAAGGAAGTGCGCGACCTTGTATTGCAGGAAATATCCAAGCACGGCAAGGAAGCCTCCTGGCACGGCGCACGGCTCTCGCCCCGCGAGGTCGGCGTGAAGTACGACTATTCCCAGTGCAACGACCCCATCTATGCCCGCCTCCTGGACGAGAAGGCCGCGCTGGACGCACAACTGAAGGAGCGCGAATCCTTCCTCAAGTCCGTCCCCGCCGGCACGACCCTCCTTGACCCGGAGACTGGCGAGGTCTATGAACTCTATCCCGCCGTCCGGATGGCGACGGAATCCTACGCGGTAACATTTAAAAAGGAATAAGACATGAGCAAATCCCTCAACCAAGTCTTCCTCCTCGGCAACGTCGGCAAAGACCCCGAAGTCCGCTCCCTCGAAGGCGGGCTGAAGGTCGCCACCTTCTCCCTCGCCACCTCGACCGGAGGATATAAGAAGCAGGACGGTACGGAAGTCCCCGAAAAGACGCAGTGGCACAGCATCGTCTGCTGGCGCGGCCTCGCCGACATCGCCGAGCGGTTCATCAAGAAGGGCGACCGCCTGACCGTCCTCGGCACCATCCAGTACCGCCAGTATGAAGGCAACGACGGCGTGAAGCGGTACGCCACCGACATCCTTGCCCTCGACCTCTTCCTTGGAGGCAAGTCTGACAGCCCGTCCACGGCACGCCCGGCACCGACTGCCGCCGACGCTCCGACGCGCGACGACTTCCCGACCGTGCCGCCTGATGCTGACCAATTGCCCTTCTGATGGAACTATACTTGCTTAACACCGCCTCCGGCCTCAAGCCCTGCGACGACGAGGACTACGAGAAGAAGCTGCGGCTCCGACCGGGGCGGATATACAAATGCAAGGTAACGCTCGCCCGCAACTACGAGTTCCATAAGAAGTACTTCGCCCTGATAAACTGCGCCTGGGCATACCAGAACGAGCGGACGGTGGAGCACTTCAAGCACAGCGTCGAGCAGTTCCGCAAGACCGTCGAGATAGCCGCCGGGCACTGCGACACGGTCTATAGCATCTCTCTGAAATCCTGGATAGACATCCCCCGCTCCATCGCCTTCGACAAGATGGACGAGGCCGCCTTCCAAGACCTCTACGACCGGGTGAAGGACGTGCTCTTCAACATCTTTCTCCGGAATATCAGCGAAGAAGAGTTTATGAAGAATCTAATGAACTTTTAAGATGAAACGAAGCGACCGTCCCCCGGACTACCTCATAGACCGCCTCGCCCGCCACGCCTCCGTCCTCCTCGGCATGAAGCCCACGACGACACGCGAGGCCAATGCGCAGAGGCTGCTGAAGATTGAAGTAAAGAAATTATTAACGTATAAACAGAAATAAGATGTATTATAATTGGTTTGAATGCAAAATCTCCTACGTGAAGATGATGGAAGACGGAAGGCTAAAGAAGGCAACAGAGCCTTACCTCGTGGACGCTCTCAGCTTCACCGAGGCCGAGGCGCGCATCGTCGAAGAGGCGAAAGTCTTCATCTCAGGAGAATTTATAGTAAAAGACATCAAGCGCGCCCGCCTCTCGGAGACCTTCTTAGGCGAAGGCGACAAGTATTACAAGGTGAAGGTGAGCTACATCACCCTCGACGCGCAGAGCGGTCGAGAGAAGAAGACACCCGCCTACATGCTCGTCCAAGCCTCCACGATAGACGAGGCCAAGAGCCGCCTCGCCGAAGGCATGAAAGGCACGATGTCGGACTACGTCGTCGAGAGCATCACCGAGACGAAGGTGGTGGATGTGTTCCCGTATGAAGAAGGAAAGGAGAAGACAAATGAATAACAACGAATACGTCCCCGACTGGCTGCCCACCGGGGACACAAACTTAAATTAACATGGAACAGGAATTTAAAATCCAAGTGCCGGACGGATGTTCGGCCAAAATTGAGCAACAAGACGGGTTCCTCGTCGTGGTATTCGAACAGAAGAAGGAAGAGAAATGGGTGCCGAAAGACGGGGATATAATAGCCTGTGATGAAAATGGATATATCTACTCTTGCATAATTATCTATGCTGGACTAATAGAAAAAGACAAGGTAACAGCTTATGCTGGAGTTGTCGTTAAAGGGGAGGAATCAATAGAATTATCGTCAGGAGCGAGCTGGGGCAGAATTAAAGACTACCGTCCAGCCACCGACGCCGAGAAGCAACGCCTCTTCGATGCACTTGCCAAGAAAGGCAAGCGTTGGAACCCGGAGACGAAGCAGATTGAGAATTTGCCACGTTGGAGGGCGAAGGATGGAGAAAAGTATTACTTCGTAAGCGATTGCTTGGATGTAGACTTCAACTCCGAAGACTCTGATGAATATGATGATTCTTATTACGCGGCAGGCAACTACTTCAAGACGGAGGAAGCCGCCGAGCGTGCCGCCGAAAAGATACGCGAGATATTGAAGGAATCGGAGGCGGAATGACCCCAGAAACATATCGGCAGGAAATGTTCAACATATCGGCACCTAATCTTGAAGATGTCGGCATATAATTTAAGCATAACAGAACACGCTTAATTTCTTTTTATCCGCCCCGCCGTCCGTGAAGGATATGCGGGGGATTTCTGGGGCATGGCGGAATGGTAGACGCTGACAACTCTTAGTAGACTTGGTTACGATGTTATGAAAACAGGGCATCAATGTAAAACGAATCATACTGTTCTACGCACAAGACGTAAAGATTGCCAAGCATTGCAGGTTCGAATCCTGCTGCCCCCACAAGGCTCAAAGCCTATTTTAATCATTCATTTATTAACCTATAATGCCGGTTGCAAAGGACAGCCGTGGGGTGCAAGTCCCCTTAGTTTTTTTGCTTCTTACATTAACAGATTCTCAGCCGGTTGGTCCACATGGTAGGGCGACCCTGAACGGGGGAGAAGGGGGTTCGATTCCCTCACCGGCAACTAAATTATTGAAGTATGCAGAATATTGAATCGAAGATACAGCAGGCGTGCGTAAGGTGGTTCCGCCTGCAATACCCGAAGTATGCGGGCAACCTCTTCAGCGTACCGAACGGGGGATACCGCAACGCCGTAACAGGCGCAATCCTCAAAGCCGAAGGCGCGTTGGCTGGCGTGGCCGACCTCTTCCTTGCCGTGCCGAACCGCTTCTATTCAGGCTTATTTATAGAGATGAAGCAGCCGAAGGGACGGCAGCAAGAATCGCAGAAACGGTTCCAGCAGGCGGTGGAGAGCGAAGGATACCGCTACGCCCTCTGCTACTCGCTGGATGAGTTCATTAACCTAATAAAAGGATACTTACAATTCAAAGACTGACGTATGATAGACGTACTGGAGCTTATCCGCCGCCTGCAAAGGGAACGGGAGGAGAGGCATATCGTCCCGACGCATGTAGAGTTTGCTCACCTTATGAATGAGGCGAGCAAGGCTATTAGAGAGGAGTTGAACAGTCTGTATCAGGCGGGTAGGATTGGGATAAATAGGACGGTGAATGGGAAGGCGGTGTTTGTGAAAGAAGAGAAAGGTAGAAAGTAATGTTGTTAAACATATACGAAATGTGTCCAAATTTGGACAGGAATGACGTACTTTGCAGCGAGAATCAATCATTAATCCAATAGTAAAACATGAAAAATGATGCTATAGCTATTGCTAATTATTTTGTAGACAAGGCAAATGAAGAAGATTTTAAGCTAACACTGCTTCGGCTTGTGAAGTATGTGTATATAGCCTATGGATTCGCCTTGGCCCTTCTCAATAGAATTATTATAGATAAACGGTTTGACGTAGTGGAAGCATGGAAATATGGCCCAGTTATACCTTCTGTCTATCACTCGTTTAAGCATAACCAAAATGCCCCCATTACACAAAAAGTGTCAGTTCTGATAAATGAAGACGAAAGTGGGAATATGACATTCTTTGCTCCTACAATTGAAGATGAAGAAATAAAACAAGTATTAGATTTTGTGTGGGAGAAATATAAAAATCGTACTACGGGAGACTTAATCAACATATTACACTCAAAAGGTACTCCTTGGCATTATTGCTATAAAGAAGGCTGCAATGTTGAGATACCAGATGAGATGACTAAGTTTTATTATCGTTCAATTGTAGCAAATGCTTTGAGAAATGACACTGAATGAGCTTTTAAGCAAACTGTCTCAAGCATCTGATACTACCAATATCGACGAGGGCAGATATGATAATATAGACAATCTAATCAAAGAACAGGAACTTAGAAAATTACAACTTGAGAATGAAGCAAGAAAAGTAGAAAATGAAAGCGAATCGCAAAACAAAGAGCAACGAAAGGACTTTGCCGATCGCATCTATTCATTTGCTTCTATATATATGTTTGGAGTGTTTCTGATTCTCCTCTTGTCTGGGACAGAAACAACAAATTTCAAGTTGTCAGACAATGTATTAATAACATTGCTTGGTACAACAACAGCTAACGTAATAGGCATTTTAATCATAGTCGTTACCTATCTATTCAGCAGAAAACGAAAATAACATAAGACATAAGATTCTATAGAGCGGACACCCACCTGGCAGCCCGCTCTTCTTTTTCCCCGACCCTGCCGCGTGGCGAGGCCGGGATTTTTATTGAAAATCTTTTGGCATTTCAGAAAAAGGACGTATATTTGCAGCGACTATCATACTCAAGAGGCAGACGGAAGCCTGCCGATTATATTCGCAGGCATTTTTTATGCTTGTAGTTTGCTGCATACGATATAGCGGCTTGTACCCCCGTGGTGAACTGTAATGGAACACCAGCCTCTTGAGGTGATAGTCAGCGGGAAAGGCAAGCCGTTTTCTTTTGCCTATAATGCCTAAAATGACTATCGATATGGCAGCAATTGAAATTTTTAAGAATGAGAGTTTCGGTGAAGTAAGAGTAGCCGGAACAAGTGAAAAACCATTATTCTGCCTTGCAGACGTGTGCAAGGTACTTGAACTTGGAAACCCAAGCCAAGTAAAAACAAGACTTGACGATGGGGTCATTTCAAATGAGGTCATCCCTGATTCTCTTGGGAGACAACAAGAGACGACATTTGTTAATGAAGACGGTTTGTATGATGTAATCCTCGACAGTCGGAAACCGCAAGCAAAAGCGTTCCGCAAATGGATAACAAGCGAAGTCCTTCCTTCTATCCGCAAGACTGGGCAATATTCGTTAGCCATCCCGTCTTACCAAATTTCAGACCCAATTAAACGAGCTGAGAAATGGATTGAGGAAGAAAAGCAACGCCAACAACTTGCCATTGACAACCAAAAGAAAGCCGAGAGAATCGAGCAAGACAAACCCAAAGTGATATTCGCAGACGCTGTATCGACATCTCAACGCTCATGCTTGGTCGCCGAACTCGCCAAGATACTGAAACAAAACGGAGTGAACATGGGTCAGAACCGATTGTTCGACTGGCTTCGCAAGCACGGCTATCTATGCTCCAAGGGCCAATATTACAACCAACCCACGCAACGGGCGCAAGAGTTGGGTCTGTTCGAGATGAAACAGACCACAATTAACAAGCCCGATGGTTCAATACTTGTTTCAACGACAACGAAAGTAACCGGGAAAGGGCAAATCTATTTCGTGAACAAGTTCTTGAACGATTCAAACGCGGGGAGGGCTGCCGTATGAAAACCAACATCCAATACGACTTCACGTCCCTGAACGACTTCTTCAACAAATTTGAGACACCGGATGAGATGATGATGGATTTGGCTGAGGTTGTAATGAACTATGCACTTTTACATGACCCCAGCAATACGGATTCTTTCAAACGAGACATCGGTACGGTGTATGTCCTGTATCAGGAAATCAAAAAGTTAAAAGAACAGCAAATAGCTTAAACATAGCATATCCGGGCGGCTCTGATAAGGGGTCGCCTTGGATAGCTATTGTTTAAAATAATCATGAAACGTATTAGTGAAATCATGGAGGACATACGGGATATACCTGTTTGTCCGGAGACCGGAGAGATAAACTTGTATTGGTTAATCCAAAAACATATCAACAATGACACAGAAACTCACGGACGGCAACCGTACGTCGGGAATAATATAGGAGAAAGATATGGGACGTAACAGAAAGATGGGACTGGATTATTTCCCCTTCGACATAGATACCTTCCAAGACATCAAGATTCGGAAATTAATCAAGTATCAAGGTGGTAAAGCTATTACGATATATGCTCTCCTGCTATGTTTTATCTACAAAGATGGGTACTACATGAGGTGGGACAAAGAGTTGCCCTTCATTATATCGGAACAGACCGGGTTTGAAGAGGCGTATATATCCGAGGTGATTAAGAGCTGCCTGACACTCGGGTTATTCTCGAAAGAATTGTTTGATACGGAACAGGTGCTAACGTCGAAAGGCATACAATCCCGCTACCGGGACATCTGCAAACAGATAAAACGCAAGTGTGATTTTTCCGAATATTCCCTTATTTCTTCCGAAGAAAACGATATTTCCTCCGAAGAAAAAACTGTTTCTTCCGAAGAAAAGCCGATAAACTCCGTGAAAAGTACACAAAAGAAAAAAGAAAGGAAAGAAATAATAAATACTTTTTCTGACGAAAAAGATATTTCTATCTCTTCTTTTGGCAAAGAAGAGTGTAATTCCGAGCCGGAATCACCTCCTTCGCCTCCTGCTGAACCCGCGCCGGAGAAAATCCCACTTCAAGAAATTGCCGATATGTGGAACTCTACTTGCACAAACCTCCCTAAAGCCGAGAAGATTACCGAGAAGCGTAAGAAGAAGATACCGCTCAGGGTAAAAGAAATGGGGGGCTGGGAAAAGGCGAAGCCTATTTTGGAAACGATTTTCGGGAAAGTGCAGCAGAGTAACTTCCTGAACGGGGACAACAACCGGGCTTGGATATGCACCTTCGACTGGATTTTCGACAACGGTTCCAACTGGGTGAAAGTCTATGAGGGGAATTACGACAATGTGAAACCTCGCACCATTGAGCAGAGAAGCTCTATTGACGTAGGCGGCCTATCCCAAAGGCAGTTGAACTTCTACAACTACCTGAGCAAGTGTGGCGCGTTCCTGCTTAACATGCCGATATTCCCCACGGACGAGGAAGTAGGGAATCTAAACTCGATTCCGCGTCCGGAATTGAACGAGATTGTCAAGGAGATAAACAACAAGACTTACCTTATCAACGGTAGGACAAGTATTTACGAAACAATAATGGAAGTAAGAAACAAACGCTATGGCACCCCCTAACGCAACAACAACCCCCATGCCCCACGACCCCGACGCCGAGCGTCTCGTCCTGGGCACGATAATGACAGACCGCCGCACGCTGAACGATGTCCGCGACCTCCTCACGCCGGAGTGCTTCTACGACCCGTTCAACCGCGCAGTATTCGAGGCCATCCTCGCCATCGACGCACGGGGAGAAAGCCCCGACATGGTGATGGTAACGAACGAGATGAAGAAGAAGGACGGGCAGACGGATTTCCTCCGCATCGCGCAGACCGGCACCTGCCACACCTCGGACATCTACCAGCACGCCGCGCTCCTCCACGACAAGGAGAAACGCCGCCGCTTCATCGAGATTGGCATGACGCTTCAAGCCCGCGCCTTCTCCGAATCGGACGACATCGTGGACATCCTCGCCGAGACCGAAGACAGCCTCAAGAGCCTCTTCCAATCGGCCAAGGGAAACATCTTCACTATCCGCGATGCCATCAAGGGCGTAACCGAACAGATGAGCCTGAACGCCTCCGACGACAGGCCGCTGACCGGCACGCCGACCGGCTTCTCCCGCATAGACAGCCGGAGCGGCGGGCTTCAACGCTCTGACTTGGTGGTGATAGCGGCTGATACTAGTTCGGGCAAAACGAGTTTAGCCATCGCCTTCACCCTCTCCGCCGCAAAGTACGGACATGGCGTAGCCTTCTACTCCATGGAGATGAAGAAGGAGCAGATTGCCGCCCGCATGATTGCCATCGAATCGGGCGTATCCGCCAGCGACATCATGTACAACAAGCTCTCCCAAGAGCAGTTCGAGCAGATAGACACCGGCATCGGCAAGATATACGACAAGCCGGTCTATTTCGACGACCGCAGCACCTCGAACATCGACACCATCCTTGCCTCCATCCGAACGATGAAGCTCAAGTACGACATCGCCGGGGCGGTCGTGGACTACCTGCAAATCCTATCCGTGAACATGAAGGGAAGCAACACCGAGCAGCAGATGGGCGAAGCGGCGCGGCGGCTGAAGAACCTCGCCAAGGAACTCGACATCTGGATAGTCGCCCTCTCGCAGCTCAACCGCGACAACATCAACCCCGTCCCGACGCTCGCCCGTCTCCGTGCCAGCGGCCAGATAGCCGAAGCCGCCGACGTGGTGATGCTCATCTACCGCCCCGAGCTCTACGGCAAGTACTACCCCGACCCGTTCCAGAACGCCGATACGCAGGGCACGGCCATGATAGACATCGCCAAGGGCCGCAACATTGGCCTGATGAAATTCCTCGTCCGCTTCGATGCCCGCACGACGCACTTCATGGAGATGGACGCGGCGTTTGCCCCGGCACGGGCAGTGGAGGAAGAACCTTTTTAAATTGACAAAATTATGAGACGTATAAAACACCAACCCAAGCCGGACACCACCTCCAACTCTCTCGGCTTGGAAGAGAAAATCGAACAACGCCGTAGGCTGGAGGAAGGGAGGAAAGCGGTGATTGTGAAAGAGAATAGGAACACGATTCGTATAATTTTAAACAGCTAACAACATGAACACAAAAGAATTAATCCTCCCTGATGGTTGGGAGGTCAAGGAAGTAATTGATAACAAGATTATCGTTAGGGAGAAAGAGAAGGAATTGCCGAAGACGTGGAAGGACTGTACCAACAGTTTTAGGGAATATGCCATATACTCAGTTTTGTCTCCAGAAGAAAGTGATAATGCAATTAAGGCATTAGGTAAGCTCCTCATCTATCGCAACGCCTGGTGGAAGCAGCTGGGGTGGAAGCCGGATTGGAACGATCAGAATCAAAGGAAATATTGCATTGGGCTTATCAAGGGAAAAGTTGAAACCATGACTAACGAAGGGAGCAATAGGATTCTTGCATTTCCTACTCTGAAAGTCCGCGACCAGTTCTTATATTCATTCCGTGATTTAATCGAGGAGGCGAAGGAGTTACTATGATACAGAAAGTTACAATGTACCAAGCCGTATGCGATGAGTGCGGAAAGAAGCGTAATCCATGTAAAGATAGGAGTTATGCGGAAGGATATATTGCTCCGTGGGAATACATGGAAGGCAGGCTGTTATGCAGACAATGTATCGAAAGAATGTATGACTACGATGAAGAGAAAGACTGTTATATCCCTAAAGCAATCCCAAATAATTAAAATAACCAGCCCCGTTATTTTAATTTCGGGGCAAAAAATAAAATAACAATGAACAGAGAAACGATTGAAAAGGCGATAGACACACGATTAGATGAACCGGATAACCAGTGGGACGGTATATTTAATAGCGGATATTCCAGAGGCTTCAAAGAAGGAGCACACTGGCGCATCAACTCCGTGTGGCACAATATGAACGAAAAGCCTAACGGAATGTTCGTGATTTTAGCTGACTTCGGGCAAGAAGAGTATTCTTTTGGCTTAACCCTGGATGGAATAGAGAGCGCAAAGCGTTGGGCCTACGTCTCCGACCTCTTGCCCGACAGAAAGGAGGTGCAGCCATGACCACCGCCCGCAAGAACGACCGCATCGACGGCAAAGTCCGCATGGAGCTATTGCCGTGGCCTGAACTCGAAGAAGTCGCCCGCGTCTATACCGCCGGGGCAAAGAAGTACGGCGAGAACCAGTGGCAGAACCTCGAGGACGGCTACCAACGCTACAAAGGCGCGATGCTCCGCCACCTTACGGAGGTGGAGAAAGGGAACGTGATAGACGGTGATACGGGTTGCCTCCACGCGGCGCAAATAGTCTGGAACGCCCTCGCCATGCTCCACTTTAAGATGCAGGAATACAGCAATATGTAGGCGTACTAAAAACGTTCCACCTTTTCCCAAAAAACGTCCTACCTTTTAGGCAAAAAGGTGCTACCTTTTACCAAAAAAGGTGGGACTTATTTTTCGGACGTATCCAAACCGTCATTTGGTCGGCACCAAACCGCCGTTTGGTTACGTCCAAATTCATAACTCAAAATTCATAACGCAAATGAAAGTCATCTACAACTCATTCCTCCCCATTCCGGGCTTCACGGCGATGAACCTCTGCGGCCTCATCCTCGCCCGGCGGGAGAGCAAACCGTTACAAAAGGCAACGCTTCGGCACGAGGCGATACATACCACCCAGATGCGCGAGACGCTCTACCTCGGCTTCTACTTACTCTATCTGTTAGAGTGGATTATCAAACTCTTCGTTTACGGCCGGGAAGCCTACCGAAACATCTCGTTCGAGCGCGAGGCGTACCGCTATGCCCCGTACGAAAACTATTTGGAAGAGCGCAGGGCTTATGCCTGGCTCAAACTCGTAATTCATAACTAATAACTCAACAAAGATGCAACTACTGGACAGAAGCCTCCGCCTCGACTACGCCGGCTATTACGACCGGCTCAACGGCTGGAAGCGCAAGAACATAGAGTTCCGCGAAGGCGAACTCGACGAATCACTTCTGTATAAATATTGCGGCCTCTGGATGAACGACCAGATATATCGCCTGTTGATGGAGATAGAGAAGCACCTCACGGACAGCGGCCTCTACCGGCGCGAGGCGAAGCACCATTTCCTCGAGGCGAAGAAGGAGATGCGGCGGTACAACGCCCTTCTGCCGTCGCGCCACAACCTCTCCGACGAACGCTTTGCCGAGGTCATGCAGAACATGGAAGACCTCTTGAAGCCCTCGCTCGACATCCTTTGCTTCAGCGTCTCGCAGCAGCTATTGCACCACGACCTTACGGGAGAGCTGAACTCGCTGCTCTCGAAGATAGTCGTCGTCGGGATGCTCTCGGCGGCGAACAAGGTCATCGTCGAGCACTTCCGCGAGGAGACCGCCCGGCTCGTCGGCGTCCCCTCACCCCATCTCGATTTCCTCTACATGGAACGCCTCAAGGACGACATGTCGCGCCTCGATGCCGCCCTCTTCCCGACGCTCCAAGGCATAGACCTGACCGAGAGCGGGGAGGTGATGAAGGCGTTTGATGGGGCGGTGAGGAAGATGACGAGCAAGAAAGAATTTAGGAAAGCGATAATGTGAGAGGGGATAACTCCCCAAAAAATATTAGCAGATTTGTCCTAAGAATAAAGAAGAATTAGTATGTTTGTGCTGTAATATAAACAGAATATGGCAAATTATAAGATTAGAAAAACATTTATGCTCCCAGTTTCCGATAAATTGGAATGGGTTAAAAGTATATGCCATTGGCGTAATGCTTTAGTAAAAGCGTTATATTCTTATGATTGTGTAAAGATAATAATTGGCCCAAAAGTTACTAAGACGAACTTTGCCCCGTTTCACATAGTAACTCTTTCTTGTTTTATCGACTTCATAAAAAGGAAGGGATATTTGATATATCTGGATATACAAAACGAAGAGTTAAGGGAGTTTGTTTATAGAGATATGAGCTTGACAGCATATTGGAGGGTCGAGAATATCGCCCACATAGATTCCCCGGATGCGTCCCGTTTGAATCTTTGGCGAGTTATAAACGGCAGATCCGAAGAATACGAAGAAAGCGTACATAGATATTTTAGCTCCAAGTTCCCAGATACGGACTTCTTGATGTTAAAGACATGTCTTGCAGAATTGTACTTTAATGTATTCGATCACGCAAAAGCAGATGGAGTGGCATTTTCTTATATACATTACGATGAGCAAGATGACATTATCCATATAGCCATCTGTGATTTTGGAGAAGGCATAGCTTCTACATTAAGAAAGGCGTATCCCAAGATAGGGGATGATATGGAAGCCCTGCAGATGTCTATAAAGAAGGGTGTTACCGCAAAAAGCAATGAACATAACGCTGGCTTTGGCTTGGATAACATCCTATCTGCAATTACAGACAAGAAATCAGCTTTGCGGATTGTAAGCAATAGGGCATTGCTTCTCTGTAATATGAATGGAGTTAGACCGTATTCTTTAGATTTTGAGATGAAGGGCACATTGATTTATATGGATTTGCCTATATCCAGCTTTGAAAAATCAGAAATAAACGATGAATATACTTTTTTATAAGGAGGTTATAATATGCAGGTGGTATTGAATGACATATTAAAAGAAAAGACTTACCCAGAAGCAGGAACTGCTTTTTTCCAGGTAATTGAGCAAGCCATTTGTGCAAATGAGAAGTTGAAGATTGACATGAAAGATGTAGATTCTATTCCTACAATGTTTATGACAAACTCATTTGGCCGGATAATGGATGCTTATGGGGTTAAAAAGTTAAAAGAAACTATGCTATTTGTTCATATTAGTAAGGCTCAGATAGAACGAATACGAAAATATCTGAACGACTATGTGGAAACGTATAATATAATCCAATAATTCGACGAATGAAATTCCTAAAGGATACGCCAAATACTATCCTTTGATTGCTATAGACTCCCCGAGCATTTTATCAAGACAATGCATCGGGAGGTTTTCTTTTTATCCCGCCCGACCGCCCTTTCCCCGGCAGCCGGGCTTTTTATTTACCCAAAAACATTATGACAGAACAAGAATACCGACAAGCCCTCCTCTACTACCGACAGAAGAGGGACTTTGCCCTCAAGATTCGCTGCGAGAGGGTGGCGAAGAAGTGGGAAAGGGCGATGGAGAAATTAAAAGAAGAATACCTAAATCAAAACGAATAAGTTATGGCAACAACATTGTATTATGCCGTCGATGAGAACGGGGCGGCTTACCTGTTTACCAAGAAGCCGGAGCGGAAGTCTGTCGGCGCGCAAGGAGTCTGGATGAAACCTCAGGCGAAGGCGGCGACCGGTACCACCGAGGACGAAGATTCGGGGCTGATGATTCCTGTCTCTTCGACGCTCATGTTCGAGGGGTTCCTTCCCCGGATAACGTGGAGCGACGAGCCGGTGGAGGTCTCCACCTCGTGGGCCACGGGCGAATAAAAACCAAAGTGTCAATATCCTGTCCGGATTCCACGTAGCTTCGCGAGAAAAAAGCGCATGGAACAGCAGGACATCTCTTTATCTTACGGCATCCGGCGTTCCCCTTCCATCGGTAGCGAAGGGGAGCTTTCCGAATGCGTCAATCTTATCCCCCGGAATGGGGAATTGGTCAATATCCAACCACCCAAGGCGTTGGGCATAACCCTCCCGAGCGGTGCGCGCTTGGTCTTCGTCCACCGCACCACTTCCTTTGTACATTATTTATATATCACCTCCACCAATGCCCTTTGCTATACCGACGGGGCGGGTGCGACGAGCGAACTCGAAGGGACATACGCCGACCTCCTGAGCATACAGAACGTGGGCAACACGCTCATCTGCCTTACCGAGCGGGGCATGTTCTACTACCTTTGGGACGTGGCGGCGGACGACTACAAGTATATCGGGACGAAGCCGCCGTTTCCGGTGCTGGCGTTCGGGTTGAAAGGGGAGTTTGTGAAGACGGACTGGGTGGAATTGGATATGCCGGAGAAGAATTATGTGAGAGACCCCAGCAACCCTTTGGAACTGTCGGAGAACAATCTTGAATATGCGAACACTGCCTTGATGGGCATGGTTTCAAAATTCATACGGGAGGAATCCACAGAAAAGAACCGATTCCTTTATCCTTTCTTTATCCGATACGCATACAGGCTATACGACGGGACGACAACTATGCTTTCCGCGCCCATCTTGATGATACCTTCTTCAGGGATAACTCCTTTTGCTGTTTATAAGCCGAAACCTGTTATAGCAAGTTTTGAAGATGCCTACTTTGGCTATGACACTTGCATAGCGGCAGTCCTTTGCGGCATAGATTATTCCATAGACGGTTTGGATTCTTCGGCAAGGAACTGGACTGATATTGTGAAAAGCATCGACATCTTTATTTCAGAACCTATATATACGTTTGATTATAATGGAGAGATAACCGGGTTGGAAGTAATAGACACGGAAAGTTATCCGGACTTTGGCATATTTAAGTTGGACGACAATCCGGGATATAAAAAATATACCTTTTATGAAATGGCGAACCTGTATATAGAGAGCGAAGAAATAGAAGTGGATGGACAGAAATTCTCCAATGGCCGCTTCATCCTCCCCAAAAAAGAAATCACCGACATGAACCTCCAGAACTCCCAGTTCTACAAGATTGCCAGCATCAGTTACGAGGATGCCTGTACCCAGAGCAACCCCAACACTCGCCGCGACCTTGTGATGGACAACTTCGTTCTTGACAGCCTGAACAACCGCGAACGACTCGACGACGCCACCGGCTACCAGACGCTCGACGAACTACGCCCGACCTACGGCTATACCTACAACTCGCGGCTCAACCTGGCGAACATCCGCCGTGTCCTCTTCAACGGCTATCCGCTCAGTTCGATGATTTGTTTCTCCTCAAACAACAGCAACGTCGCGACGGCGGACTACTCCGTCAGGACGTTCATCCGCGAGGGGGATAAGGAGATAGTGGTCGCCTCGGATGTTTCGGCTATCGATGCCCATGCCTATTACCTGTTCTATCCAAACACAAACGCCTACAAGATGGAGGTGGTGAACCAGACGGCCGGGACGGTCGCCACCGTCGCCCTCGCGCCGCATCCCCTCTTGAACGGGGCTTATTACTTCTCTTCCTTCGACGAGCTGAGCTACACGTCCAAGTCGCCGACCTCTGCCACGCAGGACCGCACCGTCGATATGCCCAACAAGATATATACCTCCGAGGTGAACAACCCGTTCTACTTCCCACTCGGCGGCATCAATACCGTCGGCACGGGCGAAATCATGGGAATCCGCTCCACCACGAAAGCCCTCTCGCAGGGACAGTTCGGGCAATTCCCACTATACGCCTTCTCGACCGACGGCATCTGGGCGTTGGAAATCTCGGACACGGGGCTGTATTCCTCTGTCCAGCCCGTCAGCCGCGACGTATGCAACAACCCGGAGGCCATCACGCAGCTCGATGCCGCCATTATCTTCACCACCGAAGGCGGGCTGAAGCTCATCTCCGGTTCGGAAGTCTCCCTGCTCTCCGCGCAGATGGAAGGACGGAACACTGATGAGACGGATTACAACGTCAGTCCCGACTTCTCGTCCCTCTTCGTCCCCGACACCGAACTCTTTGCCGACACCCTCCGCACTTGCCGCATGGCCTACGACTACGCCAATGCCCTCGTCCATATCTACCCTTCGGAAGGGACGAAGCACTACGTCTATTCCCTCCAGTCGGGCGAATACTCCACCTTCGTGGGCGACAGCGTAGTGGCGACCGTGGCCGATTACCCGACGACCGTCGTCCAGATAGGCACTGCCCTCTATGCGATGGAACGCTACACCTCCGATGAGATAAGGAAAGGCATCGCCATCACCCGCGCCCTGACCCTCGGCGACCCCTTCGCCCTGAAGATGCTCTGCGACCTCCGCACCCTCGGCCAGCGCACGACGACTGCCTCCAAGATACGCATTGCCGTCTTCGCCAGCAACGACCGCGAGCAGTGGTACCGCCTGCCGTCGCTCCGTCAGCGCAGCTTCAAGTTCTACCGTTTCGTCTATTTCACCTGGCTTGCCGACGTGGATACACTGTCGGGGACAAGGGTTGTGTTCGAGAGGAGGAGGGATGGAAAGTTGAGATAGAGAAAAAGGATGCACCCTTTTTCCGAAAAGCGTACATGCTTTTTCCAAAAAGGGTGCACCCTTTTTATCCTCTTGTTTCTAACGCCTTACCGCCATCCCTTTTGCTACTTTAATCAAAACCTTTCGCCCTTCCCCGAAATCTTTACCAAACCTCCCAATCTATTTCCTACCTTTGCACTATAACCATCATAATAACAAGCGTTCTTATGCATAATGTAGTGGATTTCATCCCTGAGAGGGACAGGGAATTGTACAGGAGGTACCGTGAGGCGCTCCGCTCGAAGGAGACACGGTCGCACCAGGAGGCCATCGACATGGCCCGCCACAGCCCGGCTTCGCGCTTTTACATCTCCATCTTCCAGGCTTACCGGGGGATTCTCCGGATTAAGAAGGGGCTGAAGAAGGAAGGCGGCCGGATAATCAGGGACAAGATGATCCACGACATCTATGAACGCTACAAGAAGCTGGAGGCGAAACGGGAGTTCCGGGGCTGCTCGACCTACTTCATCACCTCGTTCGCCGTCTTCCAGGAGGCGCCGGAGTTCTACCTTTCCCATTCCCGTGCGCTGGCCATCATCTCGAAAATAAACAGGGAGAAGCGGTATGAAGGGAAATATTAGTCCGTTCGTGCCGTCGATAGCGGTCGCCCTGCTCTGTCTGGGCTTCCAGCTTTCGGGAGCACGCTTCGCTTATACGGCGGGAAGCGGCGTATGGGAGCATCTGTTCTACGGCTTCTGCCACGCCAACATATTCCATCTTGCGCTAAACCTCATGGCCCTGTTCCAATTCAAACCGAGGGTGAAGACCTGCATTATTGGATATGCGGCAAGCGTGGCGGCGTCGTTCGTGCCCTTTGCCTCGCTCCCGGTGCCGACGCTGGGGCTGTCGGGCTTCGTCATGGCGTGCTATGCCCGGCGGTACCATGCCTTCCGGCTGAAGCCCTGGCGGATTGTGCTGGCGAATGTCGTGCTCGCCTTCGTGCCTTTCTACAACTGGCGGATACATCTGCTGTCGTTTTTCATCGCGTACATAATATATGGTATATGGAATCATACAAGACCGTGGCATTCACGCCCGAAATAGAAGAGATGCTCGCGGAGGACGAGCGGAGGCTAAATAGGTTGTTCGGCACGCACGACCAGTTGAGCGGTAAGGGAATATTCAACCACACGAACAAGGTCGTCATCGACGATTACCCCATCCGCACGCAGTGGCTGACGGACGAAGTGTATAACAACGGCCTCTACCAAGCCGTAATCCGCGAAGGAAGCGTGGCAGGGTTCGTGGAATCGTTCAACAGCCGGCTCAAAGGCTCGGAACAGGTTACGGAGGAGGATGTCATCAACCAACTCTTCTTCGCCCGCTGCTCCCGCGACCCGTCGTTTGCCTTCTACACCTGCTTCACGGTGAAGTCCAAGGAAACAGGCGAGATGATGCCTTTCAAGCTCCGCTATTCCCAGCTACTCCTTCTCTCCATCATGGAGGACTTGCGTCTGGAGGGGAAGCCTATCCGCATCATACTCCTGAAGGCCCGACAGTGGGGCGGCTCTACCTTGGTGCAACTCTATATGGCTTGGATACAACTCTTCGTCAAGGAGGGTTGGTATTCGGTCATCGTGGCCCAGACGAAGGACACGGCCAAACGTATCAAGGCGATGTATAAGAAGGTGCTGGAGAACATGCCTTCCTTCATCTTCAGCGTGTCCGGCCTGCGCTTCTCGCCCTACGAGCATTCCTCTTCCGACAGCATCATCACCGATGCGCAGGGGAGCATCGTCCGCGACAACGTGATAACCGTCGCCTCCTACGAGAACTTCGAGAGCACCCGAGGCATGGACTACGCGATGGCCCACTACTCGGAATGTGCCTATTGGCGCACCACGCCGGGCAAGTCCGCCGAGCAGGTCATCACCAATATTGATGCCAATATCATGGAAAAGCCGCTGACGATAGAGGTCTCGGAATCCTCGGCGAACGGTGCGGAGGGTTATTTCTACAACGAATACCAGATGGCGAAGAAGGGTACGTCGTCATCCCGCGCCCTGTTCATTCCTTTCTTCCTTATCGAAACGGACATGCTGCCCTTCAAGGATAAGAAGGAAAAGCGGCTCTTCCTCGTGGAGCTATTGAAGAACCGCGAGCAGATGGCCGCCCCGAACGACAACAGCGAGCCGGGTGCGTACCTCTATTCCCTTTGGGAAAAAGGGGCGACACTGGAACATATCAAATGGTACAAGCAGAAGCGGGCGGCGCACCATGACCACGCATCTATGGCTTCCGAAGCCCCCTCGGACGATATCGAGTGCTTCAAATACTCCGGGCACTTGGTATTCAATATCTATGTCGTCGATACAATGCGCGAGAAATATGTGGCCACGCCGGAGTTCATAGGCGAAATCGTCCAGTCCGAGAAGACCGGCCGCTTCTCTTTCCCCGCAGACCCGAACGGCGGCCTCCGTATCTGGAAACGTCCGAACGACCTCCGAACAGCCAACGAATACCTTGTCGTGGTGGACGTCGGCGGGCGAAGCCGCGACAGCGACCCGTCGTGCATCACCGTCATCGACCGCTGGCCGCTCCGCTTCGCCGGGGGAAAGCCGGAGGTGGTGGCCCGCTGGCACGGACATATCCGCTACGACTTCCTGGCATACAAGGCGGTGAAGATAGCCCGCTACTACAAGGACGCGCTCCTGGCCTTCGAGAGCAACACCTTCGACAAGAAGAAGGCCGAAGCCTCGGAGTTCGTCGAGCAGGGCGACCATATCCGGGGTATCCTGAAGAAGGTGGAGGACATCTACCCGAACCTCTACATGCGCCCCGCGACCGACCCCGAGGACATCAAGAACGGCATCCTCCGCAAGATAGGTTTCCAGACGAACAAGAAAACGAAGCAGGACATGGTGGACAACTTCCTCGTCGCCTTCGAGGACGACCAGTTCATCGACCCCGACGAGCGTCTTTACGCCGAGGCAGCCATCTATGAGCAGCGTCCCGACGGGAGCTACGGCAACATCCCCGGCCGGGGCAAGCACGACGACATCCTGATGACCGACATGATAGGTTCGCTGATATCGGACGAGATGCCGCTACCGGTGGTAGTCAGGAAAGAGGAAGGTGGAAGGATAGGGGACGGGTTCGAGGGGAATGAGTCGAGGTTGTAGCTTCCATGGCAAGTATAACCATACCCCTCCCCACAGAATGACTATTTTTATGGATACATTGCCAAAAGTCTCACCAAAGCGCCAACGACACCTTCCCAAACGCCAGATTAGCCGGAATCCCCATCGCCTTGAAAGCCCGTGCTATCGTGGAGAAATTGAGGTTCTTCCCGCTTTCTATCTTGGAGATTTGTGCCCTTTGCACTCCCATCAGCTGCCCCAGCTGCTCTTGCGTCAGGTTCTTTTCCTTGCGGGCCTGCCGTATGGCTTCCCCGATGTGATAGGCGCGGAGTTCTTCTTCGAGTTTGGCCTCGAAAGCGTCCCTTTTCGGAGTACCAACTTTTCCTAAGTCCTCGTCCATAGCCTCCTCCAAGGAGTAGAGTTTGAAATTTCCTACTTGTTCCATATCATTCTTTCTTTTTAGCCTCAAAATATAATTGCCTTATCTCCTCGGCTTTGGCTATCTCCTTGGAGGGCGTTTTCTGTGTCTTTTTGATTATCCCGTGCGTGGCTACTACTAAAGTCTCCAGGTCTTTGTCCCAAAAGGCGAACAACCGGTAGCTTATCTTGTTATATAGGGTTCGGAACTCCCATATTTCGGAGTTCTCCAGCTTTTTGAATAGCTCAACGTCCCGGATACCACTTTTGACCTTTCCGATATTGTAATAGATTTTTTCCCTTGCTTCCTCGGGAAGGGACTTGATGAAGTTTCTTGCCTCTTCCATCAACACTAATCGGAATAGTTGTTTGTCCATATCTTTTAAATTATGCCGCAAAGTTATAAAATAGTTCCATATCGGGAACATTTCTCCGGTATTTTCTGGGTCAGATTCCTACCATTCTATCAAACCCCAACCATTCTCCCTCTTACCTTTGCCCTCAAAAAGCTTTCAATGGTTTACGAGTTTACATATTCCGCCGTCATTTCGCGCTGCAAGATGCTGGCGAGCTTCGAGGGGCGCGACTATACGGGCGACAGCGGCGAGAGCCTCTTCCTCCGCGTCAAGCTCACGGAGCAGGACGAGCCGTTGCTCCTCGGTTATCTGGAGGAGGCGGCGCGGCGTATCGAGGAGCGTGTGGCGCGGATGGTCTCGGCTTCGGAATACACCGAGGAGGGCTTCACCTGGACGCTCCGCACCGAGGAGACGCGCTGGAACGTGAACCGCGAGCTGGACCGCAACGTCTCCGAGGCCCTTGCTGCCTACGCGATGATGCAGTGGCTCGCCGACCGCAAGCCGGCGCGGGTCGAGATGTACCGCTCGCTCTGGGAAGGGAGCGCGGCGATGGCGGAGGCGAACTTGTATCGGAAGAATCCCCCAACGCTTAAAACGGCTTGACCTATGGATATTACGTTATACTGGAAATACCTAAAGCACGACATCGACCAATGGACCTGGCGCTTGGCCGAGGCTTGGAAAGACGAGGGTGTGCACCGTGCCGAGGCACAGTCGGACGACAGCGAGGCGGATGTAAACTTCACGCGTCGCAAGACTTCGGAGGCCGTTGCCGCGCTCCGCGTCCTCTTGTCGGAACGATTGGAGGATAGTGAGGCTACCTCAGCGGACGACGTGCTTGATACCGACCGCGAAGAGTGGCTTTTCCCCTTGAAGGAGAGCAACAGGGCGAAGGCCGCGCCGGAACTGGCTGACCTTATGCACCGCTATGTGGTCTGGTACGTTGTCTGGAAGTGGTGCCTCATCTATTTCCCCGACAGGGCACGGTCTTTCGGCGACGAACTGGCAGTGATAGCCGCGTCGGTGGAGGAGGCGGCCTATAAGCGGGATATGCCGAGGAAGTTCAAGCGGAAGCCGAAGCGGGATGCTGACGAGATATCCGTAGAAGTAGAGTGAAAAAACGTCCCACGTTTTGCCAAAAAACGCTGGGCGTTTTCTGAAAAACATTGGGCGTTTCTGACAAAACGTGGAACGAAATTTTAACGACATTAGGACATAGTATTTTATGAGACGTATAGTAGGAGGGAAAGCAAGGTGGAAGCCCTGTCCCCGGGTGGATTGCCGGGGCTTCGAGATAACCATCCGCATCCTGAGGAGCGAGTTGGAATACGACGTGGACTTCGAGACGTGGGCCGTCGGCAGCGTATCCGGGGCGACGGGCAAAGGGCGTGCCGCCCTTGAAACCTCGGAGGAAACGGCGGACTGGATGCTGCGCCAGGCGGACAACGCGGCGGCGGACATCGCCGGGATACTGCGTGCCTACCGTCCGGGGATGGCAAGCCGCGCCGTAACCGACGAGACGGGCGACGACCGCGAATGGCTATTCAGCCTCGTGATGGAACCGGGCTGGCGGGGCGACGCGCGTACGCTCTCAACGTATATCCACCGCTACATGGCCGACAGCATCCTCGCCGCATGGTACCGCATGACGGCTCCAGACCGGCTGCCCTTGTACCAGCAGGCCGTGGCGACGGACCGTGATAACATCATCGACGAGGCGCGGAAAACACAAGTAAAGGACGTTTATTTTAAACTGTAAGAAAAACATGGCAGGATTTCAGAAAGGACACGAGAAAATGGGCGGACGGGCGAAAGGCGTCCGCAACAAGAATACGGAGATGAAGGACAACCTCCGCAACTTCATGCTGGAGAACTTCGAAGCGTTCCAGGCATCATTCCGGAAACTCAGCGACCGCGACAGGTGCAACATCTACCTCCGCGCCGCCGAGTTCGTCATGCCGAAGATATCGGCTATCAAGTTTGAAGAGGCGAAGAACGCCAACAGTGCGGTGGAACTGCTGAGGATTACGGCGGGGTATAAGGAAGAGGAATAACCCTATATATTATATAATGTATAGAAGGAACGGGAATAGGTTCTTACATGGAATATTCTATCTCATCCAAGCCCCTATTCCCGGGAATAATACCTATATTTGTGCCAATAATAAGAATATAATGCAAGTGCAAAGTTTGGAGATTGTTGTACATAAAAACGTATATTTTTGATTTATATGATATAATTACTGCGGCGCAGGCTGCAATCGAAGACAAGCAGGGCAAATAATTGATAGATTTAAAATGTTGTGAGAAAGGCTGACGACCGAGATGAAACTTGGCTGTCAGCCTTTCTCTTTTCAGATCTGCCCGGCACGATTTATACTTTCAGGAATATCTGCCGCTTGTACATCATCCATAATATAAGGTATATCACGAGTGCGTTGCATAGTTCTATCCATACGCCGTAATAACTGCCCAAGTATTGTTCCAATCCGAAGAAGAGCGACTGCCCGATGCTGCGGAAACTGACGCACATGGCCAGCATGTAGGCTACGATGGAATTCATGCCATAGACGCGTAGCCAAGTCGTCCGCTTCCACCATCCTTTGTGGTCTATCAGGTAATAGAAAAGTCCCATCAGCAAGAAACAGTATCCGCTGCTTACCAGAACCATCGAGCTAGTCCATATCTTCTTGATGACCGGTAGCGTGAAGTCCCATGCCCAACCGACGATAACCATGGCCGCGCCAATCGTCAGCAACGCCTTTACTTTCCGTCTCGAGGCCCACTCCTTGTTTTTCAGGATGTGGCCGGCAAATAATCCCGTCAGTACCGTTACGCCGAAGTTCAAACTGCTGAGTATCCACGTATAGCGGTAGCTTTCGGCAAAGACCACGATGCCGTCCTGTACCGTGGCGCCGTCGCGGAATCGGCCCAATACCGCGCGGTCTATCCATTCCGCCAGATTGCCGTCGGGCGTATAATTGCCTCCGCCATAGCCGTCTATGCGAATCCACGCCATAGCTCCCCAGTAGGCCAGCAATAAGACTACGGCGACTCCCGCTTGCGTCTTGATTTTTGTATGCAAGAAGAGCAAAGCGGCTATCAGGTATCCCATGGCGATTGATTGCAGGGTGTTTGAATACAAGTAAATGCGGTCGGGATCCAAGCCGAGCAGATTCCCCTGGCACATCATGCCGAATATCCACAGCAGCAAGACACGTTTGGCAATGCGGCGGTAAACAGCCCTTGGGTCTGCCATTTGGCGGTAACGACTCAAGGCGAAAGGCATCGATACGCCAGCCATGAAGAGGAACAACGGCATGACTAAGTCCCACGACGAGAACCCTTCCCATTCGACGTGCGAAAAGCACCACATTACAGGTTGCATCCACTCCGCATCCGTCGCGCGTCCCACGGCATGCATCACGCTTTCCAAGCCTACCAGACAGAACAAGTCGAAGCCTCGCAAAACGTCGAGGGACTCCAAGCGTTTGTAATTTAACTTTTCCATTTATGTATTTTTTAATTGTTTGGGGAACAAAATTAATATAAAGCGGGAAAAACTCGAAGAGAATGTCGTCGTAAATGTTTTTACTCCTTTGCTACCTCGCAATGGGATAAAAACATTTATTTTACCCCATTTCTATCTTGCAAAGGGGTATCGAAAAAGATTTTTTGATTAAGCAGGGTAGAAAAGTCAAATTTTCAATGTATTTACCCTTTTGCTACCTTGCAATGGGGTAAATATTATAGTTATATCCCATTGCAACCTCGCAAAGGGGTATCGAAAGATATTTTACGCCATTTCGAGGTTGCAATGGCGTATCAAGGAAGATTGTTTGATAAATCGAGCTCGCAAAGTCAAATCTTTCGCCTATTTACCCCATTGCGACCTTGCAACGGAGTATCTACCATGTTTTTATGACTAAGCAAGCTCGCAAAGACAATTATTCGAAGTCAAATCAGGCGTTTACTTCCATCTCCATAATATAATCGTTCATGAAAAAGCCATTCCCGATGTCGTGATCGCGTGTATCGGCGATTTTCAGTCCCATGTGCTGGTAGAAGCCGACCGCAGGATTGTAGCGGTTTACGTACAGTTCGACTACGAAGGGCGTAGGGTAGTGCGCCTTCAGGTAAGCGACGCCTTGCTCGATGATGAAGCGTCCGACGCCCTTGCCGTGCATCTCCGGGAGGGAATAAATCTTCTGGAAATTAAAGCGGTTCCCGCTTTTGGGTTCGATGGAAAGATAAGCGACGGGGCGGCCGTCGGCCCGGATAATAAAGAACTGGTGATGCTGCTCGACCATCTGTTTTCTTAGATTTTCAAGCGAATACATCATTTCGAACATATAGTCGATTTGTGCTTTCGACAAGATGTTCCGATAGGTGGGCTCCCACGTCCGGGAAGCAATTTCCCGGATGGTATCCCGGTCTTCCAAGTTTGCTTGTTCGATAGTGTACATTTTGGGTTGAAGATTAAATTTTATGTTTAATAACAGCAAAAGTAAGAAAGTATCGGGAAAATGCGCGGATTTTATTAATATTTTATATAATTTCGAGGTGCGAATCAGAGAAAACACTAACTTTGGGGCAAACCTTTTGATAAAGCAACTTTAAAATAATATAGAAATGGACACAAAGATTCAGGAACTGACCGACAAAATCTACAAAGAAGGTGTAGAGAAAGGAAATGAAGAGGCCGCCCGCCTGATTGCTGATGCAGAAAGCCAAAAAGCCAAGCTGCTGGCTGACGCTGAGGCCGAAGCTAAGCAAATCGTTGCTGCGGCTGAAAAGCAGGCTGCCGAATTGAAGAAAAACACGGAAGCGGAGTTGAAATTGTTTGCAGCTCAATCAGTCGAAGCGCTGAAAAGCGAAATCACGAACCTGATTACAGGGGAAATCGCGCGCTCGAACGTAAAGGCTGCACTCACCGACTCGACGTTTATGCAAAAAGTGATTGTGGACTTAGTCAAGAACTGGCAAGGCAACGAGGGGCTGACCATCCAGACGGAGAGCGCCGAAAAACTTCGCCAGTATTTTGTCGCTAATGCTAAAGCGTTACTCGACAAAGGAGTGAAGATCGAGCAGGTAAATGGCAAGAAAGCCTCGTTTTCGATTATGCCGAGCGATGGTTCGTATAAAGTATCTTTCGGCGAAGAGGAATTCATCGAGTATTTCAAAGAATTTTTACGCCCGCAGTTGATTGAAGCATTGTTTTAACCCGCAAGATGAGCAAGTATTATTGTTTAATAGCAGGACTCCCCAATATCGCGTTGGACGATAGCAAGCTGACCTATTCAGTGGCGGATTTCCGGACGGAGTTAGCTGGCATTTTATCGGCAAAGGATAAGAAGCTGGTTGATTTGTTTTACCGGAAATACGACAACCTCAATTTGTTGGCTTACTTGAAGAATCCCAATTCCCAACCGGACGAAAGGGGAAGCATCTCATACGAAGAAATAGGCGAGTTATACAGGGCTTTGAAAAATGAAGAGAAACTTCCTTCGGGCAAGAATATTCCCGTTTACTTCAAGACGTTCTTAGCTGCTTATCTGGCCGAAGAAGCCGGAGAGCAGAAAGAAACCGTTTCCAAAGTAGCTTGGGAAGACCGGTTGGCAGCGCTTTATTATGCGTATGCGATGAAGTGTGGAAACCGATTCGTAGCGGATTGGTTTGAATTGAATTTGAATATTAATAATGTATTGACAGCGATTACTTGCCGCAAATATAATCTGGATAAGAACGATTATATTGTGGGAGACAACGAAGTGGCGGAAAGTATCCGGACCTCGAACGCCCGGGATTTCGGTCTGACGGATTCGATAGAATACCTGCCGGACTTGCAACGGATTGCCGAGGAGCAGGACTTGCTGCTTCGCGAGAAGAAAGTGGATTCGCTGAAATGGAAATGGTTAGACGATAATACCTTCTTTAAAACATTCGACATAGAGAGTGTCTTCGCTTATTTATTGAAGTTGGAGATGATTGAGCGTTGGGTTTTGCTCGACAAGACTACGGGCGAACAGACCTTCCGCCAGATTGTCGGTGCAATGAAGAAAGGTAGTATCAATGCATTGGAAGAGTTTAAAAAGAGTAGTAATAAATAATGGCAAACATGGCTACAAAAGGGACCGTGAAAGGAATCGTGTCGAACCTTGTAACTGTCGAGGTTGACGGACCGGTTTCTCAAAATGAGATCTGTTATATTTCCGTCGGAGGCGTGAAACTGATGGCGGAGGTTATTAAGGTGATTGGTAAAGATGCCTATGTTCAGGTATTCGAAAGTACACGCGGAATGCGAGTAGGGGACCAGGCGGAATTTCAAGGACACATGCTTGAAGTAACGCTGGGACCGGGTATGTTGTCGCGCAAATATGATGGTTTGCAGAATGACTTGGATAAGATGGAAGGTGTATTCTTGCATCGTGGGGAATATACTTATCCGTTGGATGAGGAAAAGAAATGGGACTTTAAGCCTTTGGCAAAGCCCGGGGATACGGTAACAGCCGGCGATTGGTTGGGCGAAGTGGACGAAAACAACCAGCCGCACAAGATTATGGTTCCGTTTACTTGGAATGGTTCTTATACCGTGAAGTCGGTCGCTCCGGCGGGGGCTTATACCGTTCACGAGGCTATGGCGGTATTGACAGCTGCTGACGGAACCGAGGAAAAGGTTACGATGGTACAGAAATGGCCCGTCAAAAAGGCGATTACCTGTTATACCGAGAAGCCTCGTCCTTTCAAACTGCTGGAGACGGGTGTCCGCACGATTGACACCGTAAATCCGATAGTGGAGGGTGGTACAGGCTTTATCCCGGGTCCGTTCGGTACGGGAAAGACGGTGCTCCAGCACGCTATTTCCAAGCAAGCTGAGGCGGATATCGTGATTATCGCTGCCTGCGGTGAGCGTGCGAACGAAGTGGTGGAGGTTTTCACCGAGTTCCCCGAACTAATCGACCCGCATACGGGGCGCAAGCTGATGGAGCGTACGATTATTATCGCGAATACGTCCAACATGCCGGTTGCAGCTCGCGAGGCTTCTGTGTACACGGCTATGACCATCGCGGAATATTATCGTGGTATGGGTTTGAAGGTATTGTTGATGGCGGATTCTACCTCTCGCTGGGCGCAGGCGTTGCGTGAGATGTCCAACCGCTTGGAAGAGCTTCCCGGACCGGACGCGTTCCCGATGGACTTGTCTGCGATTATCGCAAACTTCTACGCGCGTGCCGGCTTCGTCCATCTGAAGAACGGGGCTACGGGTTCGGTAACCTTCATCGGTACGGTGTCGCCCGCAGGAGGTAACTTGAAGGAGCCCGTTACCGAAAATACGAAGAAGGTAGCCCGTTGTTTCTATGCATTGGAGCAAGAACGCGCGGACCGCAAACGTTACCCGGCTGTAAACCCCATCGAAAGTTATTCAAAGTATCTTGAGTACCCGGAATTCCAGGATTACATCCGTGAACATATCTCCGCAGACTGGATAGACATGGTAAACGAGATAAAGACACGCATGTTGCGCGGCAAAGAGATCTCCGAACAGATAAATATATTAGGTGATGACGGCGTTCCTGTCGATTACCACGTTATTTTCTGGAAATCGGAGCTGATCGACTTCGTCATTTTGCAACAAGACGCATTTGACGCCATCGATGCGGTTACCCCCTTGGAGCGACAAGAATTCATGCTGAAACGAGTGGTCGATATCTGCCGCGCGAACTTCAAATTCGACACGTTCCTCGAAGTTATGGACTATTTTAAGAACATGATCAACTTATTCAAGCAAATGAACTACTCCGAATACATGAGCGACCAGTTCAAACGCTTCGACGCGGACTTGAATAAGCTTTTGTCTGAAAGAATGATGAATTAAACGAACGTTTTTATATGAAAGCATTTCAGAAAATATACACAAAAATCACTCAGATAACCAAAGCGACCTGCTCGCTCAAGGCTTCGGGTGTTGGCTACGACGAGCTGGCTTCAGTGGACGGAAAACTGGCTCAGGTGGTAAAAATCATCGGTGATGAGGTTACTCTTCAGGTGTTTTCGGGCACTGAAGGCATTCGGACTAATGCCGAAGTCGTGTTTATGGGTAAATCGCCGTCGCTGAAGGTAGGCGATCAACTTGCAGGACGCTTCTTCAACGCGTACGGTGAACCTATCGACGGCGGACCGGTACCTGAAGGCCGCGAAGTCGAAATCGGCGGCCCATCCGTGAACCCGGTCCGACGCAAACAGCCTTCGGAGCTGATTGCTACCGGTATCGCAGGCATCGACTTAAATAATACGCTGGTAACGGGCCAAAAGATCCCGTTCTTCGCCGATCCCGACCAACCATTCAACCAAGTCATGGCGCTTGTGGCCATGCGCGCTCAATCTGACAAGATTATCCTCGGCGGAATGGGAATGACGAACGACGATTACCTGTTTTTCAAGAACACGTTCAGTAACGCAGGTGCTTTAGACCGTATCGTCAGCTTCATCAACACAACCGAGGACCCATCTGTCGAGCGGATCCTCATCCCGGACATGGCGCTTTGTGCGGCGGAGTATTTCGCCGTTGAAAAGCATGAAAAAGTCTTGGTTTTGCTCACTGACATGACGAATTATGCCGATGCGCTGGCGATTGTGTCCAATCGTATGGATCAGATACCTTCTAAAGACTCGATGCCGGGCTCTCTCTACTCGGATTTGGCCAAGATTTACGAGAAAGCGGTCCAGTTCCCCGATGGAGGTTCTATCACGATCATTGCGGTAACCACTTTGTCGGGTGGGGATATCACTCATGCCGTGCCGGACAACACCGGTTACATTACGGAAGGTCAGCTTTATCTGAGGCGAGACAGCGACGTCGGCAAGGTCATCGTCGATCCGTTCCGAAGCCTCTCCCGCCTGAAGCAACTTGTTACCGGCAAGAAAACGCGCGAAGATCACCCGCAAGTTATGAACGCCGCAGTCCGTCTTTACGCCGATGCTGCCAACGCCAAGACAAAATTGGAGAACGGCTTCGACTTGACCGACTACGACAACCGTACTTTGGCCTTCGCCAAGGACTATTCATCCAAATTGTTGGCAATCGACGTGAATCTCGACACTACCGAGATGCTCGACGTTACCTGGAGCTTGTTTTCGAAGTATTTCAAGCCTGCAGAAGTCAATATTAAACAGAATTTGGTCGAAAAGTACTGGAAGGCTTAGCTCTGTTTTTCATTTTTAATAATTCGTATCTCTACAAATGGCTATAAAGTTTCAATATAATAAGACCTCGCTCCAGCAACTGGAGAAACAACTCCGTATGCGGGAACGTTCACTGCCGACTATCAAGAGCAAAGAGAGTGCTTTGCGACTTGAGGTCAAGCAGACGAAGGACGAGGTGAATCGATTGGAACTTCAACTCGAACAAGAGATCCAAAGCTATCGAAACATGGTCGCCCTCTGGAACGAATTCACCCCTGATTTGATTCAGGTACGTGATGTATCCCTCTCGACGCGTAAAATCGCCGGCGTGATAGTTCCTGTTCTCGACCAAGTCCAGTTTTCCATCCAAAAATACAGCTTGTTCAGCTCCCCTGCATGGTTTACGGACGGGATTGAGCTCCTGAAGAAGCTCGCCCATACAGGAATCGAAGCTGAATTCTCTCTGATGAAGTTGGAGTTATTGGAACATGCCCGCAAAAAGACAACGCAGAAGGTAAACTTATTTGAAAAGGTCCAAATTCCGGGCTATAAGGATGCCATACGCAAAGTGAAGCGCTTCATGGAGGACGAGGAGAGCCTCTCCAAGTCTTCGCAGAAGATCATGCGGGCTAATCAACAGAAAAGATTAGTAAAATCAATTGAAGAGGAGGCATTGCTATGATTCTTACGATGAACAAATATGCTTTTATGGTATTCCACAAGGACTACGCGGACTTCCTCGAGCGAATCCGACAACTCGGCGTCGTGCATATCCGCGAAATCCGCCCTGCCATAGAAGATGCCGCCCTGCAGACTATCATGGCCGAGCGAAAACGCATCAACGTCATGATGCGCTTCCTCGCCAACATCAACAAGAACGCGTCTGCGCCGGTACAGCTGAATCCTGCGCGCCGCATTACCGAGGAGGAGGGCCTCCGCTGGCTCGCTTCGCTCGAAGCTCTGCAGGAGCAGAAGGCCAAGTTGCTCGCGAAGTCCGCTGCCGAGGAGAAGGACCTCGACTACCTCTCGGTCTGGGGCGATTTTACCTATCCGAACATCCGCAACTTGCTGAAAGCGGGTTACGAAGTATCGTTCTTCACCTGCCCGACGGCCCGCTTCGAGCCGCAATGGGGGGTTGATTACAACGCTTTCCTCGTAAACAACTTTCAGTCGGTGTCCTACTTCGTTACGGTTACCAAAATCGGCACGCGGATAGACATCGACGCCGAACGGGCCCGTATGCCGGAGCACGACGCGCCGGAGCTGCGCGACATCCACGCGAAAACCCTCGCGGACATCCGCGCCATCGACGACCGACTGGCTCGCGAGGCCGCTGACGTCCACACGCTCGACGCCCTCGACCGCCTGTTGCAGGACAAATACGACTTGAAGAACGCCTACGTGCAAACCGAGCACGTTGCCGACGACCGGCTGATGCTCGTCGAGGGTTGGCTGCCCGAAAAAGACAGCCCGCAGCTCGAAAAGTCGCTCGACGCCGACGGTTTTTACTACCTGAAGCTCGACATCGCGCCGGACGACAACGTTCCCATCCAGTTGCGCAACGACAAGTTCTCGCGGTTGTATGAACCTATCACGAAGATGTTCTCCTTGCCCAATTATTCAGAGCTCGATCCCACGCCGCTCTTTGCGCCCTTCTTTATGTTGTTCTTCGGACTGTGCTTTGGCGACGGCGGGTACGGTTTGTTGATCATCATCGCGTGCGCGTACCTTAAAAGAAAGATGTCTGCGGAGTACAAAGACTACCTGTCGCTCTTCCAGTGGCTGGGTTTGGCCGCAGTTATCGTCGGGACGTGCACCGGGTCGTTCTTCGGCGTCGCTTTAGCCAGCGTGCCGGCCTTCGAACGGGTAAAATCATACTTCGTCAGCAGCGATAACCTGATGACCTTCTCAATCATCATCGGTTTAGTGCAGATTATCTTCGGCAAGGCCGTAGCTGCATACAAAACCAAGATGCAGAAGGGCTTCAAGTACAGCATCGCGCCCTTCGCCTGGGTGTTCGTCATCCTCGCGCTGGCTCTTGCGCTCGGGCTTCCGGTGTTGAACGTCAGCATACCTCCTCTGATGGCAAACATTTGCTTCGGGATAGCTGCCGTTGGGCTATTGATCGCCTTTTTCTACAACTCGCCGGGCAAAAACCCGTTCCTGAACTTCGGCACTGGCCTCTGGAACACCTACAACATGGCTTCGGGCCTCTTGGGAGACACGTTGTCGTACATCAGGTTGTTCGCGATCGGCCTCACGGGGTCAATCCTGGGCGGCGTCTTCAATACGCTGGCGATTACGATGACCGACGGCATGAATATCGTCCTCCGCATCGTGGTGATGGCCCTCATCCTGCTTGCAGGTCATGCGATTAACTTCGGGTTGTGTACTATCAGCTCGCTGGTACACCCTCTGCGTCTGATTTTCGTCGAATACTACAAGAATTCCGAATTCGAAGGCGGAGGGAAACAGTATGCACCCCTCAAACAACATTCAAACAACTGATTTTTATTATTAACACAACAACAAATTAATACAAATTCATTATGGAACCTATTTTCTTAGCTTATTTAGGTATCGCTATCATGACAGGCATGACTTTCATCGGTAGCAGTTATGGAGTTACGATTGCAGGAAACGCAGTCATCGGTGCAATGAAGAAAAACCCGGATGCATTGGGTACTTACATCGCGTTGAGTGCCCTTCCATCGTCGCAGGGGCTATACGGCTTCGTCGGTTACTTCATGATGCAAGGTTTTTTGGTGGAATCCATCTCGTTCCTGGCCGCCGTCGCAGTTTTCGGGGCCGGTCTCGTCCTCGGATTCGTCGGATTCTTCAGCGCGATACGACAAGCACAGGTGTGTGCGAACGGAATCGCCGGAATCGGGGCTGGGCACAACGTCTTTGGGGCAACGATGGTCATGGCCGTCTTCCCGGAGCTTTACGCCATATTAGCGTTGCTCGTGGTTATCCTCATCGGACAAGCCATACCGGCAATCGCATAAAAGATACACACTAACCCGGCCTAAACCTTAGCTTCGCCGGATGAAATCGGGAGAAAAACTCAGACTGGATAACAATGACCATAGTTCCCGATGGATTCCGGCGTTTTTTTGCCTCTCCGAAAAAATTTTTTGATAATTTTCATCGAAACGTAACATCACCTCCGATTTTTTTTCCTACATTTGCGGAAACAAGCACAGGAAATCATGCGAAAAAGATTCATATCAGCCCTGTACGTTGCCGGCGCTTTGCTTTTTTACCATTCTGCATGGGGGCAAGAGGGCAAAAGCGTCTGGCAACGGTTTGACCCGATACTGACAGTCTTCACAAATTTCCACAGCGGCCTGGCGGAGGCCGGCGACGACCGGGGATTCGCCCTCGAACGTTGCTACCTCGGCTTCAGATACGCGATAACGGACGATTTATCCTTCCGGGGGGCCATCGACATAGGTCAGTTCCCCAAAGAAGAGGACAATCAACGCTTCGCCTTCCTGAAATACGCCGAAATCCAGTGGAAGTTGGGGCGCATGAAGCTAAACGCAGGCATGATTTCCACAACGATGTTCAAAGTTCAGGAATATTTCTGGGACAAACGGTATCTGATGAAATCCTTCCAGGATGAATACGACTTCGGAAGCAGTGCCGACCTCGGCATCTCCGTGGCATACGATTTCGACGACCGCCTGTCGGCCGACTTTATCCTCGCGAACGGCGAAGGATACAAGAAGCTGCAAATCAACAACGGATTGTTGTACGGGCTGGGCGTAACCTACCGACCAATCGACCAACTTACGTTGCGAGTCTATGGCGAGCTCAACGAAGGTGGCGAGGACGGCGAGCGGACATCGAAAGTCCTGGCGCTTTTCGGCGGATACAAAAACGAACACTTCTCGCTCGCGGCCGAATATGCACGGCAGTTCAATTATGACCACCTGCAGGGGCGCGACGTCTATGGAACATCGGTTTACGGCTCGTGGTACATCGACAAGCGATGGGAAATCTTCGCAAGATACGACAAGTTGATGTCCAACCACGGCTGGCAGGCTACGGAGGACGGGCAGCGCATCGTCTGTGGCCTCCAATGGAAGATTGGGAAGTATATCAGGCTCGCGCCTAACTTTCGCTGCACGATACCGGACGCGCGTAGCGACGCAAGTCTCTGGTATGGTTATCTGAATTGTATTTTCTCTTTGTAAAGTGTGTACCAATGCCAATGATCATTAGTTGATCATGGGGGGCTCGGTGCCGTTGAGTATTTATTAATGGTTGCAAAAATTAATCTTGCTCAGTTCGGCTGCCGACGCCCCCTTTTTCGTTTACAAGCCCTCACCGCAGCGCGCACCATCCGTCGGCGTGTGAAAAAATCCTCTCCGCAACACTTTTTTTAAGACTTGCAGCCCCGCAAGTCCCCTCCGAAGCCCGTGAAACGGACTTGCAGGCATGCAAGTCCCCTTCGCAGGACGTTTATTTACAAAAAATCGGAAAATGTTACACAAACGAGCGTTTATTAAGAGATGTAAGCGGATTTTCATACTCCGCCCGCCTGCGGAGGCCATTTTTTTTGAAAAAAATCCCCGGAAAAACTTGCAAAGACCAAAAACACAACGTAACTTTGCGACATCACCCAACAATGAGGGAAAAGAGTCTGATAATCCATAAAAAAAGGAGGTTTAATGAGTGTACCATACGTGCAAATTGAGACCATCTCGATGTCGAGGCTCCGCAACGGCGAACTTTACACCTTCGTCAAGCGAACGATAGAAGACATCCCCTACGACGAGGAGGAAGACGACGGCGAGGAAGACGGCCCCCAGGTGCAAGCGGTCATCCGCAACATCGGCAAGAGCGCGTCGAAAATCAACGTCTCGTCCGAGCTCATCGAAAGGGTAAACGAAAAGCTCCAAGCCCTGTCGTACCTTACGCGCGAGGGTCGCGCCTACGAGGAGACTGCCCAACTCGAGACATTGGACAAATTACGCAGCGAAAGTGCCATGTATATCCTAAATCGTGTATCTGCGGCCTGCATCTCGCCCGTCGAAGCCGAGCGGACAGCAGGTTTGCAGATGCAGACGAAGTTGAAGATGTACACCGGCCTGAACCGACTGCCCGTGTATGATAAATCGGGTGTGATCGACGGCCTGTACGCCGACGTAACCCGTCCGGAATTTGCTACATCTTTCACGAAGCTCGCACTCGCCGAGCCCGCCGCGCAGATGAAAAGCTACAACGACCAATATGAGGAAATCGCCACGCAACGCGAGGCTACGATGACGGAACTGGGCGAAAACGCCAAAACCAAGGAGTTGCGCGCAGACATCATCGATATTTACACCGAAATCGCCGACCGGGCCTTCTCGACCAACGTCCTGGAACCGAACGACGATGCAACGAGCTTCCTCAAGCGGTTGAACACACGAATTTCTGACTTCCGCGCGCGCGTCAACCGGCGAAATGCGGACGACGAAGAAGACTTGGACTTTGACGACGACGAGATAATCGACGACGAAGAGGTGGACGATACTCCCGTCGTTACAAAAAGAACTAACAAGCGCAACTGATTAATTATTCATTTCCTAAAGCAGGCGTGCAAAGGGAGACGTAAGTCTGCCGATGCATCGGCCTGCTTTTTTTATGCACAAAAAAAACGGCGAGTCCTGAGACCCGCCGTCAGAGACTGTTTGTCAGCGCTTGGATTCACGGTGCCCGCGTCGATGATAGTTTGTCGCCTTGCCACCGGTCTTCGCTCCCTTTCCATGGGGCGATGTCGCCTTGCGCCTATGCTCGTGCTGCTGCGGAGCGTATGTCGGCACGGCGCCGAAGCTCGGATCCACCGGAATCTTATATACTTCCTTGCCGAGGAAGTCCTCGATATGCTTAAAAGAGGCCTGCTCATCGGGACCGACGAACGTAATCGCCAAACCTTCGCCATTCGTACCGCGCGCCGTGCGGCCGATGCGGTGCACATAGTCTTCGGGGTCGTGCGGAATATCAAAATTGATGACCAGACGTATGTCGTTGATGTCGATACCCCTGGCAACGACGTCGGTCGCGACGAGGATGTCGGTCTTCCCTGCTTTGAAGTCGCGCATTACCTCTTCGCGCTGCGACTGCTCAAGGTCGGAGTGCATTTCCGATACGTTGAACTTCAACCGGCGCAGCGTCGCAGCCAAATCTTTGACCTTGGCCTTCGACGACGAGAAGATGATGACGCGCTGAGGCTTGGCGCGGCGGAACAAGTCCTTAATGATGGCCAATTTTTGGGGCTCGTAGCAGACGTATGCCGTTTGCATGATAGATTCCGGGGGCCGGGAGATGGCAATCTTGACTTCTGCGGGATTTTTTAATATGTTTTGGGCAAGCAACTTGATTTTTGGCGGCATGGTGGCCGAAAACATGATGACTTGGCATGTCTGCGGCAAGAATTTATATATCTGCATGATGTCGTCATGGAAACCCATGTCGAGCATACGATCTGCTTCGTCGAGGACGAAGAATGACACGCGCGAAAGGTCTATATTCTCGCACTTGAGATGCGAAATCAACCGTCCGGGGGTTGCAATCACGATGTCAGCGCCCATTTGCAGCCCTTTTTTCTGCTGGTCCCAGAGCACGCCGTCAGTTCCGCCGTAAACGGGGACTGACGAGACGGAGACAAAGTAAGAAAAGCCTTCAATCTGTTGATCGATCTGCTGGGCAAGCTCTCGCGTGGGTGCCATGATGATTGCGTTGATTGCATCTTGCGGATAATCGTCGTAGAAGAGCTTGTCGAGGATGGGGAGTACGTAGGCAGCGGTTTTCCCGGTACCTGTTTGCGCGCAAGCGATGACATCCCGTCCTTCGAGGATGATTGGGATGGTCTGTTCCTGGATCGGCGTCGCTTCTCGGAAGTTCATGAAGTCCAAGCCGTCTAAAATCGCGTCGCCTAATGGTAATTCATCGAATTTCATATCGTAAAAAATTTTTTTTCATTTAAAATCACGTGTTATCTTGTCGGCATCGCCAATTTTTCGGGGTGGTAATACCGGTTGTATATTCTGTCGAACGTGCCGTCGGCCCGCATCGCTGCAAACCAGGAATTGAGGCTGTCGAGCAGAGCCGGCGAGTCGCGGCGGACGGCCCACGCCTGAAATTGGGTAAATGTGATGTCGGTTGCGATGTCTATCTGGGGCAGGGCGGGCATCATCGCCTCTGCAACTTCGTATTCGCAGACTGCGAAGTCGATATCGCCGTGCGCAACCATGATGATGAGCTGTTCATCGCTGTAAAGCGGGTCTTCATATACCCTTATCGTGTCGCCGATTTCCTCCTGCAGGTGGTACATGCGCATAATCGCGGGCGATTCTTTGGGGATGTACACCGTCTTGCCCCCTAATTCAATCTGATTTCGTATGGGCGCGGTGCCGTTGTTGGCTTCTGCGGTGCGCTGAACCAATACCTGGCGGTTCAACATGATAGGATCAGTAAACAAATAGTGCGCGCGGAGGTCCGACGTGATAGGGACGTTGCGTGCGACGACATCGACGGCCTTGAGTTCCAAATAACGGAAGCATTCGGAGAGATGCGTCTCTACAACCGTCTGATAATTCAGTCCGGCGCGTTGACAGACGGCTACAATCAGCTCGTGTTGGAAGCCGACGGTCGAATCGCCGTCGATGAAATATCCCGGCATGCTGAAATCGGTTACAAAGCGGATGGTACCGTCCTTTCGAATCTCTTTGTAGTCCCAAGGGCGGTAGGGGGACGGCGAAGTTTCGATGTAAAAGAAGGAAAGTACACCTACGGTAATCAAAGTTGCCATGGTGATGTAGTAAATCTTACGTTCAAGTTCTTCCATTTTGCTGAAAATGATTAGTTGTTAAACATGACTGACACGCCCATCTTCAACATCATGGGGTTGAGCGGGTAATGTGCCAGGGAAAAATAATTCGGAGCTATGAATTGCGAGCCCAGGTTGTAAGCCTCGACGAAAAAGCGGGCTTGCTTGAGGTGAAAGTTCACGTAAGCGTTGATCAACGGGTAGTTGCCGACCTTGACCTCGTCTTGGACTTGGAACATTTGCGTGGCGGGCTCGTAGTATGGGGCATTGTAGGCCGTGAAATACCGCAGATCGACGCCCAGCTGGACGGTCAGGACCTTCACGAGCTTGAAGGCGACGTACA
Organism: uncultured Parabacteroides sp.; assembly: GCA_944325345.1. Taxonomy (GTDB): domain Bacteria; phylum Bacteroidota; class Bacteroidia; order Bacteroidales; family Tannerellaceae; genus Parabacteroides. The sequence continues at coordinate 167,287 of CALUZV010000003.1, forward strand.
AGTTGCTGTAAACGCTGAGCGAAGGCAAGGGGAGGACCTGCGAGTCGCTCGTCAGTTGGTAGCAAAGCTCATTGTCCCAGCCGAGTGCCCGATAACGGAAGTCTTGGTTGAGACGCGCGGAGATGACTTGTATGTTACCGTTGTTTTGGACCGGAAGTCCGGCTGCACCTGCGTAGATATAGTTCTGGATGCTCTCCAGTCCGGCTGCAAGCCGTGTCCGCGTGGATTCGAGGAAGACCTCGCCGCCGACGTAGAACTGTTGTATGTTGCTGAAGGCATTGTCCCAGGCGAAGTAGCGTGTCCTATTGTGGCGGAGGTAGAACGCAGGGGTGTAATTCATAATCGAACCGTCGATTTTGACAGTTGCGTCCTTACCGAAGAGCTTAAATTTCGACTGCGCGACGGCGGAGGCGCGAAACTCGCCGATGTCGTCGCCGAGGATGCACAATTCACCCTGCGCGTCGTAAGTAATCAGCGAACCCCGGCGTTTGGAGAGCTGCGCGCCTATGAAAGTCGAAAATTCATCGTACGTGCGGCTGTGATAGTTCATAATGTTGGGCATTTCTGATGACACGTCGTACGTCGGCAGACGGAAGCGGCGCTTTTCCAGGCGTATGAAGCCTGTCAAGCCGAATTTCGCCCAGTCTTGAAACCCTTCGCGGAGCGACAGAGCCACAGTGTTCTTGAGCGACCATGAGGTGGTGGAGTCGTTTGGTATCGTGTTGCCTGCGCCGTTGGGCAAGTTGCGGTCCAAGTAGGCATTTTCGACGTCCGACGAGCTGTTCATGTTGAACTGGCGGCTGAATTGCTCGTAATCGACCGTATGTATGATGCTGGAGACGGGGATAAATTTTTCGATGGGGTTCCCGTCCTCGTCAAGTTGTCCCAAATCGCGGTAGAAGCCCAGGTTGTAGCGGTGGGTGAGGTAAAATTGGCCGTTGGAGACCTTGTTTGAGACGTTGATGTATCGAACGGGGAAGTCTCTGGACGTCATGCCGCGGCGGCCTTCGGAAAAACGGTCGGGGTCGGTGAGGACAGAGTCGTTTTGTAGGCCTCCGTTCTCCATTCCGGTAACACTGAAGTTGCGGAAATAGGCTTTTGCCTCGTAGCGGTCCGTCTGGTAGCTGGCGAACACACGATAATTGACGATTTTGGAACTGTTCGACTGGTAGTAACCCCTTGCATAGATATAATCGAACTCGCCGCCGACGTTCAGGTGTTTGCCGAAGTTCATTGTCAAGATGCCCTTGAGCTCCTCCTCTTTGGTGAGGCTTCCTCCGCCAGTGGTGTACATCAAGTTGGTATAAGGGACCTTCGTTTCGTAGAATTGAGCCTGCGAAGGGGTAATGATGTACGACGAATAGGGCTCGGCGAAGATGAAGTCGCGAGATTCACCCCTTTCCCGGAAGATGCGGGTCTGCGCCGGGGAGCCTAAGTTCCCCAAATACCCAATGGAGAGCGAGCGCGCCTCGACGAAGGTCGAATTCGCCGTGTTGAGGCGGAGCGTGTCCACGGGCGACTCGTAGAAGTCTCCCAGCACGGGTGTAAGTTGGTAAGCGTTGAGTCGCCGGGGACTTGCGTCGGTGCTGTCGGCCATCAACACGCTATCGGGAATCACTGTATGGGCGGAAGTCAAGTTCGACAAGGAAAAACCACCACGTTTGCCACCGCCACCATGCTGCGCAGACGTAGGTTGATAACTTGCGAAGGCGCAAGTGAAAAATAATATTAACAAACTATATCTCATAGGTTGCAAAGATATAAATAAAAGGGCGTTCCACTATATGAAACGCCCCGCTTTCAAAACTTTTAGCAAAAAGGTTATACGCGCTCGATAATCTCCATACCGCGCTTAATTGCAGCCTCATTCATCGGTATCAAGTCGTGATGACGCTCGGGCAAGGACTTCTTCAGGCCTGCAAGTACGTTTTCGAGCTGTACCATGGGCTCAATCTTGAGGAGACCACCCAAAATCAGCATATTGAAGGCTTTTGCATTGTGCATTTCGGTCGCCGCATCCATAGCATCTATCTTATAGACGTTGATATCGGTGCGCAGCACGGGTGTATGGATACCGTAGCTGTCGTAAATCAGTATTCCCCCCGGTTTTACCTTACTTTCAAACTTGTCCATGGACGGCTGATTCAGAATAATAGCGATATCATACTCGTTTAATATCGGCGAACTGATAGGTTCATCACTTAAGATGACGGTAACGTTCGCTGTACCGCCGCGCTGTTCAGGTCCGTATGAAGGCATCCATGTAACCTCTTTACCTTCCATCAAACCGGAGTAGGCGAGAATCTTCCCCATCGATAAGACACCCTGCCCACCGAAACCGGCAATAATTATCTCGTGTTTCATACTCTTGCTCGTTTACAATTATACATTTTTCAAATCTCCTAGGGGATAGAAGGGGAACATGTTTTCTTCCATCCATTTATTAGCTTTCTCAGGCGACATTTTCCAGCCGGAAGCACAAGTCGAAACGAACTCGACGACAGACGTCCCCTTCTTGTTCATCGAATTTTCGAACGCTAAGCGCAACGCCTTTTTAGCTTTCCGGACCGCTGCCGGGTTTTGCACGCTCTGGCGCGTAACGAGGCATGTTCCTTCCAACTGGGCTAAGAGGTTGCTAATCTTCAACGGGTATCCGTTTATGGTAACATCGCGTCCGTAGGGGCAAGTCGATGTTACCATGCCCTCCAAGGTCGTAGGAGCCATTTGCCCGCCGGTCATACCGTAGATGGCATTGTTGATAAAGATAATAACGATGTTTTCTCCTCGGTTGGCGGCGTGGATAGTCTCAGCCGTTCCGATGGCAGCCAAATCGCCGTCGCCCTGATAGGTAAATACCATCTTGGAAGGGTTCAGACGTTTTACAGCTGTCGCAATCGCAGGCGCACGTCCGTGAGCAGCTTCAATCCAGTCAATATCGATATAATTATAAGCAAATACCGCGCAACCCACAGGGGAAATGCCGATGGTTTTATCTTCCATTCCCATTTCCTCGACCACTTCGGCGATTAATTTATGCACTACGCCATGGCTACAGCCCGGACAATAGTGCATCGGATTGTCGTTCATCAATCTGGGCTTGTCATACACCAGATTTTCAGGTTTGATAATATCTTTGAGTTCCATAATCTCCTCGTTTATTATTTATGAAAAAATCTCAGGATGTACTGCGCTATGCGGATGAGTATCGCGATGCCCGCACAAATCAAAAAGGCACGCTTGTCGCTCGATGAAAAGGTGTAAATATAGCTTACAACCGCTGCGATTGCGAAAAGCATGAAGATAAGCGTCAGTACTTGATCCAGTTTGCTATCTCTCGTCATGATCTCAGAAATTTATCTTTCAACGCCTGCAAGACTTCGTCGGGAGTAAAGACAATGCCGCCCAAACGTCCGAAGTGCTCTACTTTCACTTTGCATTCGACAGCAAGACGTACATCTTCGACCATTTGCCCAGCGTTCAATTCAACCGACAAGATGCCCTTAACCTGGCCGACATAACGAGATATCGCTGCCGACGGGAAAGGCCACAACGTAATCGGGCGCAACAATCCGAGTTTGAGTCCTTCCGCACGTGCGTTCTCGACTACCTTCTGGCAAATACGGGCAGACGAGCCGAAAGCTACCAGCAAATACTCGGCATCTTCGCATTGGTATTCTTCGTAACGAACTTCGTTTTCTTCGATGAGTTTGTATTTCTTCTGGAAACGAATGTTGTTCTCTTCCATCTTTGCAGGGTCGAGCTCCAACGAGGTAACGACATTTCTTTCGCGCGAAGCCGGTTTCCCTTGTGCTGCCCACGGACATTGTTCCCGAATCTCTTCTTCCGTCTGACGTGGGTGGAAAGGCGGGAGGATTACTTTTTCCATCATCTGCCCAATGATACCGTCGGCAAGGATAATCGCCGGATTACGATATTTAAACGCAAGCTCGAAACCCAGACCGACAAAATCAGCCATTTCCTGCACCGACGAGGGAGCAAGAGCTATCAGCCGATAGTCGCCATGTCCGCCGCCTTTTACAGTCTGGAAATAGTCCGCCTGGCTTGGCTGGATAGTACCCAGACCGGGACCTCCGCGCATTACGTTTACAATCAAACACGGTAGTTCTGCTCCGGCAAGGTAGGAGATGCCTTCCTGTTTCAGACTCACGCCCGGACTTGACGACGAAGTCATCACCCGTTTCCCCGTACTTGCGCCTCCATAAACCATATTGATAGCAGCAACTTCGCTTTCTGCTTGCAAGACAACCATACCAGTCGTTTTCCAAGGCATTTCTGCCATCAGCGTTTCCAAAACCTCCGATTGCGGAGTGATGGGATAGCCAAAATAACCGTCGGCTCCATAGCGGATTGCCGCGCGTGCAATGGCTTCGTTCCCTTTCATTAGCTTTACTTCTTCTGCCATATCCGTATGCTATTATTAACCTACTTTTTGTTTATAAATGGTCAAGCACCCATCGGGGCATACCAATCCGCAACTCGCACATCCGATACAATTATCGGGATTCTTCATATACACAAAATGATAGCCTTTGTTGTTCACCTCCCTCGGATGAAGCTCCAACACGTCGGCGGGACATGCCACCACGCACAAGTTGCAGCCTTTGCATCGCTCGGTATTGACAACGACGGCTCCTTGAAATTTTGCCATAATATTTTCTTTTATTTTATCCGTAACACTTTTCCTGAATTTGGAAAACCTGCCAAAGGTAGCCAAAACTTTTAAAACAGGCTTGCTTTTCCCCCGGAAATATAGGGAAAATTTATTTTAGAGCGTTTCAATAGAAGAGAAAGCCAGTCTCGACAGTATTCTTGAATCCCGAAGCCGTCAATTACGATTGCTTTTATTTCGCAAGTAGGCTTTCACCAAAGCAGAAGGCGAGAGATGTTCGAACTCCGCTTGTGGTTCGTTATTGAGGTGATTTCCTTTTTCAAGAAACCAATTGTCGAGGATTGTTTCTATTTCTTCCGGCGAAATATAACGGGTATGATTAAGATAAGATTCGATATCTTTCTTTTTCAAATAGGTGATAGCCATAAAGAATTCGATGATGCGCATCGCCGGGAAAGTCTCGTAGGCCTTGCGAAAACAAAGCAAAGCTCCGTCATAATCCCGTTCCTTATAGAGATGCATGGCTTGCGAGAAAAGCGCTTTGGCTTCCTCATGCCCATTTTCGCTCATAACCATGTGATAGCTGTCTTCTGCGACGGATTGAAAAAGTCGGTCTGCCTGAGCAACCGCATCTTCCAAATCATTTCGCTCTACGGCTGCAATTACCAAGCGGTGAAGAACGATGGAATTGGTCGAATAGAGCTCGCTGGCCAATTCCAAAATCGACTCAGCTTCGTCCCAATGCTTGAGGGCGAGGCAGCACGTATGGAAGTTAAGTAAGACCGATATTTCAATAGTATCCGTTGCCTGATCGATGAACTGGCGCAAAAGGGTATAGCTCTCTTGATATTTCTGGCAACGCAGATAGCACTCGGCAAGGATAGGGACTACACGCTCTCTCAACTCCGGCATCTCCCGCAGTTCCTCAAAGAGTTTTATGGCTTCTTCTTGATTGTCATTCATATAATGGCAATAAGCTCTCAGCATCTTGATTTCTGGATCTTCCGCATCGCCGCTGCATAGTGCTGCGAAGTCGAACGATTCAAGTGCCTTATTATATTCTTTGGCTGCCACTTGCAGTTTCCCCAGCATCGACCAGCCTTCGCTCGTATAGGGATGGGCATCAACCAAGTCTTTGCAAATTTGCATCGCCTGCGGCAATTCGCAAGCTAAAGCAATAAAGTCGTTGAACTCATCTTTCAAGTCCGGACTGTCGGGAAAAAGTTCAAAGCCTCGTTTCAGGACTTCCCGCGAAGCCATCAGCATCTTATATTGAATCAGGAAGTCGGCAACATCGGCAAAAAGCAAATCCAAGTCTTCGCAATTCTCCTTGACACGCTGTTCCAAGAGTCGCAATGCTTTTTCCGGTTCTTCCAAACAGAACAGACTGTCTATCTGGACTGCATACACCTCGTAGTTGCGAGAATTTTCCAAAGATGTCGCCAAATCATAGGCTTCTTTGTATTTCTCTTCATAAATAAGCTGGAAACATCTCCGGACGAGCAACGGTATGTAATCCGGATGAAGACGCAGCCCTACTTCCAAAAGCCGGTAGTAATCGTCAAGGTACCTCTCGTCCTCAAGCCAATCCAAAGCCTCGTCCACCTGGTCGGCATCCATATAAATTGTTTTTCCTTGTGCATCTGCTTCGAAAAAAGCTTCTATCAGTTTTCTTGCCTCTTCCTCTTTCATGTATGGTCTAAGGGTTTAGAAATTAGAAAAGAGGATGTTTCTGGCGCACCCTCTTTTCTATTCCGTCGGTTTGTTTATTACTTATTTTTGATTTTGTTCCATGTATCTTTCAACGAGACAGTCCGGTTGAAGATTAACTTCCCGTCGCGGCTGTCAGGATCCATGTTGAAATAGCCAATACGCTGGAACTGGAAATAATCTAATGGTTTCCGCTCCGCCAGATACTTCTCGACGTAGCAATTCGTCAAAACCTTCAGCGAATCGGGATTCATCAGCTCCTTCATCGCCTCCAATGCCGAGCAGCCTGTCTTTTCCCGCAGCGCAGCCAATTCGTCGCGCGGGTTTTCGACATTCCACAAGCGGTCGTAAAGACGAACTTCAGCGGGCAGACAGTGTGCGCAGCTGACCCAATGGAGCGTGCCCTTCACCTTACGATTGCTTTCCGGCATACCGCTCCGTGTGTTCGGGTCGTATTCGCAATAGACCTCCGTGATGTTTCCGTCGGCATCCTTCTTGCAGCCAGTGCATTTTACGATATAGGCGTTCTTCAGGCGCACCTCTTGTCCCGGTGTCATGCGGAAAAATTTCTTCGGAGCATCTTCCATGAAGTCTTCGCGTTCCATCCAAAGCTCGCGGCTGAATTCAATCGTGTGCGAACCTGCCGTCGGGTCTTCCGGATTGTTGATAGCTTCCATCTCTTCCACTTGCCCCTCGGGATAGTTGGTGATGATAAGTTTCACCGGGTCGAGCACGGCAGAGACGCGAGTCGAACGCGCATTCAAGTCTTCACGCACGGCACTTTCCAAAAGCGCGAACTCATTGAGCGCATCGTAAGTCGTATAGCCAATCTTATCAATGAATTTGCGGATAGACTCCGGCGAATACCCCCTGCGGCGGAATCCGCAGATAGTCGGCATCCGTGGGTCGTCCCACCCGTTTACCAGACCTTCTTTCACGAGCGTCAGCAGGTTACGCTTGCTCATCAGCGTATAGCTCAAGTTCAGCTTGTTGAACTCCGTCTGGCGCGGCCGGTTATCGTCGAGGTCTTTCCCTTCCTTCAGCCAATCGATGAACAAATCGTAGAGCGGGCGGTGCGGTACGAACTCCAGCGTACAAAGCGAGTGCGTTACACCCTCGAAATAGTCGCTCTGCCCGTGGGCAAAGTCGTACATCGGATATACTTTCCACGTCGTCCCCGTCCGGTGGTGCGGCGTCTTCAGGATGCGGTAGATAATCGGGTCGCGGAAGTGCATATTGCTGTTCGCCATGTCGATTTTGGCGCGAAGCGTCATGCGGCCTTCCTCAAACTCGCCGGCATTCATGCGCTGGAACAAGTCGAGGCTTTCTTCCACGGGACGGTTGCGGTAGGGGCTTTCCACGCCCGGTTGCGTCGGTGTTCCCTTCTGCTGGGCAATCACTTCAGAGCTTTGCTCGTCCACGTAAGCCTTGCCTTCCTTGATAAGCCGGATGGCAAAATCATATAATTGCTGGAAATAGTCGGATGCATAATAAACATTATCCCAATGGAAGCCGAGCCATTTGATGTCCTCTTCGATCGCTTCCACATATTCCATGTCTTCTTTCACCGGATTGGTATCGTCGAAGCGCAGGTTGCACGTGCCCCCATGCTGCTCTGCAATGCCGAAGTCCAGGCAAATCGCTTTGGCGTGCCCGATGTGCAGGTAGCCGTTCGGCTCGGGCGGGAAGCGCGTCTGTACACGTCCTCCGTTTTTCCCTTCAGCCAAATCTTTTTCCACGGCTGCTTCGATGAAATTCAAGCTTTTCTTGCTCTCTTCTTCAGTAATATTGATTTCGCTCATATTTTGTAAGAAGTTTTTTGTCTTTAAAACAGGGTGCAAAGGTAGCAATATCCGGCGAAAATCGGTTCGGCTCGGGGAAAAACTTTGCAGGGCCGGATAAATTTTCGTGCAAGGTTGCACAATTCCTGGCGAGGCCCCGAAAAATTTTCATGCAGACTTGTACAACGCAAGAGACGGTGTCTCTTGGGCCATGCAAACTTGAATGATGCCAGAGACGCCGTCTCTTGCGTTGTACAAACCGGAATGGTGCCAGAGACGGCGTCTCTTGGGCTGTGCAAACCTGAATGACGCCAGAGACGCCATCTCTTGCGTTGTACAAACCGGAATGGCGCTAGAGACGGCGTCTCTGGAGGGTGTGTCGTAATGCACGATGCACCTTCTTTTTTTCGTTAGCCATAAAAATCGGTTCATGTACTTTAAGCTGCG